>JAFEGO010000022.1 GCA_018239845.1 Verrucomicrobiota bacterium
ATGGAAGCATACCGCATCGACTCTCTTCCGACCTTTCATCGATGAGCACAACCGCCGAGACCGTTTTTTTCCAGGAAGCGATTAAGCATTGGTGGCGCTCCAAAAAAACAGCTAAGTCAAAAAAAGCCCAAGGTGGCACGCGTGACTCAAATCTTCATGGTAAGACTATGGATGGATTTGCCACAACACTTCGGGCATTTCTAATCGATCTTGGAGTAAAGCCAGAGCATATCTACGCGGGCGGTCATCTTGCATCTGCGCCATCTATCCTGCCCTCCTATTTCCGTCCTTCAAAAAACTGGGATCTGATCGTAATTGCGAATAGTCGTTTTCACCCTGCGAAAGGTGACGTTGGAGGGCCTGTTCTTTACGCAGCGGTTGAATTTAAGTCTCAAGATAAGAGCATTGGTAATAATCAAAACAATCGACTCGAAGAAAGTATCGGTAACGCGCATGACTTTTGGACCACTTACGCGCAAACCGGATTTGAGCGTCAACAGCCGCGTCCGTGGCTTGGCTATCTTTTCGTAGGTAAATACGAGCCCGCGTCGGACGGGAAATCGGTCCGTATCAAGCAACCTCATTTCCTTGCGATGGAAGCATTCCGAGGAAGCGGAAACGATAAATCTGCCGAATTCTCAGGTCCTTCTTATGCCGAAAGGTATAAGCTCTTTATGAAGCAAAGTGTCGGTGCACGCCTCTACGATGCCGGTGCCTTCATCGTTACAGACGAGTCTATCGCTTCGAAAATGCCCAATCATCGAATTCCCCTTCCTGAATTTGGCTCCGCTAACTTCCTGCGGAGCCTCAAAGCTCAGATTTTAGCGAATTATCCAGGAGCCGAGGTGAAGCCAAATACACTAGCCGCGTTACTCTGACGCAAACCTCGATACCCTAAGATTTCGTACTTAACGCGCGTAATCACTAACTACGCGATCGCCTTGACCAGGCCGCCTTCGACGCGGATCGAGCCGCCGTTCATGCCGGCGGCGAGGGGGCTGCAGACGAAGGCCACCACGGACGCGATTTCGTCGGTCGTCTCGAAGCGCTTGAGGAGGGAGGTCGGGCGGACTTTTTCGAAGAACTCCTTTTCGAACTCGGCGAAGGGTTTGCCGCCGCTGAGCTTGCCGACGAACTCCTCCACGCCTTCCGACTTGGTCGGGCCGGGAAGCACGGAGTTGACCGTGACGGCGGTGCCGGCGGAGAGCTCCGCCAGGCCGCGCGCGACGGCGAGCTGCGCCGTCTTCGTCATGCCGTAATGAATCATCTCCGACGGGATGTGCAGCGCGCTCTCGCTCGAGATGAAGACGATGCGGCCCTTGTTGCGCTTGAGCATGCCGTCGAAATACAGACGGCTCAGGCGCACGCCGCTCAGCACGTTGACGTCGAAGAAGCGGCGCCACTCCTCGTCGGGGATCTCGGAGAAGGGCTTGGGGTCGAAGATGCCGAGGTTGTTGACGAGGATGTCCACCGTTGGAAACGCCTTCGCGAGGCGCGCGGTGTCATCGGCGGAGGCGAGGTCGCCGGGAAATTTTTCCAACTTGGCGCCGGGCACCTCGCGGGCGATGCGGGCCACGGCCTCGTCGACCGCGGCGGCGGTGCGGCCATTGATGATGACGCGCGCGCCTTCAGCGGCGAGGGTGCGGGCGATGGCAAAGCCGATGCCCTTGGTGGAAGCGGAGACGAGCGCGAGGGAGCCGTTGAGCTGGAGGTTCATGGGAAGGAAGCGGGGAGGATGAAGCGGAGTGTAAGCGGAAGGAGGAGACGCAGAGGCTATGCCGGGCGCGGGCGTTTGTCTAATGGGGGGTGGAGTTTGGCGAGCGGAGAGGCAACGCGTGTCGGGCGTAAAGCCCGACCCACACCCGGAGGGTCGCAGGTAGATCGTGGATCGAGTGTAGGTCGGGGTTTATCCCCGACATCCGATGCGGAGGGGCAACGCGCGTCGGGCATAAAGCCCGACCCACACGCGGAAGGTCGCAGGTGAGTTCGTGGATCGAGTGTAGGTCGGGGTTTATCCCCGACACGATCGGTCACCGTCTATTTTTATTTCGTAGCAGGCACCAACCGGCATAATCCCTCGATACACATGAACCCCAAAATCCACCGTGGCTACGGAGCGCTGCGCGTCGGGCGGTGGTCTTTGGGCGGGGCCGACTATTTCCTGACCGGCTGCCTGCATCGTCCGCTGACCGGCCTGACGACCGAGCCGCTCGCGACCGCGGTGCTGGCAAAACTACGCGAACTCGATACCACCGGACACTGGCACCTCCGGACCTGCGTGCTCATGCCCGATCACTTCCACGCCTTGGTCACGCTGCAGGCCGAAAACGATCTGTCGGCGGCTATGCGATTGTTCAAAGGTCAGCTGGCTCCGGTATTGAGACAGCAAGGTCTCCGTTGGCAGGAGAGCTTTTATGATCACCGCCTACGTGAAGCCGAGGACCGTCTCCCGGTCTTTCGCTATATTTGGCTCAATCCGTATCGCGCCGGGTTGATCGGCGCGGATAAGAAATGGCCGTGGTATTACTGTGCGCCGGAGGACTGGACTTGGTTCGAGGGATTGACGAACGAGGGCGTGCCTTTTCCGGAGTGGTTGGAGTAGCTTAGCGGAGAGGCAACGCATGTCGGGCGTAAAGCCCGACATCCGGCGCGGAGAGGCAACGCGCGTCGGGCGTAAAGCCCGACCCACACCCGATCCATCATGATCGCTACGCAAAAACGCCCTCCCGGATTGGGAGGGCGTTTGGTTTATCCGACTTGGTTCAACTTGCCAGGGCGGAGCCGGCGGGCACGGCGCCTGCGGGTGCGATGGCGTAGCGGCTGGGCGTCATGGAGTAGTCTGCGCGGCCTTTTGACAGCGAGCGGATGTCCATGGCGTAGCCGAAGAGCGCGGCGAGCGGGACGTCGGCGGTGATCGTGCACAGGGCGCCGTCGGTCGCCACGTCGCGGATTTCGCCGCGGCGACGGCCGAGGTCGCCGATCAGGTCGCCTTGGTACTCGGCGGGCGTCGTGACCTCGACGGCCATGATCGGCTCCAGCAGCACGGGGCCGGCCTCGCGCATCGCGGCCTTGAAGGCCATGCGCGCGGCGGTGCGGAACGCGATCTCCGAGGAGTCGGTCGCGTGGAAGGCGCCGTCCACGACGCGCACGCGCACGTCGGTCACGATGCTGCCGTCGAGCACGCCGTCCTTCAGCGCGTCCTCCAGGCCGGCGAGCGTCGGCTTGATGAACTGCTTGGGGATGGCGCCGCCCGCGATCTCGTTGACGACCTCGTTGCCGCGGCCGGGGTTGGGCTCGAGCACCACAACGACGTCGGCGTACTGGCCGTGGCCGCCATTCTGGCGCTTGAACTCGCCCTCGGCGCGCGCAGTGCGCGTGATCGTCTCGCGAAAGGCGATGCGCGGGCGGCCGGCCGTGGTCTCGACGCGGAACTCGTCAAGCATGCGGGCGCGGATGATCTCAAGGTGCAACTCACCCATACCGGACAGGATGACCTGGCCGGTCTCGGGATCGGTGTGGCTGCGGAGCGTCGGGTCCTCGGCGATGAGGCGCGCGAGGGCGAGGCCGAGGCGCTCCTGGTCCTCGCGGGTCGCGGGCTCGATCGCCAGCGAGACCACGGGCTCGGGAAACGTCGGCCGCTCGAGGAAGAGGTCGAGGTCGGCGGACAGCGTGTCACCCGTCACCGCGTCGCGCAGGCCGAGCACGGCACAGATGTCGCCGGCGTGGGCGGCCGGGATGTTTTCCTGCGCGCCCGCGCGCAGGCGCACGAGGCGCGTGATGCGTTCGTGACGGCGGGTGCGGGGATTGTAGAGCGACTGGCCGGGCGTGAGCGTGCCTTGGTAGACGCGCACAAACACCAGCTGGCCGTTGGGCGTGCTGCTGAGCTTGAACGCGAGCGCGAGCGTGGGCGCCGCGGCGTCCACGCGCAGCGGCTGGGGCTCGCCCGCGTCGTCGAGGGCGCGGGGCGTGAGGTCGAGCGGGCTCGGCAGGTAATCGACGACCGAGTCGAGCAGGCGCTGCACGCCCTTCTCCTTGAAGGCGGAGCCGGGGATGATGCCGAAGAACGCGCGCGCGATCGTGGCACGGCGGATCGCCGCCTGCAGGTCGGCGGGCGTGATCGGACGGTTGTCCAGGTAGAGATCGGCGAGCGTGGGATCGACATCGGCGAGGCGCTCGATGAGCTCCGTGTGGGCGCGCGCCGCTGCGTCGGCGTGCTCGGCGGGAATACTTTCCCAAGCCGGGTGCAAGCCGCGGGGATCGGCCGCGTCGTGGCCGAAGCGCGTGAACTGCTGGTGCACGACATCGATGACGCCGGCGAAGGCGTCCTCCTGGCCCACGGGCAGGTAGAGCGGGTGGCTGTTGGCACCGAGGCGCGCGCGGATCTGCTCGACCACACGGGCGAAGTCCGCGCCGGGGCGGTCCATCTTGTTGATGAAGATGAGGCGGGGGACGTGGTACTTGCTGGCCTGGCGCCAGACGGTCTCGGACTGCGGCTGCACACCGTCGACCGCGCTGAAGAGCACGACGACGCCATCGAGCACGCGCAGGGACCGCTCGACCTCGGCGGTGAAGTCGATGTGGCCGGGGGTGTCGATGAGGTTGAGCGTGTGCGCCTGGCCGGCGCGCGCGCCGCGGTGCGTGGCCCACGTGGCGGAGATGGCGGCGGCGGTGATGGTGATGCCGCGCTCCTTCTCGAGCTTCATGTGGTCGGTCACGGTGTTGCCATCGTGGACGTCGCCCATCTTGTGGGTCTCGCCCGCGTAGAAGAGGATGCGCTCGGTGGCGGTCGTCTTGCCCGCGTCGATGTGCGCGGCGATGCCGAGGTTGCGGATAAGATGAGTGGCTGAGTTCATAACGATCCTGACTGTTTTGGCTGAATGGACTGACTGGGTGGGACGCGCTGCGGGACGGGTGGAGCGGGCCGAAGCCCGCGCATGGGCACAAAAAAACCGCCGGCGGCACCGGCGGTTTACAGCGGGGGGATCGTCCGTCGCTCAGCGCGTGGCAACGTCGAACCCGCCGCGGTGGACCGCGGTGCCGTAGTGGCTGAAGTTCGACAACAGGAGGACGGTGAACATGACGCCGGGAAGGACGTGCAGGTCGGGCGATTTGTCAAATGGCGGAGTAGCGCAGGCGTCCCGCCTGCCATCCAATGGTTGCAGGCGGGACGCCTGCGCTACCCAAGCCGGGCGTCGTCAAGCGACGCCCCTACGTCGGACACCTCACGGCCGGAGCGCGTGGCCGAGGGCCTTGAGCTGCGGGAAGAAGGCCGGATCGATGTGGCCGTTGAGCTGCAGGGGCGCGTCCCACGAAATGACGCCGCCCTTGCTGTTGAAATACTTCGTGTACGCGATGGTGAACTCGTCGGGGAAGCGGAGCGGGCCCTTGCCCCACCACTCGCCCATGATCGTAAGGATGTGCAGCTGCGCGCCGTCGAGGTAGCGCTCGAAGTTCCGCAGGCGCGAGTAGTCGGGCAGGCAGCCCGGCGCCACCGGCAGGTCGCGTTCGATCTCGCCGGGCGTGTAGTCCTCGTAGGGCGTGATCGAGTAGATGGGCGTGCGCAGGCCGTTGTTGAAGGCGACGAGGGAGTCGGGGTTGCCGGCCTTCAGGGCCTCGGAAAAACTGCGGTAATTGGGCGCGTCGGGATGCTCGTATCGTTTGTTTTCATACGGGCCGTCCACCCACCAGCCGCTGAGCGCCTTGCCCCAGCGGAGCGACCACTCGCGGCAGACGGCCTCCCAGTTGCGCTGGAGCACGCTCCAGCGCTCGTCGGCCGCACCCTCGAGGCGGGCCTTGGCGACGGCGTCGTTGCAGGGCGCGGCGCCGGGGATGTAGGCAAGGAGGCGGATGCCGCGGGGCGTGAGCGCGCGGGCGAGGTCGGCGATGAGGTCGCGGCGCGAGCAGCGGCTCGGATTGTGCCCGACGATGGCGTCGTAGGTGGCGTTGGGTGAGAGGTAGAAGCCGGAGTTTTGCCCGAGCGTGATAACGAAGTACGGCACGCGCGCCTCGGTGAGCTGCGCCGCGAGGCCCTCGACATCGAAGGCATCGATGCGGCGGTTCCAGTCGTCGGGCGTGAGATCGATGGGCTTCAGGTTGCTCGCGGTGTCGGCGAGGTAGTGCACAAACATGCCCCAGCGGCAGTCCTTGAACCAAGTGGTATCGGCGCGTTTCCAGGGCGTGGCAGGGGTCGGGGTAGCCATAGAGGGGATTTCTGTGTGCAAGCCCGCCGCGGCGGACGCTACCAAAAAACGCACAGGCCCGGCCGGATGACGCGGATGCGCCGGGCCCGGCGGTTGATCCTTCCCTCAGGGCCCGACCGGGCCGGCGAGGCGGTTGCGCGTCGCGGACGAAATATCCGCCGAGGCCAGCCACGCGCGCGCGGCGGCCGGGGCGCTCATGAGCCAGCGCTGGTAGGCGGAGGTGATCGCGGCGTCGCGGGCCGCGGGATCGGGCAGCGTCTGCGCCCAGAGCAACGTGGCGGAGGGATCGGTGAGCGCGAGGAGCTGCGCGGCGGATTCGGCGGCGGCGCGCTGCGAGGCCGGGGGCAGCGTGCGGATAAAGTCCCGGGCGCCCGCGGCATCGTGCGTGACCCAGTGCGAGATCGCGCCGAGGAGGGCGGCCTGCTGGCGCGGGCCCTCGGGCAGCGAGCCGGCCCAGCGGGCGGCGGCAGAGGCATTCTGCTGCGCCCAAGCGGTGGCGATGCTGACAAAGGCGACGTCGCGCGCGGACTCGGCCGGGAGTTTTTGCGCCCAGGTGAAGGCGGTGCGGGGATTGGTCAATGTCAGGATCGCGGCGAGGTGCGCGGCGGCGGCATCCTGCGCGGGACCGGGCTCCATGGCGGCGACGTAGTTGCCCGCCGCCTCGCCGTCCGTGGCGCCCCAGGCCGAAAGGAGATTGTTGAGGGCGAGGCGCTGCACCTCGCCCTCGGGCAGGGTCTTGAGCCACGCGAGGGCGGCCTGCGGATCGCGGGCGCCGAACTCGTGCGCGACATCGATCGCGGCAAACATCTGCAGTTCACCCGGAGGCAGCAGCGAGACGAGCCCGGCCGCGGCCTTGGGATCGGTCAGCATGAGGTGTTGGATCGCGCGGGAGATGGCCCGCTCGCGGGCGGGACCGTCGAGGGCCTGCCGGGCGTGCTCGATCGCCTCGCGCGGCGCGGTGTCGGCGAGGATCGCAAGATGGGACTCCAGCGCCGCGGTGCGGTCGGGCTCGCGGAGCTGCCGCGACCACGCAAACGCCGCCGCGGAGTCGCGCGCGGTCCAGACCTCGGCGATCGCGCGGACCGCCTGCGCGCGGCCCCCACCCTCCGGCACAGCGGCAAGATGCGTCGCGGCGGCGGCCGGATCGCGGCCGGCCATGCGCTCGAAAAGTCCGGCATAAAAAGCCTGCTCGGCGCGCGTGGTGACCAGCTCGCCCGCGACTTGGAGCGCACGCGACTCATCCTTGCGGCCCAGCGCATCGAGCACGATCAGGAGGCCCTGCGTGTAACGCGGGCCGCGCGGCATCCGGCGCACATAGGTCAGCGCCGCCTCCGGGTCCTCGCCCGCCCATTCGCGTAGTTGAATTCCGAATTCAAGCTCGCGGCGCCCGGCGTCCGGCCGCTTGAGGGCCGCCGCGAGGGCCGCCGTGTAGTCCGGCTTCGCCTGCCCGGCCGCAGGAGCGGGTGTCAGGGCCTCGACCTCGCGCTGCCGACGCTCGTCCTGGAGCCGCCACATGACGCCGAGCGAGACGACAATGGCCACGGCAACCCAAAGGAGAGCGGCGATCTGGCGCCAATGACTACGGATGGACATATGGGGTTAAATACCCAGAGAAATAGTTTCCCAAGAACCGGTCAAGACTAGGAAATAAACCCTAGGTTCACCTTATCCCGCAGATCTCCGTCGCATTACGCCGACGGCCGAGCTTGGAACCGCAGGGATAAAACTCCCTAAAGCCCAAGATACCTGCAATTTGGATTTACCCGCCGCATCCATTTGCAAACATCCCGCCCATGGCAAACACCCCGCGCCGTGCCTCTTGGTTTTCCTTAGCCTGTGCCTGCCTGCGCAAAGCCGCGACCCTTGCGATTCTGCCGCTGGCGGTGGCCAGCCAGGCTCAGGCCACTCCGCCGAAGTTTGTACCATTGGATCCACCGGATAATGCGGGCGACTACGAGGACGATCTGCTGATCGGCGGCGATCTTCACCTGGACAGCTTCACCGCGGGCTCGCTGCCCGAGTTCAATGGCATCATCGGCTCGACCGTGAGTGCCAGCTTCACCGCCACCGCCTACGGCTCGGGCGGCGGCACGTTTCACGTGAATCTGGGCGGCAACGGCATCGATGGCACGATCAGCTCCGGCACTTCCATCCCCGTCAGCTACAGTTTCACCCTGAGCACCGGCAGCTCATTGACGGTGACGTCATGGACGCTGAGCTTCAATCTCGGCGACGGCGACATTTTCACCACCACGCCCAACAGCGTCAGCGGGAGCGGGCTCGGCACCTTCACGGGCAATGTGAACCTGGTCACGGACACCGCCACCACGCTGCAATATTTTCCGCATCTCGACGTCCAAGTCGCTGATGTCAGCGGCGGCGATATGCTTGCGATAAACTTTGCCAGCCTGTCTTTCAACGACGCCAGCGCCGCCACGCCCGTGCCCGAGCCCGCGGCCTGCGCCGCGCTCCTCGGCGCGGTGGCACTCGGCTTCGTCGCCTTGCGCCGACATGCCGCCTGCGCGTGAGGCAGGGATAGCTCACCTCCCTGTTTTTCAACCTTGAGCGGGTGCCGTCGCGGCGGTTCGCTGCGCACACCCCATGAGCATCGTCCTCAACAAGGAACAGACCGCCGCCCTCGTCGGTTCGCTCCAACGCTACGCCCGCGAGGAACTCGACACCGAGCTGAGCGAGCTGCGGGCGAAACTCTTTCTCGATTACCTCCTGCAGGAGGTCGGCCCCTTCGCCTACAACTGCGGCGTGAAGGACGCCGAGCAGTATTTCCGCGCCCGCGTCGAGGACCTCCCCGCCACCTGCTACGAGGACGGCCTCACGTACTGGACGAAGCGGAGGAAGTGACGCGATGCCCCTCTACGAAGCGCACCTGCCCGTGAGCGACCTCGAGCGCTCGATTACGTTTTACCGCGATGTCGTGGGGCTCGTGCCGGCGTTCAGCCAGCCGGAGCGCGGCGTGGCCTTTCTCTGGGTCGAGCGCGCCGAGGTCGGCATGCTCGGGCTCTGGCTGCCGGGCACGGCGTACGGCTGGGCTGCGGGCGCGCCACACCACCGCAGCCACTTCGCGCTCTCGGTGCCCTTCGAGTCCTTGACCGCGTCGATCGGCCGCCTGCGCGGTCTCGGCGTCAACCCCACCGGCTTCGACGGCGCGCCCGCCGACGAACCCTCCGTGATCGGCTGGATGCCCTCGGCGCAGATCTACTTCCCCGACCCCGACAGCCACGTCGTCGAATACATCACGATTTTGCCGCACCAGCCCGTGGATAGCTTCTTCGGCTCGTGGTCCGACTGGCAGAAAATTTCCCGCCCAAAAAAACCGTCAGCCTGATTTTCGCCCACGGAACACACGGACGACACGGAAACAAAGGCCTGAAAATTCCGCGTCTTCCGTGTGTTCCGTGGGCCCAAAAATTTCCCACCCTATGCTCTGGAACTCCCCCGCCCTCACCGGCGACACCCTCTTCTTCGTCCAAGCCCCCGGCGCCGCCCACGCCTCCGCGCGCCTGCTCCTCATCCCCAAGGCCACCCCGCGCCTGATGCGCGCGACGGGCGATGTCGCGTACGAAGCGGACCGCGACTTCACGTGGCAGCGCGGCACGCGCGAGATCGTGCTCACGCCGGGGAGCCGCATCCCGTTTCGCACGCACGCGGAAATTCTGCCGCCCCCGGGCTCGCCCCACTCCATCGGCGAGAGCCGCGACGGCACGTCCCACCTCATCTACGCCGAGGGTCACTTTTTCCATGACCAACAGGTCGTCGCGAGCTACGAGGCCGTGGAGTCGTGGACCGGCCCCATCCCGGCGGCCGACCCCACCGGCCTCGCCCGCACGCTCGCACGACTCCGCGCCAAACAACCGCTGAAAATCGTCCTGCTCGGCGACAGCATCTCCACCGGCGCCAACGCCTCCGGCCCGATGGGTGCGCCGCCGCACCAGCCCGCCTGGCAGGACCTGCTCGTCACCGCACTCCGCGAACGCTTCGGCGCGCCGGTCTCGCTGACCAACCTCGCCGTCGGTGGCACCGTCGCGCCATGGGGCATCGAGCAGCTGCCTGCGGCCATCGCCGGCGCACCCGACCTCTTCATCATCGCCTTCGGCATGAATGACGCCTCCGGCCGCCGCCCGCCCGCCGAGTACCGCGAGCTCATCCACCAGATGGCCGCCACGATGCAGGCCACACGCCCCGCCTGCGACGTCATCGCCGTGGCGACGATGACTGGCAACTCCGACTGGAAATACGCCGCCCCCCATTTGTATCCCCTCTATCGCGACGAACTGCTCACCCTCCGCGCCCCCGGCCTCGCCGTGGCCGACGTCACCTCGCTGTGGGCCTGGGTCGTGGAGCGCAAAAGATTCCTCGACCTCGCCGGCAATGGCGTGAACCACCCCAACGACTTCGGACACCGGCTCTACGCCGACGTACTGCTGGCGTTGTTTGGGTAAGTCCGGTGCGCAAGGAATCTGCTCCATGAAAGTCCGCGCCGTACGCATTCCCGCCGGCATCACCGACTCAGGAAAATTGCTTCATATTTTAGCCGATGGTCTGAAATTCCCCTATTATTTCGGACATAACTGGAATGCCCTGTACGACCTGCTTTGTGATTTCTCCTGGAGCGACGAAGACATGCGCATCGTCATTCATCACCACGATCTGCCGGCGTTGCCGTCGTCGGACCAACAGGTCTATCTGAAAGTGCTGCGCGATGCAGTCGGCTCGTGGAGCGCAACCAAAGCAGCCCATAGACTCGAAGTGATCTTTCCCGATTACGTTGACTGGTGAGCCTTCGCGCCGGGGATAGGCTTCTTTCGCTGCACCGGGCGCGTGAGCGGCGCGTAGGTGTCGGGGCGGCGGTCGTTGAGCATGTCGATCTGCCAGACCCAGTCCTCCGGACGGGTGAACCAGTGGGCGACGCGCGGGGCGGCGAGGTCGATCGTCGCGAGCGCGATGCCCGGGTGGCGGCCGGCGTCGGCGAGGATCGTCGCGTCGGGGCCGATAATGCTGCTGCGGCCGATCAGCATGCCGGGACGCCATGCCGTGCCCTGCGGACAGCCGAAGCACACCGGCACGAAGTGCACGCCATTGTGGATCGAGGGGGCGCGCAGCAGGATGTCCATGAACTCGCCGCCCCACCCGCCCATCACGTGCGGCCAGAAGATGACCTCGGCGCCGTTGAGCGTCAGGCAGCGCGCGCTTTCGGGAAACGAGTTGTCGTGACAAATCTGGATACCAATGCGCGCACCCGCCACCTCGAAGACCGGCCACGCGTCGCCCGGCACTGTGCCGTAGGCTTTTTCGTTTTCGATGCAGTGGACCTTTTTGTAGTCGCCGACGACGCGGCCCTTTTGGTCGAAGACGAGTGCGACGTTCCGCACCTGTCCGTCGAGCAGCGCGAGGATCGGGGCGATGACCGCCATTTTATGCCGGCGCGCGATGGGTGCGATTCGGCGGACCGTCTCGGCATAGGCGCGGCGCACGAGCGCAGGCGCGGATTTGCGGGTGAGCGGGCAGCCGAGGACGTTGAAGGTCTCGCCGATGCAGGCGATGTTGGCGCCGCGGCGGCCCGCAGTGTCGAGCCACGCCTCGGCGAGAGCGAAGTTGGCGCGCTGCCGTGCGGCGTTGGTTTTGCCGGGCGCCACCGAGGGCATCTGCACGGCGGCAATCGTGAGCGGGCGTTTCATGGGAATTTTTGAAACCACGAAACACACGAAATACACGAAAGGCCGATCCGCTGTTTTCCCTTTTCGTGTATTTCGTGTGTTTCGTGGCTAATTGGTTTGGAGCAGTTCGAGGGTGTGGTCGTCGCGCAGGACGAGAAGAGCGTGGTCGTTGAAGGAGAGCACGCGGCGGAGCGGGCGGGCCAGCGTGCCGCGCAGCTGCCACGTGGGATCGAGGCGCTGCACACCGGTGCGGGTGGCGATGAGCAGGTCGCCCGCCGCAGTCTGGCTGACGCCGATGACCGGCGCGCCGGCGTGGTGCGAGTGGAGCACACGGCCGTCGGCGAGGTTGACCACCGTCACGAAGCCGTCGGCCCCGGCGGTGAAGGCGACCGGCTGGCCGTCGAGCCGGCCGAGCGCGCAGGCGTTGAGGCTCATGCCGCCCTCGAGTTTCCAGAGCCAGTCGGACTTCGCGGTGGAGAGCACGCCGCAGCCGAGCTCGGTGGCGGCGAAGAGCGCGCCTTCCGGGCACGACGGCACCTCGACCCACGCGGCGGCGAGCGAGCGGCCGTTGAGGAACGGGATCACGCGGCGCAGTTCGCGGAACATCGGCTGCATGAAGCCGCCGAAACTGTGGCGATGGCCGCTCGGGCCGGGGCCGGACACGCCTTTGTAGTAGAGCACGCCGTGGTTCCACCCGCAGCGCACATAGACGTCGCCACGGTCAGCGCGCGTCTCGGGCGCGACGAGGATATCGTAGGCCCAGGGGCCATCGACAAAGCTGTGCCCGGCGATGGCGCCATCGGCATCGAGGAAGAGGATGATGCCATAGCCGCCGACCACGAGCGAGCCACGGCCCGCGGCGTCGCGGTGCCAGACGGCCAGGGAGTGCGCGGCGTTGTACCAGCCGAAGAGGCAATCCTTCAACTTCGCGTAAGCGGCGGCGAGCGCCAGCACGGCGCGCGGCGTGCCGTCGGCATGGTAGAGGCGCACGTCGCCGCCGAGCAGACCGACGCAGAGCACGGGCGGACGGTTGGCGTCGAGCGGCTGCGCGGAGAGGTGCGTCGCGGGGGCCGGCAACGTGTGGCGCCAGCGCACTCGGCCGGCGGCATCGAGCACGAGGAGTTCGTTGAGGACGTTGATTACCGCGATCTCGCTCACCCCGTCACCATCGAGGTCGGCGGCAGTCCAGTGCGTGACCGCGGGCGCGAGCTGGCGGTCGCCGAGCACTTCGAGCCGGTGCAGCACAAAAGGCCGGCCATCGGACGCCGCGGGGAAGCGCAGATGAAACGCGCGAACCTTTTCGCCAACGGCGCCGGTGTGGGCCTCAAGGCGGTTCTCGGCGTCGCGGTAGCGTTTGTAGCGGCGGTCGGGGGCGCGGGTGACTGCGCAGGCGCGGCGCGTACCGCTGGCGGTCTCGGCTTCGACCACGATGCCCTCGGGCAGCGGGTTGAAGGTGCGCAGCGAGGGGTCGTCGATGCAGTCGCCGAGGATGTTGAGCGCGCTGACCGGCTGGGGGTCAGGAAAGCGCAGGGTGATGCGATACTCGTCGGCGACCGGCCACTGCCGCCAGATCTCGCGCGAGTAGCCATCGGGCATCACCGGATCGAGCAATTGGTCGGGCGAATGGTCGATGGGCAGAGGGTCCGCCGTGACGCAGACCTTGCGGATACGCTCGGGCACACGCGCGCCGCCGTCGAAAATCCACGCGCTGATCCAGCCATGATCAGCGGGGGCGGTCTGCGCGACAGGAGGAGTGAGCGAGGGAATCAATGCGCCCAGCCACACTCCGATGGCATGCGAGAGGGCCGTGCAATCGGGTGCAGGCAACGGCAGCACAACGGCCTCGGTGCCGCTCAGCGCCAACTCCTGCACCTGTGCACCGAGGCGGAAGGTCGCCGTGGTTTTTCCCAATCCGGGCGCATCGAGTCGCACGGTGAGCGTCGCGGCGCTGAGATTGAAGAGCGCGCTGACCGGCGCAGCGCTGCGCAACCGCCAGCCGACCGAGACGAACGCGATCTCGGTAGCCCCGGCGAAGACCACGGATTGCGGATCAGTCCACGCGCTGACCGCGGAAGCAGAGGCGCCACCGAGCCACTTGAATTTTTGCTCCAGTCCGGCGGCACACCAAGCCTGCGGGGCACCGTTGCGGAAAATGAGCGCGGAGCGGTCATCGAGGCGCTGGAGATCGAGCGTTTCGGCGGCGTCTTGCGCGCGCACGTGGAAGAGATTTTGAAATGATGTCTCGTCACCCGTGCGATGGGTGCCCGCACGGCGCTGGCGCAGCACGTAGGGCGCACAGGCCCCTTGGTCGAATTCCTCGTCAGAGGTCGCGGGCACGTGGTCTCCGGCAATGAGCGTGAAACGGTGCGTGCCTTGGTCGGCCTGCCAGCGGCGGCCGGTGAGCGCCGCGTGGCCGGGCGTGCGCCACGAACAAGTGAGCGAGTGCGGGCCGTCGGCCGCGAAGGCGACGCGGTCGATCACGACGAAGCAGCCCTCGCCGGCCTTCGACCAAAACACATGCCGCGTCCACGCCGTGTGATGATAATCAGGCAGGCGAGTGACGGTCAGCGCAACCGGAGCAAAATCTGCCGAGGCGACGTATTCAGCGATGGGCGACAGGGGCGTGTCGTTGCGACCGTCGCTGATGAAGAGGCCGTTCTTGTCGTGATACGAGTGGCGCGAGGTGTTTTGCACCAGCCACACGTGGCCGGCCTGAAAGAAGCGCACGATGGCGTTGGCCGCCTGCATGTGGCCCTGCCAGCGGAAGCCGCCCTGAAAACCCTGGATCATCAGGTAGGCGTCGCGGCGGTCGTAACCGGCGCGCAGCACGAGCTTGTCGAAGCCGCGGTCCTGCGGGAGCTCGTTGAGGCCGACGGCCTCGGGGAGCTGCCAGGTCTCCGGCGCATTGACCATGTGACCGGAAAACTCGATGTGCTCGGGCGGCTGGCCGCTGATCCGGAACTGGTGGTCGGTAATGGGCAGGACCTGCACGCTGCGCTCCGCTGCGGGCGGCACGGGCGCGAGCTCGGGACCCGTGTCGAACTTCTGCAGGAAGACCGGGATGTAATGAAGAAACGAGTACCGCTGCGCGACCGCAAGGTTGGGCAGCTTTTGCAGAATCCACTTCAGGCGGCCGTCGCCGTAATAAAATGCGCTCGCGGCGGTCTGCACCGTCGCCTCCTGCTGGAGGTACATGCCCTGGCTCTCACCGTAGCCGCCCTGCCCGGCGCCGCTGCCGTGGTTGTCGTGCAACGCGAGACAGCGTTCGGCGACAAAGCGGGCGTTGCCGCTGGTGAAGAACGCGTGGCGCTCCTGTCCGAGGGCGTAGCGGAAGACGGTGGCGATGTTGTTGAGCGAGCTCTCGTCGTCCTGATCATCGCCGCGGGCGGCGGCGAGGTAGTCGAGAAAGGTGCAGCACTCGCCGATCCAGCGGTCGCAGAGCGCCCGGAGCGCCGGCGTGGGGCTGGCCTGGTCGCGGAGGTAGCGGGCGAGCAGGAGGAATTCATACGTACCCTTGCCTTGATGGCGGTGGCCGAGCGGCGGCTCGCCCACGCGCATGCGCCACCACTCATCTTGGTTGCCGAGCGCGGTGAGCAGCAGCAGGTGGTCGGTGCGCGCGATGTCGGCGTCGTTCAAAAAACCGCCCGCGACCAGCAGCGGCACCGCGCGCATGAAACGCTCGGCGAGGTAGTGCCAGTCGCCGTAGCCATCGGTCATGCGCTCATTGAGCGTGCGCAGCGTGTCGCGCGCGATGTGCGCGTAGCGCGCATCGCCGGTCCACGACCACATCAGCGTGTAGGCCCCGATGACACGGATGGGCTCGGTGAAAAACAACATCCCGCGATTGCGCGAAAGCTGGAGTTCGGCGCTGTCAAACAGCGGCGTGTAGGGCCACGCCGCCAGATCGGTCGCCAGCTGCGGCGCGAGCTCGACCTCCAGAAGAAAGGGCAGCGTGAGCGCCGGGGCGGCGGCGATGGCCGCGAGGAGTTTTTCGACGGCCCGCGCCACGCCCGCAAGGCTGCTGCCGCCGGCGAGGATGAGGTTGGCGCCGGTGCCGTAGGGATTGACGACCGTGCGCAGGTCGTAGCCGTCGCCGCCGGGATAAGTCGCATCGGTCGAACAGAGGTAATCGGCGTAGAGCGGCTGGAGCGTGCGATTGGTGTTGAGGCTGCCGAGGACGATGAGCGGGCGCGCACGATACGCCGCGGGCAGCGGCGTGCTGCGCTCGGGCATGAGGGCGAGATCGGTGACGCACTCCGGAGCCGCGCCGCCGCGAGCGGTGAGGGCCGCGGCGATTTTTTCCGCGAGTGCTCGATAGGCCGGATCGGCCGCGGGAAAGATAATGGCGACGTCGCGCTGCAGCGACGTGGAACGACGAATCGTGCGCGGCAACAGATCGACGGCGGGGTCGCGGGGGGCGTGCATGGCCGGGGCGGTGGGGTGGACGGAGCCAAGCCGCCCCGCCCCCCGGGGACAAATCACAAACGCGGACAAATCCGAATATTCTCCTCGTTTTTCGACGTGCGGGGCGGGGCGCGGGACGTCATGCCAGACCGCACGTGAAAGATTCCGAACACCGCCGCGCCGTCGGCCAGCTGCTGCTGGCGGCCCTTTGCTGGAGCCTCGGCGGTCTGCTGATCAAGAGCGTGGACTGGCCGCCGCTCGCGGTGTCGGGCGGGCGCGGGCTGATCGCCGCGCTGTACCTAACGCTCACGGCGCGCGGGCCGCTGCGCTTCACGTGGTCGCCCGTCCAGCTCGGTGCGGCGGTCGCCTATGCGTCGTGCACGGCCACGTTTGTCGCCGCCACCAAGCTCACCACGGCGGCCAACGCCATCCTCCTCCAGTACACTGCGCCGGTCTGGGTCGCGCTGCTCGGCGTGTGGTTTTTGGGCGAGCGCGCGTCACGCGCCGACTGGCTGGCGATCGGGGCGACGTTCGGCGGCATGCTGCTATTTTTCTGGTCGGCCGGCCTGCAGCTCACCGGGGCGATGGGCATAATTCTCGGTGTCGCGAGCGGCGTGAGCTTCGCCGCGATGGCCGTGCTGATGCGCCGGCAGAAGGACGGCTCGCCGCTCGAGTCGATCATCCTCGGCAACCTGCTCGCGTTTCTCATCGGCGTGCCCGCGATGATCGGCGCGCCCCTGCCTTCGTTGAAAGGCGGCATCGCGCTTCTGTTGCTCGGCATCGTGCAGCTCGGCGTTTCGTACCAGCTCTACGCGCGCGCCGTGCGGCACGTGACGGCGCTCGAGGCCACGCTGATCCCCGTGATCGAGCCGATCCTGAACCCCGTGTGGGTCGCGCTCTTTTTCGGCGAACTCCCCGGTCCCCTCGCCTTCGCCGGCGGCGCCATCGTGCTCGCCGCGGTGACTTGGCGCGCGCTCGCCTCAATCCGCCGGGCGTGACGGCCAGAACTGGATCAGCGCGTTGGCGCTGAGGATCAGCAGGCCCCCGATGATGAGCGAGGACGTCGCCTGCTCGTTCGCATAAGATATCCCGCAAATCACCGAGAGCCACGCGGGCAGAAACAACCCGCTCAGCGCCGAGAACACCGGCCCAAAACTGTAGATCAGCGACGCCTCCGCCGCGCCGACAAATTTCTGCCAGTGGCTCAGCACGATGAACGGCCCCGCCGTGCCCAGCAGCGCGGCGAGCACCACGAGCGGCAGCCACACCAGTGAGGCCCACGGGCGCATGATGTGCGCGGCTTCATGGTGCAGCACCACGCTCAGCCCCAGAAAGATCGCGCCCTCCAGGGCGAACATCCCCGCGACCGTGGGGCCGGGCCGGTTCTTCGCGCAGCCTTCCCAGCTGAGCCCGAGGATCACGAACGAGAAGAAGCACGCCGCGAGCAGCACCTCCGCCTCGCCCCGGCCCATCGTGAACGTCCGCCAATCCACATTGGCCAGCACCGCCACCCCGGCGAGCACGAGCAGCCCGGCCAGCGCCAACCGCAGGCCCGGCGCGCGCCGGTGCGCCAGCGCCGTCCAGAGCGGGATGAGGATCACGTAAAACTGGGTGAGAAACGCGGTGACGGAAGCCCCCGTGAACTGCATGCCGTCTAGCTGCAGCAGGCAGCCGCAGGTCGAGGTCAGCGCCAGAAAAACCGCTTGCCGCCACTCCGCCGCCGTGAGCCGCAGCACACCCCAGCCGTGCAAAGCCACGAGCAGCACGAGGCCGGTCGCGAAACGCGGCACCATGTTTTGCGCCGAGACAAACCACGTCGACTCCCCCGGCACGAGCGCGAGCTGCGCCTCGATCGAGGCCTTGGTCAGCACAAAGCTCACGCCCGTCGTCGCCGTGCAGAGCGTGAGGATCGCGACCGCGAGCCAGTGGCGACGCGCGGCGTTCATGCGGCGGCCTTCGCGGGGGAAGGCAGGGGCCGCAGCTGGATCAGCACATTGGCCGCGGTGATCAGGCCGCCGCCGAGCAGGAGGCTGGTGGTCGCAATCTCGTTGGGATAATCAAAGCCGCCCCAAGCGGAAAACCACGCGGGCAGAAACAGCGCCATGAGCGACACAAACACCGGCTCGACACAGTAGATCAGTCCCGCCTCCGTAGCGGTGATCTTCGGCTGCCACATGTTCATCAGCGTGAAGGAGCCGATGGTGCAGAACAGCGTGAGCGCCGCCGTGAACCCGAGCCACGGTCCCGAGGTCCACGGCACAAACACGTCGGCCGCCTGCGGCGCGGTCCAGAGTGCCATGGCGAGACCCGCCAGGGCCTCGACCGCAAACATCACGACCGTCACCGGCAGCGCTCGGTTGGCCACAAACTCCGCGCGCCCGAGCCACAGGATGTGGCCCATGAAGAACACCGAGCACACCAGCGTCTCGAATTCGCCGCGCCCGAGGTGAAGGTCGCGCCAGTCGAGCTGCGCGAGCACGGCCACACCAGCGAGCACGAGCGCACAGCTCACCCACACCGTCCAGGGCGGCGCGCGCCGCGCCCGCAGCGCGAGGAAGACCGGGATCATGATCGCGTAGAACTGCGTGAGAAACGCCGAGGTCGACGCGGAGGTGAACTGCAGGCCGTCGTTTTGAAACACCATACCGAGCAGCGCGAAGCACCCGAGCCCCACGCCCTGCCGCAGTTCGCTGCGAGTGAGCGTGCGGAGTGCACGCCAGCACAACCCACCGAGGACCACCGCGCCCACCGCGAAGCGCGGAAAGATCGCGCTGGCCGTGATGAACCACGAACTGCTCCCCGGCAGCAGCCGCTCATGCACGCCGGTCAGCGACTTGATCAGCGGAAAGCTCAGGCCCCAAAACAGATTGGCGACCACGAGCATCGTGATCGCCTGCGAGCGCTGGGGGTGGGCGGAGTCGGCCGACATCGGGGGAAAGCCGCGGAGCGTGATGAGCCCGCCCGCCGCCGCCAAGCGAATTGCCGCCGTGCCACGACCTTGCATCCGCCCAACCCACCTCCAATCCTGCAATCACCCTCCCTTGCCCCATGAAGCCGACGCTGCCCCTCCTCGCGGTCTCGCTCGCGGCCAACGCCGCCCTGATAGCCTTTCTCCTGCTGCGCTCCCCTAGGTCCGAGCCCTCGCTCGCTGTGAGCAAGACGCCCGCCTCCGTCACGACTCCGGCACCCGTGCCTGCCACCGGTTTGCTCACGGCCAACGACGCCACGGCCTTGGCCCGGGCCCGCGAGGTTCTGGCCACCGACGATCTGCCAACGCTGGTCGCCCGCCTGCGCGCCGCGGGTTTTTCCATGTCAGACACCCGCGCGATTGTCGCTGCGCGGCTCAGCCAGATTTACGGCGCGAAACGCGCCGCAGCGGTGGCGCAACAGGAAGTCGTGCCCTACTGGCGGAGCTCGCAGAGCTTTCCCGAAGACCCCAAGCTCGGAGCCATTATCACCGGCCTCGTCCGTGAGCAGGCGGCAGTGCTGAAGCAATTGCTTGGTGCAGACGCGGAGCCGGACGACGCGTGGTCGAGACTTATCCATGAACGCCAGTACGGTTACCTGCCGCCGGACAAACTGGATCGCGTGCAGAACATCCTCGCCGACTATAACGACATGCGGGAAGCGTTCAGCCGGGAAGCGCGCAAAATATGGCTGCCCGAAGACCAAGAGCGAATGAACCTGCTCGAAAAAGAAAAACTGGCCGACCTCGCCAAGGTGCTGACACCCGAGGAAGTGGAGGCCTATCAGTTGCACAGCAGCCAGACCGCGACCGTGATGCGCTTCCAGCTCGCGGCCTTTCAGCCCACCGAGGAGGAGTTCCGCGCGCTCTACCGGCTGAATGACGAAACCAATATCCTCAATCACCGCCCGCTGACCCCCGCGGAAACCCGGCAAGTCGAAGCCGCACTCGGCCCCGCCCGCATGGCGGAATTCATCCAGACCACGGATCAACAATACATGCGGACCAACAACCTTGTCGCACGGCTCGATTTACCGGCGTCCGTGCTCCCGCAAATCATCTCCGTCCGACAGGATCTCACCCAGCAGATCGACCGGCTCGGAGCAGATGCTACACTCACTCCAGCCGCGCAGAGGGAAGCGGTCCACAATGCAGCCCTCGCAGCCGAAGCCAGGCTGACCGCTTTGCTCGGAGAGCATGGCTACCAAATCTACAAGACCTCCGTTTCACCGGAGCTGCAGACTTTGCTTCCCTTGAAGCCAAACTCCGGCACCGGTGGAAAATAAATCCGCTCAGCTCGGGCTCGTCCCGGGCTGCCGGCTGGCGTTGAAGCGCTGGAGGGCAGCGGAGAAATCCGGGAGTTTCACGGGTTTCGTCAGGTAATCGTTGGCGCCGGCCTCCATGGCGAGGGTGCGCTGCTCGGCGCGCGCGTCGGCGGTGAGCGCGATGATCCAGCAACCGCGCATGGCGTCGCCGGCCTCACCCGCGCGGATCTTTTTGATGGCGGTGATGCCATCCATCTCGGGCATGTGCAGGTCCATCAGCACGACGTCGAAGGGCCCCGCGGCAATCTGCTCCAGCGCGGCGCGGCCATGGTCGGCAAGCGCCCAGGTGCAGCCGAGGTTGGTGAGGATCTTCTGCATCAGCCGCTGGTTGATGCGGTTGTCCTCGACCAGCAGCACGCGGAGGTTGAGGGCGGCCTCGTCCGCGACCGGGGCCGCGGCGCCGGGCACGCCGGCCAGCAGCGCACGCAGCGACTCGTGGTGCACGGGCTTGCTGATGAGCAGGCGGAAGTGCGGGCGCAGGGCGTTGCGCCGCGCGGTGGGAAACGAGAGCGGCACGATGCCGATGATCTTCTCCGGCGGCAGACCCGCCCGTGGTTCGGCCATGATCGCGAGTTCGGAGGCCAGCAGGTCGTCCACCGCCATCACCGCCAGATCCCACTCGGGGACGGCGGCCAGTTCCTCGGGCGTGGTCTCGATCACCTGCGCGCCGCTGCGCTCACCGACGCGCGCGAGCTCCGCGCGGAGCGCCCCCGCGGGGGCCGCGATGGCGAGCCGCATCGGCGTCGCGCGCAGCGGGATCACGGTGCTGTCGCCCGGCGCCTCCGCGCGCTCGGCGCGGATGGTGAAGGTGAAGATGGTGCCCACGCCCTGCTCGCTGGTGAAGGAGATGCCGCCGCCCATCAGCTCGACGATGTTCTTCGAGATCGCGAGGCCGAGGCCCGTGCCGCCGTAGCGCCGCGTCGCGGTGCCATCGAGCTGGGTGAAGGGCTTGAAGAGCCGGCCGTGGTCCTCAGGCGCGATGCCGATGCCGGTGTCGCGCACGGCAAAGGTGAGCAGCCAGCCGCCGGCAAAATTGAGGTCGGCCGGGGCCGGCTCGGCCTGCACGGAGACCTCGATCTCGCCCTGCGGCGTGAACTTCGCGGCGTTGTTGATGAGGTTGACCAGCACTTGGCGGAGCCGGCCGCCATCGGCCGTGACCACGGCCGGCACCGTGTCCTCGACCCAGTGGAGCAGCTCGAGGTTGCGGCCGGAGATCTTGCCCGCGATGAGGTCGAGCGCGTCCTCGACGCACTCGCGGACGTGGCAGGGCTGGGGCTCGAGCTTGAGCTTGCCCGATTCGATACGCGCGTAGTCGAGGATGTCGCCCGTGAGCTGGATCAGGGTCTCGCTGCTCGTGCGGATGGTGTCGACGTACTCAAGTTGGTCGGGCGTGAGCTGGGTCTCGAGCAGCAGGCTGGTGAAGCCCACGATGCCGTTGAGCGGCGTGCGCACCTCGTGGCTCATGATGGCGAGGAAGTAGCCCTTGGCCCGGTCGCCGGCCTCGGCCTGCTCCTTGGCCACGCGCAGCATGGCCTCGGTGCGCTTGATCTCGGTCATGTCCTCGAACACCGCGACGAAGCAGGTGATCTCGCCATCGCGGCGTTTCACGGGCGAGACGGCGCCGCGCACCGGGTAGGAGGAGCCGTCCTTGCGGCGGTAGAGCCACTCGCCCTGCCACGGCTGGCCGGAGCGCACCGTGGTGACGAGGGTGGCGATGAACTCGGCGGGCGTCTCAGCCGATTGGAAATCGCGCCAGTTGCGCCCGATGAGGTCGCGGCGCGTGTAACCCATCTGACGGCAGAGGCCGGAGTTGACGTACTCGATGCAGCTGTCGAGGTCCACGATCATGACCGCGGAATGACTCTGCTCCATCGCCTCGGAGAGGTTGCGGATGGCCTCGCGCTGCTCGAGTTGGCGGCGCATCACCACCAGCCACGCCAGCGGCAGGCCCAGGACGATCCAGACGATGACGGCGGTGCCGGCGGCATTGGTCCAGAGGCGGCCGGTCCACTCGGTCGCGGCGAGGTCCACGCCGAGGATGTCGCGCGGCGCGCCGGGAGCCGGCACGGCACCGATCAGCGCATAGCCGGTCACCCAGGTGCCAAAGCTGTCCTGCAGCGGCCCCTCGGTGGAGGGCTGGCCGTCGTGAATGATCGACTGCAGGCCGGGCGAGTTGGCCGCCTCGGGGTAAACATCGCCGGGGAGCGATTCGTCGCTCGCGCCAGGATCGGCGGAGTCGGCGAGGAAGATGATCTTCTTCTGCGCGGGTAGCTGACGGAAGATATAGATGAACTTGATCCGCGGGTCGGCGTTGTGGAAGCGCCGCAGCCGGGCCTTCACGCGCGCATAAGCCTCGGTCCGGACATCCTCGCGCGTGCCCTTGAACTGCGCCAGCTCGCCCTCGTCGAAGCCGGCCGCGGAGTGCAGCGCATCGGTCACCAAGCCGCTCATAATCTTGCGGCCTTCGCGGCGGTAGCTCGCCCAGCCCACCACCAACCCGACCGCCACGATGAACGTGATGGCGAGGGCGACATGGATATTTCTAAAGCGCAATAACATCAGACCAGCCGGACCCGGCCAACCAACACAAACCGCCCAAACTGGCCCGCGCAATCCCGAAGGCGGAAATGCACGATAGTGGCGATGCCGCATCGCCTGAATTGCAAATAACTGCAACTCCGCGGGGACTTCGCGTGTGGTAAACGCATCCGTATGCCTTTTCCTCACACCTTACGCCCAGCTTCGCGCACGCTCGGCCTCCTGTTCGCTTCAGTCCTGCTGCTCTTTCGCCTTCCGTTGACGGCGGCCAGCGCACCGCCGCCCACGAAGGATGAGTTTCTGCCCCTCGTGCAGCTGGCGCCGTTCGTCGTCAACGGGCAGTCCCTCGCGATCTCGATTTACGCGCGCACGAAGTCCGACCGGCGCTACGGCGAGGAGTTTGCCGAGCGCGTCACGAAGGTCGTCTATGAGTCCGTGACGGAGTCCACCGGCCGAGGCCTCGTGATCATCGGGGCGAAGGGCGAGCCCCACCCCATCACGGTATTCCGAAAATTCCTCGCGCTCGCCCGCGAAGGAAAACTGGACCCCGCCATCGCCGCGCGGGCACCGGAGCTCGCCGCCGCGCTGGACCACTGGGAGCATAGCGTGGACAAGGACAAAAAGGACAGCGACGAGACGCAGGACCGCGACGGCGAGGTGGACATGGATTTCGAAAAAATCGTCTCCGCACTTCCGATACCACTGGAAGGCGTCGGCGCGAAGCTCTACCAGCTCGCCTGGGCGGAGAAATTCGACGAGGCAAAGGTCGAGGCCCGGCTGCGCGCGCTGCGGCCGGACGACCTGGAGCGCCGGGACCTGTTCAAGTCCTTCGACTGGGTGTTCTATCTGCCGCCCAAGGGCGCGTTTGACCGCGTGCTCGACGAGCTCATCGCCGATGCGCTCAAGCATGAGGACGTCAGTTTCTTCGCCCGGGTGGCCGTGAAGGGCGTGCTGCTCGCGGTGAAGCCGAAGATCCGCCGCGCGATTGAGGCGATGCGACAGGGCCTGTTGTTCAAGACCGAGGTGCAGGCGCAATCCGGCCGCAGCGAAGAGGACGTGGCGGCGCTGACCGACGCCTACATCGAGGTCTTCATGCCCGGCGAAAAATCGTCCGGCGGCTCCGACCACGAACGCGCCGTCGCCGCGGTCCGGGCCCGGCTGCGCCAGCTGGATGAAAAGCCCAAACCCGCCGCCGCGCCCTGATCAGGGAGCCAGGCCGGCGTGGGCCCGCACCGCCGCGGCAAAGTCCGCCGGCCGGTCCGGCGACACGACGAGACAGCGGGTCGGCCAGCGCAGGATCACGGCCCGGTCGCGGTCCGTCACGAGCGCCTCATAGTCGCCGAGGCGTCGGTTGCGAAATTCGCCGGTGATGGCGCCCGCCCCGTCGTTGCCGAAAACCTTCACGGAAAACTTCATCGCCTCGGGATCGACCTCCACGCCCTGCAAGCCCTGGAGGCTGAACCGCGTGAGCCGCCCGCGTCTCACGGCGACCAGTTCGCCACCACCCACGCGATAACCCAGGACCTGTGAATGGAAATAGACCGGCAGAACCACGAGCAAACCCACCAGCGGCGCGAGGCCCATCGCCCAGCGTGACTTCACCGGGAAATTCAACCCGAAGCCGAGCGCAAGGTTCAGCGCGATCGCACCGGCGATCACCGCGAACGCCAGCCAGCTGATCGCCTTCACGCGCCGGCCGATCGGAGCACCAAACTCCACCAGCTCGGGCGGGAGGTTTTCAGCGGGCTTGTTCATGGCCGCATGGTACTAGGCTAACTATCAGCTATCAATTACTTAGCCGGAGAATCGAGCTCCGTCACCGACCACAAAAAAGCCGCCGGGAGCGAACTCACGGCGGCCAAATTTGAGGTCGAACGAATTACTTGGAGACGTGACCGGAGACGAGCTTGGTCATCTCGAACATCGAGACGGTCTTCTTGCCACCGAAGACGGCCTTGAGCTTGTCGTCGGCATTGATGTTGGTCTTCACCTTCTTGTCCTGGAGACCATTCTTCTTGATGTAGGCCCAGAGCTTCTTGGTGAGCTCAGTGCGGGGGAGCGGAGCAGCGCCGACGACCGCGGCGAGCGTGGCGTCAGGCGTAACCGGTTTCATGAAGGCAGCGTTAGGTTTACGAGCAGCAGGTTTTTTAGCCATATGTGAGTTTTGTTGTTTAGGGCGCTTTCCCTCGAAAGCAACGCCTTTATAGAGGGAAAACAGCGGGTTTGCCTAGGAGAATCTTAACCGGTGCCCCGGGCGGGCCGGCGGTCAGGTCCGGTCGTCCACCTGCACAAACTGCTTGTAAAGCGCCGCGTAATGGCCCTCCTGCGCGAGCAGCTGCGGGTGTGTACCACGCTCGATGATACGGCCCTGGTCGAGCACGAGCACGAGGTCGGCGTGGCGGATCGTGCTGAGGCGGTGCGCCACGATGAAGCTCGTGCGGCCGCGCAGGAGCTCGACCAGCGCCTTCTGCAGGCGCGCCTCGGTGAGCGCATCGATCGAGCTCGTGGCCTCGTCGAGGATCACGATGCGCGGGTCGGCGAGCAGCGCGCGGGTGAAGCAGATGAGCTGCCGCTGGCCGACGGAGAGGCCCGCGCCGCGCTCGCCCACCTCGGTCAGCAGGCCCTTCGGCAGCGCCTCGAAAAGGTCGAGGCAGTCGAGCCTGCGCGCAGCCTCGCGGATCTCGGCGTCGGTCGCCTCGGGTTTGCTCAGGCGGATGTTCTCGAGCACGGTGCCGCCGAAGAGGAAGTTCTGCTGCTGCACCATGCCCATCTGGCGGTGGAGCGACTCGCTGGTGAGCAGGAGGATGTCGCGGCCGTCGATCAGCAGCTCGCCGCCGGTCGGCAGGTAAAACTTGGATACGAGGTTGATGATCGAGCTCTTGCCGCTGCCGGTGTGGCCCACGAGCGCGACGGTGTGGCCCGGCTCGGCGGTGAAGCTCACGTCGTGCAGGACCGGCCGCGCCGGATCGTAGCCGAAGGTGACGCGGCGGAATTCCACCCGCGCGCCGTGCGCCGCGGCGCCGGCGACGGCTTCGCGGCGCGGGTCGGGCAGCGGCTGCGCCTTGGGGTCGTCCTGCCACTCGGGCTCGTGGTCGATCAGGCGGAAGACGCGCTCGCAGCCGGCCATGGCGAGGAGCGCCTGGTTGTACTGGTTGCCGATGGTGGCGATGGGCGTGAAGAACTGGTTCGCCATCAGGAAGAACACGATGAGGTCGGCCAGCGTCATCACGTCGTGGAAGGTGCGCCAGCCGCCGATCATCAGCAGGATCGCCACGAAGAACTGGCTGTTGAGCTCGAGCAGGGGCACGAGGATCGCCGAGGTGCGGGCGAGCTGGATGTTGTAGCGCGAGTGGTCGGAGAGCAGGCTGCGGAAGAGCCCCGTGTTGGTCTCCTGCCGCACGAAGCCCTGCGTCACGCGGATGCCGTTGACCGACTCCGCCAGCGTCGCCGTCACGCGACTGAAGCTCTCGGTCGCCGCGCGCGACTCCACGCTGAGCCGCAGGCGGAAGCGGCGGTTGATCGCCCACAGCACAGGCGCCATGGCGACGACCACGAGGAAGAGCACCCAGTCGCACTTCAGCATGACGAAGGTCGCGAAGACCATGCCGCCGAACTGGATGATGACCACGAAGAGCACGTCCTGGATGCCGATGCGCATGGCCTCCACGTCGCTCGTCACGCGGCTGATGATGCGGCCGAGCTTCACGCGGTGGAAGAAGCTCATCGGCTGGCGCTGGACCTTTTCGAAGATCTCCGCGCGCAGGCCGTTGACGACCGTCTCGCCGATCTCGAGCGCATAGCGCTGGCGGAAGTGGAAGAGGAAATCCGTAAGGAACGCCGCGATGGCGTAGCCGCCGATCCACCAGATGAGCTGGCTGCTCTCGTGCCGCATGATCGGCCCGCTGATGATCAGGCTGGAGAGCCACACCAGCGCCGGCAGCTGGGCCGAGCGGATGAGCGAGAGGATGATCAGCGCGATGAGCTTACCCCGCACCGGCCGCGTGTAGGTGAGGAGGCGGCGGATGAGTTTCCAATCGAGGGGCTTTTGCAGCTCCTCGTTGTCCTCGGCGTCGTTCTCGCGCCGGATGATGGAGAGGTTGGGCGGCGGGGGCTTCATGCGCGGGGCTCCTTCGGCGGTTGCTGCAGCTGCGCGCTGTCCACGAGCTGCAGGTTGGCGACGTGCAGGTACGGGCCGGGCACGCGCATCAGCTCCTCGTGCGTGCCGCGCTGAGTGATGCGGCCGTCCTCCATGACGATGATCAGGTCCGCGCGCCGCAGCGTGCTCAGGCGGTGTGCGACGATAAAGGTCGTGCGGCCGGCGATAGCCCGGTCGAGCGCCTCGAAGATCTCGTGCTCCGTCTCGCTGTCGATCGCCGCCGTCGGGTCGTCGAGCAGCAGGATCGCCGGCTCGAGGAGCACGGCGCGCGCGATGGCCAGGCGCTGGCGCTGGCCGCCGGAGAGGCTGCTGCCGCTCTCGCCGAGGATCGTCTCGTAGCCCTGCGGCAGCGCCATGATGAAGTCGTGTGCCGCCGCGATGCGCGCGGCCCGCTCGATCTGGGCCTGCGTGGCGAGGGGGTGGCCGAAGGCGATGTTGGCCGCGATGGTGTTGGAGAAGAGAAAGCTCTCCTGGAAGACGAGGCCGATGTTGCGGCGCAGGTCGTCGAGCTTGAGCGTGCGCGCGTCCATGCCGTCGATCAGCACCGCGCCCGAGGTCGGGTCCCAGAAGCGCGGGATGAGGCTCATCAGCACGCTCTTGCCCGCGCCCGTGGCGCCGAGGATGGCGACGCATTGTCCGGGCTTCACCGTGAGGGAGATGTCCTTCAACACGGGGTCGATGCCGCTGTAGGAAAAGGACACGCGGTCGAACTGCACCTCACCGCGCAGCCGCGGGCAGGGCCGGGCGTCGGGCGCATCCTGCACCTCGACCGGCGCGTCGAGGATCTCAAAGACCCGGCGCGCACCGATCAGGGACTGCTGCACGCTGTTGACGACGTTGGCGACGTTGTTGACCTGGCCGGAGAACTGCTCGAGCAGGCCCGCGAAGACCACGAGGCCCGCACCGACGGAGATCTGGCCCTGGAAGACAAGCCAGCCGCCGTAGCCCAGCAGCACGATCATGTTGATGCGCGTGAGGAAGCCGACTGCCGGCGTGAAGAGGCTGAGGCTCCAGAAGATATTCCGCTGCTGGTCGTAGCAGGCCTGGTTGTCGGCGTTGAACTTGGCGCGGTTTTCCTTCTCGCGGCCGAAGCCCTTGGTGACGGCGATGCCCTGCACGCTCTCGGCCAGGGTCTGCACCATGCGCTCCACGAGGAGGCGGTTGCGCGTGTAGTCGGGCTGGATGCGCTTGGAAAACCACGTGGACATCAGCGCGAGAAGCGGCGTCGTCGCGAGGCAGGCGACCGTGAGGCCCGGGCTCACGCTCACCATGTAGATCACATAGACCGTGAGCGAGATGACCATGATCACGCTCTGGATCATCACCTGGTCCACAAACATGCGGACCGACTGCACGTCGCCCGTCACGCGCGTGATGATCGAGCCCGTGGTGTTGGCGTCGAAGAAGCGGAAACTCAGCCGCTGGAGCTTGTCGTAAACCTCGGCGCGCAGGTCCACCACGAGCTTCTGCTGCACGAGCTTGTTGACCGAGACGGCATAGACGTAGTTGAGGATCGCGCGGCTGACCGCGAAGAACAGGATGAAGCCGGCGAGGAACGCCAGGGTCTCGTAGCGCGACCAGTGCGCGGGCAGCGGGATCTGGTACTTGCCGGGCGGGTGCACCGGCTCGGCCGCCTGCCCCGGGTGGTCCGCCGCCAGCTCCTGCCGGATGTAGTCGATGCCCTGGCCCGTGAGATTGAGGCCGACGAGGCCCATCGTCAGCAGCACCAGCTGGATCAGCAGCACCGCGATGCAGTGCATCCGGTAACGCCATGCGAGCTTGAACAGCCGTCGGATCAGCTCCCCGTTGGTGGGAGCCGCGACCCCGGCGGCATCTGAGGACGAGGCGGACATGGAACGTTCACGCTATCCCTCTTGCCCGCGAACACACGAAATTTTTTGCCTGAACAATCGCCCTCTCATCACCGCCTTGGACCCCGTCCGCGGGCCATGGTCCGCGCGGTGCGTAAAAAAATTACCGCTGTGCCTGGCTGCCCTGCTGCGCGGCTTGCTCGCGCAGCGCGCGGCGGCGGCGCACCTCGGTCGCGACCGCCTCGAGGCGGCGCTGCTCGTCAGCCGGCGTCGGGTTGAGCACGACGGGGCCGCCCACCGGCACGGGCGGGGTGCCGGCCACCGGCCGCGGCATCGGCATCACCGCGTTTCCACCCGAGACGACCTTGGCCTGCTTCAGCGTGAGTGTGAGCAGGCGGCCGTTTTGCTCGACCGTGATGAGATCGCGGGCCTCGTCGTGGGACTTGATGACGAAATCGCGCCCGGGCTCGTTGAGCCGCGCCCAGGTGCTCGATTTCTTGCCCGTGTCGAAAATGCTGAACATGTAGTGGTCGCCCTCGGCCATGATGCCGCGGAGCTCGATCAGGGCATCGGGCGTGGCCGCGTTGGCGGCCCCGGCGGAGGCCGGCGGCTTGAACGGCGAATCGCCCGCCAGCCCGTCCGCCGCATGCGCCGCGAGCCCCGGCAGCAGGCCGAGGCAGGCAATCAGGCGGACATGGCGGACCAAGGGGGGCATCATGACAGTAGATAAGACGGATCAAGGGCCGTCAAGTGACGCGGAAAATGCATCCCGCGGATTTTCCGTCCCAATTATAGCAGGACACCCCGCATGATCATCATGGCCACGCTGAAGTAGATGATCAGGCCGGTCACGTCCACGAGGGTCGCGACAAAGGGCGCGCTCGAGGTCGCCGGATCGAGGCCGAGGCGCTTGAGGAGCAGCGGCAGCATCGAGCCCATGAGCGAGCCCCAGAGCACGATGCCCGTGAGCGAGACGCCCACGCTTGTCGCGACCAGGAGCCAGTGCGGGCCGTAGATGTTCGAGAAGAGCGACCAGGCCGCGATGCGCAGGAAGCCGATCACACCGAGGATCAGGCCGAGCATCGTGCCCGCGGCGAGTTCGCGGCGCATCACGCGCCACCAGTCGCGGAGCCGGAATTCGCCGAGGGCCAGCGCGCGGATCACGAGGGTCGCGGCCTGCGAGCCGGCGTTGCCGCCCGAGCTGATGACCAGCGGCACGAAGAGCGCGAGCACCACGGCCTTCGCGATCTCGTCCTCGAAGTAGCTCATCGCCGTCGCCGTGAGCATTTCGCCGAGGAAGAGCACCACGAGCCAGCTCGCGCGCTTCTTCACCATGCGGAGGAGCGGGATCGTCGTGTAGGGCTCGTCGAGGGCTTCGCTACCGCCCATCTTCTGGATGTCCTCGGTGGCCTCTTCGCTCGCGACGTCGAGCATGTCGTCCACCGTCACGATGCCGATGAGCTTGCGCTGCTCGTCCGTCACGGGGAGCGCCACGCGGTCGAACTTGCGGAAGATTTCGAGGGCTTTCTCCCGGTCGTCCTGCGGGAGGAGCATGGTGTAATTGCCGTCGAGCAGCTCGCTGATCGGCCGGTCGAGCGGCGAGAGCAGCAGGCGCCGCACACGGATGTCGTCGAGGAGGTGGCCCGCGTCATCGACGACGAAGACGACGTTGAGCGTCTCGCGGTCGTAGCCGTGCTCGCGGATGTAGTCGAGGGCCTGGCGCACCGTCCAGTCGGGGTGCACGGCCACGTAGTCGAGCGTCATCATGCGGCCGACGCTGTGCTCCGGATACGCGAGCAGCGACTGCGCCACCTGGCGTTCGTCGGGCGTGAGCATGGAGAGGAGCTGCATCGCGACGTCGAGGGGCAGCTCGTTGAGGAAGGAGGTGCGGTCGTCGGGCGGCAGGGCGTTGAGCAGGGCGGCGGACTGCTCCTGCGTGAGCAGCTTGAGCAGCTTTTTCTGCCCCTCGATCGGCAGGTAGGTGAAGACCGCGGCACCGAGCTCGCGCGAGCCGACGCGGAAGAGTACCGCCAGTTCCTCCACCGACAGCTCGGCGGCCATCGGCGCGAGGTCGGCGGGCAACCACGGATCGAGGTACTTTTTCAGCGCGGCAAGATCCTTGCGCGCGATGAGGGCGGAGAGTTCGGGACGGACGTTTGCCTGGTTGGGCATGCCGGGAGGCAGGCAGGTTGCCGCGCGTGTTTCAATCCCCGGGATGTCATGCCTTCGTCACATCCGCGTGACGTGGCCCGGGCCTCCCGCCCGTGGTTTGCGACAAGCCCGGGAGACGCTTTCGTTCTTGGAGCCCCGCCTGCTCGCTGACAAAGAACGGCATGCGCTCCCTTCTCCTCCTGCTGGTCGCCGGGCTGGCTCTCGCCGGTTGCAGCCGGCCTGCGGTCCACCCCTATCAGGGCTATCTGGAAGGCGAATACATCTACGTCGCCGCGCCCCTCGCCGGCCGGCTCGAAAAACTCTCCGTCGCCAAGGGCGACCGCGTCGCCGCCGGCGCCCCGCTCTTCACGCTCGAGCGCAGCGCCGAGCTCGCCAGCCAGCGCCAGGCCGCCGACCAGCTCCGCGCCGCCCGCGCCCGCCTCGAGGATCTGCAAAAGGGCTCCCGCCCCTCCGAACTCGCCGCGCTCGAAGCCCGCGTCGAGCAGGCCCGCGCCACCACGCAGCTCTCGCAGCTCGACCTCGACCGCCAGACCGCGCTCCACGCGACGAAGGTCATTTCCGACAGCGACTACGACCGCGCCCGCCTGACCCACGAGAAAAACGTCCGCGCGCTCGACGAGCTCTCCGCCGACCTCGCCACCGCCCGGCTCGGCGGCCGCGCCGACACCATTGCCGCCGCGCAGGCCGATGCCGCCGCCGCCGAGGCCGCGCTCGCCCGCGCCGATTGGAACGTCGAGCAAAAGGCCCAGGCCGCCCCGCGCGCCGCGCTCGTGTACGACACGCTCTACCGCGAGGGCGAGTTCATCGCCGCCGCCAATCCGGTCGTCGCGCTGCTCCCGCCGGAGAACATCAAGGTCCGCTTCTTCGTGCCCGAGGCCGAGTTCACCGGGCTCAAGGCCGGCGACACCGTGCAGGTCAACTTCAGCGGCCGCCCCGCCCTCGCCGCCCGCGTGAGCTACCTCTCGCCGCAGCCCGAGTACACGCCGCCCGTCCTCTACAACCGCGAGAATCGCTCCAAGCTCGTCTTCATGGTCGAGGCCGTCTTCGACCCCGCCGCCGCGCGCGATCTCCACCCGGGCCAGCCCGTGGATGTCACCAAGTAGGGCGGGTCTTCGACCCGCCCTTCGCCTCCGCCTGTCTCATGACCGCCGCCGCAGCCAACCCCGCCGAACTCGCAATCGACGTCACCGGCATCACCAAGCGCTTCGGCCAAAAAACCGTCGTCAACGCCATCGACCTCCAGGTGCGGCGCGGCGAGATCTACGGCTTCCTCGGCCCCAACGGCTCGGGCAAGACCACCTTCATCCGCATGCTCTGCGGGCTGCTCACGCCCGACGGCGGCCAAGGCACTTGCCTCGGCTTTGACGTCCTCAAGCAGCAGGCCGAGATCAAACGTCAGGTCGGGTACATGACCCAGAAGTTCAGTTACTACGAAGACCTCAGTCTCCGCGAGAACCTGGACTTCATCGCGCGCATCTACGACGTGCCCGACCGCGCCACCGCCGTGCAGCGCAGCCTCGACCGCCTCGGCCTCGCCAACCGCAGCACGCAGCTCGCCGGCCAGCTCTCCGGCGGCTGGAAACAGCGCCTCGCCCTCGCCGCCTGCCTCATCCACTCGCCCAAGCTCCTCCTCCTCGACGAGCCCACCGCGGGTGTGGACCCGAAGGCGCGCCGCGAGTTTTGGGAGGAGATCCACCAACTCGCCGCCGACGGTCTCACCGTCCTCATCACCACGCACTACATGGACGAAGCCGAACGATGCCACCGGCTCGCCTACCTCGCCTACGGCAACCTCCTCGCGCGCGGCACGCTCCCCGAGGTCCTCGCCGGCGCGCAACTCACCACCTGGGTCGTAGCGGGCCCCGGCCTCCGCGAACTCGCCGCCGCCCTCAAAAAACTCGACGGTGTCGAGCAGGTCGTCGCCTTCGGCACCACGCTGCACGTCAGCGGCCGCGATCCGCAGAAGATCGAGGCCGCCATCGCCGCCGTGCGCGACCCGCGCCACGAGTGGAAACAAATCCGCTCCGGCCTCGAGGATGTGTTCATCAGCCTGATGGATACGGCCAAGGATAATTTCGCCTGAGGAAACTCCGATGCCGCGCTTCACCTTCCATCGCCTCTGGGCCATCGTGCTGAAGGAGTTCATCCAGATGAAGCGCGACCGCGTGACCTTCGCCATGATGGTCGGCATCCCGCTGATGCAGCTGATGCTCTTCGGCTTCGCGATCAACTCCGACCCGAAGCACCTGCCCGCGGCGGTCCGCGCCGCCGACCAAGGCCCCTTCGCCCGCACCCTCGTCGCCGCGCTGCGCAACAGCGACTACTTCACCCTCACGCGCGAGGCGCCCACCGAGGCCGAGGCGGACCGGCTCCTCAAGCTCGGCGACGTGCAGTTCGTCATCAACATCCCCGAGGATTTCTCGCGCCAGCTCCTGCGCGGCGAGCGTCCCACCGTGCTCATCGAGGCCGACGCCACCGACCCCGCCGCCACCGGCCCGGCGCTCTCGGCCGTGCGCGCCATCGCCTCCACCGTCCTCTCGCGCGATCTGACCGGACCCAACGCCCGCCTGCGCGGCGCCGACGGCCCGGTGGATTTCCAAGTCCACGCGCACTACAACCCCGAGAACATCACGCAGTACAACGTCGTGCCCGGTCTAATGGGCGTGGTGCTCACGATGACGATGGTGGTGATCACCGCCCTCGCGATCACCCGCGAACGCGAACGCGGCACGATGGAAAACCTCCTCGCGACGCCGGTGCGCCCCTTCGAGGTGATGGTCGGAAAAATCCTGCCCTACATCGTCGTCGGCTACATCCAGGTCTCGCTGATCCTGCTGGCGGCGCGTTTCATCTTTGGCGTGCCCATGGTGGGCAACCTCGCGCTCGTGTACGCCGTGGCGCTGCTCTTCATCGCCTGCAACCTCGCGATGGGCATCACGTTTTCCTCGCTCGCGCAAAACCAGCTGCAAGCCGTGCAGATGGCGTTCTTCTTCTTCCTGCCGTCGATCCTGCTCTCGGGTTTCATGTTCCCCTTCCGCGGCATGCCCGAGTGGGCGCAGTGGGTCGGCTCCTGCCTGCCCAACACCCATTTCCTCCGCATCGTCCGCGGCATCCTTTTAAAAGGAAACGGCCTCGCCGAAATCGCCCCCGAGCTCTGGCCCCTCGCCCTCTTCCTCATCATCGCGATGACCATCGGCGTGAAACGCTACCGCCAGACGCTGGACTGAGTTCGCGGCCCAAGGGCCTACTCCGGAAACTTCAACGCTTCCTTCAGCAAGGCCTGCGCCTTTTGGTCGCCGTATTGCGTTCGGATTTTCCTGATTCGCCGCTCGGCCGCCGTGTAACCATCGTCGGCACCAGCAATGGTCGCCGGCCATCCGCTTCCTGCATGATCACCGACTGTGGAATGATGATTAATGTCGTCAGAGAAATCCTTCACACACGTCCACCAGGCCTGTTCGTAGGCGTCCAAGTATCTTTCCGCCGACGATAATACGGCCGGATTGCTTTTACCCCATCGAAATTCCCGAGGGATCACAACCTCGTGGGCCAGCAGTTGCGGTGACTCGGCGGGATCGATGGAACTGGTGCAGCCACAAAGCGCCAGCAACGCCACGCCGAGGAAAGGCCACAGAGCTCGCATGAAACGGGAAAACCTATCGAGCAAGAAACCGCTCCGCCCACGCCGGGTTGGGCAGCGGGCGCGGTTTGTACTCGCCGAAGATCGCGTAGCGGGTCTTCGCGACGAGCTTGTAGAAAGGGTCGCGCAACCAGCGCGGGAGCACGCGCAGCTTGGCGATGATACGCCAGCCGCCGCCGAGCTCGGCGAAGGCCGCGAGCGCGCCGTCGGTACGGAGCAGCGCGGCGCCCGGCGCGGGATGATTCCAGTCGGGCACGAAGACGAGGCTGTCGAAATCCGCCGTCGGCAGACCCTGCGCGGCGAGGTACGCCTGCGCCGGCGCGCTTTGCAGCGGCGCGAATTTCAGCCGGCCCACGCGGTCGCGGCGCAGGAGGAAGCGCACAACCGCATTGCACAGCCCGCACTCGCCGTCATAGAGCAGCACCGGCTGGGCGCTGGGCGCGGGAGTGGGCGTGGGCGGATGGCTGGACATAATATCATCCTATGCCGATTCCGCGGTGTCTCAATAGCGATTGCAAAGTAGCTCGGTCCGTTTCCGCGGTAGGAGCGTGCTTGCACGCGATGGCTTGAAGTAACACCGACTGGAAGCCGGCCATCGCTCGGATGCCGGCAAGATGCCGGCGCTACGAAATCGCCTGCAAGCAGGCTCCTACAAAAATCGCCAGACCGCTTACTTCTTCTCGACCAGCTTGCGCGCGATCTCGCCGTCGAGCTGCACGGTCTGGGTCGGGAAGGCGAAGCCGAGGCCGCGCGCGGCGACCACCTGCATGAACTTCAGGTTGAGCCGCTCCTTGAGCTTCAGATGCGGGAGGAAATCCGGGCTCAGCGTCATGTAGACCACCAGTACGTCGAGTGAGCTCGCCCCGAAGTTGGTGAAGGCCACCACCACGGAGTTCTTGTCCACCTCCGGCTCCGCCTGGATCGCCTCGCGGATATCCTGGAGCACCGCTTCCATCTGCGCCGGCTTGGTGTCGTAGGTCAGCCCCAGCGTCTGCTCCACGCGGCGCGCGGTGAAGCGCGAGAGGTTGGTGATGGACTCGGAGGCGACCGCCTTGTTCGGGATGATCACGAGCGCCTTGTCCAGCTTGCGGATCTTCGTCGAGCGCAGGCCGATGTCCTCCACGATGCCCACCGTCGAGCCGATCTGCACCGCCTCGCCGACCTTGAAGGGCTGGTCGATGGCGACGACGATCGAGCCGAAGAGGTTGGCGATGGTGTCCTGCGCCGCGAGGGCGAAGGCCAGTCCGCCGATGCCGAGGCCCGCGAGAAACGCCTTCACATCCGCGCCGAGGCTCTGCGCCGTCAGCAGCACGCCGATGACGACGAAGACCGTGATCAGCGTCTTCTTGATCCATGGCATGAAGGCCGCGATGCCGAGCTGCTTTTCGCGCGCCACCTCCGCCGCATGGTCGATGATCGCACCGAAGGCACGCAGCAGGCCCCAGAAGAGCACGAGGGAAAACGCGACGGTCGAGCCGTAGCTGATGCTGCGGTCGGCGGTCTCGGAGAGCTTCAGCACCTTCAGCGCGGCGAAGATGCCGGTCACCATCACGAAGGTCGCCACCGGCGACTCGAGCGCGGGGAAGAGCTTGTCGTCGAGGGTTGTCTCGGTCTTTTCCGCAAACTTCTTCAGCCACTTGAAAATGATCCCCGTCACCACGCGCCGCAGCAGGATGGCACCCACGAAGAACAGCGCACTGATCACGTAGTGCGTCGTCGTGTTGCCGCTGCTGCGGACGTTGAAAAGCTCGAGCACGGTATCCACGAGGTGCTCGAGGAAGTCCGGTGTGCGCACCACGGCCGGGTTCTTTTGCGCAGCCACGGCTGCGACCGCCGCCGTGGTGGTTGCCGCCTGCGCCGCCATCTCGTCCTGATGCGCGGTCGCGGGCTTGGCCGCCGGGTGGTGGTGATCCTCGCCGCTGGTCTCAGCCGGCGTGGCCGGATCGGCCGGCGGCGTGGGGTCGGACTGGGCCCGGCTCACCGGGGCCGTCGCCGCGAGCGTGAGAGAGCAGAGGACAAACAGGAAAAAGCGCTTCATGGATGGCGCGGGACTCAAATCCCCGGCCTCCGCCTTGTCAAAACCTCCGGGATTCCCCCACGTCTGCCACTGGAAATTCCCCGCGCTGTTTCCAATGCCGCACTCGCCCCTTGCCCGCGGCCAAAATACTCCGCCAGACTGCGGCGGTGATGACCCCCCTCTTCGCTGTGTTCGATACCATGCCTTGGTGGGCGTGGGGCGCGTTTTTCCTCTTCATCGTCGCGATGCTCGCGCTCGACCTCGGCGTCCTGCAGCGCAATCCGCACGAGGTGAAGATGAAGGAGGCCCTGGGCTGGTGCGGCGTGTGGGGCTCGCTGGCGTGCATCTTCGCCGGCGTGATCTGGTGGTGGCGCGGAGCGGAGGCGGGCCAGCAGTTCCTCGCGGCCTACCTCGTCGAGCTCTGCCTGAGCGTGGACAACGTCTTTGTCTTCATCCTCGTCTTCGCCTACTTCAAGGTGCCGCCGCGCTACCAGCACCGCGTGCTCTTCTGGGGCATTATCGGCGCCGTGCTCATGCGCGCCGTCTTCATCCTAGTCGGCGTCGGCATCATCGCGCGCTTCCACTGGGTGCTCTATATCTTCGGCGCGTTCCTCATCTACACGGGCATCAAGATGGCGCTGCCCGGCAAGGAGACGGAGGTCGATCCCGCGCACAATGCCGCGGTGCGGCTCTTCCGCCGTTTCTTCCCGGTCGCGCCGGCCGAGGCCGACCGGTCCGGACACTTCTTCACGCTCCACAACGGCCGCAAGATGGCCACGCCGCTCTTCATCGTGCTGATCGTGATCGAGACGACCGACTTGGTCTTCGCGCTCGACTCGCTGCCCGCCGTGCTGGCGATCACGCGCGACAGCTTCGTGGCGCTGACGTCCAACATCTTTGCGATCCTCGGCCTGCGCTCGCTCTACTTCGCGCTCAACGGCGTGATGCAGCTCTTCCGCTTCCTCAAGGTCGGCCTCGCGCTCATCCTCGTCTTCATCGGCGTGAAGATGCTGATCGAGCACTGGGTCGATATCTCCATCGGCGTCTCGCTCGGCGTGATCGGCAGCGTCCTCGCCACCTCGGTCCTGATGTCCGTGCTGATCAAGGCTCCGTCGAAGGCGGAGTGAAATCAGACACAATCGAACAAAACTAAAACGCCGGGCCCGCGTATGCGGTACCCGGCGGTTGGGCGTTAATCGCTATAAGTATTTTTCCTATAGCTATTTAACGTGTTAGGTTAGTTCACCGCGATCTTGCGGGGCTTCACGGCCTCGGCCTTCGGGAGCGTGACGCGCAGCACGCCGTCCGTCAGCTCGGCGGAGATCTTATCCGCGTCGATGGCGTTGTCGTGCGTGAGGGTCAGCTCGTAGGCGGTGCCGGCCGTCTCGCGATAGAGCGGCGTCCAGCCTTCCGGCTGCTGCCAGGCCCGGCGACCCGCGATGCGGATCTCGGTGCCTTCGGCGGTCACTTCGAGACCGTCCTTGGCGACGCCCGGCAGGTAGGCCGTGACGTGGTAGGCCTCGGGCGTCTGCTTGACGTCATAGGCCGGACGCACGGTCTGGGTGGGCGCGCTCGCGGTCTCGGTGCCGCGCGTGAACGAGGGAATCAGAGTATTGAACAGGGACATGGTGATTTTCTTTCTGAGATTTCTTTGGTTTTTGGATTTTGGCCTTTGGGATTTCCGCAGCAGTTATTTAACCGCGACGGTGATCTTCTTCGGCTGGGTCTCCGCGCGCTTCGGGAGCGTGACGGTGAGGACACCGTTCTCGTAGGCGGCGCTGATCTGGTCGGCCTGCACGTCCTCCGGCACGGTGAGTACGCGGCGGTAGTTGAAGGTCTCCTCGGCCTGGCCCTCGGTCGCCGGGGTCTTGCGGGCCGCGGTGATCGTGAGCTCGCCCTCGGCCAGCTCCACGCCGATGTCGGCGCGATTGATGCCCGGGAGCTCGGCGCGGACGTAGGCGTTGGCCTTGTCCTCGTAGAGATCGACGGGGAAGCGCGGGCTCGCGTCGGTCACGACCGACTGGAAGAGGCGGTCGATCTCGTTTTCGAGACCGGACCACGGCGCACGGTTAAAGGCGCCCGTGACGGGCGACAGGTTGCGGTAGGAAGGATAGCTGTAACGAACGATTCTCATGATGAGTTGGGATGTTTGTTGGTTTAAGTGGTTAAACGGACTGAGTGCCCCCGCTATTGCACGCGGAATGCCGACGGGGCCGGATCAGCTAAGTGGCTCAGCGTTCGCGGCTTGTTTCGGACCTGGTTTTTCCGCTGCGCAAAACCGTCGCGCCCTGTGCCGTCACACCCGCGAAAATCCGTCACACCGCCCCGCAAACCCGCCCGGCACACCGCAGGCTGACGGAAATAATCCGTGCTCTCGGGCCCGCGGCGGTTTTTGCTTGGCGAAATGACCTTTGATTTCGACACCGTCCCACAGCGCCTCGGCACCGATTCGCAGAAGTGGCAGAAGTACGCCGGCCGCGACATCCTCCCGCTCTGGGTGGCCGACATGGATTTCAAGTCCTCCCCCGCGATCATCGACGCCGTGCGCCGCCGCGTGGACGACGGGATCTTCGGCTACGCCCGCCCGGTGAAGTCCACCGTCGACGCCGTGGTCGATGCCATGGCGCGCAACTACGGCTGGACCATCGACCCCGCGTGGATCGTGTGGCTGCCCGGCCTCGTCGTCGGCCTCAACGTCACCTCCCAGGCCTTCGCGCAGCCGGGCGACGAGGTGCTCTCGCTCTCGCCGGTGTACCCGCCGTTCATGAGCGCGCCGAAGAACTCCGGCCGCGCCTCCGTCACCGTGCCCTTCGTGCTGCAGGATGGCGCGTGGACCATCGACTGGGCCGCGCTGGAGCGCGCCGTCACGCCCCGCACGAAGCTCTTCTTCCTCTGCAATCCCCACAACCCCCTCGCCCGCGTCTGGCGCCGGGAGGAACTGGTGCGCCTCGCGGAGTTCTGCCTGAAGCACAACCTCATCCTCTGCTCCGACGAGATCCACTGCGACCTCATCCTCGATCCGAAGCTGCCGCACATCCCGACCGGCACGCTCGGCGCGGAGATCGCGCAGCGCACCATCACGCTGATGGCCCCGAGCAAGACCTACAATGTCCCCGGCCTCGGCACCTCCATCGCGATCATCCCCGATGCGACGCTCCGCGCGCAGTTCGTCCGCGCCACCACGGGCATCGTTGCCGAGGTCAACATCCTCGGCTTCACCGCCTGCGAGGCCGCCTACCGCGACAGCGAGCCGTGGCGCCAGGCCCTGCTCGCCTACCTCCGCGGCAACCGCGACTACCTCCTCGACTTCGTGGCGCGCGAGCTCCCCGGCGTGAAGGTCGCCGCGCCCATCGAGGCCACCTACCTCGCGTGGCTCGACGTGAGCGCGCTCGGCCTCGCCGACCCCATCGCCCATTTTGAAAAACACGGCGTCGGCCTGAGCGACGGCGCGTTTTTCGGCGCGCCCAAGGGCTCGCACGTGCGCATCAACTTCGGCTGCCCGCGCACCACGCTGACCGAGGCGCTGCGCCGCATGAAACTGGCGCTGGCTTGAAGTAGGGCGGGGCAGAGACCTGCCCTGCTTAAGGCTCATCGCCAGATGGTCGGGTGTAGGAGCCTGCTTGCAGGCGATGTTTGGCGCAGCGAAACCCAAGATCGCCTGCAAGCAGGCTCCTACCCCGATCCATTCACGCCGGCCGCGCCGCCGTGTCGATGATGCGGCGCAGGGTGAGCAGCAGCTTTTCCGGCAGGATCGGTTTCGCGAGGCACTCCACCGGCGGGTTGAGGTCGCGCAGGCCGGCCAGCTTCTCGGGGTCCATCAGGCCGCTGATCGCCAGCAAGGGCTGGCGCGGGCTGCGGGCGCGCAGGGCGCGGATGACTTCACCGCCGTTCATACCCGGCATCATGATGTCGGTGATCACCACGGCAAAGGCCCCCGGCCGCCGGTCAAATTCGGCAAGCGTCGCCGGCCCGGTCCCCACCGCCACCACCCCGTAGCCCGCGTGCTCAAGCACGGCCTTGAAGACGTCGCACACCGCCGGATCGTCGTCGACCAGCAGGATCGATTCGCCGCGGCCCTTCGTCACGGACGGGGCCGCCGAGCCGGACGGGGTGCCCGGCGCCGGGTCGCGCACGGGGAAATACAGCTCGAAGAGCGTGCCCTGCCCCATGTGGCTCTCCACGTTGATCCAGCCACCGTGGCTCTTGATGATGCCGGCCACCATCGAGAGGCCGAGCCCGGTGCCCTTGCCCGCGGGCTTGGTGGTGAAGAACGGGTCGAAGATCCGGCCCAGCACGTCCGGCGGGATGCCGGTACCCGTATCTCGCACCGCGATACGCAGGTAGGAGCCGGGCTGGGCCCCCGGCTGCGAGAGGACGTGCCGCCCGCCGATCGTGGTGTTGCCGGCGAGGATCTCGATGCGGCCGCCCTCGGGCATGGCATCGCGGGCGTTGAGGCAGAGGTTGATCAACACCTGCTTCACCTTGGTGACCTCGGCCAGGATGGGCCACGGCTCGCCGACCGTCTCGACGCTGAGGTCGATGTCTTTGGCGAGGGTGGTGCCGAGCAGCTTCTGCACGTCGGCGAGCAGGTGGGGGATATCGACCGAGGTGCGCTGGCCTTCGGAGCCGCGGGCAAAGGTCAGCAGCTGCTGCACGAGGGCCGCGCCGTGCTGGGCGCTGGCCTCGATGCTGTCCACAAACCGCCGGTCCTCCGGGTCGGTCACATGCGCGCGCAGGAGCTCCGCCGCCATGAGGATCGGGGCGAGGGCGTTGTTGAGGTCGTGGGCCACGCCGCCGGCCAGCATGCCGATGCTCTCCATGCGCTCGGCCCGGTGGATCTGCGCCTCCATCCGGCGCCGCTCGGTGACGTCGGTGTCGATGAAGAGGATCGAGCGCGGCCGGCCGTCGGCCCCCATCACGAGACTCCACGTGCTCTCGACCTGCAGGGTGCGGCCATCCCGGGACTGGATGATAAACTCCCCGCGCCACTCGCCGCTGGCGTTGAGCTTCGCCCGGGCCGAGGCGAAGCGGCCGGGATCGGCGTGCAGGTGCAGCTCCTCGAGACGGTGGTTCACCGCCTCCTCGGCGGGCCAGCCGTAGATCTCCTCGGCGCGCGCATTCCAATAGGTGATGCGGTGCTCCAGGTCGGTCGCGATGATGGCGTCGCGCGCCTTGTCGAGCAGCGTGGCCTGCTCGCGCACCTGCGCCTCGGAGTCGCGCCGCCGGACCGTCTCCTGCACGTGCGCCAGCGCCTGCCGGATGGCGGCGACAAAGCGCTTCGGCCGGTCCTTGATGATGTAGTCCGCGGCGCCGCTCTTCAGGGCCTGCACGGCGTTGTCCTCGCCGATGGTGCCCGAGAGGAAGATGAAGGGCGTGTCCGTGGCGTACTGCCGCGCGAGGGTGAGCGCCTCGAGGCCGTTGAAATTGGGCAGGGAGAAGTCCGACAGGATGAGATCGAACCCGCCGCGCTGGAGGGCCGTCAGGAAATCGTGGCGCGTATCCACGCGATGGATCTCACAGCCGGGCCACTCGGCGGTGATCTGGAGGAGGATCAGCTCGGCATCCGCCAGGTTGTCCTCGAGGTGCAGGAGGCGCAGGTTGGCCGGGGAAGCAGGGTCCGCGTTCATGGGCGTGGGGGCTGGAGGAATGACAAGCGCTTCTTACGTTCGGGAAAAAAGTGCTCTCAAACCAAGATTCACCAATGACTTGTTGAATACGTGTACAGTCTTTGCATTCACATGCAAAAGCGGAGGCTACACAATTTTTGTGTAGGGTGAATGCCCGGGGCAACCGGGCCGGTCGGGGCGGGCGCTCAGCCCAGCTTCACGTAGCTGTTGGCCAGCGCGTAGCGCGTGAGGCCGGCCACCGAGTGGATGTCGAGCTTGCGCATCAGGCGGCTGCGGTGCGACTCGATCGTGCGCACATCGAGCCCGAGGCGCGCCGCCATGACCTTGTTGCCCAGACCCTCGGCGATCAACGCCAGCACCTCGCGCTCGCGCGCCGAGAGCTTGTCGTCCTTCTTCGGATTCATCAGCGCGGGCCGCAGCGCCTGCGCGGCCTGCGCACTGTAATAGCTGCTGCCGCGGCCCACGGCCTCGATCGCGTGGATCAGCTCGGCGGGCGGCGCGTCCTTCGTCACACAGCCGCTCGCACCCGAGTGCATCAGCTGCATCGTGTACTCCGCGCGGTCATGGATCGTGAGGGCGAGCACGCGGACCTTGGGCGCCTCCACGCGCAGCCGCGCGGTGGCCTCGAGGCCGTTCATGCGGGGCATGTTCACGTCCATGAGCACCACGTCGGGGGCAAGCTGGCGGACCATGGCGAGCGCCTCCACGCCGTCGCCGGCCTCGCCGACGATCTCGAGGTGCGGCACGCGGGTGAGGCAGGCGCGCACGCCTTCGCGGACGAGCGGGTGGTCGTCCACGAGGAGGATGCGGAGTTTGCGGTCCGGTTCGCTCATGATTGGACGGGCTCCGGCGGCAGCGGGAGCCGGGCGACGATTTCCGTGCCGCGGCCGCGCGCCGGGCCGATCAGGCAGGTGCCGCCGACCTGCTCGGCGCGCTCACGCATGTGCACGAGGCCGAGGCCGGCCGATCGGCCCTCGGCGCCAAAGCCGCGGCCGTCGTCGCGGATGACCAGGCGCACGGCGTGGCGGCTCCGGGTCAGCCGGAGGACGACGTGGCGCGCCCGCGCGTGGCGCTCGATGTTGGTCAGGGCTTCCTGCACAATCCGGTAGCATATCTCCTCGCGGTCCGGCGACAAGCGCGGTTCGAGCTGCCCGGCGCGGAGCGTCACCGCCAGGCCGGTACGGAGCTGGAAGTCCTCCACCAGCATGCGCAGCGCCGCGGCCAGGCCGAGGTCGTCGAGCTCGCGCGGGCGCAGGCCGTGGGAGATGCGCCGCACTTCGGCCAGCGCCCGGTTCACCGCCTCCCGCGCGCCGGTGGCGAGCGGGCGGCCCGTCGGCGGCAGCCGCTCCTCCAGGGCGTGCAGCCGCTACCGCGCCGAGGCCAGCAGCTGGCTCACGCTGTCGTGCAGCTCGCGGGCCACGCGGCGGCGCTCCGTCTCCTGCGCCTCGATGATCCGCCGTGGCAGGGCCTTGAGCTCCGCCTGCACGCGCTTGGTCGCCGTGATGTCACGCGTGGTGATGAGGATGCCGCCGGCCAGCGGCACCACCTGCTGGTGGAGCCAGGTGCCGCGGATGCCCGGCACATTCACCTCGAACTCCTCGAGCAGCGGCCGGCCCGTCTCCGCCACCTGGCGGAATTTCTCCAGAAAGCCGCTCGGCCGCGCGCCGGGAAAGATCTCCAGCAGCGTCCGGCCCAGCATCGCCTTGGGCCGCATCGACACCAGGGCGGCGGCCGGGCGGTTCACATCCACATAGCGGAAATCCGTGATGCGCCCGCGGCGGTTGCGCACGCTCTCGAGCACGTAGATCGCGTCGAGGCTCGCCTCGCGCGCGGCGCGCAGCTGCTGTTCGCTCGCGCGCAGCGCCTCCTCCGCCCGGCGCCACTGCGTGATGTCGCGGTTGATGCTGAGGATCGCGCGCCGGCCGTTGTAGTCCACCACCGCCGCCGTGATCGAGAGCACCAGCGGCGTGCCGTCCTTGCGGCGCTGGATCGACTCAAACATCGGCATCCGCCCGCGGCGCAGCGTCTCGCGCACGCATCGCCGGCCCTTCGCCGGCTGGGCGGAAATCGTGAGCAGGCTGCGCCCGATAAACTCCGCGCGCTTGAACCCGTACAGCTGCAAAGCCTGCCGGTTGGCCTCCAGGATGACCTCCCTCTTCGGCTCAAAAATAATAATCGCATCGCTCGCGTGCTCGAACAGCGCGCGATACAGCCGCTCCTGGGCGGGTACTTTGGAGTGAGGCATCTTCGCCATAACGACCGGTTTAGGTTATATCACGGTGAGGCCATTGCGCCAAAATACAAGCCCCGCCTCACCGCTTGCGGCTCCGCCGGGCAACGTTTAGGTATCAGCCTTTCCTTTCATGCGCCTCGGGCCCTACGAGCTTTCCTCCAATCTTTTCCTCTCGCCGCTCGCGGGGTACACCAACCTGCCCATGCGCCTGACGCTGCGCGAGCTCGGGGGGCTCGGCTGGGCCACCACCGACCTCGTCAACGCCCGCTCGCTGATCGAGCGCAACCGCATCGCGCTCAAGCTCGTCGCCTCCGCTCCGGGCGACCGCCCGCTCGCCATCCAGCTCTTCGGCAGCGTGCCGGAGGAGATGCGCGACGCCGCGGTGATCTGTCAGGAAATGGGTGCCCAGTCCGTGGACATCAACATGGGCTGCCCCGTGAAAAAGGTCGTCAACATCGGCGGCGGCTCCGCCATGATGAACGAGCTCGATAAGACCGCCGCCCTCGTCCGCGGCATGATCGACGCCGTGAAGATCCCCGTCACCGCCAAGATGCGCCTCGGCTGGGATGACGACAACCTCACCGCCCCCGACCTCGCCCGCGTGCTCGAGGATGTCGGCGTCGCCGCGATCTTCGTCCACGGCCGCACCCGCGCACAGGGCTTCTCCGGCACCGTGAACCTCGCCGGCATCCGCTCCGTGGTGCAGGCCGTCAAAAACATCCCGGTCATCGGCAACGGCGACGTCACCACGCCCGAGGCCGCCAAGCACATGCTCGACGAGACGGGCTGCGCCGGCGTGAGCATCGGCCGCGGCGCGTTTTACGATCCGTGGATTTTCCGCCGCACCGAGCACCTCCTGCGCACCGGCGAATCGACCCCCGAGCCCGATTTCAACGAGCGCCTCCGCGTGCTGCGCCGCCACTTCGAGCGCTACCTCGAGTTCTACGGCGAGGAGCACGGCGCGCGGCTTTTCCGCAAGGTCGCCCCGTGGTACGCCAAGCGCTTCGGCCCGGCCAAGCCCTTCAAGACCGGCATCATCACGATCACCTCGCGCGCGGACTTCGAGGCCGTCGTCGCCTCGTACCTGAAATGGCGCGCGCAGTTCTGCGATGACGCCGGCAATCTCCTCGAAAAATTCGCGCCGCAGCCGATGACCGCGTCCTTCATGCTCCCGCCCGGCGAGGCCAATGCGCTCGACCGTCTCGCGATCCCGGTGCCGAAAGGCCCGGTCGATACCTGGTAATTTTCCCACCCCGCCATGAATCACGCCACCCATTTCTGGGAACTCATCCTCGGCACCATCGTGGCGCTGCTGCCCCTGATCAACCCGCTCTCCGCCGCGCCGACCTTCCTCGCCATCACCGAGGGCGACAGCGAGGCGCGCCGCGAGCAGCAGCTCCGCGCTGCGTGTTTCTACATGGTGGGCATTCTCGTGGCCTTCCTGATCGGCGGTTCGTTTTTGATGGGCTTCTTCGGCATTTCGATCCCCGGCCTGCGCATCGCCGGCGGCCTGCTCGTCGCCGGTATCGGCTCCGGCATGCTCCTGCCCAAGCCCCGCGCCGACAAGGCCACCGACCACGAGCAGGAGGCCGCGCGCGCTAAGCGCGACATCGCGTTTTCCCCGCTCGCCATGCCGATGCTCAGCGGCCCCGGCGCCATCGCCGTCACCCTCGGCTTCACCTCGCTCGCCACGCACTGGCTGGACTACGTCGCGATCATCCTCGGCATCGTCAGCGTGGCGCTCTTCACGTATTTCAGCCTGCGCCTCTCCGGCAAGATCGTCGTCGTGATGGGCGTCAACGGCATGAACGCCCTGACCAAAATCATGGGCTTCCTCCTCCTCTGCGTCGGCATCCAGTTCGTCGTAAACGGCATCCTCGGCATCGCCACCGACCCTGTCCTCCTCCGCGGCATCCGCGACGCGGTGCTGAGCAAGTAGCGCCCGGCAACATCCGCGTCACACGGCGCGTCGGGACTGGACCGCGAGGAGCGGACGTGTTGAGGTGCGGCTTTCACCCCCATGAGCCGCCCCGCTTCCCCTGCCTCGCGCGAAGATCAGATTTTCGGCCGGTCCCTTTGGATCTGGTTCTACGACAACCGCTGGGACCTGCATAATTCCTACGTGCTGTTCCGCCGCGATTTCACGCTCGACCGCGTGCCGCGCTCGGCGCCGCTCTTCATTACGGTGGACCAGTCGTACCACCTCTACATCAACGGCGCCTTCGTCGGCCGCGGCCCCGCACGCGGCTTCCAGTCGCACTGGCCCTACGATGAGATCGACGTCGCCCGCTGGCTCGTGCCCGGCCGCAACATCATCGCCATCCGCGCCTACAATCCCGGCTTCAGCAATTTCCAGTACCTCAACCAGGGCTACGCCGGTCTCCTCCTCGCCGCCGAGTGGGGCAAGGTGCGCCTGCAGAGCGACCGCACCTGGAAGTGCATCCAGCAACCCGGCATCCGCCGCGACATGGTCAACGCGAGCACGCAGCTTTTCCCCGTCGAGAACTTCGACGCGCGCGCCTGCCCGTCGGACTGGATGAATCCGGATTTTGATGACAGCTCGTGGTCCGCGCCGGGCAGCCAGCCGTGGGGCGTGCTGCCGTGGCGCAGCCTCGAGCCGCGCGGTATCCCGCTGATGTTCGAGGAGGCCAACCGCCCGGGCCAGATCATCGGCACCGGCGAAGGCGAGTGCGGCGCCGGCTGGGAGACCTCGCGCCACCTCTACCTGCTGCGCCAGAACGAGGACCACTCGCACCAGGCCATCGCGCCTCAGCCCGCCGAGGGCTTCGAGGTGCCGGCCACCGGGCCGGGCCGCTTCCGCAGCTTCCTGATCGACGTGGGCCGGCCCGTCGTCGGCAACTTCTCGCTCGCTGTCGCCGGCGGGCGCGGTGGCGAGGTCGTGGACTTCGCCTACACCGAGGTCGTCGATCCCGCCACGCTGAAGCCCGCGCTCAAGTTTCCCGATGGCAGCAGCTGCGCCTTCAGCGGGCGCGTCACCTGCCGCGCGGGCCGCACGGAGCACATGTTCTACCACCCGTACGGGTTCCGGCATGTCACCGTCACGGTGCGCAACACCGCCGCGCCGCTGCATATCTCGCTCACGTTGCGCCGCACGGGCTATCCGCTGGATATCCGCGGCTCGTTCCAAAGCTCCGATAAAACGCTGGAGCGCATCTGGGCCACCTGTGCGTGGTCGCAGCAAAACTGCATGCTCGACGCCTACGTCGATACGCCGTGGCGCGAGCAGGCGCAGTGGTGGGGCGACGCGCGCGTGCAGGCGTGGAACACCTTTCACCTCAGCGGTGACGCGCGGCTCTTCCGCCGCGGCATCTACCAGATCGGCGGCCAGACCACCGCCGACGGCCTCACCTACGGCCATGCCCCGACGATGGCGCACAACTGCGTGCTGCCCGACTTCACCCTCATCTGGATCATCACGCAGTGGGACTACTACTGGCAGACGGGCGACCTGCAGCCCTTCCGCGACCAGCGCGCGGTGATCGACGGCGTGTTGAAGTACTTCGACGCCCACACCGGCAAGGACGGCCTCCTCCGCTACGACAAGCGCTACTGGCTCTTCCTCGACTGGACCGAGCTCCCGCGCGACGGCGCGTCGAGCATCTACAACCTCTGGTTCATGCTCGCGCTCGAGCGCCTCGCCGCGCTGCACCGCCTCAACCGCGACCCCAAGGCCGCCCTGCCCTGCGAAAAGCGCGCCAAGCAGCTCCGCGCGAAGCTGAAGGGTTTCGTGAACAAAAAGGGCCTCATGGGCGACGGCCTCGACGCGAAGGACCGCGTGCTCAAGAGCACCTCGCCGCACGCGCAGGTGCTGGCGATCATGAGCGGCCTCGCGCCGCAGTCGGAGCCGGCGATGGAAAAATTCCTCCTCGCCTACCTCGCCGACGAGTCGGGCCACACGGCCAAGCCGAGCGCCTACTGGATCACCTACGTGTACTCGCTGCTCGCCGCGCGCGGCCACGGCGAGAAGGTCGTGGCGCACATCCGCCCCCGCTGGGAGCCGATGGTCGCCTACGGCTCGACCTTCGAGCTGTACGAAGACCACCCGGAGTTTCCCATCAGCCACTCACACGCGTGGTCGGCGCATCCGCTCTTCCACCTCATGCAGATCATCGGTGGAGTGCGGCAGACCTCGCCCGCATGGAAGACCGTGAGCTTCGCCCCCGTCTTCGTCGGCGAGCACGGCGGCTGCACGCTGCCCACTCCGCAGGGCTTGATCACGACCGCGTGGCGCCGTGATGGCGGACGCGTGGCGGTGAGCCTCACCTTGCCGAAGGGCGTGACCGCCGAGGTAAATCTCCCCGGGCTCAAGCCGGCGAAGGTCACAGGCCGGCAGAGCTGGACGGTGGGCTGAGGGCTTTTGCCCGCAGCCACCGCGCGGATCAGTATTTCCGCGTCACGATCGCGCCGGATTCGTCGCGGAAGGTGATCGTCTTCTGCTCGCTGTTGAGGCCGAAGAAACGGATGCCGAGCGCGGGCGACACGAGGTCGCCCGCGCGGTAGAGCGCGCCGTTGATGAAGGCCTTCGGCGGCGCGCCTTGGAAGACGCCGCTGATGCGCGCATTGGCGACAAAGGTCCGGAAGGCGGCGCTGGCTGCGCCCGCCGTGAGCTCGGTCGAGCTCGTGACGCTAAGGCCGGGGGAGATCTGCGTCGTGGCCTGCGCGGTGGCCGTCGTCGGGCCGGGCGCGGGCTTGGGCGCCGTGGCCGCACCGGAGAGCGAGGAAGGCGGCGGGGTGGCGATCGCGCGGCCGTCGGGCACATCCTGGCCGTTGAGCAGCGCATCGACGCGGGCCTGCTCCTTCGCCCGGCGCTCGGTGATCGCGTTTTGCCCGGCGCCGATCAGACCGCCGCCCTGCGCCGGCTGGGGCGCCGCGGCGGGCTTGGCCACCGGCGCGGGCGCGGCCGGCTTCTTCACGACCGGTGCGGGCGGAGGCGGCGGCGGAGCGAGGAAAAATTTATAGACCACGAACGCCGCCACGCCGAGTACGACGAGGCCGACGACGGGCAGCAGCCAGCGGTTTTTCTTTTTCCCAAACTTTTTGGGCGGCGGGGCCTTGGGCTGAATATCCTCTTCCTCGACACCTTCGGGCGCGCGCATGTGCGGCACCGCGAGCGGCGGGCGGGTGGGCCCGGGCGGCTTCACCACGGGGAAGGGCGGCGGATCCTTTGGCGCTTCCGCGCCTCCAGCGGCGGGCGCGGGCGCACCCGGCATCCGGGCGGGGCCGCCGCCCGGCGGCTTGACCTTGAGTTTGAATTTCGGCGCGGCGTCGTCCGCGGCGGCGCTCTCCGCCGGGACCGGCTCGCTCACTTCGGGGGGCGGCGGCTCCGGTGCAGGAGGCGGAGGAGCGGCGATCGGCTCGGGGGCCGGTGCGGGCGCAGGTGCGGGCTCGGCCGGCGCGAGGCTCATGCGGGGCTTCAGCCGCGGGCGTTCGCCCTCCGCCGGAGTCGCCGCAGGCGGTGGGGGCGGAGGAGTTGGAACGGCCGGCGCGGCGGCGGGAGTCTCGGCCGCGGGCGCGAGGGAAATCTTGGGCTTCAGGCGCAGCTTGCCCGCCGCATCGCCGGCGGCTGGCTCGGCCGCGGCCGGCGGGGGAGTCACCGGGGCCGGAGCGGGAGCGGATGGCGCGGCCTCGCCTTCAAGTCGCGAACGCGGCTTCAGGCGCAACGGCGGCGGAGTCTCATCGCTCATTCTCGGGCCAGCCAAACAAGGTTTCACCTTCCATGAAACCAAAAAGATTCACTCGCGGTCCCACTCCTGCGCTTTAACCTGAAACCACTCAAAACCATGAAACGCTCCCTCACCCTGTCCGTCGCCGTGCTGCTGGCCGCCTTCTCCACCTCCGGCTGCCATTTCTTCAGCAAGAAGGAGAAAAAGCCGAAGGAGAACCCCGCCATCGCCACGGACACCGAGGTGGCCTTCAAGCTGCGCTGGGTGGACCGCCGCGTGGCCGAGCTGACCGCGACCGGCCTGAGCGCCGACGCCGCGCGCACCCAGGCCGAGGCCGAATTCCGCGAGCACTACAGCTACACGCACGCGGCGAATAAATGAGCACCGAGGCCGCGCGCGGCGCCGCCGGCCGCGGGGCGTTTGCCGCGGGCCTGTGCTACTTCATCTGGGGCCTCGTGCCCCTCTACTGGCGGCAGCTCGCGGCGATCAATCCCGTGGAGCTCATCGCCCACCGGCATGTGTGGTCGCTGCTGTTTCTGCTCGGCGTGATCGCGCTGCGCGCCGACGGCGGGCTGGCCGCGGTGCGCGCCGCGCTGGGCACGTGGCGCTCGGCCGGGCTCAATTTCCTCAGCGCCGTCCTGCTCACGGCGAACTGGCTCGTCTATGTCTGGGGCGTCAACACCGGCCACGTCCTCGAGTGCAGCCTCGGCTACTTCCTGGTCCCGCTCGTCAACGTCGCGCTCGGCAAGCTCGTGCTGCACGAGCACCTGCGGCCGGCGCAGTGGGCCGCCATCGCCTGCGCCGCGGTCGGCGTGCTGCTCCAGATCATCGGGCTCGGCCACCTGCCCTTCATCGCGCTGGCGCTGGCGGGCACCTTTGGCTTCTACGGCCTGCTGAAGAAAAAATCCGCGCTCGGCCCGCTCACCGGCCTGACCGTCGAGACGGCGCTGCTCGCTCCGCTCGCCCTTGGTTTTCTGCTCTGGCAGCACCACACGGGTGCCGGCGCGCTCGGCCGCGTGGATGTGCGCAGCCATGTGCTCGTGCTCAGCGCGGGCGTGATCACCTCGATCCCGCTGCTGCTCTTCGCCTACGGCGCGCGGCGCGTGCGCCTGGCCACGCTGGGCCTGCTGCAGTACATCGCGCCCACCGTGCAGTTCGCCCTCGCCGTGGCGGTTTACCACGAACCGTTTTCCCCGGAGCGGGCCACGGCCTTCGCCTTCATCTGGGGCGGGCTCGCGCTCTACACCGCCGACAGCCTGTGGGCCCAGCGGCCCCGGTCCGCCTAGGCGGCGCTCACTGCTCGCGCTCGATGTCTTTCAGCTCGATCACGAACAGCAGGGTCGCGTCGCGCGGGATCTTCGGCGGCTTGCCGCGGGTGCCGTAGGCCAGCTCGGAGGGGATGATCACCAGGCGGCGCTCGCCCTTTTTCATGAGCTGCAGGATCTGGTCCCAACCCTGGATCACCATGTCGCGCCCGACGCGGAACTTGATCGGCTTTTCCGGGTTGATCTGCTCGTCGAAGGTCTCGCCCGTCAGCAGCTTGCCGACGTAGAGCACGGAGAGGAGGTCGCCGGGCTTCGGCGACTCGCCGGTGCCGTTTTGCTGGATGATGTAGCGGATGCCGGTGCTCGTCTTCTTGGCCGTGGGCCAGGTCTTTTCCACGAAATCGACGTCCTCCGGCGGGAGCTTTTCGCGCTGGGCCCGGAGCACCGGGGCGGCGAACAGGAGCGAGAACGACAGGCAGAGGAGGATTTTGGACAGGGATTTCACGGGGAGCGCGGTTATGGCTTCCGCATCCGTGCCACTCGGGCAAACTAGGGTCAAAGGTTTTTCCATGAGCCCCCGCCCCCTCGTCGCCATCCTCTGCCCCCGCGAATACAAGTTCACCGACTCCTCCGCCTCGGTCGAGACGCCGCACCTCGCCGACGTCGCCGAGGTGCGCACGGTGTGGCTCGATTTCAACGCGCCCTTCCCCGCCGAGGTCTTCGACGCCCGCGCCCTCATCCTCTGGCACGGCCCGCTCATGGGCGCCGAGGTCATCGCGAAACTGAAAAACTGCCGCGCCATCATCCGCAACGGCGTCGGCTACGACCGCGTGGACACCGTCGCCGCGGCCGCCGCCGGCATCCCCGTCTGCAACGTCCCCGACTACGGCACCGAGGAGGTCGCCGACCACGCGCTCGCCCTCATCCTCGCGCTCTACCGCCAACTCTTCCCGCTCGACGCCGAGGCCAAGCGGCTCGGCTGGCAGATCGAGGTCTCGCACAAGATGCGCCGCCTCCGCACCCAGACCCTCGGTCTCGTGGGCCTCGGCCGCATCGGCATCGCGACCGCGCTGCGCGCCAAGGCCTTCGGCTTCCGCGTGGTGTTCTACGATCCCTACGTGCCCGCCGGCACGCACAAGGCCATCGGCATCGAACAGGTCACATCGCTCGATGAACTCCTGAAAATCTCCGACACCGTCTCGCTCCACTGCCCCAGCACCACCGAGACGCGCGGCCTGATCGGGGCGCGCGAACTCGCGCTGATGAAGCCCGGCAGCTTTCTCGTGAACACCGCGCGCGGCGACGTCGCCCAAAAGGCCGCGGTCTTCGCCGCCCTGCGCAGCGACCACCTCGCCGGCGCCGGCCTCGACGTGGTCGAGGACGAGCCCCTCCGCATGGACATCGAGGCCGCGACGCCCAACCTCATCGTCACCTGCCACGCCGCCTTCTGCTCGCCCGAAGGCATGATCGAGATGCGCACCACCTCCGCCAAGCTCGCCCGCGCCGCCGTCCTCGGCCAGAAGGTCTGGAATCGGGTGAACTGATATTTAGCTCTTCCCTGCCCGGATCGCCTCGTGCTTAGCCACCAGCGTGAGCGCGCGGTTGAGCAGCGTCAGGCCCGGCTCCATGCGGTGCCAAGGCGAGGCGCCGCTCGGGTGCGGCAGCGGGATGCAGTCCGCGGTGTAGCCGCGCCAGGTGATTTCAAATTGCTGCCCGATGGTTTCCGTCAGCGGGCGCTCGCCGAGGAATTGGCCGATCGCCAGTTTGCCGACCGGCAGCACGAGCGTCGGCCGCAGCAGCGCGAATTCCTTTTCCAGCCACGCCGCGCAGTTGGCGATTTCATCGGGCGCGGGCACGCGGTCGCCGCCGGTCGGGCGCTTGCCGGGGAAACAACGGCACACCGCCGCGAAGTAAATCCGGTCGCGCGTCTCGTCTTCGCTCCAGCCGAGCGCGCCGTGAAACCATTTGAACAGGGTCCGTCCCGCCGTCCACGCGAAGGGCCGGCCGAGCACCGGCTCCTTGTCGCCCGGCGCCTGGCCGACGAGCAGCACCTTGCCCGTGACCGCGCGACCACCAACAGCAGGCCGGTGCATGCGCGGGCAAAGCTCGCACGCGCGCAGCGCGGCGAGGTGCTTTTCGACAGCGGCAGAGGTCGGCATGAGTAGCGCAGGCGTCCCCGCCTACACCCTCACACGAAGGCAGGCGGGACGCCTGCGCTACAAAAATCAGCGGCGGCCGCGGTAGCGGTTGAAGCTGCCCTTGTGGCGGATCTGCCCGGGCAGGCTGCCCTTCGGGCGCTGCAGCTCCGGACCGGCCGGTCGCGGTGCGGAGGCCTTGTAATCAAAGCCCTCGAGGCGGAGCTCCGGGATCTTCGCGCCGATGAAGCGCTGGATGTCGCGGATGTCGCCCGCGTTCTCCGGCGTCACGAGCGTGAAGGCGTCGCCCACGGCCTGCGCGCGGCCGGTGCGGCCGATGCGGTGCACGTAGTCTTCGGGCTTTTCCGGCACGTCGTAGTTGATCACGTGCGAGACGCCCGCGACGTCGATGCCGCGCGCGGCGATGTCGGTCGCGACCATCACCTCGTACTTGCCGGACTTGAAGCCCGCGAGGGCCTCGATGCGCTGGTTCTGCGAGCGATTGGCGTGCAGGACGGCGACGGAGTGGTTGGCGGCCTTGAGGCGGCGCGCGATCTTGTCGGCGCCGTGCTTCGTGCGGGAAAACACGAGCACGCTGTCAAAGTCGGTCTTGGCCAGGAGCGCCACGAGGAGGTCGAACTTCTGCTCCTGCGAAACGGGATAGAGCGCGTGCTTCACCGACTCGTTGACCGAGCGGTTGACTCCGCACTCGACGCGCGCGGGATTGCGCAGCGCGAAAGAGGCCACGGCCTGGATCTCGGGCGGCACGGTGGCGGAGAAAAACAGCGTCTGCCGCTCGCGCGGGCAGCGGTTGATGATGTCCTTCACCACGGGGAGGAAGCCCATGTCGAGCATGCGGTCCACCTCGTCGAGGATGAGGATGCTGATATCCTGCAACGTGATCGTGCGCTCCTTCAGGTAGTCCATCAGGCGGCCGGGCGTGGCGACGATGATGTCGACGCCGCGCTTGAGCTCCTGGCGCTGGTGACCGTAGCCGACGCCGCCGAAGACGGCGACGGTGCGGAGATCGGTGAAACGGGCGAAATCGCGGAACGCGGTCTCGACCTGCGCGGCGAGTTCGCGCGTGGGCTCGAGCACGAGCACGCGCGGGCGGCCATGGTTGCCGAGGCGGGAGAGGACGGGCAGCGCGAAGGCCGCGGTTTTGCCTGTGCCGGTCTGGGCCGAGGCGATGAGGTCGCCGCCGCCGAGGACGACGGGGATGGCGCGGAGCTGGATGGGCGTGGGGTCCGTGTAACCGGCAGCCTGCACGCCGCGAAGGACGGACTCGGAGAGATTGAGAGCTTTAAAAGACATAAGAAATCCTGAGATGGAGGAGCGGGTTTACCCCGCGGGTTGCGGCACAGTCACAGGCTAAACCCGCTCCCACACCAAAGCCAGCGCAGGGCAACCGCCCCGGCCGGGATATAAAAACAAAAAGGGACCGAGCCCCAAAGGACTCCGTCCCTCGAAAATCAGTTCGTTAGAACAGATCGATTAGTAACGACGATCGCGATCGCCGCCACGGCCGCCGCCGCCGCCGAAGCCGCCACGGCCACCGCCGCCGCCGCCGCCGCCGAAGCCACGACCGCCGCCGCCGCCGCCACCGCCGAAGCCGCCACCCGGGCGCTCTTCCTTGGGACGGGCCTCATTGACGGTGAGCTGACGGCCACCGAGATCGGTGCCATTCATCTTCTCAGCGGCCTGCTTGGCCTCGTCTTCGGTGCCCATCGTGACGAACGCGAAACCGCGGGGACGACCGGTCATCTTGTCCATCGCGACGTAAACGTCGGTGACGGAGCCGAATTGGCCGAAAGCAGAGCGGAGCTCGTCTTCGGTGGTCTTGAAGGACAGATTGCCGACGTATAGTTTGGAGTTACCCATGTGATGTCTCGTAGATCCTTCGTCTGCTAGCAGTCCGTTCCCGACTTGGGTTTCGAAATCATCACTTAAGCCAAACGCTCAGCCAACGACTCACCAGATACTGTCGCCTAACGCTATCTCTAACGATAAGCCCTTAGGACACACAATCGGCGGCCAAACACAACACAATTCTAGCTACCCCCCTGCGCAGGCCGTTCTCCTTAAATGGAATAGCGCGCACGAACATCCTCCGGGATCGGGGTCGAGCGGCCGTTTTCCAGCGTCACCAAGGTGTAATCGCAGTGCCCGTCGCACACGCGTTTCCGCGTCGGGAGCTTCACGATTTCAAACGCCACGCGACATCCCGTCTCGGTGAAATGCACGATCCAGGTGCGCACCACCATGCGGTCGCCCCAGCCGAGCGGGCGTTTGTATTGGATGGCCGCCGCA
>JAFEGO010000023.1 GCA_018239845.1 Verrucomicrobiota bacterium
GCGCTTCAGCCGAAGCGATTGGGGTTGAGCGTTTCCAGGGCGACGGTCGGTTTTCTTTCCGCGATGATGTCAGCGGTGAGCAAGCCGGTGATCGGCCCGAGGGTGACACCCAGCATCGCGTGGCCGCAGGCGGCGATGAGATTTGAGTGATTACGGAAGCGTCCGACGTATGGCATGCCGTCGGGCGAAACCGGACGCAGGCCGTGCCAGGGTTTCACGCCGGCGAAATCCGCCGGGGTAAACTCCGGGAAATACCGCGGCACCTGCTCGATGATCTGCTGCACGCGCTCGGGCCGGACGTCGCGGTTGATACCGCTGATTTCCATCGTGCCGCCGAAGCGCAGGGTCTTACCCATCGGCGTCACCGCCACGCGCGCCTCGGTGAAGATGTGCGGGCGCTTGGGCAAAATGCGCGGGTTTTCGAGGGTGAGGCTGTAGCCCTTGCCCGCCTGCATGGGCAGCCGCACGCCGAGGCCCTGCATCATCCCGGGCGACCATGAGCCGCCGGCGAGAATAAATTCATCGGCTTCGATTTCGCCCAGGGCGGTCTGCACTGCGGCGATACGTCCGCCGCTCGTGCGCCAGCCGGTCACGGGACTGTTAAAGCGAAACTCCACGCGCTGCTGTTTCAGCATCGCACTCAGCGTCGCGACAAACCGCCGCGGCGTGATGTGGCAATCGATGGGGAAATAGACGGAGCCAAGCACGTCCATCTTCACGCCGGGGTCGAGCGCGGCGGTTGCCTTGGCGTCGAGCACCTGCGCCTCGACCCCGAGCTCGTTGGCGAGGTGGGCCAGGCCGTGCGACTCGTGGTCGAGTTTTTCCTGGGTCTTGCAGAGGTTGAGCAGGCCTTGCTGCTCGAGCTGGAAATCGTTGCCCGCCCCTGCGGCGAGTTCGACGAAGAGTTTCCGGCTCTCAAGGCAGAGGTCGCGCAGGATGGGCGCGCTGCGGTCGATGTTCTGCTGCGTGCAGGAGCGCCAGAAGAGCCAGCCCCAGCGGAGGAGATCGGCGTCGAGGCGCGGCTTGATGTAGAACGGGCTGCGCGGACTCATCATCCATTTCAGCCCGAGCATTACCATGCCGGGCGCGGCGAGCGGGATGACGTGGCTCGGCGACACGTAGCCAGCGCTGCCGCCGGCGCAGGTGTCGTGGCCCTCGGCGTCGCGCTCGATGAGCGTCACGCGGTGCCCTTCACGGGCGAGATAGTACGCACAGCTGAGGCCGACGATGCCCCCGCCGCAGACGACGATGTGTTTTCCCTGAGCCATGGTTTTTAACGGATGCCCCAGCAAAACGGGTCGCGCGGATCGAGCAACTGCTCCGTCTCCGCCATCACGTGCGCCGTGCCCGTGATCGTCGGCGCGACGACACCCGCCGCACGGTCCACCCATCGGTAGCGCCCGCGAAACACGCTGCCGATCACGCTCTCCTGCACCCACTCCGCACCCTCGGCGAGTTTCCCGTCGGCGGCGAGGCACGCGAGCTTCGCGCTCGTGCCCGTGCCGCAGGGCGAGCGGTCGTAGGCCTTGCCCGGGCAGAGCACAAAGTTGCGGCTGTGTACGCCCGCCTGCGGCGACGGCGCGAACAGCTCCACGTGGTCCACGTCGGGAAAGCCCTGCGCGTTGACCGCCTGCCGGACGCGCCAGGTGAAATCCGTCAGCGCCTCCAGGTTCGCGAGCTCGATGGCCGGGCCCGCTCCGTCCACGAGAAAAAACCAGTTGCCGCCCCACGCCACGTCGCCGCGTACCTCGCCATGGCCGGGTACGTTAATCGTGACGCCGCGGGCCTTCCGGTGGCTCGGCACATTGTCCACGGAGACTTCGCCGCTTGCGTGCAGCTCAGCTTCGACCGCGCCGACGGGCGTGTCGATTTTCACGCAGCCGGGGGTGAGTTGGCCGAGGTGCGCGAGCGAGGCCACGAGCCCGATGGTGCCGTGCCCGCACATGCCGAGGCAGCCGACGTTGTTGAAAAAAATCACGCCGAAGCGGCAGTCCGCGCGATGCGGCGGCACGAGCAGCGCGCCCACCATCACATCGGAGCCACGCGGCTCGTTGACGATGGCCGAGCGAAACGCGTCGTGCTCCGCCCGAAACCGCCGCACGCGCTCCTCCAGCGGGCCGGAGCCGAGGTCGAGCCCGCCGCTGATCACGAGCCGGGTGGGCTCGCCGCCCGTGTGCGAATCGATCACGCGGATGCGGCGGAGGGAGGTCGGGGCGCTCATGCTTGGGTGAGGTCAGAAAAGAGCAGCGCCCCCATTGTCGCAAGCACCGCATGATGCTCTTACCAGACGCACAAAAGCCGGCCCCCTATAGCGGAGGGGCCGGCTTCCGTGTTTGGTGTTCGGTCTATTTTGGGGGAAATCAGACGGCCGTGTCGCCGCGCTCGTCCGTACGGATACGGATCGCTTCCTCGATCGGCACGACGAAGACCTTGCCGTCACCGATCTTGCCGGTCTTGGCCGCCTTGATGATGGCGTCGACCGCCTTGGCGGTGACGTCATCGGCGACGACGGTTTCGATCTTCACCTTGGGCAGGAAGTCGACGGTGTACTCGCTGCCGCGGTAGATCTCGGTGTGGCCCTTCTGGCGGCCGAACCCCTTGACCTCGGTGACAGTCATACCTTCCACGCCGACGCCGGCGAGGGCCTCCTTCACTTCCTCGAGCTTGAAGGGCTTGATGATGGCGATGATGAGTTTCATGGGTAGTTTTGTTTAAAGGTTAGCTACAGGTTGGGTTAGTTGACGTAGCCCTCTTCACCATGCTCGTTGATGTCGAGACCCTGGCGCTCGACTTCCTCCGTCGGGCGGAGGCCGATGGTGGCCTTGACGATGTAGGCGATGATGATCGTGGAGACGATCGAGAGCGCGAGCGTGACGCCGATGGCCTTGAACTGCTCGAAGAGCAGACCCTTGATGAGGGGCTCGATGCCGGGGTTGACGGAGGACGTGGCGAGCACACCCGTGAGGATGGCGCCGAGCGTGCCGCCGACGGCGTGGACGCCGAAGGTATCGAGCGCGTCGTCGTAGCCGAAGAAGGACTTCACCTTCGTGCAGAAGATGTAGGGGACCACCGCGGCGAGGACGCCGATGATGACCGCACCCGTGGAGTCGACGTAACCGCAAGCCGGGGTGATCACGACGAGGCCGGCGACGATGCCGGAGCAGAAGCCGAGGATGGAGGCGTGGCCGCGGAAGATCTTCTCGATCATGCCCCAGGTGAAACCGGCGACCGCCGCCGCGAGGGTCGTGGTCATGAAGGCGTTGGCCGCGATGCCATCGGCGCCACCGGCGGAACCGGCGTTGAAACCGTACCAGCCGACGTAGAGCATGCCGGTACCGACCATGCAGAGCACCATGCTGTGCGGGGCCATCTTTTCCTTACCGAAGCCGACGCGCGGCCCGAGGATGAGGCAGAGCACCAGCGCGGACCAACCGGAGGACATGTGCACCACGGTGCCGCCCGCGAAGTCGATCGCCTTGATCGTGCCGGCCGCGCCGGACATGAAGCCGCCGCCCCACACCATGTGGGCGAGCGGGAAGTAAACGGCGAACATCCAGATCGTGACGAAGAGGAGGATCGCGCTGAACTTCATGCGCTCAGCGATCGCGCCGACGATGAGGGCCGGCGTGATGATCGCGAACGTGAGCTGGAAGATCGCAAAGACGTTCTGTGAGACCCACGGCAGCGTGCCGGTGGCGCTCGTCACGCCTTTGAAGAACATGTTGTCCAGGCCGCCGATGAAGGCGTTGCCCGGCGCGAAAGAGAGGCTGAAGCCCACCGCCCACCAGAGGATGGCGACGAGGCCGGTGATGCCCATGCACTGCGCGAGCACGGAGAGCACGTTCTTCTTGCGGACGAGGCCGCCGTAGAAGAGCGCCAGGCCGGGCAGCGTCATGAAGAGGACGAGCGCAGAGCTCGTCATCATCCAGGCGTTGTGGCCGGGACCGGGGACGCCGACGAGGCTCTTCGCCGGCGCGCTGTTGTTAACGTAGGCTTCGAGCGCGGCAAGGCGCTCGTCGGTGGTGGGGGCGGCAGCCGGGGTTTCGGCGAAAGCGGTCAGGCTGCAAAAGCAGGCCAAACCCGCGAACAAGGCAGTTCTCAGGGATCGAAGAAGAGTATACATAGGCGAGCGCCCATCAGCAGCACCCATGCCACATGCTTTAATCGGCCCGTCATCACCTTTTTCGGGCGCAAAAAAGCCGGCCTAAATAGGCCGGCTGAAATAAGTTAGGAAAGACGATCAAACCGCCGCATCGCCGCGCTCGTCGGTGCGGATACGGACCACTTCCTCGATCGGCACGATGAAGACCTTGCCATCGCCGATCTTGCCGGTCTTGGCCGCCTTCACGATGACATCGACCGTCTTGGCCGCGATGTCGTCGGAGACCACGACCTCGAGCTTCACCTTCGGGAGGAAATCCACGGTGTACTCGCTGCCGCGGTAGATCTCGGTGTGGCCCTTCTGGCGGCCGAAGCCCTTGACCTCCGTCACGGTCATGCCCTCAACGCCGATGGCGGCGAGCGCTTCCTTCACTTCCTCGAGCTTGAACGGTTTGATGACGGCGATGATGAGTTTCATACGGAAAGAGTAATTGGGGTGGAAAAGAACCTTGTCCTACCAGCCCTCCGGCGCAAGCGCCGAGTCGATCAAGGGCGTTGATTTGTCACCTGCCGGTGGCCACGCTCCGGCCGCCCCATGAATCCCACGCGCTATGGCAGTGTCGTCGAACTGAAGCCCGAGCTGGCCGCGGAGTACAAACGCCTCCACGCCGCCGTCTGGCCCGAGGTGCTCCGCCTCCTCACCGCGGCGCACATCCACAACTACTCCATCTTCTGTCGCCGGCTGCCGGATGGACGCCTCTATCTTTTCAGCTATTTCGAGTACACGGGCAGCGACTTCGCCGGCGACATGGCCCGGCTCGCCGCCGAACCGGTGACGCAGGACTGGTGGCGCGTCTGCAAACCCTGCCATACGCCCCTGCCCGACCGCGCCGAGGGCGAGTGGTGGGCCGAGATGGAAGAGGTCTTCCATCTGGATTGAGCTACCCACTGGCGCGGCAGCGCCGGTAGGGACGGCTCTCCGAGCCGTCCGCAGTGCAGCAGACAAGGCTGACGGGATACGCGGACGCCTCGGAGAGCGTCCCTACCCTCGATCACAAGTCACCCACAAAAAAAACGGCAGGCCCGGAGGCCTGCCGTTTCGCTAAAGAAAACCGAGCCGCTTACTCCGGCTGCACCGTCGCGATGTGCAGCTCCTTGAGCTGCTTCGGCGTGACGGGCGTCGGGCTCTGCGCCATCAGGTCCTGGCCCTTCTGGGTCTTGGGGAACGCAATGACGTCGCGGATGCTCGTGGTGCCGCAGAGCAGCGCGCACATACGGTCGAGACCGAAGGCAATGCCACCGTGCGGGGGCGCGCCATAGGTGAAGGCCTTGAGCATGTAGCCGAAGCGGCTCTCGACGACGTCGGCGGGAATCTTAAGGACGTCCTCGAACACCTTCTTCTGCAGCGCGGGCTGGTGGATACGGATCGAACCGCCACCGAGCTCCATGCCGTTGAGCACGACGTCGTAGTGCTGGCCGCGGACCTTCTTCGGGTCCGAGTCGAGGAGCGCGGTGTCCTCGAGCACGGGCGCGGTGAAGGGATGGTGCGTGGCCGCAAAGCCACCGCGCTCCTCGTCGTAGGACATGAGCGGAAAATCGATCACCCAGAGGAATTTCCAGTCGTCGTGGCGGATGGTGAGCTTGCCGCGCTTCACGAGCAGCTGCGCCGCCTCGAGGCGGATACGGCCGAGGATCGCGCAGGCCTTTTCCCACGGCGCCGCCGCGAAGAAGACCATGTCGCCCTCCGTGATGCCGAGCTGCGCGGTGAGCGCGGCCTTCTCGGCTTCGGAGAAGAATTTCACGATCGGCGACTTCCACTCGCCGCCCTCGACCTTGATGAAGGCGAGGCCCTTCGCACCGAGGCTCTTCGCGATGTCCTCGAGCTTGCCGATCTCACCCTGCGTGAGGTCGGCGAGGCCCTTGGCGTTGAATGCCTTCACGGCGCCGCCGGAGGTGGCGGTGCTGGCGAAGACCTTGAAGCTCGAGGTGCGGAACGTCTCGGTGAAATCGTGCAGCTCCATGCCGAAACGCAGGTCGGGCTTGTCCACGCCGAAGCGGTTCATCGCATCGTGGAACGGCATGCGCTGGAACGGCGTCTGGATATCCGTGCCGAGCACGTCCTTCCAGAGCTTCTTCAGCATGCCTTCGAAGAGCGCGTAGATATCCTCGCGGGTCACGAACGAAGCCTCGACGTCCACCTGCGTGAACTCCATCTGGCGGTCGGCGCGCAGGTCCTCGTCGCGGAAGCAGCGGGCGATCTGGAAATATTTCTCCACGCCGGCGACCATGAGGATCTGCTTGAACTGCTGCGGCGACTGCGAGAGCGCGTAGAACTGGCCCGCGTGGATGCGCGACGGCACGAGGTACTCGCGCGCGCCCTCGGGCGTGCTCTTGAAGAGCGCGGGCGTCTCAACCTCGATGAACTCCTGGGAGTCGAAATAATCGCGGATGGACTTCGCGGCCTTGTGGCGCACCTGGAGGTTGCGGCGCATCTTGGGACGGCGCAGGTCGAGGTAGCGGTAGGTGAGGCGGAGGTCTTCGTTGACCTTGTCGCCGCCGGCGTCGTCGAGCGGGAACGGGGGCGTGTCGGAAACGTTGAGGACCTCCAGGGTCGTCGCCTCGATCTCGATCTCACCGGTCGGGAGATTCTTGTTGATGCCTTCCGTCGGACGGAGCTCGACGAGGCCGGTGATGGCGATGACGGACTCGGCCTTGAGCTGCGTCGCCTGCTCCTGGAGATTTTTGCCAAACTTCACCTGTGTGATGCCCTTGCGATCGCGGAGATCGACAAAGATGATACCGCCGTGGTCGCGGACGGAATCGACCCAGCCGGCGAGCGAGATGGTCGCGCCGAGGTCGGACTTGGTGAGTTGGGCGCAGTGATGCGTGCGTTTCATAGGGACGGAACGATGAACAAACCGCCCTCGGGCCCCGCGGGCAATGAGAATTTACCCGGCTATGACACAAGGCAACGCGATGAACGGTCCCCGAAAAAACTTTGCACCTCGGGAATCGAGACTGGTCGGAGACGGAGATCGCGCTTCTGCTCACGCTCAACCCGCGCCCCTTATGCATAATATCGACCTTATCCTCACCCTGACCGGCGGCTTCATCGCGGCGCTCAGCCTCGGCTACCTCACGCAGCGCATCGGCCTCTCCCCCATCGTCGGGTATCTGCTGGCCGGCGTCGTGGTGAGCCCGCACACCCCGGGCTTCGTCGCCCACACCGGCATGGCCGAGCAACTCGCGGAGATCGGCGTCATCCTCCTGATGTTCGGCGTCGGGCTGCAGTTTCACTTTAAGGAGCTCCTCGCGGTCAAACACATCGCGGTGCCGGGAGCCATTGTGCAAAGTCTCGTCGCCACCGTGCTCGGCGCAGTCGTGATGCATGCCTTCGGCTGGACCTGGTCCGCTGGCATCGTCTTCGGCCTCGCAATCTCGGTGGCCAGCACCGTCGTCCTGACGCGCGTGCTCTCCGACAACGGCGAGCTGCACACGCGCACCGGCCACATCTCCATCGGCTGGCTCGTGATGGAGGATCTTTTCACGGTCTTCGTGCTCGTGATCCTGCCGGCGATCTTCGGCAGCGCGACCGCCGGGAGCGGCGCCCCGGAGCAGGCGAGCCTCAGCCTCGGCACCATCCTCACCTCCTCCGGCTGGGCCGGGCTCAAGATCCTCGCGCTAGTCGCCTTCACGTTTATCGTCGGCGGCTGGGTGATTCCCCGCCTGCTGACCAACATCGCGAAGACCGGTTCGCGCGAACTCTTCACGCTCGCGGTGCTCGCCGTGGCGCTGGGCATCGCGGTCGGCTCGGCCACGCTCTTCGGCGTGTCGATGGCGCTCGGCGCTTTTCTCGCGGGCATGGTGGTGGGCCGCTCCGACTTCAGCCTCCGCGCGGCGACCGAGGCGCTCCCCATGCGCGACGCCTTCGCGGTGCTCTTCTTCGTCTCGGTCGGCATGCTCTTCGACTGGCGCAGCCTGATGGACTCGCCCCTCCTCGTCGTCGCCACGATGGGCATCATCCTCATCGGCAAGCCGCTCGCGGCGTTGCTCATCGTGCTCCTCATGCGCTACCCGCTGCGCATCGCGCTCGCGGTCTCGGTCGTCCTCGCGCAGATCGGCGAGTTTTCCTTCATCCTCGCGACAATGGGCCGGCAGCTCAACATCCTGCCCGAGAATGCCGCCAACATCCTCGTCGCCTCGGCCATCCTCTCGATCACGCTCAATCCCCTCACCTACCGCCTGCTGCCCGCGATCGAGCGCTGGCTCGAGCGCTATGCCCCCGGCTTCACCCGTTGGGTCGCGCGTCGCGCGGCCGGTACCGCGGGGGAAAACCAGCCCGCCCCCGCCACGAGCGGCGCGCACCGCGCCATCGTCATCGGCTACGGCCCGGTCGGCCAGACCGTCACGCGTTTGCTCAAGGAGAACGACATCGCCCCGACGATCATCGAACTCAACGTCGAGACCGTCCAAAAGCTCAAGGCCGAGAACACCCACACCGTTTACGGCGACGCCTCGCATCCCGATACGCTCACCCAGGCCGGCGCAGCCGATGCCAGCGCGCTGATCCTCAGCGCCACGAGCATCAAGGCCGGCAGCGAGATCATCGCTCAGGCACGAAAGCTGAATCCCAAAATCCGCATCCTCGCGCGCACCTCCTACGTGCGCGAACTCCAGGAACTGCGCGCCGCGGGCGCCGACGGCGTGTTCTCGGGCGAAGGCGAAGTGGCCCTCGCGATGACCGAGCTCATCCTCCGCAATTTCGGCGCCACCGCTGAGCAGATCGACCGCGAACGCGAGCGCGTCCGCTCGAAGCTCTTCGACGCGGCCGGTGCCCAGACCGCGGCGGGATCGTAAACGGAAGATTTATTTACAGGAGGAATACCGAGGAAACAGAGGAGGCTGCTTCCCTCCGTTCCCTCGGTATTCCTCCTGTAAAATCCGTCCGGATCGTTACGTCACTTCGCGATCAGCGACTCGCCCGTCATCTCCGCGGGCTTTGGCAGACCCATCAGGTCGAGCACCGTGGGCGCGATGTCGGCCAGGCGTCCGCCCGTGCGGAGCTTGGTTTTGCCGGCCTCGAAGCCCTTTCCGACCACGAACACCTCGACGAGATTGAGCGTGTGCGCGGTGTGCGGCTCGTTGCGCACCGGGTCCCACATTTGCTCGGCGTTGCCGTGGTCGGCGAGGATGACGGCCTTGCCGTCCTGCGTCGCGAGCGCCGCGAGGAGTTCGCCGAGACCCTGGTCCGTCGCCTCGCAGGCCTTGATGGCCGCGGGCAGCGAACCGGTGTGGCCGACCATGTCGGGGTTGGCGTAGTTCACCACGATCAGGCCGTACTTGCCGGAGAGGATCGCCGCCTTCGCCGCCGCCGTCACCTCGCCCGCCGACATCTCGGGCTGCATATCATACGTCGCCACCTTCGGGCTCGAAGGACAGGCGCGGTCCTCGCCGGGGAACGGCGTGTTGCGGTAATTATTAAAGAAGAAGGTCACGTGCGGGTTCTTCTCCGTCTCGGCGCAGCGGAACTGCCCGATGCCGGCGTTGCTCACGACTTCGCCGAGGATGTTCTTCAGCGGCGCGGGCTTGCCCGAGACGACGTGCACCGGCAGGCCGGCCTCGTACTCGGTCATGGTCGCGTAATAGAGATCCAGCTTCGGGCCGCGGTCGAAGCCCTTGAAATCGTCCATCACAAACGCGCGCGTGATCTCGCGCGGACGGTCGCCACGGTAATTATAGAAGAGCACCGCGTCGCCGTTGCCAAACGTCGCGAGCTGCTTGCCGTCCGCGCCGGTGATCGCCGTGGCGGTGACAAACTCGTCGCCCTTCTGCGTCTCGCTGAGCGGCTTGTCGTAGTACTGCTGCACAGCCTGCTCGGCAGTCTGTGCGGTGGCCGCGGCGGCGCGACCGGTGAGGAGGTCGTAGGCTTTTTGCACGCGCTCCCAGCGGTTGTCGCGATCCATCGCCCAGAAACGGCCGCACACCGTGGCGATCCGGCCCACGCCGATTTTCTTCAGCTGCGCCTCGATCTGGCGGATGTACTCCAGCCCGCTTTGCGGCGGCGTGTCGCGGCCGTCCATGAATGAGTGGATGTACACGCGGCCCGCGAGGCCGTCTTCCTTGGCCTGCTGCAGGATGCCGTAAAGATGCTCCAGCATGCCGTGCACGCCGCCGTCGGACGCAATGCCCATGACGTGCAGCTTGGCGGCGGGATTGGCCTTCAGGCGCGCGACGATCGCGTGCCACACGGGATTTTTCGCGAGCTGCTTCTCGGAGAAAAGTTTGTTCAGGCGCACCAGCTCTTGGTCCACGATGCGGCCGGCGCCGATGTTTTCGTGGCCGACCTCGCTGTTGCCCATCTGGCCGTCGGGCAGGCCGACGTCGAGGCCACTGGCCTTGACGAGCGTCACCGGCGACGCCGCGTGGAGGCGGTCGTCCGCGGGCTTCTTCGCGAGGTGGACGGCGTTGAAGGCATTTTGCTCCGGGTGGGGATTGGCTCCCCAACCGTCGCGGATCACAAGGAGGACGGGCTGGCGCGTGGTGGACATGGTGGAAATAGATTCCAACTAAGCACCCTCGTCCGGCGTTTGACAACTCTGCGCATCATCCGGGATGTTTCCCCTTATGCCCAAGCGCGCCATCCTCCTCGTCAATCTCGGCTCCCCGGACTCGCCGTCCGTCCCCGACGTGCGCCGCTACCTGCGCGAGTTCCTCAATGACGGCCGCGTCATCGACCGGCCCCGCGCCGCGTGGGCGCGCCGCCTGCTGGTCAACCGCCTCATCATCCCCAAGCGCGAGGCCAACTCCGCCCACGCCTACTCCACCGTGTGGACGCCCGAGGGCTCCCCGTTGATCGCCACGAGCAAACGTGTGCGCGACCTGCTCGCGGCCCGGCTCGGCCAGACGCCCGTCTATCTCGCGATGCGCTACGGCAATCCCTCCATCGCCAGCGTCGTCGCGCAGATCGCCGCCGACGGGATCGAGGAGCTGCTGCTGTTTCCCCAGTACCCGCACTATGCGATGTCCTCCTGGGAAACCGTCGTCGTGAAGGTGCGCGAGGAAGTCGCCCGGCAGGCGCCCAAACTGCGCGTGGCGACGGTGCAGCCGTTTTTCGCCGACGCCGATTACATCGAGGCGCTCTACGCCGTCAGCGCGCCCTACCTCAAGCAGCCGCACGACCATCTGCTCTTTTCCTACCACGGTTTGCCCGAGCGCCACATGCGCGAGGCGGATTCGTCACGCGCACACTGTCTGACCGTGCCCGACTGCTGCACCACCTGCTCACCCGCGCACGCGACGTGCTACCGCGCGCAGGTGTACGCCACCACCCGCGCGCTCGTCGCGCGCGCCGGCATCGCGGCCGACCGCCACTCGGTGTCGTTCCAATCCCGGCTCCTCGGCGAACCGTGGCTCCGCCCCTTCACTGATCTTGAGTTCAAACGCCTGCCCGCGACCGGCGTGAAAAAACTGCTCGTGATCTGCGCCGCCTTCACCGGCGACTGTCTGGAAACGCTCGAGGAAATCCAGGGCCAGGGCCGCGAGACCTTCCTCGAAGCCGGCGGCGAGTCGTTCCAGCAGATCCCGTGTCTTAACGACCATCCCGCTTTTATCGATTTTCTCGCCAAACGGGCCCAAAACTGGCTAGAAGCTTCCACGACTTGAACGAATCTTCCGGATCTTCTTCCGCTTTCACCAAACCGCGCATGGCTGCCGCCGAGTTCGCCGCCGTCCTTCTCCTTGATGATTCCGGCCGGGTGACATTCGCCGCCGAGGCCGCCCGCGCCTTGTGGCAGGTCCGCGACGAGGAGATCACCGGCGAGGCATTTTCGAATCTCTTTTATTTCGAGGTCGTCTCCGACGAGCCCGACTGGCTCGCCGCCCAGTGGGAGGTCATCCTCGCCACCGCACTCAACCGCAGCGCGACGCTCAGCGCCCAGCCGCGCGAAGGCGCGCCGCGCGATGTGCTCGTGCGCCTCGAGCGCCTCGCCGCCGGCGGTTATCTCGCCACGGTGCAGCCGCCCGCTCCCGCCCCGGCCCCGTCGGCCGAGGATGGTTCCAGTTTCCAGCTCCTTGCCGACAAGGGCACCGCGGGTTTCTTCGAACTTAACCTCCGGACCGGCCGCGCCGACTACTCGCCCGCGTGGAAAAAAATCCTTGGCTACGTCGATGCCGAGCTGCCCGACACGCTCGACATGTGGCGGCAGCTCATCCACCCCGACGACTCCTCCGCCGCGCCCGACCAGCTCGGCCGCAAGCTCACCGTCGGCACGCGGCCGTTCAGCGTCGAGTTCCGCATGAAGCACCGCCTCGGCCACTGGGTCTGGGTCCAGTGCCTCGGCGTGCAGGTCCTCAGCGCCACCGGCGAGCTCGAGCGCGTGGTCGGACTGCATATTGATATTTCCGAGCGCAAGGAGATCGAGGAGTCCTCCCTCGCCAACGACGAGCGCATGCAGCTCCTCAGCGGCGCCGGTCCGCTCGGCGCCTTCGATCTCGATTTCCATGCGCGCCACTTCTGGGTCTCGCAGGCCTGGCAGGAAATCCTCGGGCACGACGACGATCCCGAGCCCGCCGATCCGCTCGCGGCCTTCACTGCTGCCCTGCCTGCCGACGAGGCCGAGGCCGGCCCCGCCGCCTGGCTCCTCGCCCGCGCGCCCGGGCAGCCGACCTTCTCCGAAGCCCTCACATTTCAAGGCAAGGAAGGCGTCCCCGTCTCCGTGCTCTTCGCCGCGCACCGCAGCATCAGCCGCCGCGGCGAGCTCACGCGCGTCACCGGTTTCATCAGCGCCCTGCCCGAGTCGGTCCCGGCTCCGGCGGCTGCGCCCATCGCGGCCCCTGCGGCCACCGCCGCCCCGACCGCCCCCGAGGGCGGCCTGCCCGCGCCGCTCACCGCCGAGTTGTTCGGCGTCATGTCCGAGGGCGTGCTGCTCGTCGATGCGCGCGGCAAGGTCATCACGATCAATCCCGTCGCCGCACGTCTCCTTAAAACCCCGCGCGAGTCCGCACCCGGCCGGGCCGTCAGCGAGATCTTCCCCCTCGTCAACCGCACGAGCGGCCGCACCAGCGATGATCCCTGCTCGCGCGCCCTCACGGCCAACGCCCCGCTCTCCCTCATCAGCGACGATGCGCTCGCGCCCGCCGCCGAGGGCGAAGCCGCGCGTCCCATCGTGTGGACCGCGCGCCCGGCCTACGACGCCGCGGGCCGCCCCGAGGGCATCGTGATCGTCTTCCGCGATCCCGAGGAGATGAGCCTCACGCCCGAGGAACTCGTCCGCGCCAACCGCTTCGAATCCCTCGGCCTGCTCGCCGGTGGCATCGCGCACGATTTCAACAACCTGCTCACGACCATCCTCGGCGGCCTGTCGATGGCCAAGGACAACCGCGACTACTCCGCCCTCGCCGACAGCGAGAAGGCCTGCGACACCGCGAAGGGCCTCACGCGTCAGCTCCTCGCCTTCGCCAAGGGCGGCACCGGCGTGCAGACGGTCGCCTCCTCGAAGGAAATCCTCGAGGACGCCGTGAAGATCGCCGCCTCCGGCAGCCCCGCCGTCGTGAAGGTCGAGGTCGCCGAGACCACCGACCCGGTGCTCGTGGACCGCGCGCAGATTTTGCAGGTCTTCCAAAACCTCGTCGTCAACGCCCTGCAGGCCATGCCGCCCGAGCCCCACCGCCCCGCGCTGCACCTGCGCGCCGGCAACGTGAAGCTCGCCGAGGGCCAGGTCCCGCCGCTCGCCGCGGGCGACTACGTGCAGTTCGAGGTCAGCGACAACGGCAGCGGCATCAAGCCCGAGCACCTGCAGAAGATCTTCGACGCCTTCTTCACCACCAAGAAGCACGGCACCGGCCTCGGCCTCGCCACCGTGCTCTCCATCGTGCGCAAGCACGGCGGCCAGATCGGCGTCGAATCCGTCCTCAACAGCGGCACGACCTTCACCGTCTTCCTCCCCCGCGCCGACCGTCCCGTCGAGGTCCGCGCGCGCCGTGCGCCGTCGCTGCGCTTCGGCACCGGCCGCATCCTCCTGATGGACGACGATCCGAAGATCTCGGCCCTCACCGGGGCGATGCTCCAGAGCCTCGACTACAAGTACGACCTCGCGAAAAACGGCGAGGAGGCCATCGCCCTCTACAAGCGCTACCTCAACATCGGCCGCCCCTACGACGTCGTGATCCTCGACATCACCGTCATCGGCGGCATGGGCGGCGAGGAGTGCTTCCGGGCCCTCCGCCAGCTCGACCCCGAGGTGCGCGCCGTCGTCTCGACCGGCTACGACAACGACGACATGAACCGCCGCCTGACCGACATGGGCTTCCTCGGCTATCTGACCAAGCCCTACCGCGTAACCGACCTCGGCAAGGTCATCAAGGGCGTGGTGGGCTGAGAAAGTAGCGCAGGCGTCCCGCCTGCAAAAACCATGGCAGGCGAGGACGCCTGCGCTGCTCGTCACTCCCGCCACGTATAAGCGTGGCAGAGCGCCACGCCCGCGGCGTCGGACTCGTCAAACGCGAGCGTGCGGCCGTGGCCGAGGATCGACATCACCGTGCGCGCCATCTGCTCCTTGCTCGCGCGGCCCTGCCCCGTCACGGCCTGCTTCACGCGCAGCGGAGCGTATTCGAAAATCAACTTCTCCCGCACCGCTGCCGCCGCGATCGCCGCGCCGCGCGCTGCGCCGAGGATCTGCGCCGTCTGGAAATTCTGCACGTAGATCGTCTGCTCCAGCGCCACGTGCTTCACGTCGAAGTCGCCGAGGAACGCCGTCACCGCGCGGTGGATTTCCGCGAGGGCCATGGGCATGGGGAGCTTCGCATGCACCTTCACCGTCTGGCAGCGCAGCAGCACCGGCTGACGCCCCGCCGCAAACTCGATCAGCGCCAGGCCCGTGCCGCGCAGCGAGGGATCGATGCCCAGCACCTGCCCGAAAAACGCCGGCCGCGCCGACCCCATCAGCGGCACCGACGTCGAGGCCGCCGGCAGGGGTTTCCCCGCCAGCTTCGCCGCCCACATCTGCCGGACATTCATGCGCGCCATAAAAGTTAGGCCTACGGAATTCACGGAACACACAGAATGAATACATCGGATATTCTTACGTGTAGTCCGTTTGTTCCGCGGGCCTCACCAAAAAGCAGCCCACCCCGTCCCTTCTGTCCATCCTGTCAAAAAACTCCGCCGCTTCGCCAACGATCGAACCCCATCGACACCAAACGACACCCCGCCACTGCCTAGGCTACGGCGGGCAGGCCCTCGGCAGAGTGCTGCATCCGTGCCCAATTCGTTCATCCGTCTCTACCCCTTTCACAAAAGTCCCGCGTTCAGGATTCAAAGTCGAAGTTCAGCCTGCCGCCCTCATTCCGTCCATTCCGTTCATTCTGTCCAAATCCAGCTTCTCTCCCCCCGAGCGGAAATCCACCGGCTCCGGGCGATCGGTGCCGCGCTCCTGCTGGGCCCGCTCCCCGCAGAGCCCATCAACTGCGGCCTGGCGGCGCTGCCGCATAGCCACCTTTTCCCGGTCGAGCGCCAGCCGGTCGCGGGCGAGAAGACTGCGCTCCAAGGCGACGATCTGGGTGACCGTAAGGTCTGCGTGCACGGCGAGCCAGCGGGCGCGGCCCAGCGCACACCGGGCCTCGCCCTCCGGATCGGCCGGGCCCTGCGCCTCCGCCACCGCCGCCACCTCCAACGCCTCCTCATAACGCCGCTCGGCGCAGACGCCTTGGTACCAGCGGCAGACCATCGAGTGATCCGCCAACGCCAACTCGCGGTGCGGCCCCTCGCCATTCAGCCCCGCCTCATCATTGGCCTTGATCCATGAGCGGATCCTCCCGCCCGCCGCGCGATAAGCCAGCCCACCCGCCAACGCCTCAAAAAGCTCGTCCCGCTGCGCCCCCGTGAGCCGAGCCGCAAAACTGTTGCTGCGAATTTTCTTACTCATGATGGCTCCCACCCTAGCGGATCGCGCCACCGATGGAAAACCCGCTGATCGCGTATAATTGCCAGAAAGTGCGACTCAGTGCGAGTGCGTGAGGATTGGTGTCTGATTTTTGCCGGGAAATTCCCGCGCCCATCTCACATCATTATCAGCGGACTGACAAATTTTCATCTTCAAATAGAACCGCACTCTTATATTGCTCCCGCTATCTGTATGATTTAACTATGTGTAGATTTCCGTTTAGGATTGAGCCTTATCACCTGATCGACTTAACTAGATTAATTA
>JAFEGO010000024.1 GCA_018239845.1 Verrucomicrobiota bacterium
CAAGGAGGCGGCCATCGCCGCCCTCAAGGGCGGCAAGACCAAGTACGGCCCGACGCCCGGCATGGAGCCGCTGCGCCAGGCGATCGCCGAGCGCTACGGCGTGGAATACGGCCTGAAGGTCGCGCCCGGCCAGGTGATCGTTTCACCCGGCGGCAAGTTCAACTGCTACCTCGGCGTGCTCGCGACCTGTTCGCCAGGCGACGAGGTGATCATCCCCGCGCCCTACTGGGTGAGCTACCCCGAGATGGTGAAGCTCGCCGGCGCCACGCCGAAGTTCGTCCTCGCCGACGACCGCACCGGCTTCCGCCTCACGCCCGCGATGGTCGAGGCGGCCATCACGCCGAAGACGCGCCTGCTGATCCTCAACTCCCCGTCGAATCCCAGCGGTGCCATCTACTCGCGCGCCGAGCTCGCCGCCATCGTGGCCGTCGCGGTGAAGCACAACCTCTACATCCTCTCCGACGAGATGTACGAGCACCTCGTCTATGACGGCGCGAAGCCGACCTGCGTCGCCACGCTCTCGCCCGAGGCCGAGGCGCGCACGATCATCGTCGCGGGCTTTTCCAAGACCTATGCGATGACCGGCTGGCGCATCGGCACCACCGTCGCCCCGCTCCCGATCGCCAAGGCCATCGCCGAACTGCAGAGCCAGATGACGTCCAACGTCACCAGCTTCGCCCAGTTTGGCGCGCTCGCGGCGCTCAAGGAAAAGGAAAAGACCTCGGCCGCTCTGGCCACGATGCTCACGGCTTTCGACCGCCGGCGGAAGCACCTGCATGCTGCGCTCAACGCCATCCCCGGCGTCACCTGCCAGCTCGCGCAGGGTGCGTTCTACCTCTTCCCCAACATCTCGAGCTTCGGGTTGAAGGACGTGGATTTCTGTAACCGCCTGCTCGACCAGGAGAAGGTCGCGGCCGTCCCCGGCAGCGCATTTGGCGCCGAGGGCTACCTCCGCCTCAGCTACGCGACGTCGGATGCGATCATCGCCAAGGGCATTGAGCGCCTCACGCGCTTCTGCGCGACGCTGAAGAAGTAATTCCCGGATTTCCGATCCGGCAAAAACGAAGGGCGCCGCATATCGGCGCCCTTTTCCTTGTCCGGCCGGATCTGCTCCGGCGGGGGCCTTTGATCCGACCTCAACGCGTGAAGGGAATCAGCGCCCTGAGCCGGCGGTCGCGCAGAAAGAGACCACCCCAAAGCAGTACTCCAAGCACTACGAGCATCAGGGCGTCCGGCGTTTTTCCAACCCGCAGGTTGGTGAGGATCGCGCCGCCGGCGTAACCCGTGAGCAAAATCGCGCCCAGCACCGCGGTACGCGGAATGAGATAGATCGCCACGCAGATCAGCTGGATCACGCCGATGGGCGAGATCAGCGAGGCGGGGATGCCATACTGCGCAAAGCCGTCGAGGACGGGCTGGGGCTTGGCGAGTTTCATGACGGCGCTGAAGGCGAGGAGCAGGCTGGGCAGCCAGCTCATGATGCGACCGGCCCAGCGCGCCGCGTTGGAAACAGGGGTATTATCAGGGGTGGTGGACATAGGGGTGGGGTTGAGGGAAAGCGGTGCTTTGTCGGTCCGCCGCGGCCCTGCTGTCAAGCATCGCCGGGGTTTGCGGTTGCGCCGCGGGAGGTTTTGCGCGGCACTGGGGCATGGGCGCAAAATACCTGCCAACCGTCAAAGACCAGAAAGCCAGCCAGCGTTTTCACCAGAAGCAAAACCCGCTGCCGAAGACCAAGAAACAGGGTCCCCGCTCGGCCAAGAAAAAGAGCCGCTGACACTATCATGAAAAAGACTTTTCCCCTCCAGATTGACGGCAAGGACGACGCGCGCGTGCGCGACAAGATCCGGCAGGAAATCAACAATTCCGTCCGCCGGGCCCGCGCGAAGAAACTGCCCGAGGGCTTCGACAGCGTGGAATTCGCCTGCCGCGTCGGCGCCAGTGCCGCGAACGCGGAAGCGCGCGGCTTCAAGGAAATCGGCGCCGAGATCGACCGCATTGCCGGGACCGGTGCGACCGAAGTTTACGTGGAGATCACCGCGGAGCCGGTGGCGCGGAAATTCCGCCGCTAAGGCATTCAGCTTTTCTTCACGAAGCAGGCCTTGAGGGCCATGGGCCGGCCGTCGATCTTGCAGGCGATCTCATGGTCGCTGTCAACGAGGCGGATGTTCTTGGCCTTGGTGCCGGCCTTGAGCACCTGCGAGGTGCCGCCCAGTTTCAGGTCCTTGATCAGCGCGACGGTGTCGCCCTCGGCGAGGACATTGCCGTGGGCATCCTTGATGACCTTCGCCGCTTCCGGGGCGTCGGCCTTGGGCCATTCATGGCCGCAGGTGGCGCATTCCCAGTGGTCGGGATGACTGAGCACATCATCGAGCGTGCAGGCAGGGCAGGAAGGATTGGTCATGTCGAAAGGAACCAGGCTTTCGGGTTGCCCCAGCGGCGCAAGGCTAGAGCGATGGGCACGCCGATGCAGACGAGATGGATGAAAAACTGCGTCGCCCGCAGCTTCGGCCACGCGTGGTTGAACGGGACGGTCAGGTAGATCGATCTCAGCCCGATGGTCAGCGGGATTACGACGCGGAACATCACGAGAAAAACCACCGCGCCATAGATCAGGCCGCTCATCACCGGCCAGCGCAGCAACGCCGGATACCGCCGGCTCAGCCCGTAGAAGACCGCCGTCCAGGTGAAGGCCACGCTGTAGTGCAACCCGAGCCCGAGCGTGGCCGAGGCCCAGCCGTATTCGAACGCTGCGGGTCCGAGCAACGCGCCCGCAACGCCCTGCAGCAACCGCTGCGGCCCGACCCCGAGCTGCCCCTGTGCATCGAGCACCGCCGAGATGAGGTCGAGCGTCCCACAGATCAGCCAGCCGTAGAGAATGGCCTGGGGGAGATGGGGCCGGGGAGCTGAGGCGGGGGTGGGGGCCATGCGGGTCTTTACCCTCCGCGGGGCCAGCGAGGCAACGGGATTAACGACGGTTTGCCTTCCGCGCCTGAACGCTCCACGACTCAGTCATGGCCAACCCCTTCGTCCACGCCGAACTCGCCACCACGAATGTCCCCAAGGCCAAGGCCTTTTACGGGAAACTGTTTTCCTGGAAATTGAAGGATGTCCCGATGCCGGCCGTCGGTGGCGTTTATGCCGTCATCGATGTCGGCGACGGCACGGGTGGCGGCATGATGAAACAAATGATCCCCGGCGCCGGCTCCGCCTGGATGCCTTACGTGCTCGTGAAGGATATCGACGCCTCGACGAAGAAGGCGAAAAAACTCGGCGCCAAAATCTGCAAGGACGTGACCGAGGTCGAGGGCATGGGCTGGCTCAGCATCATCACCGATCCCACCGGGGCCATGCTGGGGCTGTGGGAGCCGAGCGGAGAATAAACGATTCAGCGCTGATCGCGCGGGTGCCTCAGTCGAAATTCGCGAGAAATTTGATCAGGTTGGCCACGTGGGCGTCGACGGTGACGCCGAGCTGTTCGCAGCCGGTGTAGATCGTAGTGCGGTCCACCTTGGCGGCAAAGGCGGGCTCCTTCACCTTTTTTAGGATGGAGCTGGCTTTCATCGCGCCGTAGCGGACGGGGTTCAGTTTCCGGTATGCGTAGAAGATGCCGCAGAGTTCGTCGGTCGCGAGCAAGGCAGCCGCGAGCTTCGTCCGGGGCAGGGTGGTGAAGCCGTTGTAGCCGTACGCGTGCGCCTCCACGGCGTGGATCAACTCTTCGGGATAACCCCACTCGCGAAACCAGCCGAGCGACTCGCGCGGATGTGTCAGTGGATGTTTTTCGAAATCGAGGTCGTGCAGCAGTCCGGTGAGGTACCAGAGGTGCGCGTCTTCCTGAAAGAGTGCGGCATAGCCCTCGAGCGCCGTCGCGACCATCGATGCGTGGTACCGCTGGTACGCGTCGCTGACGTGGGACTCGAGCAGGAGCCGGGCCGCGTCTTTGGTCGGGAGGGGCATGGGGCGACGCTCAATAGTGCAGCACGATCTCGGCGTGGCCGTCAAAACCGGAGAGGCGCACGGTCTCGCGGTCGGCGATGTATTCGCCGCTGGAGACGGAGGTGGGCTGCAGATTTTGCGGATGCGGCACACGGATCTCGACGGTACCCGGACGTCGGGTGCCGGGGCAGTCCACGGTGATCTTGATCTCGCGGCCTTCGGGGGTGACCGCGGCGTCGAACGAGAGCGGGCCGAAGTAGCTCCCGGCCTTTTGCACCGAAAGCTTGGCGCCGGGCTGGAAGTAGGCGCGCGGCGCGCCGCTGAACAGGCGCAGGGTCGGACCATCCTCCAGGTAGAGCATCCAGCGCGTTTCCATGAGAAACCAGGCTTCCTCATGGGTCTTGTGGTAGCTGGCCGGGGCGAAGTGTTCGCTGAACGTGTAGGTGCTGCGGTCGGCCAGCGCGGCGACAGTCGCATACCACGCCTGGATGAATTCCTTGGTTTCGCAGCGCTGCAGATGCACCCAGGGATGACGGCTGTAGTACGGCTGACTGAAGGCGACGTTGTCGCGCAGCATGAGTTCGCTGTTTACCTGGAGGAGTTCGTTCGCAATGGGCTCGCGCGGGCCGATGACTTCCTGGAACACAAGATAGAGCGGTCCGAGCAGCGAGTCGCGCCCCGTCATCGTCCAGTGCGTAAACCACCGGCCGCCATCGGCGTGCAGCATCACGGGGCCGCGGTAGTTGGTCCACGGCGGCGCGGCGCGCACCCAAGTGCCGTCGCCGAGTGGCACGACGGGCGAGTGCGCAAGCGCATCGTCGAGGGCGGTGCGGATGTCGGCGCGAAGGGCGTTGGCGACGGCGAGATAGCGCGCGGATTCCTCCGGTGCGGCCGTGCGGAGCATCTCTGCGGCGCGGGCGAGGCCGAGGTAGGCGTAGCCGTTGAGCATGTAGGAGCGGTAGGGGTCCTCGGGGTCGGCGGTCTTGCCGTCGAGGAGGCCGTAGCCCTTACCCCGGAGCTCGGGCTGCATGTTGCGCTCGCGCCACTTGATCAGGTAGGCGGCGGCCTTGGTGAGGTGCGGATGCACGCGTTGGAGCCACGCGTCGTCGCGCGTGTAGCGGTAGTGTTCACCCATGGTCCAGAGCACGGCGCCCGTCTCAAGCATGTAGCCGTTGAAGTTCTGGATGAAGCCGTCGTCGTGCTGTTTCTGGAGGAAGAAGTCGATGGCGCGCGCGGCGGTGTCGTGCCAGCCCATCGAGTCCATGAACTGGATGATCGGCGCGCTCTCGGAGCCGATGGCGGTGTAGAGGCCGATGGCGGGCAGGAGCGTGCCGGCCGGTTCGCGGCCATAGGTGATCAGGTCGAGGTGCAGCAACCCGGCACGGACCATCTCGTCGATGCGGGCCTCGGGCAGTTTCCACTGCGCGGCGGTGTGCAGTTTCACGCGCCAGAACATGCGCGCCTCGCCGAGGCGGTGGTCGAAGGATTGCTGTGCCAAGGCAAGCGCCCGCTCACGGCTGACCGGGCGGTGGGGCACGAAAAATTCAAACATGGCGGTTTCGCCCGGACGCAGCAGCACGGACATCTCCTCGGCGGGGAGGGCCTTGCCGTTGAGTTTGCTGACGGCGAAGACGCGGCCGGAGGCGAAGGCACCGAGGCCATGCGCGGCATCGTAGGTGGTCTCGGGCAGCTTCGGCGAAATAGGTGTGGCGAGCGACGGCATCGCGGTGCGGAAGAGCGCGTACTGCGGGGCGCTCCCGCGGTTGATCGCGACGGCGCGGGCGTAGAGCACGACTTCCTCGGGGGAATTCAGCTCGGTCTCGTGGATTTTCTTTTCCGCCTCGGCCTGCGCGGGGGTGAACATGTGGCCGTGGCCAAAGGCATCGGCCACGAGGTAATCCGTGCCACGCAGCGTCTCCGCCGTGAGCGGCGAGCGCTCGAGCGACGCGAACATAGTGACGTCGTAGTGAATCGCATCGTCGTCGACTTCGCCGCGGAGGATCGGCAGCACCTGTTCGTCGAGGCGACGCGTCAGGGTATCGCGGCGCGGGCCCCAGCCGCGGCCGAGTTGAAAGGCATACGTGGCGGGCTGCTTCGGGGTCTCGGGCAGCGGCGTGTCGTAGCCAGCGAATTTCGGCTGGAAGGTCTCCATGTTTTCATCGATGCGGAAAAGCCGGATGTCGCGCGTGACGCCGAGCCAGGTCTGGAGTTTCAGGTCGCGGCCAGTCGCAGCCGCGCGATCAAAGTTCGTCTCGGCCGCCGCGGCGATCTGCTGGAGCTTCGTCTGGCCGCCGCGGCGGCGGATGGCCGCGGCGATTTGCTCGTACGTGCGGGTCTCGGTCCGGTCGGTGACAATCACGCCATCCTCCGGCAGCCAGACGGGGTAGTCGGCGCTGACATCGCTGAGCGTGAACGTGAACGCGCGCGGTGCGGTCTCCACCGTGACCAGCACGGGCAGGGCCGATGCTTCGTTCACGGGAGTCACCGCGAGATCGAGCCGCGTGGCCCCGGCACTAGCCGACGAGGCCAGCGTACCGCGGTCGATGGTGACGTGCGGCGCGGTAGTGGGCTTCGCCCAAATAATGGAAACGTCCTTCGCCGCAGCGGTGAGTGAGGCCATGGCAAACAGGGTGAGAAAAGCGATCCGACGCATGATCAGGGAGCAGGATTAAATTGAGGGTGGGTTTCGATGCGCTGCTCGAAAGCGGCGCGGGCTTCCGCGGGGACGCTCGCTGGGACCTTGGACGTGCTGCGCCGCCAGCGCGCGAGCCATTCGGCGCCGAGGAGATGCGGCTGGTTGGGGTGACGCGTCACGCCGTCGGGACGCGAGAAGGCGATCGTGGTCTCGCTCTTCGGCCCGGTGGCCACGCCTTCGCCGACGTAGAAGCCCGCGCTCAGGAGCGCGACGCGCGCGGCGGTTGCCGCGGAGTAGGTGTAGAGCTCGGACGATTTGGACGCGCAGGCGGCGAACAGCTTGGTGAAAGTCTCGACCGTCCAGAGCGCCGAGTCGGTCTTGTAGGAAAACGGGTCGTAGTAAATCAGGTCGGGCGGCGGCGCGTCGCCGAAGAGCGCGAGAAAGTCGCCATGGCGGAGCTCCCACGTCATCGCGCCGGAGAAGTGCGACCAGCGTCCGTCGGCGAGGATGGTCTTGGGCGCGGCGTGTCGCATATGCGGGAAGTAACCGGCCTTGCCCGCGGCGAGGCGCAGCGGGTCGAGGTCGCACTCGAAGCTCACGAGCCGCAGCGGGCGCAGCGGCTTTTCGCCCTTCTCAGCGTAGCACTGCTCGAAGCGCTTGAGCGCGGCCATGGCGTTGCTCGCGGCGCCGAGACCGACGTCCCAGATGACAAGCTCGTCGGCCGGGGCATCGGCAGCGATGAGGCGGGCTGCGAGGGCGGACTGGCCGATGTAGAGTCGCTCGGCCTCGTCCTCGGGACGGTTGACCGAGTGCATGACCTCGCCGGAGCTGATCTGGCGCACGCTGTTGAAGCCGCCCGGCCCGGCATGAATCTCGTAGTCGCCGAGCTTGGGGTAGTGGAAAACCTTCGCGGGCTTCGGCGGGGTCGCGGGGTTGTCGCTGTCGGGCTTGCCGAGCTGCACGCGCATCTTCTCGTAAAACGACAGGAACGTGCCCGCGAGGATGTGCGCGCGGATGTCGCGCATGAGGTTGTGGTAAAACGTGAGGTTGTGGATCGAGAGCAGGTGCCAGCCGAGCAACTCGTCGGCCTTGGAGAGATGGTGCAGGTACGCGCGCGTGTGTTCGCGGCAGGCCTGGCACTGGCACGCGGGGTCGATCGGCTCCTCGGAGAATTTATAGACGGAGCGGCGGAGCTGGAGCTTGCCCTGCGACGTGAAGACCGCGCCGCGCTGCGCCAGCTGCGACGGGATGATGCAGTCAAACATGTCCACGCCGCGGTGCACCGCCTCGAGGATGTCTAGCGGTGTGCCGACGCCCATGAGGTAGCGTGGAAGGTTTTTCGGCAGTTGCTCCGCGGCGATGCCGGTAAACTCGTAGCGCAACTCCGGCGATTCGCCGACGGCGAGGCCGCCGATGGCGAGACCGTCGAACGGCAGGGCGCGCAGAAACTCCGCGCTCTTGCGCCGCAGGTCGGGATGACAGGCGCCCTGCACGATGCCGAAGAGCGCCTGCGGCGAATCGCCGCGTGCCTCCAGCGAGCGGAGCGCCCAGCGGTGGGTCAACTCCATCGCCGCGAGTGCCTCGGCGTGCGAGGCGGTCGAGGGGATGCACTGGTCGAGCACCATCATGATGTCGCTGCCGATGGCCTTCTGCATGCCGATGCTCGTCTCGGGCGAGAGGAACTTCATGTCGCCATCGACATAGCTGCGGAAATGCGCGCCTTCCTCGCGCATGCGTCGCGACTCAGGCAGGGAGAAAATCTGAAAGCCACCTGAGTCCGTGAGCACCGGGCGGTCCCAGTTCATGAACTTGTGGATGCCGCCGACCTTCTTGAACACCTCGGGACCGGGCCGGAGCAGCAGGTGAAAGGTATTCGCGAGGAGGACGTTGGAGCCGACGGCCTTGAGCGAATGGATGGTCTGGCCCTTGACCGTGGCCTGCGTGCCGACGGGCATGAAGATCGGCGTCTGCACCTCGCCGTGCAGCGTCTGGAAACGCGCGGCGCGGGCGCGGGAACCGGGGGCTTCCTTTTCGAGCGTGAAATTGAGACGGGACATGCGCGGTTCAGGCGAGCTGGACGATGAGGGTCTGGCCGTTGAGTGCCACCCGGTCGCCGACGGCGAGCTTGCGGCCCTTCTGGGTCACGACGACCCCGTTGAGCGACACGGCGCCCTCGGTGATGAGCTGCTTGGCCTGGCCGCCGCTCTCGGCGAGCCCGCTGAACTTGATGAACTGCGCGAGCTCGATGGGAACAGCGCGGACGACGACGGCGCGGGCGGGGGAATCGGTGGACATTTGCAGCAGTTGAGCGACGGTGCCCAGCCGAGTCCACACTGGGTTTTGCGCGATTAAAACGGCGACGGCCAGCGCGCGAGGAAGGCGACCTGCGCGTCGCGGTCGGGAATCTCGTCGTAGCCCTCGCGCGTGAGGAAACGCATCGGGTACGCCGCATCGAGGGCCGTGATGGTGACCGTGGTGTCGGCGACGGCGAAATACCCGCGCCACGCCCCGCAGCCGATCTCCAGCACGCCGTTGGCGCGGCGGCGGATGCGCCGCGTGCGATGCGGCGCGGGATCGCGCGCGAGCAATTCCACGAGGCGCGCGGTGAAATCGATCTGCCAGTTTTCCCGCAGCCATGCCGCCTGGGTGAGCGCCTCGGCCGAAAAATTCACGGTGAAACGCGGCGGCTCGCGCAGTTCGGTTTCCATCTCATCGATCCAGCCGGCCTTCGCCGAGGGGAACGCATCGAAGGCGGGGACGTAGGGCTTGAGGTCGAAGATCGGTGTGCCGTCCACGAGGTCGCACGGGCCGAGAAGCAAGCGGCAGCTCTCAATGCCGAGAAGAGGCACAGCGGTTAGTCCGAGCGCATTGGGGCGGTGGGGCGAGCGGGTGGCGAAGACGCCGCGACGCTGCGAAGGACCGCGGGGCGGCAGCACGAGCGGACGCCAGCCGGTGTTGCGGTGAAACCACGAGAGCAGCCACACGCGTTCAAAGCCCGCGAGATCCTGCAGCGCCTGCTCGTAGTTGCAGCCGGGGAGCAGATCCAGTTCGTTGCTCGCCTCGGCCGCGGCCACGGGTTGGTGGCCGGCCTGAAACTTCACCTGCTGCCGGGTGCGCAGGTAACCGATCGGATGAAGCGTGAGCGACGGAGTCACGCGATGAGGCTAAGCCTCAGGAAAGGCCGCGCTCCTTGAGCAGGGCGGCGAGCTCGGCCTGGTCGGCCGTGCCGGGGACGGTGTTGAGCTGCGTGAGGATGCTCAGGCGGTCGTCGGGACCGCTGGAAGAAATGTTGATCATCCAGTCCTCGGTCTTCTCGGCGCTGACGACGACCTCGTCCGCCCACGCGATCACCTCGGTCGCTTCAACAGCGCCCTGCGTGATGCCACGATAGAAAAATTCCGCCTTGGTCCGGTAGTTCATCGCGCCAACTGTTCAGATCGGGCCGGGGGATGCCAAGTGTGAAAGCAGAAGTTAAACCGCGAATGGCCGCGAATTCACGCGAATGTCAGGCCAGCTCGAGGACGAGGACCGTGATGGGGGCGGTACGGTCGCCAGGGGAGATGTTGAGTTCGAGTCCGGTGGAGGATTGCTGAAATGAGATGTCGCCGCCGGAGAAGAGGCGCGCTGAGCGCACGCGGTCGGGGATGGGCGGAAGTTGCAGCAGGCCATCGGGCCATTGCCAGACGTGGACGTAGATCGTGCGATCGCGGTGGGTGCTCACGCCGTAGTCGCAGGGTGGAAAGGGACCCGCGCGGGTGCCATAGACCGTTTCGCCGTGCTGGTCGAGCCACGCGCCGACGTAGCGGAGGCGGTCCACCTCGCGCGGATCGATCTGGCCGGTGGGGAGCGGGCCGACGTTCATGAGCAGGTTGCCGCCGCCGCCCGCGCAGCCGAGGAGGTTGCGCAGGCACTGCTCGCGGGAGATGACGGGCGTCTGAAACCCATGCCATGACCAGAAACTCGTGAAGGTCATGCACGATTCCCAGTCGCGCTCGAGGTTGTAGGCGCCGAGCGCCTGCTCGGGCGTCCAGAAATCCGCGGGCACACCGCAGCGGTCGTTGATGATGATGTCCGGACGCAGCGAGTGGATCAGGCGGAAGAGTTCCTTCCCGTCCCACATTTCCGACGGGTAGTACTGTTCGCAGTCGAAGAAGATGAGCGAGATGTTGGGGTGCGCCTCCAGCAACTCGCGGATCTGCGCGTGCATGTAGGCATTGTATTCAGCCATGCGCGTGGGGCCGTAGGCCGGGTGGTGCCAGTCGCGCTGCGAGTAGTAGATGCCGAAAGTGAGCCCGGCCTTCGCGCAGGCACGCGCGATCTCAGCGAGGATGTCGCGGCGGAACGGCGTCTGCATGACGTTGTAGTCGGAGAACTTTGTGTCCCACATGCAGAAGCCGTTGTGGTGCTTCGACACCATCACCAGATAACGCATGCCCGCGCGCTTGCCCTCGGCGACAAACTTGTCGGCATCGAACATGCCGGGATAAAACGAGCGGTAGAGGTTGTCGTACACCTCGCGCGGCACGGCGGGCTTGAACCAGTCGAGCCACATCTTGTGCTCCTCGATGCCGTGGAGGCTCGGCGTGGGGCGCGGGTTGTCGCGGTAGTGCTCGCCGGTGTCGTCGTAAAACTGCTTGCCCCAACTGATCTCCGCACCGGCCACGCTCGACGGATCCCAGTGGACAAACATGCCGAACTTCGCATCGCGCCACCAATCGAGGCGGCGCTGGCCGGCAGGGGATTTGTCGCGCCAGTTGGCTTGCCGGGCATCGGCCCAGAATTGATCGAAGGTCGGGGCCGTGGGGTCGGTCGGCATGGGGTGAAAACTTATCCCGCGCGGCGCAGCACGCGCAGGCGCTCGCGGCCCTCACGGCCGGGGAAGGCGACGTCGGGCACGTAGTCATCGACGATCGTGTAGCCGTCGGCAAAAAGCGCCGTGAGCGCCGGCACGCTAAACGGGAAGGGCGGGCCCGCGTAGCCGGGGTCCAGGTTGGGGTTGATGAACCACACGCCGATCAGAAGCCCGCCGGGCTTCAGGGTGAGATCGATGCCGCGGCGGTAGCTCGCGCGCAGCTCCGGCGGCAGGCCGCTCATGCAGGTGTGCTCCAGCACCACATCGAACGCGCCGCGCAACCCGGCAGCGGGGTTGAAAAGGTCGCCCACGATAAACCGGTCAGCGATTTTCGGATACGCCGCCTTCGCCTCGGCAATCGCGGTTGGCGCGATGTCGAGGCCCGTGACATCGAGGCCGAGCTCCGCGGCGAGCGCGACCTCGTGGCCGCGGCCGCAGCCCGGCACGAGCGTGCGGCCTTTCGCGGGGTGGCGCTCCAGGTACTGCCGCAGCGGCAGCGACGGCGCGCCCTTGTCCCAGTACACCTCGCCCTTCCGGTACGCTTCGTCCCAGTTCATGAGCGCAGTCAGCCGCACCCCGCCGCGTTGTCAAACCGGCCGCTTTGCCTCTGGCCATGCGCGTCACGCTGCGCAACCATGACCGCCCATGAGTCGCGTGATGTGTTACCGCTGTTACTGGCCGGCCCAGCATTGCTGGTGCGGCACGATCACGCCCATGGCCACGCGCACGAAGTTCGTTTTCCTCATGCACCCGTACGAGCACAAGCGGGTGAAGGCCAACACCGGCCGGCTCACGCACCTCTGCCTGAGCGACAGCGAGCTGCACCTCGGCATCGGCTTCGACGAGCACGAGGCGGTGCAGGCGCTGATCAACGACCCGAAAAACTACCCCGTGCTGCTCTATCCCGGACCCGAGGCGCGCGATCTCTCCAAGGGCGAGCTGCACGCCGCCGATCTCGCGGGCCGGCGGCTCGTGGTGTTTCTGCTCGATGCGACATGGCGGCTGGTGCGCCCGATGCTGCGCACGAGCCTCAGCCTGCAAAAGCTGCCGCGCATCATGTTTTCCAACGCCGCGCCGAGCCGCTACGTGATCAAGCGCCAGCCGGAGCCGGGCTGTCTCTCCACGCTGGAGGCCACGCACGAACTGCTGACCGCGCTCGACCGCTCCGGTCTCGACACCTACCCGCAGCCGGAGCAGTTGCTCACGCTGTTTCAGCGCATGCAGGATTTTCAAATCCGCCGGACCGAGGAAAACGCGCTGCTCGGTGACAGCCGGCACGGCCACCGCATCCGCACGGCGCGCACCGATCCGCCGCGCGCAGTGCCCAAGCGCCACCGGATTTTCCCTGTGACGCCGGTGAGCTGAGCCGCGGCGACGCTTATTTCGCGAGGCAGTCAATTATCCACTGCACGCCGAAGCGGTCGGTGAAGTTGCCTGCGACAAAGCACGGGCGCACTGCGAAAATTTAACCGGGTTGCGACTTGCGCCCGCGGCGGACGGCGGCAGGTTTTGGCCGAAACCCTCCACCCCTATGTCCACGACCAATACGATCCGCCTCCACCGCGTCTTCCGCGCGCCGCCCGCAAAACTCTACAAGGCCTTCCTCGATGCCGACGCCATGTGCAAGTGGCTCCCGCCGCATGGCTTCACCGCCACGATGCACGCCTTCGACGGTCGCGTGGGCGGGAAGTTCAGGATGTCGTTCACCAATTTCGGCACCGGGGCCAGCCACAGCTTCGGCGGCGAGTACCTCGAACTCGTGCCCGGCGAAAAGCTCCGCTACACCGACAAGTTCGACGATCCCAACCTCCCGGGCATGATCACCGTCACCGTGCAGCTGAAGGCCGTGCTCTGCGGCACCGACGTGCAGATCGAGCAGGCGGGTGTACCCGCGGTGATCCCGCCGGAGATGTGCTACCTCGGCTGGCAGGAATCGCTCAACCAGCTCGCGACCCTCGTCGAGCCCGAGATCCCCAACGGCTGACCGGCCACCGGGCGGTGCCCCGGCGCGCAGGCGGACTTCCTGACACCGTGCTGTCAGCAGAGTGGCCGGATCGCATGCTTGGTGCTTGGGGTCCGGCCGGCAGGCGATTGTCTGGAGCGATGGATACAAGCATCGTCCAGCAAAACGCCCGCGCGGCCCTCGACGGCACCAAGGCCTTTCCCGCGATCGTCGCCGACCTCATGGCGGCCGGGGTGGAGTATTACCACGTGGACTACGTCGCGCGGCGGAAGACGTTTTACAGCGCCGACGGGCGCTCGCTGGCCGCGACCATCGACTACGACGGCCTGCCGCCGGTCGCCGCAGATTTTGATCTCGCGGAAATAAAGGCGGCGATCCTCGACAGCCAGCGGCATAGCCAGACGTACCGCGATTTTACCCGGCGCGTGATGGCCGCAGGTGTGCAGGGCTACACCGCGTACCTGCGCGGGCAGCGTGTGACCTACCAAGGCCGCCAAGGCGACCAGCACACGGAGTGGTTTCCCGGCGCGCAGCCGGCCAAACCCGCGCCGCGGGAAAGCGACCGCTCGGCCGAGTGGCGCCTTTACTTCACCGGAATGGCGAGCGGCTGGCCCGCCTCGAGGAAATAGGTTGAGAGGATCTTCACCGGCCCGGTGCCGGCATTGCGTGCGACGTGGGCGACCCCGGCGGGCACGATCACGGCCTCGTCGGCCTGCAGCGTGCGCGGAGCTTGGCCCTCGACCTCGAGGACCACGGTGCCCTCAAGGATGTAGGCAAACTCCTCGCCGGGATGCTTGTGCCGGGGCGTGACGGCGCCGGGTGCGAGCGTGGCGAGGGAGAGGGTGCCGTGCCTGCCCGGCGTGGTGAGATCCTGCTCGACGAGGACCTTGCGGGTGAAGCTGGGCTGATCGGCGGCGGACAGGCTAACGGCGCCGGCGAGGCAAAGCGCGAGCAACGCGCAGCGAAAGGTAAGCGTTTTCATGGGTAAAAAGGGGACGGCCCGGAATGAAAGGGATAACGGAGGCAGTGGCACGCCAAATGAAGACCCTGCGCAGGCGCGTCTGCCTGAGGCATCATGCGCCAGGGCTCACTCGCGACTGTGGGGCGGGATGGCCGGGCCCGAATAGTGGCTGCGGCGTCCTCGCCGCAGGGATCGAAGGAATCTGCGGCGGGACGCC
>JAFEGO010000025.1 GCA_018239845.1 Verrucomicrobiota bacterium
ATGATTATAACAAAAGGCCGCCCTCAGCACCAGCTCTCCCGCTAAAGACCCCGCCAAATGATTCGCGACTGCTTACAGGCCTCCATTCGCGTTCATTCGCGTCCATTCGCGGTTAAAATTCTTCCCCACCAGCCTCTCGCTTCACCCGCCGTGGCGGCGGCGGAAGTCCGCGAGGTCCACCGTCGCGCCTTTGATGCGCGACTCCTCCGCCGCGAAGCCCATCAGGTGGCTCTCCACCCAGCGCTCCAGCGATGAGTCCATGTCGGACGCGTTCGGCTTGCGCATCTCGGCGTACAGCGTGCGGATCAGGCCAGAGTCGCCGCCGCCGTGCCAGCCGTCCGGATCGAACGCGATATCGATCCGCTCCGTGATGCCCACGCCGAAGATCTCCACCACGATATCGCAGCCCGCCGTGCGCTTCACGCGTTCACCGGCCAGCAACCGGCCCTTGGTGCCGAAGATCGCGAGGTCGCGGCCTTCGCTGAACGCCGTCATCGTGAACACGCCCGTCGCCCCCGTGGCGAAGGTCATGTTCACCGTCTGGTGGTCCACCGCGGTGTTGTCGCAGCGGTACACGCAGCGGCCCCAGCGGCTCGTACGCAGCCAGTCCTTGATCTCCGCGTCCGTCGCCGTCTTCGCGCGGTCGAAGATGATCTGCAGCCAGCCTTTTTTGTCGGTGAGGTAGCGATGCGCGTCGTAGGCGCATTTTCCATTCACCGGACAACCATCCGTGCAGCGCGCCGGCGCGCCCGCCGGGGCGTGCGCCGCGTTGAAATACTGGATGCCGCCGAAGCTCCCCAGCGACACGCACGGCGAGTCCACCAGCCAGGAGAAGATGTCCAGATCGTGGCACGACTTCGCGATGATCATCGGCGTGGCCTGCTCCGCGACGGCCCAGTGCCCGCGCACATAGGAATGCGTCTGATGCCAGGGCTCGACGCCCTCCGTGGCCTCAAACGACACGAGTTCGCCGAGCGCGCCGCTCTCCACGATCTTCTTTACCCGGCGATAGAACGGTGTGTAGCGCAGCACGTGGCACACGAGCACCTTGCGCCCCAATTCGCGCGCGAGCTTTTCCAGCGCGAGCACATCGCGCAGGTTGGTCGAGATCGGTTTCTCGAGCAGCAGGTCGTAGCCCTTGCGCAGTGCGGCCGAGGCGTGCGCGAAGTGAAACGCATCCTGCGTGGCGATGATCATCAGGTCCGCTAGCTTCGGCGCCGCGAGGATCGCCACATCGTCGTGAAATTCCTGGAAGTTCGGATTCTGCGCCAGAGCCCGCGCCTTGTCCCGCCGCGCCTGGTTGCGGTCGGCCGCGGCGGTGATCTCGTAGAGGTCCGGCTGCTTGGCGGCCAATTCGAAATAGATGAACGTGCGGCTGCCGCAGCCGATGGCTGCGATCTTGAGGCGGGGTTGCATACGCGTCCGATGTAGGGACGCCGCCGCGCGCTGTCCAGCGCACCGCGAGTGATAAATCTGTCAGATCCGGAATTTTAACCACGGATGGACACGGATATACACGGATATGAATCGGGCTAAACCATTTGGGCCACTATCCGTGTCCATCGGTGTTCATCCGTGGTTTAAAATGCGCCGGAAATAGCCACGTACAGGCCGACGGGCTTCGGACAAGCGCGCAACCTACCCGGTACACGAACTCCAGCCTATCCTTCCGCGCGCTGCTTCGCGTCGGCCTCGATCAGCTGGATCAGGCCGTCGAGCGTCTTGCGCACCTTGGCCTTCACGTCGGGCAGATCGGTCGCGCCCTCGACCTTCGCGCTCGCGAAGAGGTAGAACTTCATCTTCGGCTCCGTGCCGCTGCCGCGCGCGGCGAAGCTGTAGCCGTTCGACAGCGTCACGAAATAGAGGTCCTGCTTCGGGATGAGTTCGCCGTCGGCGTCGCGGATGTCCTGCCGGCCGAAGTCCTCGAACTTCGTCACCGTGACATCGCCAAAGGCCTTCGGGGGATTCGCGCGGTAGGTGTCGAGGATGCGCTTGATCTTCGCCGAGCCGCTCGCGCCCTCGTAGTAGATGTTGATCACGCCCTCGAGGTAGAAGCCGTACTTCAGGAAAATCTCGTCGAGGTACTCGGGCACGGTGAGGCCGCGGCTCTTCACCCACGCGCACACCTCGGCAAACATCACGCACGCGGAGTTGCCGTCCTTGTCGCGCAGATAGTCGTTGGGCAGGTAGCCGTAGCTTTCCTCGGTGCCAAACGCGTAGAACGTGCTGTACTGCTGGAGCAGCTGTGCGCGCACCGCAAACGGCGTGGCCTCGTAGTCGAAGCCCGCGCCCATCGCGTGCGTCAGCTTTTCCTCGTAGCCGCGCATCTTCGCCGCGATCCACTTGAAGCCGGTGAGCGTGTTGATGACCTTCACGCCGTGGCCGCGGCCGATCGCGTCCTGCAGCTGCGTCGTCACGAAGGTCTTGATCAGGCACACGGATTGGGAGCCGTCCTTGGGAATCCAGCCGAGCTCCTTGTACTTTGTGAGCCGGTAGTCCGCGAGGAGCGCGCCGATCTGGTTGCCCGTGAGCAGCTCCATCTTGCCCGCGCGGTTGCGCACGGCGCAGCCCATGCGGTCGGCGTCGGGGTCGGTCGCGAGCACGAGGTCGGCGTGGCGCTTGTCCGCGAGGGCCACCGCCAGCGCGAGCGCCGCGGAGTTCTCCGGATTCGGCGACTTCACCGTCGGGAAGCGCCCGTCGAAATTCAGCTGCTCCGGCACTTCGTGCACCGCACAGCCCGCATGCAGCAGCAGCGGGATGGAGTGCACCGCGCCCGTGCCATGGATGTTGGTGAACACCACATCGAGCTTCGTCTTATGGAAGACGCTGGGGTCGATCACGGCCTTGGCCGCCACCGCGAGGTAGGCGTCGTCCGCGTCGCGGCCGAGGGTGGTCACACCCTTCAGCTGGATGTCGAGGTACCCGCCGAGTTCGCCGAGCGGCACGGCGTTGACCTCGCTGACGATGCCCTTGTCGTGCGGCGGCACGACCTGCGCGCCGTCGTCGAAGTACGCCTTGAAGCCGTTGTCGTGCGGCGGATTGTGGCTGGCCGTGATGACCACGCCCGCGTGGGCCTTGAGCAGGCGCACGCTGTAGCTCAGCTGCGGCGTGGGCCGCGGTCCGTCGAAGATAAACGCATCGCCACCGAGGCGCGTCCAGGTCGAGGCCGCGAGCTCGCAGAAGTGACGGGAGAAATGCCGCACGTCGTGCGCGATCACGAGGCGCGGGCGGGCCGTCACGCCGCGTTCCTTCAGCACCTTCTGCGTATAGCGGGCGAGGCCGACCACCGCGCGGACCAGCGTGAAGTCGTTCAGCATGTTGCTACCGATCGCCGCATGCTCCGGGGAGCCCGCCGCGTTCAGCTTGCCGGTCTCGGCCTTCGCCGCCACGACGCCGATGGTGCGTCCGCGCATGCCGCCCGTGCCGAACTCGAGGTAGCGGTAAAACCGGTCGTTCAGCTCGCCCCAAGCTTCCTGCGCCACGAGTTCGTCGATGCTCGCCGCCGCCCACGCCGGCAGATTGGCCGACAGGAACGCGGCGATGTTCTCCGCCGTGCTGGGCATGATTTTTCCCGCGCTGGCCGCGGCTTGGATGCGTTCGAGGGTCGTCATGAGAATAGGTGAAGCAGGAGTTAGCTGAGATAGAGCCCGGCGGTGGCCTGAGGTTTCGGCGAAAGTTTAGCCCAGGCGTCGGCGAAGGAGTCCTCGTCGTAACCGAAGAGCGGTGACACTTCCATCGCTTCCTTCGGCAGCCCGGTCGCGTCGGTCTCGACCGCGACGCCCTGCGCGCGCAGCCAGCGCACGTACTGGCGGAGCTGGTCGTCGCGGCAGGTCTGCGGCGAATCGAGGCCTGTGGCATTTTTCACGGGGGAGAAATCGTCCGCCCGGCGCGTCTCGATCACCACGGGATTGCGTGCGAAGGGCAGCGCGTCGAAGACGAACATCTCGAACTTCACTCCGTTGGCCTTCTCGGGTTTGACGAGGTTGCCCGCCGCATCGAGCGCGGGGATTTTCTTGTCCGCCCGGTGAAACGGCAGGGCCACACCCTCGCCGCCCTTGGCCATGCGGCGCACAAACTCCCGGTCGAGCACGTGGATCGCGATGCTGCCCGCGAGGTAGCGCAGCGCACCCGTCGCATCTGTCTCCCGCTGCTGCGCCATCGGCAGATCGGAGTACTCCACCACGACGGTGCGACCGCCCTGCGTGCAAAAGTGCCCGACCTTTTCCTCGGCATAAGCCTTCGGCACCATCTTGCTCGTCATCTCGGACTTGCCCAGCACGTGCCACCCGAAAAACGCCGGGTCGATGCAGCGCACGAGCGGATTATCCACCTGGAAGTAGCTGATGATGTCCACGCCTTCGCGCTGCATCAGGTCGAGCGCGCCGCTGCGCTCGAGCGCGCGGAGCGAGCCGCCGTGGCCGTCGGGCGAGAGCGCGAGCGCATCCTTCGCCTCGAGCAGGATCTTCCCGTCAAAACCCACCGCCGGCATGCGGCCCTGCCGGAAAAAATGCACGTGCCCGCGGTCGAGCCCGAAGTACTTATGCTCCGCGAAAAACGCCTCGGTCGCCTCATGGTTCGCGTGACTGGTCATGATGAACCAGTGCAGCGGTTTCCCGTAGCGCTTCCCCGCCGCGAGGATCTTTTCGGCGAAGACCTGGAACAGCGGCTTCTGCTTCAGCGGCGTCACCGCGAAGGTGCCCTTCGGCCCGTCGTAGCCGAGCCGCGTCCCCTGCCCGCCCGCCACGGTGAAGGCCGCGACGCGCCCCGCCCTCAGCGCGGCCTCGCCGGCCTGCTTCGCCGCGGCCCAGCGGGCGGCGTCACCGCCGTTTTCCGGCCGACGCTCGTAGGGCGCGGGCGCGAGGCCTTCGAGGTTCACGCCCGTCGCCGCACCGGCGGCCACGAGTGTGCGGTTAAGACGCTCGATCTCCGCGAGGTCGATCTCCGCCGCCTGCGCGAGCAGGGCCTTTTGCCCCTCGGCGGAAAGCTTGTCAAAGTAGGCGAAGACCTGGCCCTGGCCGGCGTTGCGGAAGCGTTCGATGACGGAATGGTCGGACATAGAGCGTGATGGACAGCAATTTTCGCCAACTATTCCTTGAACCGGAAGACAAACTCATCGGGTTTGCTGTAACCCAGCCGTTGCCGGATGATTTTCTCCACGTAAGCGGGGTCGTTGCGGAGGCGGTCGAGGATCTTTTCCTGTTCCTGGAGCCGGGCCTCGGCCTCGGCCAGCCGGCGCTCGCTGACCGCCTGCTGCTGCTTCAGCTTGTTGTACTCCTCCCGCGCCTCCAGGAAGAACACCGTCGAGGTCACCCCAATCCCGATGAAGAGCAGGCAGAAGAGGCTGAGGATGAGGTGGCGCAGGTTCACGGCGGACTTTCAGCTAACCTTTCGGCCCGGCGCACAGGCAAATCTTTTTGCTCCGGGTACGCCCCGAAAGTGCGTGCGTTTTTTCCCGGGGCGCGCCATCCTGCGTTTCCGCATGTATCAGAGCTTTTATGGGTTTAGGGAGATGCCCTTCAACATCACGCCTGACCCGCGGTTCCTTTACCTCAGCCCCACGCACCACGAGGCCCTGCAACACCTCAAGTACGGCGTGCGCGAGAAGAAGGGCTTCATCGTCCTCGTCGGCGAGGTCGGATGCGGCAAGACCACGCTTTGCCGCAAGTTTCTCAACGAGCTCGACCCCGCCCACTACGACACGGCCCTGATCCTCAACCCCCGCGTCACCGAGACGCAGATGCTCAAGGCGATCCTCACCGAGCTCGGCGAGGCCAAGCTCGCCCGCAGCCAGGCCGACCTCGTCGCCCAGATGAACCGCGTGCTCCTCGAGCGCATCCACCGCGGCCGCGACATCGTGCTGATCATCGACGAGGCGCAAAACCTCACGTTCGACGTGCTTGAGGAGATCCGCCTCCTCTCCAACCTCGAGACCGACCAGCAAAAGCTCCTCCAGATCGTCCTCATGGGCCAGCCCGAGCTGAAGGAAGTCCTCGGCCGGTCTGAGCTGCGCCAGCTCCGCCAGCGCATCTTGGTCCACTATGAGCTGCACCCGCTGACGCTGACCGAGATGCAGCTGTACATCCAGCACCGCCTCACCCTCGCCGGCAGCACCGGGCGCCCCACTTTCACCAAATGGGCGCTCCGCGCCCTGCACCGGGGCAGCAAGGGCATCCCCCGCGTCGTAAACAATCTCTGTGACAAATCGCTCCTCTCGGCCTTTATCCGTGAGTCCGACGAGGTCACCTACTGGGATGTGCGCCGCGCCCTCCGCGACACCTCCAACCTCACCGCCTGATCACCGCCCCCGATGAGCCTGATCAACGACGCCCTCAAAAAAGCCCAGCGCCTCCGCGCTGAGCAGTCCCCCGACGCTCCGCCGCCGCCCGTCCCCGGCGGCACCGCGCCGGGCCACCGCATCGCCAAGCGCGGTCAGGCCATGCCCGCGCAGACGCTCATCCTGATCATCGGCGCCGCCGCCGTCCTCGTCGTCCTCTCCGCGGTCATCACCGTGATCCTGCTGAACCGCACGCCCGAGCCGGCCCACAAACCCGCCGTCGCCGCCCACCCTGCGGCGCACCCCGCCGCCACCGGCGAATCCAGCCCCGTCATCGTCGCTCCCGTCATCGCCGCGCCCAAGCCCGCCCCGGAGCCTCCGCCCGCTGCGTCCACTTCTCCTTCGGCCAAGCCCGCCGAAATCAGCGCGGAGAAACCGGCGCCCGCCGCTGAATCCGTCCCGGTCGGGGCGCCTAATGCGACGGCCACGACTCCGCCTCTGCCCGCCGCACCCGTTCGCACCGCGCAGGAAATCGCCGAGGAAATCCGCGCGAAGGAAATCCCGGCTCAACCCATCGAGCCCCCCAAGCCCGCGCCGGCCCGGCCCAATCCCCAGGTCCAGATCTTCGTCGATTCCATCCGCGTCGCCGGCATCCGCTTCTCCGGCAACGAAAGCAAGGTCCTGATGAACGACCGCGTGTACCGCGTGAACGACGTCGTGGACCGCAACCTCGGCATCCGCCTCAAGGAAGTCACCGCCGAAACCCTCACCTTCGTCGACGCCAACGGCGTCACGTACGTGAAGAATTTCTGAGTGTCACCCGCTAATCACGCTAATCTCCGCTAATACGGCAATCGCATGCGGAATTGAAATTAGCGTTCATTAGCGTGATTAGCGGGTAAGTATTCTGCTCGTCGTTTCAATACGCCGTCTTCGGCGGGACGAAGACCTGCCAGAGTGTGCGGGCCGTGATCTGCAGGTCGAGCGCGAGGGACCAGTGCGTGATGTAGTGCACGTCCCAGCGGTGGCGGCGCAGCAGCATCTCGGTCTCCAGGATTTCCCCGCGGTAGCCCATGCTTTGGGCAAGGCCGGTGATGCCCGGTTTCACGAGGTGCCGCGTGCGGTAGGTCTTCGTCTGCTGGCGGAATTCCTCGTCTAGCATCGGCATGTACGGCCGCGGGCCCACGATGCTCATCTGGCCGCGCAGCACGTTCCAGAACTGCGGGAACTCATCGAGGCTGTGCTGGCGCAAAAAGCGCCCGAAGGGAAACACGCGGCCGTCGTCGCGCTGCGCCTGCTTCGCCTCCTCCGCTTCGTTACCATTATCCTGATACATGGAGCGGAACTTCAGCATCGCAAAGGTCCGGCCCTGCATGCCGCGGCGTTCGCGCACATGGAAGAGCGGGCCCGGCGCCTGCCGGCGCTGCACCAGCCACACCACCGCGCACAGGAGCGGCAGCACCAGCACGACCACCGGCAGCGCGATCGCGAGGTCGAAGCTGCGTTTGATGAGCCGGTTCAGCGGGTCCTCCAGCGGCTCCTCCTGCAGCGTGTAAAAATGCCGGCCTTCCTCGGTGATCGGCACGAGGGGGTGCGTGTAGCGCTCGGCGAGGTCGTTTTGCAGGAGCAGGCGGCAGCCGTGTTCCTGGCAGAGGTCGATCACCGTGCGCGCCTCGGCATCGCTCGCGGGCAGTTCGAGCATCACGACCTGCCCCACCTGCCGCTCCTCCAGCACGCGGCCCAAGTCGGCCATCTTGCCCAGCCAGGGGATCGTGCCGCCGTCCGCGGCGGACTCGTTGTCCGAGAGCAGCCCGACCGGATAAATCCCGAGCGGCTCCTTGTGCGCGATCCAGTCGTTGAGCCGCCGCACGTCGGTCACGCGACCGATGAACACCGTGGGCAGGCGGTTGCCGCGCTGAAACACCATACGCGCAAGCAGCGCCGGGAGGCGCAGGTTGAGCAGCGTCAGCCCGAGCCAGCTCCAGACGAGGAACGTGCCGAGAAAGAGACGGCTGATGCTCGTGTCCTGCGTCGCGAACATCATGGTGAAGGTCAGCAGCGCCATCAGCGCCGTCTGCCGCCCCGCCAGGCGCGCCGCGTCCGTCCAGTTGAGGAGATGGAAGCGCGCCGCGAGTTTCGACAAATCGCGCGAGGACAGCGCCACGCCGCCGATCATGCAGAGGAAGTACGGCAGCAGGTTGACCGACCGGTTCAGGTGCACGAAGGGCACGTGGTAGATCACGTTGGCGTACACCCAGAAAAACACGCCGGTGAACAGCGTGAGCGCCCCGGCATGCAGGTTGGCGAGGCCGCGCGCGCGCGTGGTGATCATAGGTGGGGTTTTGCCCTACGCGACCCAGCGGCGTCAACGCGCCAGCCAAGCGGTGATCTCACGCAGCGTCTTGGTGTTCACCACCTGCTCGCGCGTGAGCCAGCCTTTTCGCGCGGAGTTGATGCCCGCCCGCACCTCGGCGAGCCCCGCCGTCTCATGCGCGTCGGGGTTGATCGAGCAGAGCAGGCCGCGGTCCGCCGCCTTGCGCCAGTGCCGCCAGTCCATGTCGAGGCGCCAGGGGCTGGCGTTGAGCTCGATCACGACGTCGTTGGCGATGGCGGCATCAATGATTTTCTCGACATCCACCGTGTAACCTTCGCGCCGCAACAGGAGCCGGCCGGTCAGGTGGCCGAGCATCGTCGTATGCGGGTGCTCGATCGCGCGGATGATGCGCTTGGTCATCACATCCTCGGCCTGCGTCATCGCGTTGTGCACCGACACCACGACGTAATCGAGCTGCGCGAGCACGGCATCGTCGAAGTCCAGCCGGCCGTCCGCGAGGATGTCGCACTCGGTGCCGGAGAAGACCCGCGTCTTGAAACGCTTCGAGGCGTTGAGCGCCTTGATCTCCTCCACCTGCTTCGCGAGCCGCTCCTCGCTGAGGCCGTTGGCCTGGAAACTCGACTTCGAGTGGTCGGCGATGCCGAGATATTCCCAACCCAGCGCCTCCGCCGCGCCGGTCATCTCCGCGAGGGTGTTGCGCCCGTCCGAGGCCGTCGTGTGGTTGTGAAACGCCCCGCGCAGGTCCTTCAACTCGATCAGGCGCGGCAGCTCGCCTTTTTCCGCCGCCTCGATCTCGCCGAGTCCTTCGCGCAGCTCCGGCGGCACGAAGCTCAGCCCGAGTTTTTTAAACAGCTCGGCCTCGGTCTTCACGTCGGTCCCGCCGCCGGCGGCGAGCAATTTCTCGGCCTTCTCCTTCGCTGTGCCCTCGCCTTCCGCCGGCACGAGGCCCCACTCGCTCATCGACAGGCCGCGCGCGAGCGCCCGCTGGCGCATCTGCACATTGTGGTCCTTCGAGCCGGTGAAATGGTGCAGCGCAAAGACGAACTGCTCCTCCGGCACGAGCCGCAGGTCCGCCTGCAGGCCGCTCTCGAAGCGCACGCTGGCCTTGGTCTCGCCACGCGCCGTGATCTCCTTCACCTGCGGCCGCGTCACAAACCACTCGACCACGGGCGCGACGTCCGTCGCCGCCACGAGAAAATCCAAGTCGCCCACCGTCTCCAGCCCGCGGCGCAAACTGCCCGCGGCCTCCGCGCGTTTCACCTGCGGCAGCGCGCGCAGACCCTCGACGATCGGGGCGGAGATTTCCCATGCGTCCCACCAGAGGTGGCGCTTGCCGTAGGCCTCGCGGTTTTTGATGCCGGCGAGCAGTTTCTCCTGCGTCTTCTCGCCAAAGCCATCCAGCGCCGCCACGCGGCCGTCGTGGCACGCCGCCGCCAGCTCCGCGATGCTCGTCACGCCGAGCTTGTCGCGCAGCGCGCGGATCTTTTTCGGCCCGAGGCCGGGGATCTGCAGCATCTCCGCGAGGCCCGGCTCGATCGAGGCCTTGAGCTTTTCGAAAAACTCCAGCTTCCCCGTCGTGTGGAGCTCGGTGATTTTCTGCGCGAGCGCGTCGCCGATGCCCTTCACGCTGTCCAGCTCCTCTGCCGCGATCAACCGGCCCAGCTCGGCCTCCTCGATGCTTTCGAGCACCCGCGCGCCGGTCTGGTAGGCCCGGACCTTGAACGGATTTTCCCCCTTCAGCTCCAGCAGCGTCCCGATCTCCCCCAGCACGTCGGCGATTTCGTTTTTGGTCATCCCCGCCACGCTAACGCCTCCCCGCCGCCGCGTAAGCCAAAACTTCGAGGCGCTGCTCCTGCGTTGCCCGCCACTCTGGCCCTTGAAATTATCTGTGTTCATCCGTGCCTATCTGTGGCAAAAAAAATCATGCCCTTCGCCTACCACCGCACCGTCCGCTTCGCCGACACCGACGCCGCCGGCGTGGTCTATTTCGCCAACTACCTCGCGATCTGCCACGAGGCCTACGAGGAATCCCTCGGTGCGGCGGGCATCAACCTGAAGACTTTTTTCTCCGACCACGGCGTTATCATCCCCATCGCGCGCAGCGAAGCCGACTACCTCCGCCCGCTGTCCTGCGGCGACAGGCTCCGCATCACCTTCAAGCCCGAGCTGCTGCAGGCCGACTCCTTCGCCCTGAACTTCGAACTCACCCGGCTCGGTCCCCCGGAGAAGTGCGCAGCCCGCATCCGCACCGTGCACGTCTGCACCTCCACTACGAAAAAAGGCCGCGCTCCGCTGCCGCCCGCCATCGCCGCCTGGGTCGCCGCCGGTTGATACCTTTTGGTTGAAATGCCGCCTTCCCCTCGCATCTTGAGCCTGTGGAAGCCAAAGATGCCAAACTCTCCTTCGAGCACGCCCTCGAAAAGCTCGAGACCATCGTCGAATCGATGGAATCCGGGGAAATCCCGCTGGCTGAGCTCCTTGCGAAATTCGAGGAGGGCAACAAACTCCTCAAGGTCTGCGAAACCCGCCTGAAGGACGCCGAGCTCAAGATCGAGCAGCTCAAGAAGCAGAAGGACGGCGTCGCCTTCGCCAAATTTGAAACCGAGCGCGAGGCCTGACCTCCCGCCCTTCCTGATGAACGATACCTCCGCCACGCCGGCCCCGCGCCTGCTCGACACCATTTCCGGCCCCGCCGACGTCAAGGCCCTCGCGCCCGCCCAGCTCCCGCAGCTGGCGCAGGAAATCCGCGACACCCTCATCGCCGTCACCGCCAAGAACGGCGGCCACGTCGGCCCCAACCTCGGCGTCGTCGAGCTCACGATCGCGCTGCACCGCACGTTCACCACGCCGACCGACCAGTTTGTCTTCGACGTCGCCCACCAGGGCTACGTGCACAAGCTGCTCACGGGCCGCGGCGGTAATTTCTTTGCCAAGCTGCGCCAGACCGACGGCGCGAGCGGCTTCCTCTACCGCGCCGAGAGCGCGCACGACGCGTTTGGCGCCGGCCACGCCGGCACCGCCCTTTCTGCCGCCCTCGGCATGGCCACGGCCCGCGACCTCCGCGGCACCGATGAGCACGTCGTCGCCGTCTGCGGCGACGCGGCCTTCACCTGCGGCGTCACCCTCGAGGCCCTCAACAACGTCGTCTCCTCCACCAAGCGCCTCATCGTCATCCTCAACGACAACGAGTGGTCCATCGCGAAGAACGTCGGCGCGATTTCCAATTACCTCAACCGCATCAGCACGAGCCAGACCTACAACAAGCTCCACCACGACGTGGAGGCCTTCTTCAAGAGCTTCCCCGCCGGCGTCGAGATGAACCGCGCCTACACCAAGTGGAAGCGCGAGACCAAGGACTTCTTTGTCGAGTCCTCCCTCTTCGAGAAATTCGGCCTGCGCTATCTCGGTCCGGTCGACGGACATGATTTCAACGCGCTCCAGAAAAATCTCGAGTTCGCCAAGCACTGCGACGTGCCCGTGCTCATCCATGTCCTCACGAAGAAGGGCAAGGGCCTCGAGGCCGCGGTCAACTCCCCGGAGAAATTCCACGGCGCCAGCCCCTACGATCCCGAGACCGGCCTCAGCAAGAAGCCCGCGCCCGGCACCCCGCCCAACTACCAGGATGTCTTCGGCCAGGCCCTCACCCGCTTCGCCAAGGCCGACCGCAACGTCCTCGGCATCACCGGCGCCATGCCCAGCGGCACCGGCCTCTCCCACCTCGCCGCCGAGGTGCCCGGCCAGTTCTTCGATGTCGGCATCGCCGAGGAGCACGCCGTGCTCTTCGCCGCCGGCCTCGCCACCAAGGGCTTCCGCCCCGTCTGCGCGATCTACTCGACCTTCCTCCAGCGCGCCTACGACCAGGTGATCCACGACGTCGCGCTGCAAAACCTCCCCGTGACGTTCTGCATGGACCGCGCCGGCCTCTCGCCCAACGACGGCCCGACCCACCACGGCCTCTTCGATATCTCCTACCTGCGCTGCGTGCCCAACGTCACCATCATGCAGCCCGCCAACGAGGACGAGCTCGTGGACATGCTGCACACGTCCCTCAACCTGGGCGGCCCGGCCTTCATCCGTTATCCGCGTGGCGCCGGCATGGGCGTAAAAATTAAAGCCGAGCCCGCCAAGCTCCCCATCGGTCAGGCCGAGGTCCTGCGCCAGGGCTCCAACATCATGCTCTGGGCCCTCGGCGCGATGGTGCCCGAAGCCCTGAAGCTCGCCGAGCGCCTCGAGACCGAGGAAAACCTCTCCGTCGGCGTGGTGAACGCCCGCTTCGTCAAGCCCCTCGACCGCACCTTGCTCCTCAGTCACGCGGCCTGTATCCCGCTGATTGTTACACTCGAAGATCACACGGTCACCGGCGGTTTTGGCAGCGCGGTCCTCGAGGTCTTGCAGGAGGCCAGCTGCACCACGGCGGTCGAGCGCATCGGCTGGCCCGACAAGTTCGTCGAGCACGGCTCCAGCGTGGAAATCCTCCGCGCCGCCCACGGCCTCTCCCCCGATCATATTTATCGCCGGATCGTCGATCGCTGGCACAACCTCCACTCCGAGCACATCGCCGCCGACGTCTGAGCTGGTCGGGTTAAGGCAGGGTCGTTTTCCACGAAGGCACGGATTCTATCCGTGCCTTTCGTCGTTATATCGGTATTCCCCGAATACCCCACCCCATGCCCGCTCCAGCATCACCCCTGCTCGGTACCCTCTTTCACGCCTGCGGCGGCCTCTGCGCCTCGCTCTGCTACACGCCGCAGAAAAAGATCCGCGCATGGTCCTGGGAAACCTACTGGCTCGCGCAGGCGGCGTTCTGTTGGCTGCTGCTGCCCGTCATCGGCGCATGGCTCACCATCCCCGAGCTCAGCGCCGTCCTCGCCGAGGCGCCAAAGGCCGCCATGCTGCGCTCCTTCGGACTCGGCGCACTGTACGGCATCGGGGGCATCGCGTTTGGCGTAGCCATCCGGCACCTCGGCTTCGCCCTCACGTACTCGCTCGCCGTCGGCCTCTCCAGTGTCATCGGCACGCTGCTGCCGCCGTTGATCGCCGGCAACCTCGGCACCGTCCTCGCCGGGCACGGCGGCGGCTGGGTCATCGGCGGCGTGTTGATCGGCGCACTGGGCATCGGCTTGTGCGGCTGGTCGGGCTGGCTCAAGGAGGGCGACCTCCGCGGCTCTAGCGCCCCGGGCACATTCTCCGCGCGAAAAGGCATTCCCCTCTGCCTGCTCGCGGGCGTGCTGTCCGCCGTATTCAGTTTTTCCCTCGCCGCCGGACAGCCGGTGGCCGACGTCGCCGCCGCGCATGGGGCCGGCCACTTCCAGGGCAACGTCATCTATCTCTTCTCCAACACCGGCGCGTTCTTCACCTCGCTGCTCTACTGCCTCTGGCTCGGCCGCCGCAATCGCACGCTCGACGAATACACCTCGGCCCAGGCACCGCTCGCCGCCAACTGGCTGCTCGCCGCGCTCAGCGGCCTGCTCTGGTACTGCCAGTTTTTCTTCTACGGGCTCGGCCACACGCGCATGGGCTCGTATGGCTTTTCGAGCTGGGCGCTGCACATGATTTTGCTCGTGGCCTTCAGCAATCTCCTCGGTCTCGCGCTCCGTGAGTGGCGTGGCTGCCGGCCCCGCACGGGCCGGGTGCTCGCGACCGCCCTCACCGTGCTGGTCGCCGCCGTCCTCATCATCGCCTACGGCAACAACCTCGCCGCCGCCTGAGTCGGGACCGGTTTGGTTTGGTGCGGGCGGAGGGAGTCGAACCCTCGTTTCAAGCTTGGGAAGCTCACGTGATAGCCGTTATACTACGCCCGCGGAACCAAGAACAAAGGGACTGAAAACCGGGATTAGGCTTCCGCGCAATCACGAATATGCGCGCCGGCCCTCCAGCGCGCTCTTCAGCGTAACCGAGTCCGCGTAGAGCACGCCGCCGCCGCTCGGCAGGCCGAAGCCGATGCGCGACACCTTTACCCCGCCGCCCGCGTCGGCCTTGGGCGCGGTTTTCTCCAACCGCTCCGTCAAGTAGTGGCAGGTCGCCTCGCCCTCGACGTCGTTCGACAGCGCGAGGATGATCTCGGTCACCTCACCCGTCTCCACCCGCGCGAAGAGCGACGACAAATTGAGTTCTTCCGGGCCCACGCCGTGGATTGGCGAGAGCTTGCCGTGCAGCACGTGATACGCGCCGCGATACGCGCCGCTGCGCTCGATCGCCACGAGGTCCGGCACCTGCTCCACTACGCAGACCACCGCGTGGTCGCGCCGCTCGTCCCCGCAGATCGCGCACAGTTCCCCTTCGGCGAGGTTGCCGCAGCGGGTGCAGCGGCGCACCGAGCGCGCCGCTTCCTCCAGCGCCGCGACCAGCGCGGGCAGGCGGTCGGGCTTCTCCACCAGCAGATGCAGGGCGATGCGTTCCGACGAGCGGTAGCCGAGCCCGGGCAGCTGCTTCAGGTGCTTCTGCAGTTTCTCGAACGCGGGCGTCATGGCGAAATAAGTTCCGGGTTCATGGTTGCGGGTTTCGAGTCTCCAACCCGGAACCCCGAACCCGAAACCCGGAACTCACATGAATCCGGGCACCTGGAAGGCCGAGGTGACCTTCTGCATCTCGGCGTCGTTGTACTCCTTCGCCTGCTTCGCCGCGTCCTGGATTGCCACGAGCAGCGTGTCCGCGACGAGCTTGGGGTCTTCCTTCAGAAATTCCGGGTCGAGCGTCAGCGCGAGAAACTTGCCCGCGCCGTTCATCTTGATCTTCACCGCGCCGCCGCCGCTGGTGACGTCGATTTCCTTGGCTTCGAGCTGGGTCTGGAGCGCCTCGATGCCGCGCTGCATTTTCTGGGCTTGTTTGAGAAGTTTACCGACTCCGGCCATGGTGATTAAATGGGTTGAGGGTTATTAATCGGGTTGAATTTCGGATTGGGCCGCGCCGCTCCGCCGCTGGCAAGGCTAGAGTGCGCGGAGGATCTCCGCGTAGCCTTCACGAAAGGTCGGATAGCCCGGACGCCAGCCGAGCTCGCGCTTCAGGCGCTCGTTCACGATCACGCGGTCCGGCGTTACGGTCCGACGTCCGCCCGCCGGCTGTCCGGTGAAGTGCGGCTCCGGCAAGCCCATGCGCTGGGCGAGCCACGCCACGACCTCGCCCTTGGTGGCGGCCCCGTCGTCGGCTACATTGTAGATGCCGCCCGCGATCGCCGGCGATGCAGCCAACACTGCCCAGATTGCGGCGGCGATGTCGTCGCGGTAAGCAAGGTTAAGTCGGTGGTCGCCCCGCCCGGCCACTTCGCCCGAACTCACCTGCTCCAGCAGATAATGCCGACCGGGCCCGTAAATGCCGGCCAGCCGCAGGATGAAACTCCGTTGGCCGATCTCCTGCGCCAGGCGTTCCGCATCAAGCAATGCCGCCGGCCGCTCGCCTGCGTCGGCTCCCGTCGCCGCCAGCTCATCGACGTGGACCCCGTCGCCCTGCGGATAAACCGAGGTACTGCTCGTGTACACCAGCGTACCCGGCCGCCCGTGCCGCTCCGACCATTGGCGGATTGAGCGCATACCCTCGACGTAGCTGCGCCGGTAGCCTTCGATCCCACCGCCACCGGAACTCACGCAGTTCAGCGCGAAATCCGGCGTGCCGGGCACCTGGGTGTGCCAGTCGGTGTCGGCCAGATCAGCCACGACGGAGGTGACCCCAAGTTTTTCCAGCTCCGCGGCCTTCAGGGGATTGCGCGTGAGAGCGGTCACCCGCAGACCGCGGGCCATGGCCTGCCGGGCGACTTCCACGCCGACATAGCCGCAGCCGAAGATCACGAGCTGTTTTCCGGTAAAATTTCCTTGGGCATCTGCCTTCATGCCTGCTCAATGCACACTATGCCGACGGTTCTCGCAATCTTGGCGGAGGGTTTTGAGGAAATTGAGGCGGTGGCGCCCATCGACCTACTCCGGCGCGCCGGGGCCGAGGTGCTCACCGCCGCCCTCGCCGAGGGCATCCATGTCACTGGCCGCAACGGGCTCACCTTGCACGCCGACACCACGCTCGCCGCCGTCCCCGCCCGGGATTTCGACTGCGTGCTCCTCCCCGGCGGCCCGGGCGTAAAGCTCCTCCGCGCTGACCCGCGTATCCGTGAACTTGTTATCCGCCAACAGGCTGCCGGCCGCTGGCTCGCCGCCATCTGCGCCGCCCCGGCCGTCCTGCACGACGCCGGCCTGCTCAGGGGCCGGCGCTACACGGCGCATTTTTCCGTCGCGAATGAACTCCCCGCCATCCTCCGCGCCGAAAAAGTCGTGATCGACGGACGCATCCTGACTTCCCGCGGGGCCGGTACCTCGCTGGAGTTCGGCCTCGCCCTGGTCGAGCAGCTGGTTTCGGCCGAGCAGGCCTCCTCCGTGGCGAGCGCCATCGCGCTGCAATAGTATTCGTCATCAAGGAGATTGCTTCCCTTACTGTCTTTAGTCTGCATCTTGGTTTCTGGGTATTAAACCCCACGAAACGGATTGATTTTGGTCCCCTCACCCACCTTCAGCTTACTTTCCCCCGGAAGTGACCGGGCGAAGCTTTGACCAAATAGCATGTGCGGCATCGCCGGATTTATCGGTCCCCAAGAGTCGCCTGAACGGCGGCAGGAGGCCGTCGCGCGCATGTGCGGTGCGATGGTCCACCGCGGCCCCGACGACAGCGGCATTGTTTCCGCGGGCGATGCCACGATCGGCATGCGCCGGCTCGCGATCTTCGATCCCGCCAATGGTCACCAGCCGATGGTTACGCCCGACGGGCGCTTCCACCTCGTCTTCAACGGCGCGATTTACAATTTCCACGCCCTGCGCGACGAGCTCGGCCGCGCTGGCTTTGCCTTCCGCACCAACTGCGACACCGAGGTATTGCTCGCCGCCTATGCGCACTGGGGTGAGTCCTGCCTCGCCCGGCTGCGCGGCATGTACGCCTTCGCCGTCTGGGACAACCGCGAGCAGGCGCTCTTCCTTGCGCGCGACCCCTTCGGGATCAAACCGCTCTACTACCGCCAGCAGGGCACGCAGCTCGTCTTTGCCTCTGAGCTCAACGCCCTCAACGCCTCCGGCCTTCATGCGGCCGAGATCGATCCGCTTTCCGTAGCCGACTACCTCGCCTGGTTTGCCGTGCCCGCGCCGCGCACCATCTACCGCGGCACCTTCAGCCTTCGCCCGGGGGAGTGCGCGACCTTCCGCCTGGGCCGGCTTGATATCCGCGCCGCGTGGAATTTCCAGGGCATCCCGCGTACCCGCATTTGCAAGACGCGGGAGGAATTCAACAGCGAGCTCCGCGCCCAGCTCGAGGATTCCGTGCGCGCCCATCTCGTCGCGGATGTCCCCGTCGGAGCCTTCCTCTCCGGCGGCCTCGACTCCGCCGCCGTGGTGGGTCTGATGTCGCGCCTCGGCGGCCGGCGGCTGAAAACCTTCTCCATTGGCTTTGGCGAAGCCGAGTTCTCCGAGGCAAACTACGCCGAGGAGACCGCACGCCACTTCGGCACCGAGCACCAAACGAGCCTGCTCACCGGCGCCCAGGTCGCCGCCGACCTTGACCGCATCATCGCCGGCTGCGACCAGCCTACCGGCGACGGCATCAACACCTTCTACGCCAGCAAGGCCGCCCGCGAAGGCGGCGTCACGGTCGCCGTCTCCGGCCTCGGCGGCGACGAGTTGTTCGGCGGCTACCCGTCATTCCGCAACACCGCCCAGCTCGCCCCTTGGCTGCCGCGGTGGCGTCTGCTGCCCTTCGTCGTCCGCGATCCCGTCATCGCCTACCTGCGCTCGCGCGACACCCGCGCGCGAAAGCTCGCCGACATGCTCAAGTACGCGCGCAACCTCGGCGAACTCGCCTCCATGCAGCGCCGCGTCTTCTCCGAACCGCGTCGCCGCGCCTTGCTCAGTCCCGAGGCGCTGGACCTGCTCGGCGCGCGCCCGCCGTTTCATCCCGAGCTGCCCTCCCTGGCCGTTGACCTCGCCGGGGCGGGGGTCTTCGAAACCGTCAGCGCCTGGGAGCTGCGCACTTACATGGCCGACCTGCTCCTGCGCGACAGCGATGTGATGAGCATGCAGCATTCGCTCGAGCTCCGTGTGCCGTTTGTGGACCGGCCGCTCATCGAATGGCTCTGGCGCCAGCCCACCGCCTTCAAGGAAGACCTCCGCCAGCCCAAGTCCGCCCTCGCCGCGGCCGTGGGCGACCTGCTCCCGCCCGACCTGCTCAAGCGCCGCAAGCGCGGCTTCAGCCTGCCTTTCCCGGTGTGGATGCATGCCGAACTCCGACCTTTTCTTTTGGATACGTTTTCCGGGGAGAGCATCGCACGCAGCGGCCTCTTCAGCACCGCAGCGGTCCAGGAGCTGTGGCGCGGTTTCCAGACCCGTACCGACGAGCGCCAGTGGTCGCGCGTGTGGAGCCTTGCGGTGCTCATCCGTTTTATCAATCGTCAGCCCCCTCCCCTCCCGCCGTCCGCCTCCCGCTCTCCGCTCGTGATCGAGACGACAAAGCCTTCCTCGAAGGCGCCCTTTGTACCGCCGAAGCCCACGCTGCCCGTCCGCTCAAAGGTCCGGCCGCGCCACCGCACGCTCCTGCTGGCCCCGGAGATCTTCGCCTCCGAGGGCGGCATCCCCCGCATCCTGCAGATTTACCTGAAGGCCCTCTGCGACCTCGCCGAGCCCGCCGACGCCGTCCGCCTCGTCGCGCTCAACGATGGCGTGATGGACTCCAACGATCTCCGGCGTTCCGCCAACGACCGCCTCGAGGACTGGCAGGTGTGCAGTCGCAACAAGACCCGCTTCGTCAAGGCCGCCCTCCGCCTGAGCCGCGGGTGCGACCGCCTGATCTGCGGCCACGTCTTCCAGCTGCCCGTCGCCCTCGCCGCCAAGGCCATCAATCCCCGGCTCCGCTACTACCTCGTCGCGCACGGCATCGAGGTATGGCGGCCCTTCAAGCTCCGGGAAAAACTGGCGCTCCGCGGCGCGGAAAAAATTCTCTGCGTCAGCGACTACACCCGCCGCCAGCTCCTAACGCACTGCCCGCTGCCGGAGCACCGCGTCGTCGTGCTGCACAATGCACTCGACCCGTTTTTCCACATCGCGCCGGGCGAGCCGCTCACCCGCTGCCCGCCGACCATTCTGGTCGTCACCCGCCTCACCCGCGCCGACCGCTACAAGGGCGTCGAGCACATGATCCAGGCCATGCCGGCGATCCGCGCCGCCATCCCCGACGCCCGGCTCCGCATCATCGGTCGCGGCGACGACTACGTCTATCTCCAGAGCATGAAAAGCCGGCTCAATCTCGACCAGGCCGTCGATTTTCTCGGCTACGTCGATGACAGCACCATGACCCGGGAACTCCGCTCCTGCCGGCTCTTCGCCCTACCCAGCAAGAAGGAGGGCTTCGGACTCGTCTTTCTCGAGGCGATGGCCAATAGCCGCCCCTGCCTCGGCGCCAATGCCGGCGGCATCCCCGAGGTGATCACCCCCGACTCCGGCGTGCTCGTCGAATTTGGCGACGTCCCGGCGATTGCCGCCGCCGCGGTCGCGGCCCTTCGTCGCGAGTGGAGCGAGGAGCGCATCCTCGCGCGCGCGCGCGAATTTTCCTACGAGTCTTTCAAGGCCAAGCTGGACCTCGTTCTCTCGACCCGCGCCTGATGAATTCGCGCCTCCAACTCCGCGTCAAACACTCCGGCCTTCTCCGCCTGCAGTTTTTCAAGGACGCACCCGACGGCAATCTCTTCATCGCCGAGGCCGGACGCCACGTGCCCTTCGCGGTGAAGCGCATCTATTTCATCAACCAGCTGGCCAACCGCGAGGCCGTGCGTGGGAAGCACGCGCACCGGCGGCTTGAACAAGCCATCTTCTGCATCAATGGTAGCTTCACCTTGCAACTCGACGATGGCCGCCACACCCAGCGCATGACCCTGGACGATCCTTCGTGCGGCGTTTTGCTCGGGCCCATGCTCTGGCATACCATGACGCGTTTCAGCCGCGACTGCGTCATCCTCGTCCTCGCCAGCGACCACTTCGACGCCAGCGACTACATCCGCGACCGCGCCGAGTTTCTCCGCCTCGCCCGCGCCTGACTTTTGCCGCATGCCTGAATCCACTCCATCCTCCGGCCCCGAGATAGTCATCGAGCCGACGCGTGGCCTCGCCTTCATCCGCTGGCGCGATCTCTGGGCCTACCGCGACCTGCTGTGGCAGCTCGTCTGGCGCGACTTCGCCACGCGCTACAAGCAGACCGCCCTCGGCCCGCTCTGGCATGTGCTCCAGCCGCTCATCACGACCGGTATCTTCACCATTGTCTTCAGCCACGTCGCCGAGCTCTCGACCGACGGCCTGCCCGCCAGTCTGTTTTATCTCTGCGGTCTGCTCGCGTGGAACTATTTCTCCCAAACCTTCACCTCGACGTCCTCGACCCTCGTCGCCAACGCCAATCTCTTCGGCAAGGTTTACTTCCCGCGCCTGATTGTTCCCCTCTCTAGCATCATCTCGAATCTCGTCTCCTTCGTTATCCAGTTCGCGATGTTCCTGATCGTGCTGGAGCTGTACCGGGCCAGCCATCCCGAGGCCACCTGCGGTCTCCGCTGGTCCGCGCTGATGCTCCCGCTCGTGCTCCTGCAGCTCGCGGCCTTCAGCCTCGGTGTAGGCCTCTGGCTCGCCGCCCTGACCGCCAAGTTCCGCGACTTCACCGTGGTTTCCGGCTTCCTCATCCAGCTCTGGATGTACGTGACGCCGATCATCTATCCGCTCACCAAAGTGCCGATGCAGTGGCGCATCTGGGTCGCGGTGAATCCCGTCACCGTGCCGATCGAGGCCTTCCGCTCCATGTTGCTCGGCACCGGCTACCTGAGCCCCAACCTCATCGCCGTCTCGCTTGCCGCCACGCTCTTCGCTCTCGTGAGCGGAGTGCTCGTCTTCCAGCGGGTGGAGAAAAACTTCATCGACGTCGTATGAGCCGTCCCATCATCGAGGTAAGCAATCTCTCCAAGCGCTACCGTCTCGGCAGTATCGGCGCGACCTCCCTGCGCGAGGAATTCACCCGCACGTGGAACCGGCTCCGCGGCGTACCGTATCCGGACAAGACCGAGTTCTGGGCCTTGCGCGACGTCTCGTTTTCCGTGCAGCCCGGCGCAGTCGTCGGCATCATCGGCCGCAATGGCGCCGGCAAGTCCACGCTTCTGAAGATCCTCTCCCGCATCACCGAGCCCACCATCGGCTCAGCACGGCTCCGCGGCCGCGTAGCCTCGCTCCTTGAGGTCGGCACCGGCTTCCATCCCGAGCTCACCGGTCGCGAAAACATCTACCTCAACGGCGCCATCCTCGGCATGAGTCGCGCCGAGGTCCGGCGCAAGTTCGACGAGATCGTCGCTTTCGCCGAGGTTGAGCGGTTCATCGATACGCCGGTCAAACGCTACTCGAGCGGCATGTACGTCCGGCTCGCCTTCGCCGTCGCCGCACACCTGGAGCCCGAGATCCTCATCATCGACGAGGTTCTGGCGGTCGGCGACGCGGCGTTTCAGAAGAAGTGCCTCGGCCGCATGCACACCGTCGCCGAACAGCACGGCCGGACCGTCCTCTTCGTGAGCCACAACCTCGGTGCGGTGCGCTCGCTATGCACCAACTGCCTCTGGCTCGAGTCCGGCACGCTCCGCCAGCAGGGCCCGACTGACGCCGTCGTCAACGACTACTACAAGGCCGGCTCCCTCGCCCCCGCTTCGCTCAACATCGCGCTGGAGCCGCGTCTCGGCCATCACGGCGAACAGCTCCGCATCACCGCCCTCACGCTCAACCGCAACCAGCCCATCCTGCACGGCGAGCCATTCAGCTTTGCGATCGATTTTGAGGCCCGCTCCGCCTGCGAGGAGGTTTCCTTCGGCCTCGGACTCGCCAATCTCGATGGCACCCGCCTGATGAGCATGGACAGCGATCTCACCACCCCTCGCTTCACGCTGAAGGCCGGCCAGCGCGGCCGCGTCGAATGCACGCTCGACCGACTGTTGATCCAACCCGGCCTCTACCTCGTGGACTTGGGCGCGCGCTCCGGCGACTTCAACGGCCTCGACTACCTTTCCGGCATCATGCGCCTCGAAGTGCTGCCCGGTCCCTCTACGCCCTCCACCTTGATCCGCGACTCCGGCCATGTGCGCTACCCGGGCGGCTGGTCGATCGCGTCCGCCTGACGAACCCATGGAACCCACCGCGAAACCCACCCCGCTCTATCGCAGCGAGACGTCCAAGCACCGGACGGAAATCCTCCCGTTCTGCCAGGGCTACGGCATCGACATCGGCTTTGGCGGCGACCCCATCAATGCCTCCGCCATCCGGATGGATCTCCCCTCGCCGTATGCTTACACCGGTGACAACCCGGTGCAGCTGGGCGGCGACTGCCGCCACCTCAAGTGGATCGCGGACAACTCCCTCGATTACGCCTATTCATCGCACGTGTTGGAGGACTTCGACCGCACAGAGACCGAAGCCGTACTGCGGGAGTGGATTCGCGTCGTCCGACCCGGCGGCCTCGTGGTGCTGCTTTTGCCCGACCAGGTGCGCTACGTCGAGGACTGCCGCAAGCGCGGCGAAGTGTCCGCCGACGGTATCGTGGGCAACCCCCATCACTCGATCGCTGATTTCTCCATGCGCTACGTCCTCGAGGTGGCCGCCCGCATCGGCGGCGTGGAGAAACATCATGCCATCGACCAGCTCGGTGCCTACAGCTTCCTGCTCGTCCTGAAGAAGAGCGCGCCAACCGTCGCCGTCGCGAACCTCGACGCCGCGCTGGAAAAAGCCTGGGCCGACCGCGACGCACTGAAGCTACAGCTGCGGGAAAAGGAGCGCGAGCTCGCGCGCGCCGGCTTCGCCTCCGCCTTGTTGAACCTCGGCCGGCGGATCAAACGCCGCCTCGGCCGCTGAACCGCTCCTGAACCCCCGCTCCGCTTGAACCCGACGCGCATGGCGGCACTGGGACCGGCGGTTCTCCGGCAGCTGCGCGCCGCCAGCCGCAGCTTCTCTCACCGGGCCTGTGTCTGGTATTGGCGAAAAATCCTCCGGCGTCGTGTGGTGCTCTTCGAGCGACTCGCCGGGATCGGCGACATCATCTGCACCTTTCCTGCCGTGCTCGCCCTGCGCGGACAGCACCCCGATGCCATCATCGTCTATAGTGTCCGGACCGCTTTTCGGTCGGTCGTTGTCATGGGCCGCGTCGCCGACTGCGTGGTCGGGAATGATGAGGCACGCCGCTTTCCTCAGATTCACGACGCGGACTATGATGTCGTCTATCGCCCCCGACTCGAAGACGAAGAACCGCACGGTCGCCCACACCTGCACCTGGTCGACGATTTCAGCGGGACCATGGGCGTCCAGCCGTCCAGCCGTCAGCCGAGGCTCCACGTACCGCCCGCCGTCACTGCAGCAGCCCGGACCTTTCTCGCCGCGCACCGTGGCGGCGCGCAACCGATCGTCGCAATCCATGTCGGCCCGTCGTGGCCGGTGCGGGAATGGAATGTCGAAGGTTGGACCTGTCTCGTGCAGCGCCTGCAAAAGGAAACCGGCTGCGTTGTCCTGCAACTCGGCTCCGATGCGCACACCCAGCACGGGTTTGTCCGCGCTCCGCGCATTGCCGGTACCGTGGACTGCGTTGATCGCTTCAGCTTGGACGAGTCGGTCGGTGTCCTGTCGGAGATCGACCTGCTCGTGGGCATCGACTCGGGCCTGCTCCACATCGCCGGAGCGGTCGGCACGCCGGTCGTCGGTCTCTTTGGCGCCGTCTCGCCGGAACTGCGCCTGCCCCTCGAAAGCCCGGCCTGGGGGGTCACATCAGATGTCCCCTGCCTCGGCTGTCACCACCGTCTGCCGCGGTTGCACTGGCGGGAAAACTGCCCGCACGACATCGCATGCATGAAGTCCCTTGAGGCCGCGACCGTCGCGGACCAGGCCATCTCCGCCCTCCGCCTCACCCGCCGGCCAGCCGCCCAATGAAGCTCTCCCGCATCGTCACCCTCCACAACCAGTGGCACTACCTCGACTGGCTGGCCGACGACACCCTGTTTGCCGACGGGAATGAATTCATCTTCGTCGACGATTGCTCGACCGAGCCCATGCCGGCGGACCTGCCGGCGCGGCTCGCCGCCCGCTGCGCGATCCTCCACCGGCTCCCCCGCAACCGCGGTCGCTCCGTTGCCCGCAACACCGGCACCGGGCTGGCGCATGGCGATTGGGTCGAGTTTGTCGATGGCGACGACCGCCCGCTGCCTCTCCGTTGGAATGAAGCCTGGGCCGGTAGCGACCTCGTGCTCTTCCCGGCCACGGGTCACGGCCCGGAGAAGCCTGAGGCGCATCAGATCGATGCGAATCATTTCCTGCTCCGCGACCCCAAGTCCCCGACCGGGCACCGCGACCCCCGGCCGGCCAACACCCTCTGGAGGAAGGTGGCGCTCGACGACCTCGGCGGGTTTGACCCCCGCATGGAACCGGTCGAGGACCTCGACTTGGCGTGGCGCGCATTATCCCGCCCCGCCGCCTATGCCACCGCTCCGAAGCAGTCTTACAACCACCACGGCGCTTCCCTGCTCAAGGGCATCGAATCTACCGCCGCTTTCCTTAAATTTTATAAAAAAGTCGCCGGTGAACGCACTGACTGCGGCTGGCTGATCGAATGGGAAGTCCGCAATCTCTGGCATCATGCCACTTGGCACCTGCTGCAACGCCGCCACTACGGCGAACTCTTCCGCAAGGGTTGCGTTCTGGTCTTCAACGTGACCAAGGCCAAGCTCCGCGATCTTTTTTCCCGCCGTTCGTGAGCGCCCCTTTTACCCAACGTCTCGGCCTCGGTCGGCTCTGGTATCGTTTCTACCACGACGGTATTGCCCGCCGCTATTATTGGCGCCGTGATTTCGGCAAGGAGCTCGCCGTTCCCATGACCCTCGGCGAGTGGGCCATGATCGCCCGCGCCGCCACGCTGCCAAAGGTCGCCCCCACTCCCGGGGCCACTGCTGTCCTCGCCTGCACGTTCATGACTGGGCACAACTTCTGGCACCAGACCGTCTTCTGCGCCTCGTCGCTCGCCCGCCAATGGTCCGGCGTTTTCCGCCCCACCTTCTTCGATGACGGCACCCTTCGATCCTGCGAAGTGGCCATCTTGCGCCGCATTTTCCCTGAATCGCGCGTCATCCGCCCCGATTGGGTCCGGGCCCGGCTGGACGAGATGTTACCCACACGGCGCTTCCCCATTCTCCGCGGCCTGCGCGAGCGCATCCCGATGGTCCGCAAGCTGGTAGACCTGCGCGCCACATCGCAGGAGTGGCAGTTGTACCTCGACAGCGACATGCTGTTCTTCGGTCATCCGGCCCAGTTGCTCGACTGGAACGCCCGCCGCATCCCTTTCTCGATGCAGGACACCGTGGATGGCTATTGCGCGACTCCAGAGCGCGTCAACGAGGTCTGCGAACGACCGGTCGCCCGTTTCGTGAATGCCGGCGTGCTCGCGATGGATGACAGCCGGATCGACTGGGAGCGGATCGAATACTGGTGCAGCCGATTCACCGAGGCCGAGCGCCGGCACATTCTGCTCGAGCAGACGATCTCCGCGGCCCTGCTATCCGGCGGTCCACGCGAAATCCTCCCCGTCGAAGACTACCGCGTTCTGTACCAGCCGACCGAGCAGCCGCCTGAGGTCGCGTTGCTTCATTACGTCCATCTTTCCAAGTCGATGTACTTTATCAGCGAGTGGCGGCGCTACCTGGCCACCTCACTCGCCACATGACTGTCGTGAGACCGCCTCTTCACGTCACCGATCTCGATGCCTATCTCATCCAGCCCAGCCAGGCTGAGCAGGAGTTCGCACGGATTTTTTCCAAGGATGCCGCGCTTGTCATCTGCGACATCGGCGCATGCGAGGGCGAGGATACCGTGCGCTACGCCTTGCGTTACCCACTGGCCCGGGTCTTCGCCTTCGAGCCGCTGCCCGCCAACCAGCAGCTCGTCCGCATGCATCTCGCGCAATACCATGCGACCAACGCTAGGCTCATTCCAATTGCCCTATCCGACCGCGTGGGCGAGGCCCGCTTCCACGTTTCCTCCGGCCGGCCACCGGGCAAACCCGACGACCGGAATTGGAATCACGGCAACAAATCCAGTTCGCTGCTCCCTCCAGCCAGCGACGGCCCCATGCACGGCTGGATCGAGTTCAAGGAAACCATCACTGTCCCCACGGGCACGCTCGATGAATTCTGCAAGGCGGAGAAAATCAGCCATATCGATTTCATCCAGATGGACGTGCAGGGGGCCGAGCGGCTCGTGCTTGCCGGCGCCACCTGCATGCTGCCGCACATCACGGCGATCTGGCTCGAGGTTTCCTCCAAGGAAAACTATCGTGGCCAAAGTCTTGATCGCGACATCAGCGGCTTCATGGCGAAGCATGGATTCCGGCTCGCCTACCGCACCGCGCTCGGCGACGGCTCCGGCGAGGGCGACCACCTCTACCTCAATCTGCGGCAGCCGCGTGTCTGGCCCTACCTCGCACTGCGTTCGCTCCGCTCCCTGGCCGGCCGCGTGAAACGCGCGACCCTGTCCTCCCTGATACCCGGATGATCATCACCTCCCTCACCGGCGGCCTCGGCAACCAGATGTTCCAGTACGCGGCGGGCCTCGCCCTCGCCGAGCACCGCCGCACCGTGCTCAAGCTCGACGTCAACTGGTACCGCCACGATCCTGCGTACGAGGCGCACAACCGCTACGCCCTGTCCTGCCTCAATATCACCGAGCAGTTTGCCACCCAGGAGGAGATCGGGCGCGCACGTGGCGTGCCGCTCACCCGCACCGAGCGCTGGTCTGTCGCCGTCGCGCGCACCCTGCGCTTCTACCAGTACGCCAACCGACATGCCGGTCCCTCCAATTGGCATCGTCCGCCCACTTTCCGTTTCTACCCCGGGTTTTTCGACCAGCCGGATCCTACCTATCTCAACGGCATGTTCCAGTCGGAGCAGTTCTTCGCGCCCGTCGCCAACCTGCTCCGCCTGCACTTCAGCTTTCGCTACCCCCCGCAGCCCGAGGTCGCCGCGCTGGCCGAGCAGATCAAAAGCGGCCCGTCCGCCGCCGTGCATTTCCGCCGCGGCGATTACACGCGAAACACCTCCTTCAACAAGGAAATCGGTGTCATCGGCCCCGACTACTACCGCCGCGCGATCGCCCGGCTTCGCGAGCGCAGCCCCGACGCCACGTTGTATCTTTTTTCCGATGACATCGAGGCCATCGCCCGCGAATATCAGCCACCCGGTCCACATGTCTTCGTCCGCTGCGTAAAGCCCTGGCACGCCTACGACAAGGTCCGCCTCATGGCCCTCTGTGATCACATCGCCATCGCCAACAGCACGTTCTCGTGGTGGGCCGCCTGGCTGAATCCTTCCCCTGACAAGCTGGTCATCGCCCCCGACCCATGGTTTTCCGGCAGCGAGTACGACGGCACCGACCTCGTGCCCTCATCCTGGGTACGCCTGCCGGTCCATGCGTAATCCGCTCCCGTCCCCGTGAGAATCGCATTCGTCTCGACGATCCTGCACTACCCTTGGGGTGGAGCCGACGCGTTGTGGACGAAGACTGCCGCCCGCGCCCTCGCCGAGGGCCATGCCGTATTCCTCGCGGTCTCGCCCCGCACAGCCGCACATCCGCAGATCCAATCCCTGGTTCAGGCGGGCGCCACGCTGCACTTGCGGGAAAAGCTCACCACCTACAATGGAAACCGCGCGGTTTGGGGCCAGCGCCTGGCCCGCTGGCTGCGTCGGCCTTCCTCCTTGCAAGCGGCGCTGGATGCCTTTGCGCCCGATCACGTCCTGATCAACCAAGGCGGCCTCTTTGATTTCCTCCTCGAGACCGGTCTGATGGCTTGGCTCCGCCACGAAAACGTACCCTACACGCTCTTCTGCCAATCCGGCGCGGACACCGACACGCTCGATCCTCAGCTCCAGCCCACCGCCTGGTCATGCGCGGACCGGGCGCATGCATTCGGCTTTACCTCGACGCACAACCGTCAGCTGGTCGAAAGGCTGCTCGGCCATCGTCTGTCCAACGCCCGGATCGTGGAGAATCCTGTGTCGCTCGGTTTTCCCGTGCCTTTGCCCTGGCCAAGCGAGAATCGCTGGCGCATGGCTGTGGTCGCCCGGCTGGAGAACCGCGACAAGGCGCTCGATTTGCTTTTGCAGGCTGTAGCGGATGTGCTCGCCGGCGAGCAAAACTGGCAGTTGTCCCTGTTTGGCCGCGGCAGCGATGAGGCCGCCTTGAAACACCTCACCCATGAGCTCGGTCTCGATGACCGGGTAGTCTTCCAAGGTTTTTCCAACGATCTCCGGTCGATCTGGCAGGACCACCATCTCCTCCTCCTGCCCTCGCGGCGCGAAGGCTGCGCCATCGCCATGCTGGAAGCGCTCTTTTGCGGACGACCCGTGCTGGCCACGCCCGTTGGCGGAGTCAGCGACTGGCTGAAGGACGGCAGCAACGCCTTTCTCGCGCCCGTTTGCGACCGCGCTGGCATCGGCGCGGCGTTGCGCAAGGCGTGGGATCAGCGTAATCAATGGTCCCTGATGGGACACGCCGCCTCGCAAACGACTTCGCAGATGGATCCGACCCCGGAGCGGACTCTGCTGAACGTGATCACAGGGCCGGCCCAACGAGCGGTGGCCTGAACCCGTGATCAACCCACTGGGCTTACCCCGTTTCTTTCATGCGCCAATTGCTTAAAGCCGCTCTTCTCGCTTGCCGCAGCTGGCGTCTCCGTCGGCTGGGCGTACGTCACACCGCACCCCATCGCCTCGGACCGGGCTTGCATGCGCGCCTCGGCTGGCGTGATTCCCGCCCCGGAGCGATCTCTATCGGCCCGCGCGTTTGGCTGGAAAACGGCGTCGTGCTCGATGCCTGGGGCGGCCACATCAACCTCGGCGCCGATGTCTTCATCGGCCCTTACGCCGTGATCTACGGACACGGCGACGTGGAGATCGGCGATGCGTGCCTCATCTCGATGCACTGCCGCATCGTTTCCTCCAACCATACCGTCCCGCCCCGCAGCATCGATATCCGCTCGCAGCCCGACCTCCTTCAGCCCACCCGGATTGGCCGCGATGTCTGGCTGGGTGCCGGGGTCACGGTCCTCGGCGGCGTCACCATCGGCGACGGCTGCGTCGTGGGCGCCGGTGCGGTCGTGACCGGTGATCTTCCGCCCGGCTCCATCGCCGTCGGCGTGCCCGCCCGTGTCGTGGGTCAGCGCTCCCCTTGAACCGCATGGCCGAACTGTCCGTCATCATCTGCGCGCACAATTCCCATCCCGGCCGGCTCGCCCGCACGCTCGCCGGCCTGCACGCGCAGACGCTGCCGTCAGAGCGCTGGGAACTTCTGCTCGTAGACAACGCTTCGACGCCCCCGCTCGTATCGCCCACCTTGCCCAGAGCCCGACTCATCTGCGAAAACCGCCCCGGCCTGACCTACGCCCGCCGCCGCGGTATCCGTAAAGCGGATGCGCCAATCGCCGTCTTTGTGGACGATGACAACGTCCTCGCGCCCGACTACCTCGCGCAGGTACTCGCAATCTTCGCCGCTCATCCCACGGTCGGTGCCATCGGCGGCAAGTCCGTCCCTGAGTTCGAAACCCCGCCCGAGCCGTGGGCACACGAATTCCTCCCGCTTCTCGCCCTGCGCGACCCGGGCGATGCGGTGCAACTCTCGCCCGACTCCGCTGTACCACCGAAGCAGTATCCGCTCTGCGCCCCCATCGGTGCGGGCATGGCCTTGCGCACGTCCGCTGTCCGGGGCTGGCTGGATCGCACCGGCCCGGAGCTCAGCGACCGCCGCGGCACCGAACTCACTTCCAGCGGGGATAATGACATCGTCCTGGCTATCCTGTCCGCCGGTTGGCGCGTCGGTTATTTTCCCGCCTTGTCGCTGATCCATCTCATCCCCGCCGGCCGCCTGACCCGCGACTACCTGGCCCGGCTGAATCGCGGTATCGCCCTATCATGGGTGCAGGTGCTGGCCTTATACGGCATCAGCCCGTGGCCGCGCATTCATCCCGCGACCCTGCCGCTGCGCCGCCTCAAGGCCTGGCTGGCCTGCCGCGCCTGGCGCGGCCCGGCCGCCTACATCCGCTGGCAAGGAGCCTGCGGGCACTTCGCCGGCCGCGCCGCTTTCCCTTCATGAGCCCCGACCAATTGCACGACCTTCTTAGCGAACTCCCGCCGGGCGCACCGGTGCTCGATTGCGGCGGCTGGTTCATCCCCCTCAACGCCGCCACGCATGTCGTGGACCTCATGCCTTACGAGACCCGCCGGGGTCGCCTCGAACTCACCTCGCTGCCGGGCGAGAAGTTCACGCGCGACACGTGGTACCAAGCCGACTTCCTCGCCCCGGATTTCCGTCTGCCGTTTCCGGACAAATTCTTCGCCTTCTCCCACTGCAGCCACACCCTCGAGGACCTAGCCAACCCGGAGCCGCTCCTCCGCGAGCTGGTGCGGGTGAGCCAACGCGGACTGCTGGTCTGCCCTTCCCGCCTCAGCGAACAGACCGCCGGCTCCTCCAACCGCATTACCAACCGCCAGGGTCATCCACATCATCATTGGATTGTGGATACGGAAAACGGCCGCCCCGTATTCTACGCCAAAGCCGACTCCCTCGCCAGCGCTTGGTGGGGGACCGCTGTGCCGCTCCGCACCTACGAGCGCCTCAATGAGGCCGACCCCTCCGTCAATGTGTGGACGCATGTCTGGTCGGGCTCGCTCGACTGGCAGATCGTCCGGGGACCCGCGGCCCGCGCCCGGGCCGTCGATTTTGCCCGCCGCACCCGCAGTTCGGCCCTCGCCCTGCCTTTCGACTGTCTCTGGCGCGGCCTGCGCCAGGCCAAACACCGCCTGCGGCGCCGCCGCGGTCGCGCCGCCGCCGACTGGTGGTCCGACATGGTCGCGCTCAGCCGCCCTTACAACCGCCTGCCCTGATCTCCTCTTGAGTCTTCCCGGCAAACTTCTCTACCAGCTCTGGCACCGCCCGATCGGCGCTGTACGCACCAGCCTCGCCGCGGGCGGCCCGCTCGCCCAGCGCCGCACCGAGGCCGGCCGCCGTGAAATGGAGGCTGCGGCCCGCACGCTGCCGCTGCTCCCCGTTCGTCCCGGTCCACCCCTGACATTCCACCTCCTCACCGGCCGGCGCTTTTGGTATCAAACGGCGTTCTGCCTCTGGTCGCTGGCCCACACCACGCAGCGCAACCTTACCCCGGTCATCATCGACGACGGCAACCTCGCGCCCGACCAGATCGAATCGCTGCGCCGGCTTTTCCCTGCGATGCAGGTTTGGACCGATGCCGAGAACAACGCCCGGCTCGACGCGCATCTGCCGCGCCGGTCCTTCCCGAGCCTGCGTGCCCGCGGCGACGAGTTTCCCCTGCTGCGCAAGCTGACCCACCCCCACGTCGGCCTGACGGGCTGGAAGTTGCTCATCGATTCCGATCTGCTCTTCTTCCACCGCCCTGCGTTACTGGTGGACTGGCTGGATAACCCGTCCGTGCCGCTCCGCGCCACCGACATCATGTACACCTACGGTTATCCGCTGGCCTTGCTCAACGAGCTGGCCGGTCAGCCGGTACCCGAGTTGGTCAATACCGGTCTCCTCGGCTTGCGCAGTGAAGAGATCGACTGGGACAAGCAGGAGTACTGGTGCCGCACGCTCATCGAGCGCCAGGGCACGCACTATTATCAGGAGCAGGCCCTCGTCGCCCTGATGCTCGCCGGTCGGCCCAATATCGCGGCTCCGCTCAGCGACTACGTCACCATGCCGGTGCCGCCCGAGACGCAGGAATGCCGCGCCGTCATGCATCACTACGTGGCCAATAGCAAAGCCGCCTACTTCCAGCACTGCTGGCGCACCGCTCTCGCGCTCGGCGAGCGTCGCGGCGAATCATGACTCCGCAAGTCACCACCGTCATCCCCGGCTTCAACCGCGTCGAGCCGTTGAAGTACACGCTGCGCAGTGTCGCGGCCGCGGTCGCCGCCCTGCCGCCGGGAGCGGTGGAAACCATTCTGGTCGATGATGGCTCCGTGCCATCCCTGGAAGAGCAGCTGGCCGGCTTCACCCCGGGCTTGCCCATCCGCCATGTCCGCCAGCCTAACCAAGGCTCCATCGTCGCCCGACTGACCGGACTGCGCGCGGCCCGCGGCCGGTTCGTCCTCTTCCTCGATTCCGACGACCTCATCCATCCGGATAAGTTCAAACGGCAGCTCGCCGCCATGGAGGAAGCCGGGGCGGACGTATCGTATTCGGACATGGCCCGCGCCACACTCGGCCTCAACTATACGGTGTCGGGTTATGCGCCGGACATGGTGGCCGGACTCGCCACCGCGCCGGCCGATTTCTTCCTGCGCATCCAGCCCGCACCGCACAGCCCGATCTACCGTCGCGCTTACCTCGATGCCGCCTTGCCCGGTTTCTGTGTGCCGCCGCTGCGCGCGCTCGATGCCGTGGGCGACCTCTGGCTTTATTATAACCTGTCTCCTTTCCCTGCGCGCATCGTCAAGGTCGATGCCCCGCTCACGGCCGTCGGCCCGCATGAGGAGGACCGTTTCAGCCGTCATTGGGAAAAGCTCGCCGTCGCCGCCCTACTGCTCGGCGAAGCATTTCTCGACCGCTGCCCGGTCACACCCGCGACCCTGCCCGCCCGCATCCAAATTGGTGAGACTGCCTTCAACACCTGGCGCCGGCTTTCCCGCGACTACCACGCCGGCCACAATGCCCGGCTCCTCGCCCTCTGGCGCCGGGCTCCGCGCGGACCGCTCCACCGCCTCGGTGGCCCCGGCTTCCGCCTTCTCGCCCGGCTCCTCGGCCCGGTCAACGCCGGCCGAGTCCTGCGCCTGCGCAACGCCTCTTATGCTGCCCACCGCACCGTGACCGCCGCCGAGCTCGACGCGCTGCTCGCCGTGCGTCTCCCGGCCCCTTGATCGTGCCCGACCCGCTCGTCAGCATCCTCATCCCTTGCTACAACAGCGCCCGCTGGATCGCGGCCACGCTGGACTCCGCCCTCGCGCAAACCCACCCGCGCTGCGAAATCATTGTCGTGGACGACGGCTCCACCGACGGCAGCGCGGCACTGGTGGAGCGCTATATCGCCCGTGGAGTTAAACTGGTCCGCCAGCCCAACGCCGGAGCCGCCGCCGCGCGTAACACCGCTCTGCGCCATGCGCGGGGCGAATTCATCCAATACCTCGACTCCGACGATTTGCTCGCGCCTGACAAGATCGCCCGCCAGGTCGCCGCAGTCGCCGCAGCACCCGCCGGCACCATCGCCGCCGGACCCTGGGGCCGCTTCACGGATGATCCCGGTGCCGCCGTGTTTCAGCCCGAGGCGGTCTGGGCCGATCTCGGCCCCGTCGAGTGGCTTGCGCGCTCCTGGGCCGGCGGTGGCATGTTTCCACCGGTGGTCTGGCTCGTCCCTCGCTCGCTTTGCGATGCTGCCGGTCCGTGGAATGAGGCCCTTTCCCTCGACGATGACGGCGAGTATTTTTCCCGTGTGCTGCTCCGTGCCGCCCACGTCCGCTTCGTCCCGGAAGCGCGCTCTTATTACCGGGCCCACGGCGGTCCGCGCGTCAGCGCCGGCCGCGGGCGCAAGGCCGCGCTCTCTTCCTTCACGAGCACGGAGGTTAAGGCCCGAGCCCTGCTCGCCGCCGAGGATTCCCCGCGGGTGCGCCTCGCGCTAGCCCACCTTTGGCAGCGTTTCATCTGGGAACAGTGCGCCGCGGCCCCCGATCTCGCTGCCACGGCCGAGGAACGCCTGAAGGCCTTCCCGGCCCTGCCTCCGCCGGCCGGCCCGTCCGCTTACCAGTTCGCCGCGCGCCTGCTCGGCTGGCGTCGTGCCCGCCGGCTCCAGCTCGTCGCTCAACACCTCCTCCACCGGTGAAGATCCTTCTCGCCTGCCAGCAGTCACCCCATCGGTATCCGATTCCCGCTTACGGATTCTGGCGGACCTACTTCGTCGAGGGGCTTCGCGAGGCCGGCCACGAGGTCGTCGAGGTGGAGGGCGCCGACTGGGCGCGCGGCCTGATCCCGCTGACGCCCGCCGATCTCCGGCGCTGGCGCGATGAAACATGGTCCCGCACCCTGGACACCATCCGCGCCAACCCCGATCTAGATTTCTTCCTCGGCTACCTTTATCCCCGCCAGATTGAGTACTCCGCCATCCGCGAGCTGCAGCGCCTCGGCCTTCCCGCAGTCAATTTCTTCTGCGACAATGTCCGCGAGTACCGGCGGCTCCCGGGCGATTTCGCGCCGTTCGACCTGCACTGGGTCCCCGAGCACGCCGCGCTGCCGATGTACGCCGCGCGCGGCTGGCCCGCCCTCTTCGCGCCCATGCCGTGCTGGGTGGCTCCCGCCCGCCGTCATGTGCCGGAACACGAGGATCAGGTCGTCAGCTTCATCGGCCGGCGCGATCCGCTTCGCGCGGCCTTGCTCGCCGCCGCGGCCGAGGCCGACTTGCCCTTGATCATTTCCGGCGGTGGCTGGGTCCCCGCCGTCACCCCGGCCCTGCCTCCGCCGTCGCCTACCCTGATGGCGCGGCTGGACGACTGGATCGATTTCTATCGCCGACAGGGTTTTGGCCCCGCTTGGCAGCGTCTGACCTCCCGCCGCGCCGCCGCGCCGCGCGAGACCCGCTTCGATTTCCTGCCCTACCTGCGGCCTGAGCCGGGAGACGAGGCCTACGCTGCCATTCTCCGCCGCAGCGCCGTCACCCTCGGCATCAATCGCTACCCCCAGCTCGGCGTCGAGGGCGACGCCGAGCCCACTTACTCCCGCCTCCGCGACCTAGAGGCGCCGATGCTCGGGGCCTGTTACCTCACCGAGTGGGCGCCCGAATTGCCCCAACTCTACGACCTCGGTCGAGAGATCGAAGTTTACCGCAATGCCGGCGAACTCATCGGCCTGGCGCAGGCCCTGCTCGCCGATCCGGCCCGGCGCCGCGCCTTGCGCACCGCGGGCCTGCGTCGCGCGCATGCCGACCACAGTGTAGGGGCGACCGTCGGCCGCATCATCGCCCGTCTCGGGCTTGGCTGATTTTTTACATGAGCCAACCGGCATCCCGCCCCCGGGCCTTCGCCCCCGACCTGATCCGGGCCGTGGCGATTGCATTGGTGATTTTGCTGCATCTGACCGGTAACGCCCGCACCACACCCGACCTCGATGGGGTGCTCGGCGTCACCTTTCACGCCATATCCCGCGTCTCGGTGCCGTTGTTCGTAATGCTGAGCGGCTGGCTCCTGCTCACCGCCCCGGTCCGCTCCGCCGGCGATTTCTGGCGGCGCCGCCTGCCGCGTACCCTCTGGCCGCTCCTCGGCGCTTCGGCTTTCTTCATCTTTTGGCGGGCGTGGCTCTATGGCGACAGCTGGACGGTCGTGAGCGCGCTCAAGGGTTTTATCGCCGCCAGTATCTACTACCATCTCTGGTATCTTTACCTGATCCTCGGTCTCTACCTGATTACTCCGCTGCTGCGCACGTGGTACATACATGCCGATACGGCCAACCGGCGTCTCGCACTCCTTTTTTGGATCGGGCTCCTCGTTGTCCCGCCCATCATCCACCGGCTCACCGGCCCCGAATGGTTTCTCACCGGCGAGATGTGGCTCGACTACGGTGGCTTCTATGTCCTCGGGGCTTGGCTCGGTGCCCGTGAGCCCGACGCCTCCGCCTGCCGCTGGGCCGCGCTGGCCTTGATCGGGGGGCTCTTCGTCACGGTCGTCGGCACCTGGCTCGTCACACTTCCCGGGCATCCGCAAAGCACGCTGTTCCATGACTACGTGCGACCCAACATCGCGCTCATGAGCATCGGCGCTTTTGTGCTGCTGCAAAGGCTCGGTCGCACCGCACCACCACCGACCGTCGCCGCCCCCGTGCGCTGGATCGCCCGGTACAGTCTGTGGATTTATCTGGCGCATCCGGTCGTGCTCGAGCTGTGCGGCACAGGCCGGGCGGGACCGTGGCTACAAAGTCTGATGCAGGGCGGTGCCCTATCTCTGCTGGGAGCCACGTTGTTCACCCTCGCCGTTTGCGCTGCGGCGGGCTCGCTTGTCAGCCGCGCCGGCGCCTTGCTTGCTCCAGGCTCCTCCCCTTCATGAATCGCACGCTTCACCTTTACGACCTCGTCGCGCCCGACCGGCCCCGCTGGATTCCCGGCGACCAGTATCCGCGCGCATTGGTCCGGGCCGCCCTCCGCCCGTGGCGCGGCCGTCCGCCCGGTGGTCTCGCCAAGGTCACGCAGAATCTCTGCCTCGGCCTCGCAAAGATCGGCCAGCCCTACCAGCTCCACTCCCGCCCCACGCTGTTTCCCGCGGACGGCGCCGTGGGTATCTTGCACGGGCCCATCGACCAAGTGCGCATCGTCGCCTCCGCTCGCCGCTGTGTGACCGGCGTGGGCATCCTCGGCTTTCCCGATGAGTGGCCCACGCTGTTCCAGGATACGCGCGCTGCGTTTCACTTGCAGGCCTGCGACTGGGCGGCCGATTACTACCGGCCGGTGTACGGCGACCGGCTCCGCCTCTGGCCCGTCGGCATCGACACCGAGGCCTGCGCACCGAAGCGGGATACGCCGAAGGAGTTCGACCTGCTTGTTTACAACAAGCTCCGCTGGCCCGCCGAGCATCCCGAGCCCAACGTCCGCGACACCGTTCTCGAAAAACTCCGCGCCCGCGGCCTGCGCATCTTCGAAATCGGCTACGGCCGCTATCCCAAGGGCCGCGAAAACTCCTTCCACGCCCTGCTCGCGCGCAGCCATGCGATGCTTTTCCTCTGCGAAAACGAGACGCAGGGCATCGCCTACAACGAGGCCCTCAGCATGGGCGTGCCGATCCTCGCCTGGAATCCCGGCCGCTGGCTCGATCCCAACCGCCACGCCCACGGTCACTCCAACGCCCCCGCGAGCTCCGTGCCTTACTGGGATGAGCGTTGCGGCGAACAGTTCGTGCGCCTCGCGGAGTTCGACGCCGCGCTCGACCGCTTCCTCGAAAAATCCCGCGCCGGGCGCTACGCCCCGCGCGACTACATCCTAGAGAACCTCACCCTGGAAAAATGCGCCCGGCACTACGTCGCCCTGCTCGACGAGGCCGCCCAGACGCCGTGAATCCCTTCGTCACCGTCGCCAAGAAAATCCGCCACGCCCCCGGCCTCCGTCACGCCGAGGGTCTTTGGCGCGCCGTCCGCCGGCCCTACGAATGGCTGCTCGATCCCACCGGGCGTGGAGTGAAAATCAATCTCGGCGGACGCCCTGTCCGCCTACCCGCCGATGTGATCGCGCTCGATGCCGACTGGTCGGTGTACGAGATCGAGTCGTTCGGCGCGCTCGCCCGGTGGCTCGATCGCCATCCCGGCGGCGCGCAGGTCCTCGACATCGGCTCTGCATTCGGGATTTTTGCCACGTTCGCCCTGCAGATTTCCCCGCGCACTGAGCTCTACGCGCTCGAGAGCGACCTCGCCTCCCTCAAAGCCATGGAGCGCCTCGTCCCGCCCGCTGCGCTGCCCCGCCTTCACCGCCTGCGCGCCTTGCTCGGCAGCGAACACACCCCGCCCCACGATTTGCCCGCCGCGCTCGCCGCGACCCGCTCGGCCCTCGCCGCCTTCGATCCCGCACTCGCATTGGAGCAGCGCCGCTTCATCTGCCTTGGGGACGAAACCGCCTCGGCCATCCCGCATTACAGCCTCGACGCACTTTTCGCCGCGCAGCCGCCCGCCGGCCCGCTCCTGCTCAAATGCGATGTCGAGGGCGCCGAACTCCTCGTGCTCCGCGGCGCGCGCCAGCTGCTGGCCCGCGCCCGGCCGACCATGCTGCTGAGCGTCCATCCCGGCGCCCTGCCCGATTTCGGCCAGTCTCCCGCCGACGTCGAGGCCTTCCTCCGTGAAAACGGCTACCGCTGGCAGGTCATCGCCCGCGACCACGAGGAGCACTGGTGGTGCGAACCTGTCTCCCAGTGATGACCCTGCTCCGAAGCAAACTTAAGTCCGCGCTTGCTGGCGTGCTCGCCCACACCCCGCTGCAGTTCTGGCCGGTCCGCATGCGCCACTCCTTTCTCCGTGGCTCCCGCTGGACCCTCTGGCCCCATTCCGCGTATTGGCGCGGCAACTATGAACCCGAGGTGCAGGCCGCCCTTCAAAAGCACGCTCCGCCCGCCGGTGGCGCGGCGTGGGACCTCGGCGCCCATTTCGGCTTCTATACCCTGTGGCTCGCCCGGGCCGTGGGGCCCACCGGCCAAGTCTGCGCGTTTGAGCCCGAGCCCGTTTCCTTCGACCGCCTGCGCCGCCATGTGGCCATGAACCAGCTTGACCAAGTGCGGCTTTACCACCGCGCCGCCAGCGAGGCCACCGGCGAGGAGCCCTTGATCCTCATCGAGGGCCCGGGGGCCACGACGTCGCACCTCGCATATCAAGGCGAGACGTCCGCCGGCCAGCCCACTGTCTCTATCAAAACCGTTAGCCTCGACCAGTTGTTCTCCGCCGAACGCCTGGCTCCGCCCCGTTTCATCAAGATCGATGTCGAAGGCCACGCCGCCCCGGCCTTGCGCGGTGCGCGCACCGTGATCGCGCAATTTCTCCCGGTCATTTTGATCAGCCTACACAGTCCGGACGAGGTCGACGGCGTCCGCCAGCAGCTGGAGCCGCTGGGCTACCGTCCGTACAACCTCGCCGACGTCCCGGTGACTTGGCCCGCGACGCTCTTCCAGACCGTCGTGCTAAAAACCTGAACCCGTGGCCCGCATCGCGATCTACATCGGCCGGCATCTCTGCACCGCGCCGCGCCCGTGCAAGGAAGCCGATGCGCTCGCTGCCGCCGGCCACGAGGTCACGGTTTCCGGTCTCTGGTTCGACCCGCGGCTCGTGGCCCGCGACCGCGCGTTGCTCGCCGGTCGTCCTTGGAAATTCGTCCCTTACGCGGACTGCCGGCCCGACACGCCCATGGGGCGCTGGCGCTGGCAGCTGGTCCGGATCGAGCAACGCTTCTCGCGTCTGCTCTTTGCCCGCACCGGCCGCGTGTCCGCCAATCTCTTCGGCTATGGCACGAGCCGCATGCTGCGCCACGCGCGCCGCCACGCCGCCGAGCTCTCGCTCTTCCACTCCGAGGGCGGCCTGTGGGTGGCGCGCGCCTTGCACCGTGCCGGCCGGCCCGTCGGCGTCGATTTCGAAGACTGGTTTTCCCGCGACCTCCCGCCGGAGAGCCGCGCCGGCCGACCTTTGCAGGCGCTCGAAGAACTCGAGCGGGCCGCGCTGCACTATGGACCCTACGTGCTCGCGACGTCCCGCGCGATGGCTCGCGCCCTCGCCACTGACTACGCCGGACCGGAACCCACTGTCATCTACAACGCGTTTCCCGCCACCGAGGCCACCGGCCCTGTGCCGCACACCGGTTCCGCGCCCATACGCCTGCATTGGTTTTCCCAAACCCTCGGCCCCGGTCGCGGCTTGGAAACGTTATTCGCCGCCCTGCCCCGCCTGTCCTCGGCATGGGAACTCCACCTGCTCGCGGACGATCCGCAAAACTTCTCCGCCACCCTCCTCGCCACGCTGCCTGAAGGCTTGCGCCCGCGCGTCCGGATCGAGGCGACCGTGCCAAACGCCGAGCTACCCGCCCGCATCGCGGAAAACGACATCGGTCTCGCGCTCGACGTCAGCGACATTCCCAGCCGGAATCTCACGGTGACCAACAAGCTCTTCCAGTATCTCGACGCCGGTCTCGCCGTCGCGGTCAGCGACACCGCCGGTCATACAGAGATTCTCGGCCAGGCTCCGGCCATGGGGGGAATTTTCACCGCCGGCGACGCCCCGTCCCTCGCCGCCGCGCTCAACCGGCTCATGGCCGACCGGTCGCGCCTCGCCGCCGCGCGCACCGCCGCCTTTGCCGCGGCCCGCACCCTCTTTTCCCACGAACGGCAGATCCCTGTTTATGCCGACCTGGCCGCGCGCGCCCTACGCCCGAACTGACGATGCGCATCCTCCTCACCGCCGATCCCATCATTCCCGTGCCGCCCATCGGCTACGGCGGCATCGAGCGCATTGTCGATGCCTTGCTCCGCTACTTTCGCGCCGCGGGTCACGAGGTCGCACTGCTGGCCCATCCCGATTCGACGTCGCCCGCCGACCGTCGTTTCAGCTGGCCCGACCTTCGGCTGGATTCCTCCGTCGCCACCGCGCGTAATGCCCTTGCGCTCCGTCGCGCCGTCCGGGAGTTCCGCCCCGATGTCGTCCACAGTTTTTCGCGCCTCGCCTATTTGCTCCCCGTTCTCGCGACGCGCCAGCCGGTCGTGATGTCGTACCAGCGCCACACCGGCGGCCGCCAGGTCGCCTGGGGCGCACGGCTCGGCGGCCGCACGCTCCGCTTCACCGGCTGCAGCGATTTCATCGCCGCGATGGGTCGTGCCGCCGGTGGACAATGGACCGGCATCGCCAACTTCATCGAGCTCGACAAGCTCGCCTTTGTCCCGGCCGTGCCCGCCGACGCGCCGCTCGTTTTTCTGAGCCGGCTCGATGATATCAAGGGCCCCGATATCGCTATCGCCATCGCGCGCGCCGCCGGCCGACGGCTCATCCTCGCAGGCAACCGCGCGGAACAAGGGCCTCAGCGCGTCTTTTTCGACCGCGAGATCGACCCGCACCTCGGCCGCGATGGCATCGAGTGGATCGGCGAGGTCGATGACGTCCGCAAGAACGCCTTGCTCGGCTCCGCCGCCGCGCTGCTCGTGCCCATCCGCTGGGATGAGCCGTTCGGCATCGTCTTCGCCGAGGCGCTCGCCTGCGGTACGCCCGTCATCACCTGCCCGCGCGGCGCCACGCCGGAGATCGTCGAGCCCGGCCGCACCGGCTTCCTGATCGACTCCGTCGCGTCCGGCGTCGCCGCCGTGGCCCGGCTTGGCGAATTGCACCGCGTCGACTGCCGCCGCGCCGCCGAAGCCCAATTCACGGTCGCGACCGCCGCCGCGCGTTACCTCGAACTCTACGCCTCCCTCCAGCCATGAGCAGCGTCACCCTCCAGATCAACCTCAGCGGCGGCGACGCGGCCTACGCCGCCTGGACCGTCCCCGCGCTGCTCGACGCACACCCCGGCGTCGCCGAACGTCTCCTCATTGTCGATACCTGCAAGCCCCAGCGCACCCGCATCGTCGATCCCACCGTGCGCTTCGCCGAGCCCGGCTACACTCAGCGCGTGGAAAAGGTCCTCGCTCTGGCCGAGGGCTGGCGCGCAGCCGGACGCGTGGATCGCGTCGAGGTCCTGCGCCCCGTCGATCCACTTTTCCCCAGGCTTCGCCAGCGCTATCTCCGCCCTTGGGTGAAGGAGACGCACGACTACGGCGGCTGCGCCCTGCTTTCCTACCTCGCGGCGTTCGAGCTCTGCCGCACGCGCCATCTGCTGCACTACGACGCCGACATGTTGCTCCACCAAGCCCCCGGCTACAGCTGGGCCGATGCCGCCGTGACCGCCCTCAATGGCTCGCCCAACGTGATCGCGGCCACGCCCCGCCCCGCGCCGCCCATCCCCGCCGATTCGCCCAGCGCCCATGAGCGCCTCGAATCGCACGCCCATCCCGCCGGCTGGCTGAACATGTGGTTCAGCACCCGTTGCTACCTCTTCGATTTGGAGCGGCTCCAACCCCAGCTCCCGCTGCTGCAGGGCCGCATCTACTGGGAATCGCTCGCGGCGAAACTCCGCGGCCAGGGTTATCCGCGTTCGCCCGAGATCATGCTCTTCCGCCGCCTGAGCGCAGCCGGGCTCTGGCGCCTCGCTCTCCGGGATGACCGCGCCTGGCTGCTTCATCCCGTGAAAAAAGACGTCGCTTTCGTCGCCGCGCTGCCCCGCCTGCAGGCCGCCATCGCCGCCGGGCAGTGTCCCGACGCCCAGCGCGGTCAGCAGGACCTCAACCTCGATCACTGGACCGGTCTCCTCGCATGAGCATGCCGCCTCCGCTGCGCCGGGTTCTCATCGTCTCGCCGCATTTCCCGCCGGTCAACGCTCCCGACCTCCAGCGCGTGCGCATGAGCCTGCCCCACTACCGCGCCGCCGGTTGGGAGCCAATCGTGCTCTGCGTCGGCGACGCGTGGCAGGAGGGCACACGCGAGCCCGAGTTGGAGCGTACCTTGCCGGACGACATCATGATCATCCGGTGCCCGGCGTTCCCCCGCCGCTGGACGCGCTGGCTCGGGGTCGGCAACCTCGGCCTCCGCTGCTGGCTGCATTTTCTCCTCATCGGTTCCCGGCTGATCCGGCGCGAAAAGATCGACTTGGTTTTCTTTTCCAACACCCAGTTCGTCACCTTCACGCTCGGCCGCATCTGGCGGGCGTGGCACGGCGTGCCCTATGTCCTCGACATGCAGGACCCCTGGCGGACCGATTACTACTCCCGGGCCGGTTCGCGCCGGCCGCCCGGCGGTTGGAAATACCATTTCGCCCGCCTCAGCGCGTGGCTGCTCGAGGGCTGGTCTTTCGGCCGCGTCAGCGGCGTCATGAGCGTCTCACCTGATTACATCGCCGACTTGCGCGATCGCTACCGCCATCTCGCCATCGTGCCCGCCGCCACCATCCGCTTCGGCGCCAGCCGCCGCGATCTGGCCGATGCCATGGCCCTACCCCCGTCGACGCACTCTTACTCCCGCCGGCCGGGTGAGATCCACGTGCTTTACACCGGGGCCGCCGGTCCCGTCACGCCGCACGCGGTCACCGTCCTCTTCACCGGCCTGCAGCGCTACCGTGCGGCCCATCCGGAGCGCGCGGCGCGGTTTCGCTTTCACTTCTACGGCACCAGCTACGTCGGTCCCGGCGAGGGCAAAAACGCCGTGCTGCCGCTCGCGGAGGCCCTTGGCGTCGGGGATCTCGTGGACGAGATCCCCCACCGCCTCGGCCATCTCGAATGTTTGCAACTCCAGCGGGAGGCCGACATCCTCCTGCTGCCCGGCTCCAGCGACCTCGCTTACTCGCCTTCCAAGATCTACCCTTATTACATCGCGGAGCGGCCCATCCTAGGCGTCGTCTTCCGGCACAGCGTCCTCGAGAAAATCCTCTTCGACCTCCAGTGTGCCGTGATGGTCCCCTTCGGCGAAAACGAGTCTCCCGACCAGGCGTGCGCCCTGCTGGCCGATTTCTTTGACGCGGCCATCGCCGGCTTTCCGCCCGGTCTGCTGCCCGCACGGCGCGACGATTATTTCTCCACTCACTTCCTCGCCGAGTCGTTGACCCACGCCCAGGGCCGGCTCTTCGACGCGGCTTTGCGCCACGGTTCGCCGCCGCCTTGCCCCGCCCTCTGACCGCCGCATGAGTTCATCCGACCAAGCCCACAAACTCGACCGCTACGCCGAGATCAGCGAACTCGCCCTGCGCGTACGCCGCCTGCTGAAGCGGTTCATGATTCCCTTACTGCTCGTGCTCGGCGCCGCCACCGGGATGCTCATCTTCACCGGCAACCCCGGCGGCATCTGCTTCGGCTTCATCTCGCTCGGCACGCTGGTCGTGCTCTTCCTCTGGCAATCCAACGGCATCGGTCTGCCGATCATTCCGCTGATCGCCGTGCAGCACCTGATCGTATACGGCCTCCCCATCCTCGTCCGCAACGAGGCCATCACCGACTATCCGCCGTCCCTGCTGTTCGACGCCGGCTTCGAGGTGCTGGTCTTCAGCTGTTGCCTCGCGATGTCCTGGCGCATGGCGATGCAGGTCTTCCGCCCGGGGAAGGCCGTATCGTACGCCCTGCCCGACTTCCAGAAGGACGGCTCCAACAAGCTGCGTCGTCTCGGTTTCTCGCTCATCACGGTCGGCACGCTTTATCAGGTCCTGGAACAGCTCGATCTGCTCCAGCCGATCTTCGACCTGCTGCCCTCGGGCTCCGTTTCGCTCATGGTGCCGCTCGTGACCGGCGCCAATGCCTGCGGCTTCTTCCTGATTTCGCTCTTCGTCGGCGCCCGCGATCTCAACAACACCGGCCGCGCGCTCTTTTGGGCCCTGCTCACCTTGAGCTGCGCCATCAGTGCCTCCGGCTTCCTTCTCTCGGCCGCCACCACGATGATCGGCGCCGTGATGATCGGCCTCTTCTGGAGCACGGGCAAGATCCCCTGGCGCTACCTCACGGTGGTCATGCTGCTCCTTGCCTTCTTCAGTATCAGTAAATTCACCATGCGGGGCCGCTACTGGTCCTTCGACGAGGGCGTCCGTCCCGTCTCCACGACCTTGCTCGACATGCCGCGGATCTACCTGGAGTGGACCGAGGCCAGCATCGAGGCCATCACCACGTCGGACTCTGCCAACGCGCCGCGCTCCGCCCGGCCGGACGACAACCACCAGTCGCTCCTTCAGCGCGTCAACAATCTGCAGAACCTGCTGTTCGCGATCAACGCCATCCAGATTTCCGGCATTTCGCCGCTGGGTGGCGGCAGCTATGCGATCATCCCGCCGCTGTTCGTGCCGCGCATCATGTGGCCCGACAAGCCCCGCACCCACGAGGGCCAGGTCATGCTCAACGTCCATTTCGGCCGCCAGGACCTCGACTCGACCTTTCGCACCTACGTCGCGTGGGGCCTGCTGCCCGAGGCCTACGGCAACTACGGCGCCTTCTGGGGCTCCTTTTTGCTGGGCTGCGTCCTCGGCATCAGTCTCGCGTGGCTTGAAAACTACACCACGCACAAGCTCCTGCTATCACTCGAGGGCTTCGTCTGCTTCACCGTGCTTCTCTGTATGGTCAACTCCTTCGAGATGGTCGCTAGCGTGCTCCTGACCATGATCTACCAGGCTGTCATACCAATTATTTTTGCCAGCATGCCTTTCCTCCGGCGCATGAGCACTGTCCGGCCCATCGACTGATCTCCCGCCATGCCCCGCCTCGCCGTGGTGCTTTCGCACCCCACGCAGTATTACAGCCCCTGGTTCCGCTGGATCCGCGCGCATACTGACACGACGCTGCGCGTGTTCTACCTTTGGGAATTCGGCGTGCGCCCCACGCACGATCCGCTCTTTCAAAAAACCTTTGCGTGGGATGTCGATCTCCTCGCCGGCTACGATTCCGAATTCGTCCCCAACGCCTCGCGCGACCCCGGCACGCACCGTTTCCTCGGCCTGCGCAATCCTGGCCTCAAGAACCGGCTCGCTGCGTTCCAGCCCGACGCTGTCCTGCTCTTTGGCTACCGTTCGCCCAGTCATCTCGCCGTGATCCTGTGGGCCCGGCTTAACAGCGTGCCGCTGATCTTCCGCGGCGATTCGCATTTTATCGGCCGCGGCCGGCCCGGTTGGAAGTCCCGCCTCGTCCTGCGGACCCTCTACGCCCAGTTCGCCGCCATCACCTGCGTCGGCGCCGCCAACCGCGACTATTTCACCGCTTTGGGCGTGCCGGAGAAAAAACTCTTTTTCGCCCCCCACGCCGTCAACGCCGCGCTCTTTGATCCCGCCCTGCCCGGCCCCCACGCCGCCGCCGCCGCGCTGCGCGATCAGCTCGGGCTGGCGCCCGGCACCCGCGTCGTCCTCTACGCCGGCAAGTTCGTTCCTGCCAAACAGCCGCTCGAGCTCCTCTCCGCTTGGATCGCCCTCCACCCAGCCCGCGCCGCCCTCGTCTTCGTCGGCGACGGCCAGGAAAAGGCCGCGCTCTCCGACCTCGCCCGCGGTGCCGCACCGGGCACCGTGCACTTCCTCCCGTTTGCCAACCAGTCCGAGATGCCCGCGCGCTACCTGCTCGCCGACATCTTTGTACTACCTTCCCGCGGCTTCTATGAGACGTGGGGCCTCGCGGTGAACGAGGCGATGCACCTCGGAGTGCCCTGCCTCGTCAGCGACCGCGTCGGCTGCCAGCGCGACCTCGTCACCGATGGCGAGACGGGCTGGGTTTTCCGCGCCGACGATCCCTCGCACCTGCGCGAGCGTCTCGCCGCCGCGCTCGCTGCCGACTTGGCTCCGATCCGACGCAATGTCGCCGCCCGCATCGCGGGCTACACCTACGCGCAGGCCACCGCCGGGCTTCTGGACGCCCTCGCCGCCACCACCGACACCGACTGACCGTGCACATTACCATCGTCATGGGCTTTTTTCTCCCGCTGCCTCCGGTTGCCGGCGGCGCCACGGAGAAATCCTGGCACGGCCTCGCCCGCGAATTTGCCGCGCGCGGCCACGCCGTCACGGTGATCTCGCGTCGCTGGCCCGGCTGGGCGGACCGCGAGACCATCGATGGCGTCACCCATCTCCGGCTCCCGGGCTACGCGCACACCGCGAGCCTCGCCCGGAATCTCCTGCGCGATTTCATCTGGAGCTGGCGCGTCTGGTTCGCCCTGCCGCCTGCTGACCTCACGATCGTCAACTGCGTCGCGCTGCCCGTCTGGCTCGGCTGGTTTCGCCGCCACGCCGGCCTGCTCGCGGTCATGACCGGCCGCGTGCCCAAGGGCCAATACCGCCTCTACCGCCGGCTCGACCGCGTGCTGGCCGTGAGTTCCGCCGTGCGCGCCGATCTCCTCGCGGAAAATCCCCGCTTCGCCTCCGTCACCAAAGTCAGCGGCTACCCCATCCCTTGGCGCGCACTTCATCAGTCCCGCCCCGTGCCCGCGCCGGGCGCTCCGGTCACTTTTGGTTTCGTCGGCCGGATCAATCGCGAGAAGGGCCTCGGGCTCCTCGTCTCTGCCTTCGCCTTGCTGGCGCAGGACGTCGGCCTGCCGCCATGGCGCGTGCTTTTCTGCGGTCCCGTCGATATCGCCCGCGGCGGCTCCGGCCCGGACTTTGTGGCCGAGTTGCAGGCCACCTTGGCCGCCGCCCTCCCGGCCGACACCTTCGAGTTTCGCCCGCCCGTTTTTGACGATGCCGCCCTCGGCGCCGTGTATCGCGAGATCGACGTGTTCTGCTACCCAAGCCTCGCCGCACGGGGCGAGACGTTCGGCGTCGCCGTCGCCGAGGCCATGGCGGCCGGCGCCGTGCCCGTCGTCTCTCGGCTCCCTTGCTTCACCGATTTCGTCCGCGACGGGGCCAACGGGCTCGTCTTTGCGCATGAGGCGCCCGACGCCGCGGCACGACTTGTCGCCGCCTTGCGCCGGTTGCTGCTCGATCCCAGCCTCCGCTCCGCGCTCGCCCGGAACGCCGAGACCGACACACGCGTTTACGATTTCCCTGAATTCGCGGCTCGGCTGCTGGCCGATTTTTCGTCATTGCAGTAAAATGCACGCATAAGTAATTCACCCTATATGCCCAACGCCGAACCATCCTACCTTGGTCAAGGCTGTGGCACGCCCGGTTCACGCGGCAGCGTGCTCTACCGCTGGCTGTGGGCGTTCGTGCAGGCCACGTTGTTTCGCTGGAGCCCGCGGCCTTGCCATGGCTTCCGGGCGCGCCTGCTGCGGCTCTTCGGGGCTGACATCCCAGCACCTTCGCAGGTCGTCATTTTTCCGACCGCCCGGATCACCTATCCGTCGCGGCTCACGCTCGCGCCGCGCACCATGGTCGGGCCCCAAGTCATACTCTATAATCTGGGCCATATCACGCTCCGCCGCGGCGCCAATCTCAGCCAGTACGTCCACCTCTGCGCGGGCACGCATGATTTCCTGCAATGGTCCATGCCGCTGGTAACCGCACCCATCGTGATCGGCGAAAACGCCTGGCTCGCCGCCGAGGTATTTGTCGGCCCCGGGGTGACGGTTGGCGAACTCGCCGTCGTCGGCGCCCGCTCCGTCGTCATGCGGGATCTCCCGCCGCGCCAGATATGTGTCGGCTCGCCTTGTCGCGCCGTGCGGGCCCGCCCCGATCCGCAGTAACCGTATGCGCATCTGCCAGATCATCCCGAGCCTCGAGGAGCAGTACGGCGGCCCCAGCAAATCCGTCCTCGCCCTCTCCCGCGCTATCGCCGCCGAAGGCCACGAGGTCGATCTGCTCGCGACGCATCCTTCCGCGCCGTCATCGGCAACCGAGGGTACGTTGAACATCCGGGTTTTCAAACGCGGGTGGCCAGGTCGCATCTGTCCTTCTGGTGCTTTGGAAAAGCATCTGCGCGCTTCCTCGACTGAGGTCGTCCATCACCACTCGCTCTGGCTGCGCACGCTGCACTACGCGCACGGGGCCGCCCGGGCTCGCGGCGTCCCACTTGTGATCTCCCCACGCGGCATGCTCGGCAGCTGGGCCATCGGCCATCACCGCTGGCGCAAACGGCTCGCGCGCAACCTTGTTCATCCCGGCGCCTTCCAGGCCGCCGCCGGCTGGCATGTCACAAGCGAAGAGGAGGCCGCAGAGGTGCGCGCCCTCGGTTTCCGCCAGCCCATCTGCGTCGCGCCCAACGCCGTCACCGCGCCGACCCCCGGGACCACGGACGCCGCCATCGCGCACTGGCGCGAGCGCTGCCCCGAGGTAAAGCACCGCCGCACGGCGGTCTTCTACTCCCGCTTCCATTCGAAGAAGCGCGTGCTTGAGCTCATCGACCTCTGGCTCCGGGAGGCGCCTGCCGACTGGCTGCTCCTGCTCGTCGGTATCGCCCAGGATTATACACCGCGCGAGCTCGAGACCTACGTCATGCGCGCCTCGGGCGTCGGCCGCGTGCGCGCCTTCGACGGCATAGGCCAACCCCCGCCGTACGGCGTCGCTTCCCTTTTTCTCCTGCCATCGCACAACGAGAACTTCGGCCTCGTCATCGCCGAGGCCATGGCGCACGGCGTTCCCGTCCTCGTCACCGACACCACGCCGTGGACCGCCGTCAACGGCCTGAAGGCCGGCTGGTGTTTGTCGTGGGAAGATTATCCCGCCGGGCTCCGGCTCGCCCTATCCGAATCCCCCGCCCAGCTCGCCCAACGCGGCGCACTTGCCCGGGAGTGGGTGCTCCGCGAGTATTCCTGGGCCCAGTCCGCCCGCCGGCTCCTCGCCTTCTATCAGGAACTGGCCGCCCCGCCGCAGCGCCCTTCCGCGGCTCCCTTCGCATGAGCGCATCGCACAAATTCGCCCCGGGCGTCAGCGGCCGCCCACCGTCGCACCAGACGCCGCTCACGATCCTTGAGATTATCACGCTCGTGCACGTCTCCGTGCTCGTGATCGTCGGCGCTTGGGCCTTCGGCGGCAATGCCGACTGGTCCCGCCGGCTCCTCGCCTGGATCGGCAGTCTCGGCGCGCTTATCACGCTCACCGCCCTGCAGTCCGCCGAGATGCGCAAGGAGGGCCGTCTCCGCCCCCTCCGCTGGCTGTGGCCCCTCGGCGTGGTCAACCTCCTCGTCATCGCCGCCACGTTCAATCCCACGTTCCGCGAGGTGTTGGATGGCTCAAAATCCCTTTTCGTCCCCACGCCTTCCAATCCCCATTTCCCCGGCAGTGCGCGCCCCCTCCTCGCCTTCAAGCAGCTTTGGTTCTTCGACGGCGTGTATCTTTCCTGCTTCAACCTCGCCTTCATCATCCGCCAGCGCCGCGCCTTGCGCACGCTGTTCCTCATCCTTTCGGCCAACGCCGTCGTCCTCGCCGTCTTCGGCACCGCGCAAAAGCTTGTCGGCGCCACCGGGCTCTACTTCGGCCTGCAAAAATCCCCGCAGCCTTTCTTCTTCTCCACGTTCATCTACCACAACCACTGGGGCGCCTTCATCGTGCTCATGACCGCCGCCACGATCGGACTGGTCTATCACTTCGTGCGCCGGCGCGACTCCCGCGGTTTCTTCCAATCCCCGGCCTTCGGCGGGCTCGTCGCCATCCTGTTTCTCGCGGCTTCCGTGCCGCTGAGCGGCTCCCGCTCCTGTACGGTCCTGATGGCCCTGCTGCTCATCATCGGGTTCGTCCACTGGGTTGTACGTCTCATCCGACAGCGGCGCGCGTACCGCGAGTCCATCATCCTGCCGGTCGCGCTCAGCGCCGCCGTCTTCGCCGGCGTCGCTTACTTTGCCTACGACATCGGCCGCCCGATGATCGAGCACCGCCTCGAGGCCACCGAGAACCAGGTCAGCAAGATCCGCGCGCAGGGCGGCCTCGGCCAGCGCGCCACGCTCTACCGCGACACCTGGCGCCTAGCGCAGGAGAAGCCTTGGTTCGGCTGGGGCATGGCGTCCTACCCCACGGCCTTTTACACCTTCAACTCCCAGCAGTTCTCACCGGTGGACGGGCTCACAACCAATTACCACGACGCCCACTCCGACTGGCTCCAGGCCATCGCCGAGCATGGCTTCGTCGGCAGCACCTTCCTCGCGCTCTGCGCCCTCGTCCCGCTGTTCTATCGGCGCCGCGCCCTGACCCAGAGCCCGTTCACGGCCTACCTGCTCCTCGGCTGCGCGATGATCCTGCTCTACGCGTGGGTCGAATTTCCCTTTGGCAACGGCGAGGTGATCATCACCTTCTGGGCGTGTTTCTTCTGCGCCATCCACTACGGCCGTCTCGATTCCTCTTCCGACACCTGATCCCGACCGCATGTACTCCGTCCTCATTCTCACGCTGAACGAGGAACGCGACCTGCCCCGGTGCCTGGCCTCCGTGAGCCACTGCGACGATGTCGTGGTCCTCGACTCCGGATCCACCGACCGCACCGCCGAGATCGCCCGCGCCGCCGGCGCCCGCGTCTTCGTGCGCCCGTTCGACAATTTCGCGGGGCAGCGCAATCACGCCCAACGGCACATCCCGTTCCGCCATCCCTGGGTCTTCCACCTCGACGCCGATGAGCAGATGACGCCCGAGCTCGCCGCCGAATGCGCCGGCGCTTCCGCGCGCACCGATGTCGATGGCTTTTACGTCGCACCGAAAATGATGTTCCGGGGTCGCTGGATTCCCCATTGCACGGACTTCCCCGCCTATCAGGCGCGCTTCGTCCGCGCGCCGGAATTCACCTTCATCGAGGTCGGCCACGGCCAGCGCGAAGCTCCCGACATGCGGCTGGATCGCCTCAAGACCAGCTATCTTCACGATCTCTCCTCCGGCGGTGAAGAGGAGTGGCTCGCCCGTCACCGCCGCTACGCGCAAGCCGAGGCCGCGCAGTACGTCCAAGGCGCAAGTGCCGTGCCGTTTTCCGAGCTCTGGTCGCGCCAGCGCCTGCTGCGGCGCCGCGCGTTGAAGCACTTCAGTTTCGCCCTGCCCGGGCGTCCTTTCCTGCGCTTCGTCTATCAATACGTCCTCCGCGGCGGCTGGCTCGATGGCCGGCCCGGCCTGCGTTACTGCCAGCTCCTCGCCCGCTACGAGGGTTTCACCGTGGCGGAAATTCGCCGGCTCCGCGCCGCCGTCCGCTAAGCCTGTGCGCCTCGTTTTTATCAACCGTTTCTACTGGCCCGACGAGCCCGCGACGGCCCAGTTGCTCACCGACCTCGCCGAGGCCCTGCCCCATCGCGGCCATGAGGTCACCGTCATCGCTAGCCACCCGGGTTCGCCCGGCGTGCCGCGCGCGGAGACCCGGCGCGGTGTCCGTATCCTGCGGGTGCGTACGCCCCGCAGGCTCCTGCCCGGCGTCGCCGGCAAGGCCCTCGCCTACCTCACCTTTTTCATCGGCGCGTTGTGGCGGGCGGTCTGGACCGTCCGGGGCGGCGATGCGCTGGTCGCCCTGACCGATCCGCCGCTCATCGGCGTCGGCGCGTGGCTCGTGGCGGGCGTGCGGGGTGCCCGTCTTGTCCATTGGGCGCAGGATATCTATCCCGAGATCGCCATCACCCTCGCCGGGCAGCGCTGGCTCCGCGTGCTCAAGCCCTTGCGCAACCTCGCGTGGCGCCGCGCCGATGCCTGCATCACCCTTGGCACCGACATGGCCTCCGTCCTCGCCGCCGCCGGCGTGGAGCCCGCTCGCCTGCACCTTTCGCCCAACTGGGCGCCCGCCGGGCTCGTCCCGCAACCTGCCGCCATCGCCGCCCCGCTGCGCGACACATGGGGGCTCACCGGCAAGTTCGTCGTCGCCTACTCCGGCAATCTCGGCCGCGTCCACGATCTCTTCCCCGTCCTCGCTGTCGCGGCCGAGCTGCGCGACGATCCGGGCATCGCTTTCGTCTTCATCGGCCATGGGGCCCAGCGCCGCGCGCTGGAGGCCGAGGCCGCGCAGCGCGGCCTGGTCAACGTCCAGTTCCGCCCCCCGCAGCCCCGCGCCGCTCTCGCCGCGACTCTCACGCTCGGTGACGTTCACCTCGTGACCATGCTGCCCGGCTGCGAGACGCTCGTCTTCCCGAGCAAACTCTACGGCATCGCTGCCGTCGCGCGGCCCGTCCTCGTGATTGCACCGGCCGGCTGCGAACTCGCCCGGATCGTCACCGCTGAGGACTTCGGCCGCGCTTTCACACGCGACGAGCCCGCCGCCATCGCTGCGGCCTTGCGGGCATTGCGCGCCGATCCCGCGCTCTGCACCCGCCTCGGCCAGGCTGCCGCACGGTTTTCAGGGGCCAACGGCGACCAGATCGCAGCCGATCGCTGGGAGAGCGCGCTTGCTGCCGCCGGCGTTTGTTAGTTGGCTCCACCACCCACCATGAAGAAGAACACCACCCGCAACACCGCCTACGGCCTGTTTGCGCTCGATGTGGTCACGTCCATCCTGGTGTTCAACATCGTCGCGCGGTTCCGCGGTCTGGAGCTCGCCGACCACCTGATCCTCGCCCCGCTCGCCCTGCCCATCGGGGCCACGGTCCTGGCGATCTACCTCATCGAAGGTTACAAGGACCGCACCGATATGCTGAGCGTGGACTACACCAGCCAGCACACGATCGCCTTGATCGGCGCGATGCTCACGACGCTGATCGTCACCTACGTCGTCCTGCGCGACGGCTATGAGATGCAGTCCAGCCGTGCGGTCATCGCGCTCAGTTTCATCGCGCTCATCCCGCTCACCATCGGCTATCGCCGCGTGATCTATCAGTCGGCGCTCGCCGCCAAGGGTGACCGCAGCCTCGTCTTTCTCGGCGACCAAGCCAGCTGCGAGGCGTTCCATACCGAGTGCCAGAAGATGGGGATGTACCAACGTGTGATTTTCTCCGTGGTGAGCGAGGATTCGGCCGCGCCGTTCTCGCCGCAGGCCGGCCAGCCCTTGCGCCCTTTTGCCGAGGTACTGGATGACATCCAGGCCGGCCGCATCGCGGTCGAGGCGATCATCCTCCGCGAATCCGCCCGCGAGCTCGTGCCCGATATGTCGCGCCGGCTCGTGCACCTGTACTTCTCCGGCATCCCGACGTACACGCTTGAGCTTTTTCATCAGGTTTACTGGCAGAAGATCCCGATCTACCGTCTCAACCAGACCTGGCTTTTCCAAGAGGGTTTCCAGATCGCCCGCGAGCCGGTCTTCGAACGCATCAAGCGCATCAGCGACATCGTGCTCTCGGCCCTCGGGCTCGTCCTCGCCTCGCCCGTCATCGCGCTCGGAGCCATCGCCATCTGGCTCGAGGACCGCGGCCCCATCTTCTTCTTCCAGAATCGCGTCGGCCGCAACCACCAGGTTTTTCGCATCATCAAGCTCAGGACCATGCGCGTCCGCGAGACCGCCGGCGACCTTTACACCCAGCCGGGCGACTCGCGCATCACCCGAGTCGGCCGCTTCCTGCGCACCACCCGCATCGACGAGTTCCCCCAGATGTGGAACGTGCTCGTTGGCGACATGAGCCTCATCGGCCCCCGCGCCGAGTGGGACCGCCTCGTGGAAAACTACGAGCGCGACATCCCCTGCTATCACTTCCGCCACCTCGTGAAGCCCGGCATCACCGGCTGGGCGCAGGTCAACTACCCCTACGGTGCCAACCTCGAGGACACGATCCGCAAGCTCGAGTACGACCTCTACTACATCCGCCATTTCTCGTTCCTCCTCGATGCCACCATCGTCCTGAAGACGATCCACATCATGCTCTTTGGCAAAGGCCGCTGATATGCCCACTGTCAAAACCTACGACTTCCTCGTCCTCGGCGGCGGCTCCGCCGGCTTCAACGCCGCCCGCGTCGCCACCGGCCTCGGCCTCAAGACCGCGGTCGTCGATGGTGCCCGCGAGCTCGGCGGTCTCTGCATCCTCCGCGGTTGCATGCCGTCCAAGACGCTCCTCTACATGGCCGAGGTCCTCCACCTCGCCAAGAAGGGCAAGACCTTCGGCCTGAAGATCCCCTCGGCCCGCGCCGACATGAAGGCCATCCATGCGCGGAAAAAGAAGATCATCGGCGAGTTCGCCGACTACCGCCAGCAGGCCCTCGCCGCGGGCAAGTTCGACTTGATCCGCGCCTACGGCCGCTTTGTCGATCCTCACACCATCGCCCTTTCCAACGGCCGCACGGTCCGCGCGAAACACATCCTCATCGGCACCGGCTCCAAGGTCAGCGTCCCGCCCGTCCCAGGTCTCGCCGCTGCGAAATTCTGGACCAGCGACGACGTGCTCGATCTCGATTTCATCCCCAAGAGCGTGATCGTCCTCGGCGGCGGCATCGTCGCCTGCGAGCTCGCCCAGTTTCTCTGCCGGATCGGCACCAAGGTGACGCTGGTCCAGCGCAGCCCCAACATCCTGCGCGACCATTCCGAGGAGGCCTCCGCCGTCGTGCACCAAGCCTTCGCCGACGAGGGCATCGAGGTCTTTGCCGGCACGCAGATCGAGTCCATCGCCCAGGATCGCGGGACCACCACCGTCACGTTCCACCACGACGGCAAGCGCTTCACCCGCCGCGCGGCCCATCTCTTCAACGCCCTCGGCCGCGAACCCGCTACCGGCTCGCTCGGCCTGCCCGACGCCGGCGTCCGCACCCGCCCCAACGGCCAGATCATCATCAACCGCTGGCAGCAGACCAGTGTCCCGCACATCTACGCCGCCGGCGACTGCTCCGGCCCCGTCGAGATCGTCCACACCGCGATCATGCAGGGCGAGCTCGCCGCGCGCCACGCCGCAGGCGTGAAAAAGCTCAAGCCCGTCAACTGGGACCTGCTGCTCAACGTCGTCTTCACCGATCCCCAGCTCGCCACCATCGGCCGGCTCGAGCGCGACCTCGACGACGCTGGCACGACCTACCTCTGCGCCTCGTATCCGTTCAATGATCACGGCAAGTCCATCCTCATGGACGCCAATTATGGCTACGTGAAAGTGATCGCCGAGCCGAAGCGCGGCCGCATCCTCGGCGCCGAGATCGTCGGCAAGGACGCCGGCGAACTCATCCACGCCTTCAGCGGCCCGCTCGCGATGCGGGCCACCGTCTTCGACCTGCTCCGCGCGCCGTGGTACCATCCCACGCTCGCGGAGATCGTCACCTATCCGCTGGAAGAGATCGCGGATAAGATCAAAAAGTAGCGCGGGCCACCCGCGTACTCACCCTCGCGCAATCGCGAGCAGATCGCCGAGCTCGACGCGCTTCTCGTAAAGCGCCTTGCCGACGATCACCCCGTCCAAATTAGCGTAACGCTGCGCGAGCTCCGCCAGTTTCACGACGTCGAGCCGCCGGCTCACGCCGCCGCTCGCGATCACGTTGAACTTGCCGGCCTGCAGCATCGCTTCCTGCGCCGCGAAATTCGGCCCCGACAGCATGCCGTCCGTGCCGATGTCCGTGTAGATGATCGTGCGCACGCCGATGCGGTCCATGCGCCGCGCGAGGTCCAGTGCGCCGGTGTTCGTGGTGTCAACCCAGCCCTTCACCGCGACCTTGCCGTCCTTGGCGTCGATGCCCACGGCGATCCTGTCCCCGAAGGCCTGCACGAGCTCCGCGACAAACGCCTCGCTCTCCGCCGCGCGCGTACCGATCACTACGCGGCTCACGCCGAAGCCCAGCGCCCGCTCCACCGCGGCGCGCGTGCGCATGCCGCCGCCGAGCTCCACTTTCATGCCCAGCGCCGCGATCTGCTGCACGATCTCAAGGTTCTGCGGCTCGCCGGCAAACGCCCCGTCGAGGTCCACCACGTGGATCCACTCGCTGCCCGCCGTGCGAAACTCCTTCGCGACGTCGAGCGGGTTCGCCGCGTAAACCGTCTCCTGGTCGGCGCGCCCCTGCAACAGCCGCACCGCCCGCCCGCCCTTGATGTCGATCGCCGGATAAATGGTCATTTGGAACCACCCACAAAAAACACCCGTCCCAAAAAACACACGCCCATTTTCATCCTCCATTAGTCATTAGACATTAGTCATTCGTCATTCACACTTCTCCCATGCCCACCAGCACCTCTTCCTCCGCCTACACCGCGCCCCAATTCCTCACCGAGCTGCTCCACGCCCGCTCCCCCTCCGGCTACGAGACCGAGGCTCAGGCCGTCTTCGACCGCCACGTCAAACCCGCTGCCGACACCTACGCCAACGACGCGCTCGGCAACCGCATCGCCACCCTCAATCTCTCCGGTGACCCCGTCCTCATGCTCGCCGGCCACATGGACGAGCTCGGCCTCATCATCACCTACGTCAACAAGGACGGCTTCATCTATTTCGACACCATCGGCGGCCACGACCGCACCGTCATCTCCGGCCGCCGCGTCCTCATCCAGACCGCCAACGGCACCGTCAAGGGCGTCACCGGCAAGCGCGCCATCCACCTCATGGACGACGGCGACCGCAAGAAGGTCCCCGAGATCCACGAGATCTGGATCGACATCGGCGCCCGCTCCAAAAAGGAAGCCCTCGAGCGCGTCGCCATCGGCGATGTCGCGACCTACGACCACGAGTTCGAGCTCTTCCACGGCAGCATCGGCACGGCCCGCGCCTTCGACAACAAGGTCGGCGCCTACATCGTCGGCGAAACCCTCATCCGCCTCGCCGCCGAGAAAAAGAAGATCGCCGCCAAGGTCGTCGCCGTCGCCACCTCGCAGGAGGAGATCGGTGTGCGCGGTGCCACCACCGCCGCCTACTCCGTCAACCCCCACTTCGCCCTCGTCGTGGACGTCGGCCACGCCACCGACCATCCCGACTGCGACAACCGCAAGTACGGCGAGACCAAGCTCGGCGGCGGCCCCATCATCTGCCGCGGCGCCAACATCAACCCGAAGGTTTACCAGAAGCTCGTCGCCGCCGCGAAGAAGCTGAAGATTCCCTACCAGTTCGAGGCCGACCCGCGCCCCACCGGCACCGATGCCCGCGCGATCCAGATGGGTCGCGGCGGCGTGGCCACCGGCCTCGTGAGCATCCCCCTCCGCTACATGCACACCCCCAGCGAGGTCGTGGACCTCGAGGACGTGGAGCGCTGCGTAAAACTCTTCGTCGAGTTCGCCAAGTCCCTCGAAAAGGGCGACTACGGCCACTGGTGAGCGTAGACGCGGCGTGTCTTGGCAGTTGTAGGCCAGCAGGGCCTGAGCGGAAAAAATTAATCGGACAAAACCCTGCAAATATTGAGTTAACTCATTCCAGCCAGGTGGTTTCCCGAATCGGACAATATCGGCCAAAACCGCCTATTTGTCCGATACATCGGACAAATCATCGCGATTCGCCCTGATTCTCCGCACCGGGTCGACTTGCCCGCGCCGGCCCACGAAACCCCGAATTCAAACCCGGTTTGCCTGTTATCAAAGAACCTCCGGCGCTAGGCCGCTATTATACCAAAAAGCCGCACCCCGCACCAGTCGCCTTTTGCGCTTCAGCGCCGATTTGTCGCCCGACCTTGTTCATTGCGCATTGAGCCTTGGCCCTTGGTCATACAAAACTCCGTCCGATGCCCCGCCCCGTCCGCTTCCTCGCGCTCTGCGTCCTCGGTGCCCTCTTCGCCGCCGGCTCCGCCCGTGCCCTCATCGTCTTCGACTACAGCAGCGTCGTTAACAACCGCTTCTCCTCCGGCTTCCCCGGCACGCCGGTGGAAAACACCAGTCCCTCCTTCATCGGCGCCGGTTACGATTTCTCCGGCGTCGGCTGGCAGACCGGCTCCAGCGACTTCGCGGTGACGATGATCTCCCCGCAGAATTTCATCACCGCCCGCCACGTCGCCCCGGCCAACGGCTCCTCCGTCAGCTTCCTCAACGATGACGGCGTCCTCAAGAACTACACGGTCGCGAGCACCTCCACCATTACCTACAACGGCCCGGGCGGACCCAGCGACCTCATCGTCGGCACGCTCACCTCGCCCATCAGCGCGGCCGACCACATCGCCTCCTATTCGATCCTCTACCTCGGCACGCCCCTCACGAGCCTCAACCTCAACGGCTACACCCAGCTCTCGCTGCTCAGCTATGGCAAGACCGGCCGCGTCGGCACCAACACCATCGACGGCTTTGCCAACGGCGACCTCTACCCCTTGAACAACCCCGACGGAGTCACCGACAGCCTGTATTTTTATACCGACTACGATAGCACCGCGGGCCAGAGCCAGGCCGAGACCGGCGACTCCGGCAGCCCCACCTTCGCCACGATCGGCGGCCAGCTCACCCTCGTCGGCGTGCACTCCTCCGTCGGCACGATCAACGGCAACCCCAACCCGCTCACCTTCGACAACTTCCTCGCCTGGCCCTCGATCCTCCAGCAGATCGCCGGCATCACGGGCAACAGCGGCCAGAACACCAGCCTCTACGTCGTCAACGCCATCCCCGAGCCCTCGGCCTACGCCTTGCTGGCCGGCCTCGCCACCCTGGGTCTTATCGCGCTCCGGCGACGTATCTTTTAGACAGCATGAACAGAATTTACCGAATGCGGCACCCGGCCTCGGCAATTCTGTCCATTCTGTTCATTCTGTCTAAAATACGCCTATGAAAACCCCCAAGAACTCGATCTGCCTCTGGTACGAAAAGGACGCCGAGGCCGCCGCGCGTTTTTACGCCAAGACTTTCCCCGACACCAAGGTGACCGCCGTGCACAAGGCCCCCAGCGATTACCCGATGGGTAAAAAGGGCGACGTCCTCACCGTCGAGTTCACCGTCATGGGCATCCCCTGCATCGGGCTCAACGGCGGCCCGATGTTCAAGCACAGCGAGGCTTTTTCGTTCCAAGTCGCGACCGATACGCAGGAGGAGACCGACCGCTATTGGCAGGCCCTCGTGAAAAACGGCGGCGAGGAGAGCCAGTGCGGCTGGTGCAAGGACCGCTGGGGCATCTCCTGGCAGATCACGCCGCGCACGCTCACCGAGGCGATGGCCGCCGGCGGCGCGGAGGCCCGGCGCGCCTTCGAGGCCATGATGGAGATGGGCAAGATCGACCACGCCAAGATCGACGCCGCCCGCCGCGGATGAGAAGACTCGTCGTCATCACCCACCTCACGCTCGATGGCGTGATGCAGGCTCCCGGCGGTCCCGACGAGGACCGGCGCAATGGCTTCCCCCACGGCGGCTGGGCCATGGCCCACGGCGACGCCGTTTCCCGCGAGGCCATGGAAAAACTCATGGCCGCCGATTTCGACCTCCTGCTCGGCCGCCGGACCTACGAGATCTTCGCGCCGTATTGGCCCCATCATGACGACAACTTCATCGGCCGCGCCTTCAACCGCGCGACCAAACACGTCGCCACCCGCACCCTCACGCACTTTGAATGGGCCAAGTCCCGCCGCCTCGGCGACGACGTGGTCGCCGCCGTCCGCGAACTGAAAGCCTCCGCCGGCCCCACCCTCCACGTCTGGGGCAGCGGCGAGCTGCTGCAAACGCTCATGGCCGCCCACCTCGTGGACGAATACCAACTTTGGATCCGCCCCATCATCCTTGGCCAGGGCCGCCGTCTTTTCGAAAACGGCCTGCCCGCCACCGGCCTCACGCTCGTCGAGTCCCGCCCCACCACGACGGGCGTCCTCCTCAACACCTATCGCCCCACCAGCCCCTTCAACCGCAGCGCCCGGCCCTGACCGACTCGCCGGCTGTTCCTCTCGGAACTGTGGGCGGGCTTTGCGCCCGACTACGATCTCCGCATAATCTCGGGCGTATGCCCTGCAGGCCGCTGCAAGCCTGCACAACCCGTTGCTCCCGGTCGTGTTTTTCCGCTATAATCGGTCGAATGGCTTGGCCCGCGAGCCGCTTGTCCATCTGGACCGGGCCATGCCCCGATGGGGGTCGCATTCGTCGCGCGCATTTTCTAGAATGCCGAAGCCAGCCGAGAATCACGGGGAAAAATTCCCCGCTCCCGTCCGGCAAAAAAATCAGTCCACTCCCATGAATCGTCTCCTTTCCCTCATTCTGCTTTCCGTCGGTGTCGTGTTGGTCATTTACGGCTTCGCTGCCCTCGATTCCATCAGCTCTTCCTTTTCCCGGTTCTTCACAGGCGCGCCGACCGACCGGACCATTTGGCTGCTAATCGGCGGTCTCGTTCTCGCCGGCATCGGCGGTAGCGGCCTCCTGCGTGGTTCGAAGAACGTCTGATCCCACGACCATGCTCAGATATGCCATCATCTTCCTGCTCATCGCCCTCGTCGCCGGTGTGCTCGGCTTCGGCGCGATTGCCGGCACCGCCGCTACCATTGCCCGCGTGCTGTTCGTCGTCTTTCTCGTCCTGTTCGGCGTCACTTTGCTGACCGGCCGCAAGCGAGGGCCCTGAGCCCAATTCACGGGTCATGGCCCGCTCCGGCCACCCCGTTTCCTTCCGCCTCCACCGAGGCCCGCCTGACCCAAACCACGCTCCTTGATCATCCCTCCTGCCGGTCCCATCACCATGCCCCCCTTCGCCGCGCTTCTTCCCGTTTCGTCGGATTCCGTCATCCTCCCCTTTCCGGGAGAAACACCGCCCTTCGCCCGCGAAGCTTCCGTTGGTGAAACGCCGCATCAAAGCGAGGAGCGTTACCGCAAGCTGATCCTGCTTTCGCCCGACGCCAACTTCGTGCACGTCGACGGCCTCATCACCCTCGTCAACCAGGCGTTCTGCCGGCTCATGGGGGCCACCCGTCCGGAACAGCTGCTCGGCCGGCCGGCCATCGGGGTAGCTCATGCCAGCAGCCAGGCGCTGGTGCTGCTGCGTCAAATACAGCACTTCGCCAACCAGCCGGTGCCACCTACGGAGATGACCTTTGTCCGGCTCGACGGCACCACCGTCGAGGTCGAGGTTACGGCGGTGGCCGTTGAGCTGCTGGGCCACAAGGAGGTGCAGGTCATCGCCCGCGATATCTCGGCCCGCCAGGCCGCCGTGACGGCGTTGCGCGAGAGCGAGGAGCGCTTCAAGTTCGTGGCCCGCGCAGTCAGCGACGTGGTATGGGACTGGAATATCCCGGCCAATACGCTGTGGTGGAACGACGGTTTCCTCACGACTTTCGGATTTGCCGCCGGCGAAATCGAGCCCAGCGTCGAGTCGTGGACCGGGCGGATCCATCCGGATGACCGCAGCCGGGTGGTCGCCAGCATGCGCCAGGCAATCACCGGCCGCACGGAGACTTGGAAGGAGGAATATCGTTTTCAACGCAAGGACGGCACCCACGCCATCGTGCAGGACAGCGGCTACATCCTGCGCGATGCAACCGGCCAGGGCGTCCGGATGGTGGGAGGCATGCGCGACCTCACCGAACATCGAAAGATGGAGGCTCAATACCTGCGCGCCCAGCGCATGGAGAGCATCGGCACCTTGGCGGGCGGCATCGCCCACGACCTGAACAATGTACTCGCGCCCATCATGATGTCGATCGAGTTGCTCAAGCACGATCCCCAGCTCGACACGCGGCGCAGCCGGATCCTCGACATCATCCAGCAAAGCAGCCAGCGCGGCGCGAATCTGGTGCGCCAGGTGCTCGTATTCGCCCGTGGCGGCCTCGACGGGCAGCGCGTCGCGGTCGGCCTGCCCGGCCTGCTCGGCGAGTTGGAGGGCATCGTTACCAGCACCTTCCCGCGTAGCGTCCAGATCGTGGTCGATCTGCCCGCCGGCCTCTGGCCGGTCTTGGGTGACATCACCCAGATCCATCAGGTGTTGCTCAACCTCGCCGTCAATGCCCGCGATGCGATGCCGCACGGTGGCACCCTGACCTTCACGGCGTCCAACCGCACCATCGATTCCCAATATGCCAGTACGAGCGAGGAGGCCAAGGCCGGCCAATATGTCCTGCTGCGCGTGACCGACACCGGGGTCGGCATGCCCCAAGCCGTGCGGGAGCGGATCTTTGAGCCATTTTTCACCACCAAGGAACGCGGCAAGGGCACCGGCATCGGCCTCGCCACGGTACACACCATCGTGAAGAGCCACGGGGGATTTCTTTCGGTCGAAAGCGAGCCTGGCCGCGGCACTTCCTTCCTCATCCACCTGCCGGCCGTCCCCGAGGCGGTAAACGTCAGCACCAATCCCTTTCCCCGGCCAGAGATCGCCCGTGGCCACGACGAGCTCGTGCTCGTGGTCGATGACGAATGCTCGATCCGCGAAATCACCCAGCAGACCCTGGAAACCTTCGGCTACCGTGTGATCACCGCCCGCGATGGCGCCGAAGCGGTCGCCCTCTTCGCCAAACAGCCGCACGAGGTCGCCCTCGTGCTCGCCGACATGATGATGCCGATCATGGATGGCGAGGCGCTCATTCACGTCCTCCGGCACATCAACCCCGTCGTTCGCATCATTGCCGCCAGCGGCTTGGAGGTCGCCGAAAACATCGCCAAGGCGGCGAAGGCCGGCGTGACCGACTTTCTGCCGAAACCCTACACCGCGGATATCCTGCTGCGGCGGGTACGCGCCGCGCTGGACCACCCCCTTGCCTCCTCCACGACGCCCCACGCAACTGAGATTCCGCTCACGCGCTGAAAGCCACCCCCGGCCCGACCCTGCCCCTCTGGCGCAGCTTCAATTCCCGCCCCGTGCCATAAGTTGACCAGCGGCTGTAGCGTGGTCACCCAATCAATCGCCTAAGCCTGGAACCCTCGGCATCTCGGGTTAGAACTTTCCCTTCGCCACCCGCTTGACCAGCTCTTCCACCAGCGGGTTGGGGAACCGGCGGCTGGGCGTGATAGCATAGAATGACTCGCGGATCGGATCGATGGCGTGGGTCTCGACCAGCACGCCGCTTTCGATCTCGTCGCGCACCACCACCGGCGGCACCAGGGCCAGGCCCTCGCCTTCGCGGGCGATCAGGCGCTGCATCGCCATGTCATCGACCTCGGCCATCACGTGCGGACGCACCCCGGCCGCGGCCGTCAGGCGGTCGAAGGCCGCGCGGGTGTTGCTCTCGAAGCTGGGTAGGATCACGGGCACGCCGTCGAAGTCTTCGGGGAACCGCAGCCGCCGGCGTTTCCAAGCCGGCACGCCGACCAGCCCCACGGCCTGCTCGGCGAGGAGGTGGCTGTGCCACGGGGTCTCGGCATCGCGTCGCGCCGCGGAGTTCGACAGCACCACGTCGGCCTCGTGGGTCTTCAGCGCCACGAGCAGGTCGCGGTGCGAGCCGGAGCGGATGACGACCTCCACGCCCGCGCGGTGCAGCACCGGCCGGAGGAACTCGAGCTGGAAGTTGCGCGACAGCGTTGACACTGCCCCGACGCGCAGGACCTGTCGCGCCGCGCCGGGAGCGCGGTTGCGCATGACGTCCAGCAGTTCCTCGCCCGACCGTCCGATGCTGTCGGCGTAGTCGAGCGCGATCCGCCCGGCTTCAGTGAGTTTCAGGCCGCCACGGCCGCGGTCGATGAGCTTGTGGCCCAGGCTGTCCTCCAGCTGCCGCAGCTGGATGCTGAGCGCGGGCACGGAGAGATTAAGCTTCTCCGCCGCGCGCGTGAGGCTGAGTTCGCGGCCGATCTGCCGGAAATAGCGCAGGTGATGGTAATTCAGGAAAGCGGGCATGGCCGTTTTGAGTTAAATTAAATCTAACCATTTCTTCTAAAGCCTGTAATCGACTAAAACTCAAGATTTCACTAGGATGAGGGCCGATGAGCCCGTTTCTCGCCTGCCTCCTCCTTGCCCTGCCCGCCCTGCCGTTTGCGGCCGGCCTCACCGCGCGCCTGTGCCGCCCGGCCACCGCCGGCCGCCTCACGGCCGGTGCGGCCGCGGCGGCCGCCGTCCTCGCCCTGCTCGCCGCGGGCGCGCTGGCGGTGCTGGGCCCGCAGACGGTGCGCTGGGCTCCGTTTGGCCCCGACGCGGCTTTCGCCGGCGCGCTGCGGCTGGATGTCCTTTCGGCGATCATGGTCGTGCTGGTGACCTTCCTCGGGGCGCGGATCCTCGACTACGCACGGCCCTGCCTCGCCGGCGATCCGCACCAGTCGCGATTTTTCTCCTGGATGAGCCTGACCCTCGCCTCGGTGGTGCTGCTGGTCCTGGCCGGTCAGCTGCTGCTTCTGCTCGCCGCGTGGATGGCGACGAGCCTCTGCCTGCACCGGCTGCTGCTGCACTTCCCCGGGCGCTCCGGGGCGGTGTTCGCAGCGCGGAAAAAATTTGTCATCAGCCGGCTCGGCGACGCGTGCCTCCTCGGGGCAGCGCTGGTGCTCCACGCCCACCACGGCACCTACGACCTTGCGGCGATCCTGGCGGATTTTACCGCGGGCAGGACCGGCGGCGCGGCCGCGGCCGGTCTGCTACTCGCCGGCTGCGCCATGCTGAAATCGGCGCAGTTTCCCTTCCACAGCTGGCTGCCGGACACGATGGAGACGCCCACCCCCGTGTCGGCCTTCATGCACGCCGGAATCATCAACGCCGGCGGTTTTCTGGTCATCCGTCTCGCCCCGGTCTTCGCGGCCGCCCCGCGGGCCTCGGCCCTGCTGGCCGTCGCCGGGGCGCTGACCGCCGCGTTCGGGGCGGTGGTGATGCTCGCCCAGCCCAGCGTGAAGCGCGCGCTGGCCTACTCCACGATCGCGCAGATGGGCTTCATGATCCTGCAATGCGGGCTCGGCGCCTACAGCCTTGCCCTGCTGCACATCGCCGCGCACTCGCTCTACAAGGCGCACGCCTTCCTCACGGCCGGCTCGACCATCGGCGCCGTGCCGCGTGCTGCCGTGCCGTTGCGCGCGCCGGCGCTCACCTTCGGCGTGCTGGCAGGCGGACTGCTCGTCGCCCTCGGAGCCACGCTGGCCCATGCGCTCGCGCCGACCTTGCCGCCGGGCACCCGGGTGTTTGGCGTCGTGCTCGCCGTGGCCGTGGCCTACGGCCTGGCCCGGATCCGGGCCGCCGGCGCCGGCCCCGCAAGCGTCGCCCGCGGCGTCGCGGTGGCCGCGGCCGTCGTTGGCCTGAGCCTCGCGTTGCACGGCGCTGCGTCACGGATTTTGCCGGAGGTCGCGGCAAGCCAGCCCCCGCCGGCCTTGCTCGCGGCGGTAGCCGCGGTGTTCGCCGGGCTCTTCCTCTTCCAAGCCCTCCTCTGGCGCGCCAATGCCCACCCCGCCGGACACCGCCTCTATGTCCATGCGCTGAACGGCTTCTATCTCGGCACGCACTTCAACCGCATCCTCGGCCGCCTGTGGCCGCGTCACCCGGTCAACCCCTGAGTCAACCGGCACCCTTCGCCCTTCAACCCATGTCCTCCGCTCCTGCTTCCACCACGTCCGCGGCGCTCACTGCGCCGCAGGAAACCGCCATCGCCGCCGCGCTCGCCCGCATCCCGCCGTTGTGGCCGCTGACGCACTTCGTGGCCGTAAATCCTTTCGTCGGACTGGTCGGCCAGCCCTTTGCCTCCGCCTGCGATCTGCTGCAGCGCACCCTCGGGGCCGCGCCGCTGCAACCGCTCGCCGAATACCGCCGCGCCTTCGCTGCAGGCGAGATCGAGCCGGCCGACCTTGCGGCCGTGGCGCGCGCGCCGTGGACTCCGGCCAAGCTGCAGGCGGCGTTCGCCGCGCTGGCCGACGAGCCGGCCTCGCCGGTGATCCCGACGGTGGCCGACTGGCTTGATCAGGCCCGGCCCCGCGCGCATTGGAGCGCGTTCGTGATCGACGAGATTTCCAAATGGTGCGCCGTGACCTTCGACGAAAACCAGACCACCTGGAACAGTCCGTGGCAAACGGTCGGCCTCTACCGCGCCTGGCGCGAAGCGGCGGTGCATGATCGCAACCCCGAGGCCTTCGGGCTCGCCGGTTTCCGGGCCTTTGTGGCCTCGCTCCCCGCTGAAGCCGACGCTGCCCTCGCGCATTGCCTCGGGCTGCTTCAGCCCTGGCCGGCGGAGCTCGCGGACTTCCTCCACCGGCAGGTCGCGACCATCGCGGGCTGGGCGGGCTATGTGCAGTACCGGGTGCGGGAGGACGCCTTGCGCGGCCGCGCCAATCCCGCCCTGCGCGAACTGCTCGCCATCCGGCTCGCCTACGACGCGGCCTTGTTGCAGGCCTTCGCCGGTGATCCGCGGCGGTCCCGGTGGGGCCAGACTCCGACCGGGCGCGCTGAAAAGGAACGCCACGAGGTGCTCACGCTCTGGCAATGCGCCTACGAGGCCGGCTACCAGCGCCGTCTCGCCCGCGCGCTCGCTGCCCAAAATCCGACGGCGCCGACTACGCGGCCGGTCGCGCAGGCGATCTTCTGCATCGACGTGCGCTCCGAGGTTTTCCGGCGGCACTTCGAGGCCGCGCTGCCGGGGGTGCAGACGATCGGCTTTGCCGGCTTCTTCGGTTTCCCCGTGGCCCATGCGTCCGCCGGAAACGGGGCGGCCGCCGCGCGGTGTCCCGTGCTGCTCGTGCCGCCGGTCAACAGCGCCGATGCGCTGACGACCACCGAAGCCGAGGCCGCGGTCGCCGCCCGGGCCGAGGCCGGGGCGTGGAAGGCCTTTCAGAATTCGGCGGCATCGTGCTTCTTCTTCGTCGAGACGGTCGGCCTCGCCTTCGGGGCAGCGCTCGGCCGCGGCGCGCAGCGGAACGCACCCGCCTGCGCGCGGGTGGCGCCGGCGCCGACGTCGGTCTCACTCGAAACCCGCGCGGGGCTCGCCGCCGGGGCGTTGCGCAACATGGGGCTCACCCGGAATTTCGCGCGGCTCGTGCTCGTGTGCGGACACGGCAGCCAGAGCGCGAACAACCCGCATGCCTCCAGCCTCGACTGCGGCGCCTGCGGTGGCCACGCCGGCGACGTCAACGCCCGCCTCGCCGTCGCCACGTTGAACGACCCCGCCGTCCGCACCCTGCTCGCGGCACAAGGGCTGGCCATCCCCGCAGACACCTGGTTCCTGGCCGGCCTGCACCAGACTACGACGGATGACGTGGTGCTCTTTGATTTGGAATCCGTCCCCGGCACGCACCTGGTGGATCTCGTCAACCTGCGGCTCACGCTGGCCCGTGCCGGCGCGGCGGCCCGGCGCGAGCGCGCGCCCGGCCTGGGACTCGGCGGATTACCTGACGCCGGGATCGACGGCGCCGTGCGCGCCCGGGCGGCTGACATCGCGCAGGTGCGGCCCGAGTGGGGTCTGGCCAACAACGCCGCCTTCATCGCCGCGCCCCGGCGCCGCACCGCCGGGCTGAAGCTCGACGGCCGCGTCTTCCTCCACGACTACGATGCAGCCGCGGATACGGACAGCGCCCTGCTCACGCTGATCCTTTCTGCGCCGGTCGTCGTCCCCAGTTGGATCAACCTCCAATACTACGCCTCGCGCGTGGACCCGGAGCGCTACGGCGCCGGCAACAAGGTGCTGCACAATGTCGTCGGCGGGATCGGCGTGCTCGAAGGCAACGGCGGCGACCTGAAAACCGGCCTGTCGTGGCAGTCGATCCATGACGGTGAACGCTTCATGCACGAACCCCGGCGGCTCGCCGTGTACATCGAGGCGTCCCCGGAGAAAATCGGCGCCGTCCTGGCCGCCCAGCCGGCGGTCCGCCAGTTGTTCGACCACGGCTGGCTGCATCTGTGGTCCATCGACGGCGACCGCTGCCTCAAGTACGACCCGGTGCACGACGCGCGGTGGACCGGCCAGTGGCTGCCCGGCACGGATTGGCTGGGCTGACGCCCACCCTGCGCGCGATCAAATTGCTGCGCAATTTGGCTGCCCGACATGGATTCGAACCATGACTAGGCGAGTCAAAGTCGCCTGTGCTACCATTACACCATCAGGCAGTGAGGTGAGGATTGGTGACGCTGCGCGCATGGGCGGTACGGTCAAGACCGTAAAAGATGCCGCCCCGGCCTGCTTGCGAGGGCCGCCCTCAGAACTTCGCGTGGCTCACCAAGAAATCCACGATCGGCGTCGGATCGGTCAGGCTGTGCGGGTGGTGCTTTCCGCCCGGCTTGATCACCACCTCAATCACGCCACCGCCCGCCTTGTAACGCTGTTCCAGCACGGCCAGGTTCTCCTTAAGCTGAACCGCTTCGTCGGCGTCGCCGCTCACGCCGAAGATCGGGATCTTCGCCTTTAGCACAGGCTCGATCCGATCAAGGGGGCTCACTTTCGCGGTCTTGGCCTGTTCTGCCGTGAGACCGTAGCTGGCGAGGCACTCCGGCCAGAGCGGATGCTTCACGCCCGGCCAGCTGTGGATGTCGAGCGCCGGGGCATCGAGATACAGCGCCGCGACGCGGTCGGGGTGCGTTGCGGCGTAGTTAAATGCGTAGAGCCCGCCGCGGCTGAAGCCTTCCAGCACCACGCGCGCCGAGAGGCCGTAATCCTTCCGCACCCGCTGGTAATACGCGTCGAAAAGCGACATCGCCTGAGGCGAGCCGTAGAGGTCCTTCGCGTTCATGTAGCCCACGTGCCAGCCGCGCTCCAGCAGCGCGAGGTCCGCCTGAGGGAAGTCGCCGAAAAACTCCGTGCGCCAGATCCACGGCTTCCCCGGCGCGGGGTTCTTCGGGACGATCAGCAGCGCGGGGCGGCCCAACACGACAAAGTCCAGGCGCTTCCAGCCGCGCCAATCCGTTTCAGTGACCGCGGGACCGATGGCATGCATAAGGGGAAGCGCCACAAAAAGCGCCGAGAGGAAGAGCAGGGTTTTACGGAGTGAGATCATTGATTCGCGTACATTAGCGTGCATTTGCGGGCAAAAAAGCACCTCAATATTTCATCGGGATACCCGGGTGCGCCGGCGGCTTGGGTACCTCATCGAGGAAGGCATCCACCGGGGCCAGCGGCAATTCCGCGGGCTTGGGCAGCGTCGCCTCGATGATATCGCCGGCCTTCGCGGCGAACACGTAGTCATCGCCGACCTTCTTCGCGCCAGCGCGGTTCCACGTCGGCGTACGGCCGGCAAAGTTGTCGCGGATATGCAGCTCGCCGTCGCGTGCCACCTGCACGTGGAGCCAGACGGTGGCGTTGTTTTCGCGCCGGGCGGAAACCTTGTGGCCGCCCTCGGCCACGAGATCGGTGAAAGCCGCGTGGTGCCAGCGCCACGGCATCGCGGGGAAAATCCGGATCGTGTCGTAGGTGTCCACGGCGGGATGCGCGGCCCAGGTTTGCAACAGCATCTCGTGCACGGCGGCGCAGGCGAGGAAGTTGCCTTCGAGGGTGAACGGCCGGTAGTCCATCGACGAAAAGCCGCTCTTCGTCTGGTCGCCGTTGGCATGAAAGCCGTTGCGCAAAATGAACGCGTGCAGGTACGCCTTCAGGTTCCAGAGCGCGATCTCGGGCTCGTTTACCCGGGCGCGCATCGCGGCCATCCAAGTGTAGCTGTAGCCGCACCACTCGAGCACGCCGAGCCGGTCGTTGTCGTGCACGCTGGCCTTGATCACGGCGCGGTCCTCGTCCGTACCCTCGATGTTGAGCAGGTTGAAGGGATAGATCGCCATCAGCGTCGCGTGGTGGCGGTGGCTGAAGACCAGCTCCTCGTCGGCATTGAGCATGAGGATGTGCTTCGCCGTGACGTGATACGGCCCGAGTCCGTCGGAGAGTTTGCGCCATTTCGCCGACGCCGCCGTGTCGCCCAGCTCGGCCGCCATCTCGGCGTTGCCGAGGAAGAGCATGCGCAGGCACATGAGGTCGTAGTTGCTGTTGGGCTTGAGCCACGCGCGCATGTCGTTGTTAAACGCCTCGGGCGACGACGAGGTCGGCAACACCAACACACCTTTCGCGTCGGGCTTGAGCAGGCCCGCAAGAGCCTCGCCAACCTGGCTGCACCACGGGTACGCCTGCTCGCGGAGAAATTTTTCATCCCGCGTGTAGCGCCAGTGCAGGTAATAGAGGTGGCCGACCCACGCGCCGTTCGAGGGTGCGAGACTGTACTGCGCCCAGCCGCCGAGCGCCTGGCCCTTGAGCGACATCACCGCCGGCACCGCCGCGCCGGGCTGCTCCAAAAACTCGCGGGAGAATTTCTGAAACGCGGGAAGCAGGTCGGACATGAAATCCAAAAACACCTTCCCTTCCTCGAAGCGGCCCGCCGTCTGATAACCCATGTAGGTCATCTGCGTATTCAGATCGTGGTGATAGTCGCCTTTCCACGGCGGCAGCTCGCCCGCATCGGCCGTCCACACGCCTTGCAGCGGGATCGGCGGCGCGCCGGTGCGCGAGGCCGCACCATAGAAATACTGCACGAGTTCGTAGTGCCGCATCACTTCGGCGTCGGGCACCGAGATCGAGGACTTCGCCCAAAACTCCCGCCACCACTCCGCGTGCGGCGCGCGCTTGGCCGCGTAGCCCGCCTCCAGCGCGGCCATCACGCGGGCCCGCGCCGCACCGAAGACGTCGGTGCCATCCGCCGGGGAAAACGTCACGGTCGTCGCGAGCAGCGTCGTGTCCTTAAGGCGTTTCGTCGCGGCATAGACGCACGTCACGTGGCCTTCGGCTGTCTCCTGGGTAAACCATTGCGCCGTGCCATCGGAGCCGCGCTTGGGATCGGGGTAGCCGAGTTTCTTGACCGACTCGGGTGCGAGGAGACGCAGGGCCTTGGGCGCGGCACCGGGGATCTCCATCAGCGCCATCGGCTCCAGCGCGCTAAAAAACGCCTGCACCGTGCCGGCTTTGCCCGCGAGTCGCGCGCGGCCGGTGGCGTCGGCGAGGTTGAGTTCGAATTGCTCCACCGTCTGTCCGTCGGCGAGGTCGAGTTCGAGGCGCCCGGCGGGGATCTTCGTCGGGTGGTCCGCGAAATACGCACCGTCCACGACCTTGCTGATGCCGGCGTTGTCGCGCGCGGCCACGAGCTTGGTGAGTTGCGCGTAGGTGAAACCTTTCAACAGGTCGCCCGGTCCGGGCCGCTCGTCCCACAGATCGCCGCGGTCGAGCGAAAGGCGCAGCGTGCCGCCTTCGCCCCAGAGGAGGCCGCCGAGCAGGCCGTTGCCGAGGGGGATCGCTTCGTCCCAGGTTTTGATCGGGGCGGTGAGTTTGAGGTTCATGGTCGCGTCGGGGGTGGTGGCGGGGAACGCGGGCGCACTCAGCAAAGCGGCCGCGAGGAAAGCTGTGAGTTTTTTAGGGGAGATGCTCACGCCGCGAGTCTGCCCCGCGGCCCGGGGCATAAAAGCCTTTTCCGCTGAACATTCCCGAAATGCCATTGAGCCGCCCCGCCGCGCCCGCCAACGTCCGCGCATGGCCAAGGTGTACTATTATTACTCGGCGATGAACGCGGGCAAATCCACCCTGCTCCTACAGTCGAGCTACAACTACCGCGAGCGCGGCATGCACACCCTGCTCTTCACCCCTGCGCTCGACACGCGCGCGGGCGCCGGCCTCATCCGCTCGCGCATCGGGCTCGAGGCCGAGGCCACGGCCTTCGGGCCGGACGACAATCTCCTCGCGCTCGTCCGCACAGCGCACGCCGCCCAGGCCGTGAGCTGCGTGCTCGTGGATGAGGCCCAGTTCCTTCAAAAGGCCCAGGTCCGGCAACTCACTGACATCGCCGACGAGCTGAACATCCCCGTGCTCTGCTACGGGCTGCGCACGGATTTTCAGGGCCACCTGTTCGAGGGCTCGCAATGGCTGCTCGCCTGGGCCGACGACCTCACCGAGATCAAGACCATCTGCCACTGCGGCCGCAAAGCCACGATGGTCCTCCGCCTCGATGCCGCCGGCCGGCCCGTGCGCGAGGGCGCGCAGATCGAGATCGGCGGCAACGACCGCTACGTCTCCGTCTGCCGTCATCATTTCCGGCAGGGCCTCGTGAAATGACATGAAAGCCCGTTCCCTCTTTGCGCCGTTCGCGCTTCTCTCCTCCTTTCTCTCCGCCATGCCCACGCATCACCTCTACATCGGCACCTACACCCGCGACGGCAGCAAGGGCATCTACGCCCTCACGCTCGACGGCGCCACCGGCGCTCTCTCCACGCCCACCGTCGCCGCCGAGACGGGCAGCCCCTCCTTCATCGCGCTCTCGCCCGATCATCGTTTCCTCTACGCGGTCAACGAATCCGAGCAAATGGCCGTCGCCTACGGCGTCGATGCCGCCACCGGCAAACTCACCGCGCTCCAGCCGCCCCAGTCCGCCGGCGGCAAGGCCCCCTGCCACCTCGTGGTCGATGCCACCGGCCGCAGCCTGGTCGTGGCCAACTACCACACCGGCATCGTCGCCGCCCTGCCGATCCGCGCCGACGGCACGCTCGGCGCGCCCGGCTCCGTGATCCAGCACACCGGCTCCAGCATCAATCCCGAGCGCCAGTCCTCGCCGCACGTTCACTCCGTCACGCTCTCGCCTGACAACCGCCACGTCATCGTCTGCGACCTCGGCCTCGACAAGATCTTCACCTACCGCCTCGACCCCGCGACCGCCAAGCTCACTCCGGCCGAGCCGCCGTTTGTCGCCACCGCGCCCGGCTCCGGCCCGCGCCACTTCAAGTTCTCCCCCGACGGTCGCCACGCCTTCGCCATTACCGAGATGGGCGGCACAATGACGTCCTACGTCTACAACGCCGCCAACGGCGCGCTCACCCCCGTCAATACGCTGTCGACCCTGCAGGCGGACTTCAAAGGCACGCCGAGCGGCGCCGAGGTCCGCGTCCACCCCAACGGCCGCTTTGTTTACGGCTCCGATCGCACCATCAGCAGCATCGCGGTCTTCGCCGTCGACCCCGCCACCGGCAAGCTCTCCCTCGTCGAGATCACGCCGACCGGCGGCAAGTCCCCGCGCAACTTCGCCCTCTCCCCCGACGGCGCGTGGCTCGTCTCCGCCAACCAGTACTCCAACTCCCTCACGGTTTTCCGCGTCGATCCCGCCACCGGCCGGCTCACTCGCGTACCGGACGCGGCCGCCACGATTTCCACCCCGGTCTGCGTGCTGTTCGCCGACTAAGGCGGACGGGCTTTTCTACAGGTAGCCCAGTTTCCGTTTCGCGGCGCGTCCGGCGCATGTCATGTTTTGCAGTTGCGAGTCCGCAGCCGCCGCACTCATTACACCGCAACCGCCCCCCTTCCCCATGCCCACGCTCAGCCACCTCGACATCGACTCTCCCTATGCGATCAGCGCCGAGCAGATCGCCCAGTTTCGCCGCGAAGGCTACATCAAGCTGAAGAACGTGCTCTCCGCCGAGGTCATCGAGCACTACGGCCCGATCATCACGTCCGAGGTTTACCGCCTCAACACGATGCACCTGCCCATCGAGCAGCGTGACACCTACAACAAGGCCTTTCTCCAAGTCGGCAACATCTGGACCAAGAACGACACGATCAAGGAATTCTGCTGGGGCCAGCGCCTTGCGCGCATGGCGGCCGAGCTCCTCGGCGTCAAAGGCGTGCGCATGTACCACGACCAGGCCCTCTACAAGGAGGCCGGCGGCGGCGTCACCCCATGGCACGCCGACCAGTACTACTGGCCGATGGCGAGCCCCCTGAGCGTCACCGCGTGGATCCCCCTGCAGGCTGTGCCGATGGACATGGGCCCGCTGGCCTTCGCCCGCGGCAGCCACAAGTTCGAGGCCGGCCGCGAGCTCGGCATCAGCGACGAGAGCGAGGAGCGCATCGGCCGCTCGATGAAGGAGCAGAACTACCCGCTCGACGACACGCCCTTCGATCTCGGTGAGGTCAGCTTCCACTACGGCTGGACCTTCCACCGCGCCGGCCCGAATGTTTCCACCAAGCCCCGCGCCGTCATGACCATCATCTACATGGATCAGGACATGCGTCTCCTCCAGCCCAATACGAAGGCCCGCGAGGGCGACCGCAACGCCTTCGCCGCCGACGTCGAGGTCGGCCAGATCATGAACGGCAAGATGACGCCCATGATCTACCCCGCGGCGTAATCCCGCCCGCAGGTCGTCATAGGCTTTGCGCGTCCCGGTTGACGCCCCGCCCATCCTGCGCACTGTCAGGCGCTCCTGATGGCTGATTTCATCCAAAAAACCCCCGCCGCCGAATCCGGCCGTTGCGAACGCGCTTTCCTCGTGGGCGTCCAGACCCCCGACATGGAGCCCGGCGAAGCCGCCGAGTTGCTCGCCGAGCTCCGCGAGCTCGTGGAAAACCTCCGCATCGGTGTCGTCGGCGTGGAGTTGGTCAACCTCCGCAAGCCCACGCCCGCCACCCTCGTCGGCAGCGGCAAGGCCGAGGAGATCATCGCCGCCGCCAAGGCCCTCGACGCCGACCTGATCGTCTTCGACGAGGCCCTCTCGCCGGCCCAGCAGCGCAATTGGGAAAAAGCCTCCGAGGTCGCCGTCATCGACCGCGAGGAGGTCATCCTCGATATTTTTGCCGACCGCGCGCACACGCGCGAGGCCGTGCTCCAGGTCGCGCTCGCGCGCATGGAGTATTCGCTACCCCGCCTCACCCGCGCGTGGACCCACCTTTCCCGCCAGCGCGGCAAGGGCGGCCTCGGCGGCGAAGGCGAAACCCAGCTCGAGCAGGACCGCCGTCTCGTCAACGACCGCATCGTCCGCCTCAAGCGCGACCTCGTGGATGTGCGCAAGCAGCGCAGCGTGCAGCGCCAGAAGCGCCAGCGCGTCCCCGTCCCCACGGCCTCGATCGTCGGCTACACCAACGCCGGCAAGTCCACCCTCCTCAACACCCTCACCGGCGCGCAGGTCCTCGCCGAGGACAAGCTCTTCGCCACGCTCGACCCCACCACGCGCCAGCTCCAGCTCCGCGGCAACCACAAGCTCCTTGTCACCGACACTGTGGGCTTCATCCGCCGCCTGCCGCACGGCCTCGTCGAGGCCTTCAAGGCCACGCTGGAGGAGGTGATCGTCGCCGACTTCCTCGTCCACGTCCTCGACGTCACCAACCCCAACGTCGAAAAACACCACGCCACCACCCTCGGCGTGCTCGCCGAGCTCGGTGCGGGCGACAAGCCCACCATCACCGTATTCAACAAGGTCGATGCCGCCGACGAGGCGATGATCCAGCGCGCGCGCCAGCTTGTGCCCGACGCCCTCTTCGTCAGCGCCCACACCCGCGCCGGCCTCGATGCGCTGGAGGCCCGCTGCGTGGAGCTGATCGCCGACGCCTTCAAGTCCACCGAGCTGCTCGTGCCCCATGCCCGCTACGACGTGATCGCCCGCCTCCACGAGTTCGGCGACATCCAGGAGCAGGAGGAGCGCGAGGACGGCGTTCGCATCAAGGGCCGCTTTCCGCCTTCCCAGGCCCGCTACTTCGCCCCGTTCGTCCTCGGCGAGAAGTAAGGCTCGCACTTCGGCCAGACAGCATGGGCTCCGGCCCAATGACAGACTTCGCCGCCACCCCGGCTTGCGTCCGCCATGGGGCCCTGGTCATTAGTCCATTGGTCCTTACCCCGCCATGCCCCTCGCCTCCGCCCGCGTTGCCCTGCATCCTGATATCGTCATCGGCACGATCGATCCGCGCCTCTATGGCTCGTTCATCGAGCACCTCGGCCGCGCCGTTTACAACGGCATCTACGAGCCGGGCCACCCGCAGGCCGATGCCAACGGCTTCCGCCAGGACGTCCTCGCGCTCATCCGCGAGCTGAATGTCCCCATCGTGCGGTATCCGGGTGGTAACTTCGTCTCCGGCTACCGTTGGGAGGATGGCGTCGGTCCGCATTCCGACCGCCCGCGCCGCCTCGACCCCGCTTGGCGCACGATCGAGACCAACCAGTTTGGCACCGATGAATTCATGCGCTGGTGCAAGGCCGCCAACACCGAGGCCATGATGGCCGTCAACCTCGGCACCCGCGGCATGGCCGAGGCCGCCGCGCTGCTCGAATACTGCAACGTCCCCGGCGGCACCGCGTGGAGCGATCTTCGCCGCAAAAATGGCGCCGCCGAGCCGTATCGCGTCAAGACTTGGTGCCTGGGCAACGAGATGGACGGCCCTTGGCAGATGGGCCACAAGACCGCCGACGAGTACGGCCGCCTCGCCGCCGAGACCGGCCGGCTGATGAAGATGATCGATCCCTCGCTCGAGCTCGTCGCCTGCGGCAGCTCGGGCAACAGCCTGCCTACCTTCGCCGGCTGGGATGCGCGCGTGCTCGAGCTCACGCACGACGTCGCCGACTACCTTTCCCTCCACACCTACCTCGGCAAGGGCGACGGTTGGGGCAGCGCCACCCTGCGCACGTGGGGCGAGTATCAGGCCCAGCCGCTCAACATGGAGTGGCACATCCGCTCCATCATCGCGACCTGCGACCACGTGCAGGCCAAGCTCAAGTCCAAGAAGAAGCTCATGCTGAGCTTCGACGAGTGGAACGTCTGGTGGCACAGCAACTCGCCCACTTACCCGAAGTTTGCCGACTGGTCCATCGCCCCCGCCCAGCTGGAGGACAACTACACGCACGAAGACGCGCTCGTGATGGGCTCGATGATGCTCAGCCTCCTGCGCCACGCCGACCGCGTGCGCATGGCCTGCCTCGCGCAGCTCGTGAACGTCATCGCCCCGATCCTCACGCGCAACGGCGGCCCCGCCTGGAAGCAGACCATCTTCTGGCCCTACCTCCACGGTTCGCTCTACGGCCGCGGCGAGTCACTGCACGTCGCGATCGACTCGCCCGTGTACGACTCGAAGGAGTTCGGCCCCGTCCCCTACCTCGACGCCGTCGCCACGCGCGACCCCGCGGCCAACACGCTCACGCTCTTCGCGATCAACCGCGCCGAAAAGGATACGCTCCCCCTCGCCGCCGACCTCCGTCTGCTCGCCCCGACCGCGCGCATCATCGAGCACCTCGTGCTTGAGAGCGCCGACAGCCAGGCGCGCAACACCGAGGCCGCCCCGCGCGCCGTCGAACCGCACAAGCGCGGCACCGCGAAATTGGAGTCAGGCCGCCTGAGCGCCCAGCTCGCACCGGCGAGCTGGAATGTGATTCGGATCCAGCTCTGAGGTGGAGCGCGTTGACCTCAACGCGCTTTAGCTATCGCCGTAATGTGACGCTCGGAAAACGCGTTGAGGTCAACGCGTTCCACCTTTCTCAAGCCGCGTCGTAAATCTGCACCTTCGTCCAGAAGGTGCGGAAGCTGTCGAGGAAGGCCTTGTGCAGCGGATCGACCTGATAGAGGTCGTGCCCCGCCATGTCCTTGAAGACCACCAGCAGGTTAAACGAGTACGTCGCATCCACCACCGGGCGCGGCGGGATCGGCGCGGGCGTGCCAATGTAGATTTTTTCGGCCGAGCGGACACCCGCGAGGGACTCGAGCCCGCGCTTGAAGTCGGCGCGCTGGGCGTCGGTCAGTTCAGGTTTCAGCCAGAAGTAAACGCTGTGGATAAGCATGATAGAAATGGATCTGCGCCTCGATCAGTGGGTGGCCGCCTGCGCCGCATCCAGCCGCGCCAGCTCCCGACCCACGTCGAAGTTCATGCGCACATCAGGATCCGGCGAAGGCACGGCGGACAGCAAAATCTTCGTGTAAGGATGCTCGGGCGCCGCAAACACCCGATCCGTCGGCGCCAACTCCACGATCTGCCCGCGCCGCATCACGGCCACGCGGTCGCAGAAATTGCGCACGACATCCAGGTTGTGCGCCACGAAAAGATAGGTGAGGCGAAACTCGCGCTGCAGTTCCTTCAACAGGTCGAGTACCTGCGCCTGCACGGAGACATCGAGCGCGGAGGTCGCCTCGTCGCACACGATCAGCGAGGGTTTCATGATGAGCGCCCGTGCGATGCCGATGCGCTGCCGCTGCCCGCCGCTGAAGGCGTGCGGGTAGCGCGTGCGGTGGTCGGGCGACAGCCCCACGCGCCGGAGCATCTCGGCCACCCGCTCCGCGCGCTCCTTGCCACTGCAGAGACCGTGGATCAGCAGCGGTTCGCCGATGATGTCTCCGACAGTCATGCGCGGATTGAGCGAGGAAAACGGATCCTGGAAAACCATCTGCGCGTGCTGCCGCAGCGGCTTGAGCGCGGTGTCGGGCAATTTCGCGAGGTCGACGGTGCGGCCATCCGGCAGGCGGAAAAGGACCTCACCCTCGGTCGGCTGGAGCGCGCGGAGCACGCAGCGCGCCGTCGTGGTCTTGCCCGAACCGCTTTCACCCACGAGGCCGAGCGTCTCGCCCGGGGCGAGGTCGAAGCTCACGTTGTCCACCGCGCGCACCACGCCGGTCTGCCGCCGCCGGAAGCCGCGGCTCATGATCGGGAAGTGCTTGCACAGGCCGCGCACGGACAGCAGCGGCGACGGGGAAATCGTGGTCGTTTCGGGATTCATGCGACTTTGGCGGCGCGCCGGCTCGGCAGCGCATCGAGCAGCGTGCGGGTGTAGGGGTGTTGCGGGGCCTTGAGGACGGCGCGTACGTCGCCGTGCTCGACGATGCGGCCGCGCTGCATGACAGCCACTTCGTCGGCCACCTGGGCCACCACGCCGAAATCATGCGTGATCAGCAGCACGGCGCAGCCGATCTCCTGCTGCAGGGTCTTGATGAGGCCCAGCACCTGGGCCTGGACGGTCACGTCGAGCGCCGTCGTCGGCTCGTCGGCGATCAGCAGCTCAGGCCGACACACGAGGGCCATCGCGATCACCACGCGCTGCCGCATGCCGCCGGACAGCTCGTGCGGATATTGGTCGAAGCAGGCCTCGGCGCGAGTGATGCCGACCTTCTTCAGCATCTCCACCGTGTGCGCGCGGGCCTGCGCCTTCGGGACGTCTTGGTGGAGCAAAATCGCCTCGGCGATCTGGCTGCCCACGGTGTGGACGGGCGAGAGCGAGGTCATCGGCTCCTGGAAAATCAGGCTGATCACGCCGCCGCGCACCTTGTAGAGCGTGTCGGAGCGTTCGTTGAGCTTCGCGAGATCGACCTCCCCCAGCCGCTCCGAGTGCAGCTTGATTTTGCCGCTCACGATGCGGCCCGGCGGCTGCACGAGGCGGAGGATCGAGTAGGCCGTGACGCTCTTGCCCGAGCCGCTCTCGCCGACGAGCGCGAGGGTCTGGCCGCGCCGCAGGGAAAAACTCACGTCGTTGACCGCGGGCATGACTCCGTCGGAGGTGAAAAAGCTGGTCTGCAGGTTCTGCACCTCCAGCAGCATGCGGGGTTCGGGGCGCTCCATTCGCCCTCCATCAAAACTCCGCCCCGCCACACCGCAAGTTAAGAGCGCCTTTTATTCACTCCCGGACGCTGAAATTTCGCGGCCCCCGCACGCACCGGTCGGCGTTTCGTCTGTCCGTGATTTCAGTCATGCAAGTCCCGGAGATTCGGAAAATCGCGTTCCTTGGTAATTATCAGCCGCGCCGGTGCGGCATCGCCACGTTTACGACGGACTTGTGCGCCGCCGTCGCCGGGCAATACCCGGAGGTCGAGCGCCTGGTCGTGGCGCTCAACGACCAGCCGGCCGGCTACGATTACCCGCCGGAAGTGCGCTTTGAAATCGCCGCGCAGGATCTCTGCGCGTACCAGCGCGCCGCCGATTTTCTCAACCACGCGCAGGTCGATGCGGTCTGCGTGCAGCACGAGTTCGGCATCTACGGCGGCCCCGCCGGCCAGCATCTGCTCACGCTGCTGCGCGATCTCACCGTGCCCATTGTCACGACCCTGCACACGGTGCTGGCCGAGCCCAACCCCGAGCAGCGCCACGTGATGGCTGAGATCGTCCGCCTTTCCAGCCGCCTCGTGGTGATGACCGAGCGCGCCGCGCAGCTGATGCAGAAGGTTTTCCAGGCCCCGTCCGAAAAGATCGACCTCATCCCGCATGGCATCCCTGACGTGCCGTTCGTCGACCCGAATTATTACAAGGATCTCTTCAAGGTGGAGGGCAAGCAGGTGCTCCTCACCTTCGGCCTGCTCTCGCCCAACAAGGGCATCGAGTACGTCCTCGACGCGCTCCCCGCCATCCTGAAGCAGTTCCCTGATGTCGTGTACATCGTGCTCGGGGCCACGCATCCCGCGCTCATCCGCGAGCAGGGCGAGGCTTACCGCAAGAGCCTCGAGGAGCGTGCACGCAAAAACGGCGTGGCCGGCAGCGTGCATTTCCACAACCAGTTCGTCTCGCTCGACGAGTTGAAGGAATTCATCGGCGCCGCCGACATCTATATCACGCCGTACCTGGTCGAGGCACAGGTGACCTCCGGCACGCTCGCGTACACCTTTGGCTCGGGCAAGGCGGTCGTCTCCACGCCCTACTGGCATGCCGCCGAGCTCCTCGCCGACGACCGCGGCGTGCTTGTCCCTTTCCGCGACAGCGCCGCCATCGTGAGCGCCGTGACCGGGCTGCTCGGCGACGACACGCGCCGCCACGAGATGCGCAAGCAGGCCTACAAGCTCGGCCGCAAGATGATCTGGAGCGAGGTCGCGCACGGCTACATGCACTCCTTCCAGCACGCGCGGCGGACCCGGGCCGCGCTGTTGAGGAAATTCCACCCGGTCAGCCACTTCAGCCTCGCCGAGCCCCTGCCCACGCCGCAGCTCGAGCACTTGTGCGCGATGACAGACTCGACCGGCATGTTCCAGCACTCGCGTTTCACTGCGCCGAATTTCTCCCACGGCTATTGCACCGATGACAATGCCCGCGCGCTCATCGCCACCGTGCTGCTCGGCGAACTCGGCGAGGACCCCGCCCGGCTCGATGCCCTCGCGACGCGTTATGCGTCGTTCCTGCATCACGCGTTCGACCCGGCCACCGGACGTTTCCTCAACTTCATGAATTTCGACCGCAACTGGCAGGAGTCCCTCGGCTCGGAGGACAGCCATGGCCGGGCCCTCTGGGCGCTCGGCGTCTATACTGCGCGCGGTCAGCAGCGCGGGTTGCAGCTGCTCGCGCAGCAACTGTTCGAACGCGCCCTGCCCGCGGTGAATGGCCTCGGCGCGATCCGGGCCACGGCCTTTGCGCTCATCGGGCTGAACGAATACCTGCGCCGCTTTGCCGGTGACCGCCAGGTGGCGCACCTGCGCGACCAGTTGGTCGCGCGGCTCATGACGGCCTTCGAGGCCAACGCGGATGAACAGTGGCTGTGGCCCGAAAACATCCTCGCTTACGACAACGCCAAGCTGCCCCACGCACTGATCGTCAGCGGCCATCGCATGCAACAACCCGCCATCATGGAGACCGGCCTGAAGGTCCTGCGCTGGCTGGTCGAGCAGCAGACCGCCGAGGCCGGCTATTTCCGCCCCATCGGCTCCAATGGCTTCTATCCGCGCGGTGGCGTCCGCGCGGAGTTCGACCAGCAGCCTGTTGAGGCCCAGTCGACGGTCTCCGCCTGCCTCGCCGCGTATCGCTGCACGTCGGACCGCTACTGGTACGAGCAGGCCCGGCTCGCCTTCGACTGGTTCCTCGGCCGCAACGACCTCGGCCTGCCCGTGTGCGACATGCTCACCGGCTCCTGCCGCGACGGCCTCCAGGTGGACCGTCTCAACCAAAACCAAGGCGCCGAATCCACGCTCTCCTACCTGCTCGCGCTTGCCGAGCTGCAGCAGCTGCGTCACTCGCTCCACGATGCCGTGTCGCTCGGCCGCCTGATCGCGCAATGACCATGAGTACACCTCCCGCACCCATTGTCCGCCGTACCGAGGTCTTCCTCCGTCCGGACCGCTCCCGGGTCCTGATCCGCCCTTTTTATCCATCGACCTTCGGCAACACCAACCGCGCCCTCAAGATCATCACCCGGGTCCTCGCCCTGACCGAGGCTGAGGTGGAGCTGCAGCTCGTGCAGGTGATGGCCGAGTTCTCCGAGCGCCACCAGAAGCTCCGCGATCTCTTCCTGCAGCGCTACGAGATCGTGCGCCCGCTGCTGGTCACCGACCTGGAGCCGAGCATCACGCGGAAAATCCTGATCGGATCGTACTTTATTCACGAATACTCGCTTGAATCTGCAGCCCTGTTCAACCCGTCGATCATCCCCCACCTCGACCAGGGCGACCTGCCCGCCGGCTCGCTGCGCTTTCTGCTGAGCCTCCGGGCCACCGGCGAAGGACACATCTCCTCCATCACCTTCCGCACCGGTGTGATCGACTCCCAGCATGCGATCACCCTGACCGAGCCGACGCGGTTCCTGACCGAGCCGCAGCAGATGCCCAACGTCGCCTACGAAAAGCCGCTCTTCGAGCGCAAGCTTATCGAGCTCGACCTCATGGGCGATTTTGCCAACCGGGTGATCAGCTCCCTCGGCGACACCTTCACCCTCCCCGAGCTCACCAACAGCGTCTCTTTCGTGCAGCGCCAGACCCAGGGGCGCGATGCCCAGGCCGCCGGCACGGCCAACGCGATCATCTCGCTCGCCCGGTCCAACTACGAGGTGCAGTTCGCCGACAGCCAGCGCTATTCCGAACGCGTGATCTTCCCGAGCTCGCCCAGCCAGAGCGCGGGCATCGAGGACGCGCGCTTCGTGACATTCCGCCACGACGACGGCACCCCCGTCCACTACGCCACGTACACCGCCTACGACGGCAAGGTGACGTTTCCGCAGCTCCTGGAGACGCCGGACTTCCTCCACTTCCGATTCAGCACGCTCAACGGCCCCGCCGTGCAGAACAAGGGCATGGCGCTCTTCCCCCGCAAGATCAACGGCCTCTACGCCATGCTCGCGCGGCAGGACAACGAGAACATTTCCCTGATGTTCTCCGAGCAGCTCTACTTCTGGTACACCTCGGAAATCATCCTCAAGCCGACCTACCCGTGGGAATTCGTGCAGCTCGGCAACTGCGGCTCGCCCATCGAGACGCCCGCCGGCTGGCTCGTCATCACCCACGGCGTCGGCCCGATGCGCAAATACACGATCGGCGCCGTGCTCCTCGACCTCGCCGACCCGCGCAAGGTCATCGGCCGCCTCCGCGAACCCCTGCTCTCGCCCGACGCCCACGAGCGCGAGGGCTACGTGCCCAACGTCGTGTACTCCTGCGGCTCCCTCATCCACGCCGGCCAGCTCGTGCTTCCGTATGCAATTTCCGATTACGCCACGCGCTTCGCCCTCGTCGACCTCGACTCGCTGCTCGGGGCCCTCACCGCTCACTAACGGCCCCTTTGGGCTCGCCCCTCCGCCAGCCCAAATCAATCTCCCGACCATGAAAGCGCGCCTCCTCGCCGTTGCCCTGCTCGGCCCCCTCGCCTGCGCCGCCGAGCCGGCCGGGGACACCCATCATGGCCAGGCCCTGTTTCAACAAACCTGCGCGCTTTGCCACGGAGCCCAAGGCGGCCAGGGCCCCAATCTCGCCGGCGTGGTCGGACGCAAGGCGGGCTCCGCGCCCAACTTTGGCTACACCTCCGCCCTGACCGCCTCCGATCTGACCTGGGATGGCGCGACGCTCGACCGCTACCTCGCCAACCCCGCCGCCCTCGTCCCCGGCACCAACATGGTCGTGCAGGTGCCCGCCCCCGCCGACCGGCGCGACCTCATCGCCTACCTCGCCACCCTGAAAGCCCCCGCGGGCCCCGCTTCCCGCCGCCCGTCCGTCGACCCGGCCGCGAGCGACGCCCACGACTGGCGCCGTCAGCATCCGGGCGCCAAATACGCAATCTCCGCCGACCACCTGCCCCCGCCCTACAACACCAGCGCCCCGAGCAACGGTCCGCGCGTCGTCGCCCCGCCGGCCGGCGCGACGCTCGCCGTGCCCGCCGGCTTCAAGGTCGAGCTCTTCGCCAAAAACCTCAACGGCGGCCGCATCGTGCGCGTGGCGCCCAACGGTGATATCTTCATCGCCGAAACCCGCGCCAACCGCATCCGCGTGCTGCGCGCCCCCGACGGCGCCGCCGCGCCCACTGAAGACACCCTCTTCGCCACCGGGCTCGACCGTCCGTTTGGCATCGCTTTTTATCCCGCCGGGCCCGCTCCGCAGTGGGTTTATGTCGCGAACAACAACTCCGTCGTGCGTTTCCCTTACCGCAGCGGCGACCTGACCGCCCGCGGTCCCGCCGAGACCATCGTGCCGCGCCTCTCCGAGACCACGAACGGCCACAGCACCCGCGACCTTGCTTTTTCCCCCGATGGGCAGCGCCTCTTCATCTCCGTCGGCTCCGGCTCCAACGTGGCCGAAAACCTCCCCGCCAAAACGCCCGCTGAGATCGAGGCGTGGGAAAAGGAAAACGCCCTCGGCGCCGCGTGGGGCTCCGAGGCCCACCGGGCCAACGTCCTCGTCACGAGCCCCGACGGCCGCGCGCCGCTGAAAATCTTCGCCACCGGCACGCGCAATCCCGTCAGCCTCGCCCTCGAGCCGGTCAACGGTGCCCTCTGGACCTCGGCCAACGAACGCGACGGCCTCGGCGACGACCTCGTGCCCGACTACGTCACGAGCCTGCAGGAAGGCGCCTACTATGGCTGGCCGTGGTATTATCTGGGCAATCACGAGGACCCACGCCTCAAGAACCTTCGCCCTGACCTCGCGGGCAAGGCCACGGTGCCCGACGTGCTCATCCAGGCCCACTCCGCCGCCCTCGGCATTACGTTCTACACGGCCCAGACCGGCGCATCGCTCTTCCCTGCGGAGTACCGCGGCGATCTCTTCGTCGCGCTCCACGGCTCGTGGAACCGCAACTCCCGCACCGGCTACTGCGTGATCCGCGTGCGGTTGCACGACGGAAAACCCACGGGCGAATACGAGGATTTCCTCACCGGTTTCGTCGCCGACGGCCGCAGCGTGTGGGGCCGCCCGGTGGGCGTAGCCGTCGCGCACGACGGCGCCCTCCTCGTCACCGAGGATGGCAACGGCACCCTGTGGCGCGTATCGACCGTGCGCTGACGCATGAACGACTTTGATCCGGCCACCGTCCGGATCGCGGGTTAATACACCCCCAAATTGTACGGTACGCGCGCTTGACGCCTGCGGCGGATTTGCGGCCCCATTCAGGCATGCCTCATTCCGGGGCCCCCGCCGCGATGAACCCTCCCACGCTTCCCACCAAACGCCGGATCAAACGTTTCGCCCCCCTCCAGCTCGGCCTCATGCTTGCCGTGCTCTACGGCCTCTGCGGCCTGATCTTCGCCCCCATCTTCGTGGTGGTTTCCACCCTCGGCCTCAAGGGCACAGGTCAGCCTGCCACCGGCCTCATGGCGGCGGGCCTCGGCGTGATTGTCCTCTTGCCGGTGATATATGCCGCCGTGGGTTTCGTCGGCGGCCTCCTCGGTGCGCTGATATATAACATGGTCGCCCGCTGGGTCGGCGGCATCGAAGTCGAAGTGGAATAGCCTGCGGTATCGCTACATCCGTACTCCACCTGCCCGCCATCCGCTTTGCACTCGCCGTCATCGCCATTTTGAGGCGTTAATTTTGTCAGCCCCACGTCCGTCCGCCGTCCGCTTCGTCCATCCTTCAACTTCCCTGGCCAATGATTCGACGCGCCCTCCAGCGGCTCGCGCTAGCCGTGGTCTTTTTGTGCTCCGCGCTGGCCGCATCGGCCGCCACGCAGATCATCTACGTGAGCGCCGACGCCCCCGGTGGCGGCAACGGCAGCTCGTGGGCCTCGGCCTATAACGATCTCCAGGCCGCCCTCACGGCCGCCTCGCCCACCTCCGACAATCCCGTCGAGATCTGGCTCAAGACCGGCGTTTACAAGCCCACCTCCGGCACGGACCGCACGATCCGTTTCAACCTCAAGAGCTACCTCACCTTGCGCGGCGGCTTCGCCGGCACCGAGACCGATCCCAACCAGCGCATCGACTCAAACCTCGCCACGGTCTTCACCGTGCTGAGCGGCGACATCGGCAATCCACAGCCCGACGCGGTCACCTCGACCACCAACGTCAACGACCTCGCCAACCGCTCCTTCTCGGTCAGCAACGCCAACGCGCAGGACAACAGCTACAACGTCGTCCGCGCCTACGGCGTCACCTCCACCCGCCTCGACCGCCTCGTCGTCGCCGGCGGCTACGCCAACTCGACCGCCGTCAGCGAGGTGCAGATCGAGAGCATGCTCCAGCCGTCGATGGCCGACGGCGGCGGTTACCAGCAGGGCATCGACGACCGCGTCAACGGCGGCGGCATCTTCTCGGGCAATTCCAACCTCATTGTCCAGGATTGCTGGATCGTCGGCAATTTCGCCAAGGGCATCGGCGGCGGCATCGTCGTCCGCGGCGGCCTGATCAACGTCCAGGACACCCGGCTCGTGCGCAACGTCACCGCCTACGGCGGCGGCGGCCTGTGCGTCCAGTCCTCCACCATCGTCGCCCTCAACCGCAATACCTTTTACGGCAACTCCTCCGCCTACCTTGGCGGCGGCCTCCTGCTCCAGGTCGATACCGACAACAAGTACGTCAAGGCCTACGCCGCCTCCGCGCTCGCCGGCACGGCGGCGCTGACTTACAACCAGCCCGTCCCGACCGGGAACGTCCAGTCCGACCCGAAGCTGGATTACGACACCTACCGCATCGCCACCGCTTCGTTCGCCGTCGCCAAGACCCTCGCCAAGGTGGCCGGCGAAAAGGCCGGCCTGCTCGAGGCGAAGCTCACCGTCTCCCCGCTCACGCTCTTCGCCACGAAGGGCGCCACCTCCGCCCTCAGCGCGACCTACACCTGGGTCTCCTTCGGCGTCACCGCCGTGGACCTCGGCGTCCAGATCGCGCTCTTCCTCGGCGCCGACCCCAACGACCCCTTCATCAAGGGCTGGACCGTCTTCAGCAACGGCTTCGCCGCCTACGCCACGCCCACCGGCCTGGCCAAGACGATCTACAACCTGATCCTCGGCCTGGCCACGCCGACGCCGAGCTTCGAGGAGCGCGCCACCAAGCTCCGGAACAAGGATTACGACGACAACCACAACTCCGCCGAGCGCGACGAACTCTACGACAACGTGTTTCAGAAAAACTACGCCGCGGGCTACGGCGGCGGCGCCATGATCCTGCGGCAGAATGTCCTCTTCCACCGCAGCCGCTTCATCGAGAACGAGGCCAACTACGGCGGCGGCGCGCTCGCCGGCTTTGTTTACAACGACGTCTTCATCGAGAACAGCGCCTTCGTCCGCAACCGCTCCGCCTTCGGCCATTCCGCGCTCGCCTTCGGCTTCCGCTCCGTCGACCGCCTCATCAACCTCACCATCACCCAGAATTTCAGCAACACCACCACCTGTTGCGCGGTCGGCGCCGACGCGGGCGCGGATGTGAGCGTCCTCAACTCCATCCTCTGGAACAACCAGAACCTCACCTGGGCCACGGGCGGCGCCGACTTCTTCGCCACCCGCAAGGACGACCTCGATGCCGCCGGCCTCAAGGCCTACAACGACGCGGGCGATTCGCACGGCCTCTTCACCGGCATCATCGATTTCCAGTACTGCGATGTCCAGGGCCTCAACCTCGGCTCGTTCACCTACGGCACCGCCCTCTTCTGGCCGACCGTCGCCAACTTCGACGCCAACGTCGATCCCTACGGCATGAACGTCCAATCGCACTGCCCCAACGTCGGCGAGGGCGTGCGCCCCGGCAGCGGCGTCCGCGGCAACTTCAGCCGCGATCCCTACCTGCTGCAGGACATCTATCCCCACCCCACCTCGCCGGTGATCAACCGGGGCAGCCCGTCTTCGTATTATTGGAACGGTTACGGTGACGACATCAACCGCCGCTACCGCGACACCGCCAACAACCCTGTCGATGTCGGCGCTGTCGAGAGCGACGGCACCCTGCCCGCCGGCACCATCGTCTATGTCGATGGCTCGATCGCCGCCTCCGGCGACGGCCTTTCCTGGGCTGGCGCGAAGAAGACCCTCGCCGAGGCCTTCACCCAGCCGCTCGCCCCCGGCGGCCAGATCTTCGTCGCCAAGGGCACCTACACCGTCACCTCCGACAGCAACCGCAGCGCCACCCTCTCCCTCCGCCCCGGCGTGAGCGTCACCGGCGGCCTCTACAACGGCGCGCCCTCCGCCGACTACAGCAATCCCGCCAGCTACCCGACGATCATCACCGGCAACATCGCCAACCCCGCCTCCGCCGCCGACAACTCCTACTGTCTCATCGATGGTCGCGGCCAGTCGGACAGCGTCATCCTGCCCCGTATCATCCGCGGCTTCACCTTCACCCAGGCCACCTCCAATTCCGCCGCCGTCTGGGTCACCGCCCCGATCGTCGTCCAAGGCTGCACCTTCCTCCAGAACACCGGCGGCCGCGCCCTCCAGATCGACCCCCGGTCCAATTACCATCCGGAGGACCTGGCCCAGGTCAGCGACTGCACCTTCGACCGCAACACCGCCGGCGCCATCGGCTGCAACGCCTACTCGCTCGATGTCCTGCGGACCAATTTCTACGACAACACCTCCGCGGTCGGCGGCGCCATCGATTTCCCCAACACCGATTGGAACACCGAGCTGAAGCTCGAGCGCTGCCTCTTCTACCACAACAGCGCCACGGCCGGCCGCGGCGGCGGCGTCCGCTACCGCGGCTTCACCCTCACGATCGCGCAGTCGGTCTTCGCCGACAACACCGCCGCCCCGGTCTCCACCGACACCGCCACGACCGGTGGCGCCGGTTTCTACTGGGATTTTCCCACCGACCGCACCGCCTACCTCGACGACTACAACTGGGTCACGGTCAACTCGATCTTCTACGGCAACCGCCTCACCGGCACCTTCGCCCCGACCTCGCTCGAGGCCCAGCAGTTCGGCACCGCCGCCGATATCACGTCGAAGTTCGGCAGCTGGCCCGGTCGCTCTTTCCGCGGCAACGACGTCGAGGGGCTGAACCGGCTCGCCGCCCGCAACACCGCCGACCTCAACGTGGACTACGATCCGTTCTTCGTCGCGCCGGCCTCCCATAATTTCACCCCCGCCTTCGATTCGCAGCTCATCAACCATGGCACCGCCTACAGCTCCGTCACGGACACGCTCACCGCCACCTATGGCGGCGTACGCGACATCGGCCTGGTCGAGACCACCTCGACCTCGTCGTTCTCGCTCATCTCGCTCAGCTCCATCGCGATTCCCGCCAACGATAACGGCCGCACCTACCTGATCACCGCCGACCCGCCGTACAATACGGGCGCCGACTACTACGTCTGGGAAGTCCGCCGGCCCGGCGCCGCGGATTGGGTCACCGTCGTCAACGACACCTGGACCTCCGGCGCCAGCACCGGCACGCTCACGCTGGTCAAGCCGCCGCATACGTGGAATGGCAGCGTGTACCGCCTCCGCATCCTCTACACCGGTGTCCGCCGGTTCAGCAACGAGATCACGATCGCGATCCAGCCGTCGATGCTCTACGTGAAGCCCGCGGCCACCGGCACCGGCGACGGCACCACCTGGGCCAACGCCTCCACCCTCGCCAACGCCGTCAAGATCGCCGTGCCCTACACCCAGATCTGGGTCGCGCAGGGCACGTACTCGTTCACTCCGTCCTACACCGCGCCGCTGGGCCTGCCTTCCGGCGCCCGGCTCCGCGGCGGCTTTGCCGGCACCGAGACCGACCTCGCGCAGCGCCCGGCCCCCGGCAGCGCCGTCTCCCATCTGGTCTCGGCCAACGGGCTCAATCTCTTCGCCGTCTCCGGCGACCCGGGCGTACCGACGATCATCGACCGCTTCACCTGCGATCGCGGCAGCTCCTCCAGCCCCATCGGTGACTTCGCGTACGTCTTCCAGCTGGTGAACGCCAATACCGCGCTCACCAGCATGACATTCAACGGCCCGGCCGTGGATGTCCTCGTCAACGGCGGCCAGGTTTCGTTCACCGGCTGCTCCTTCACCGGCGCCTACAACGCCGTCTCGCTCAAGAACACCACCGCCTCGGTCTCGGCCTCGACCTTCGCCAACAATGGCAACGCCCAGTCCGACACCTGGGCCGCCGCCATCACCAGCATCAACAGCACGCTGGCCGTCGCCGACTCCAACTTCACCGGCAACGGCGGCCGCTACGCCGCCGCGATCTACAGCCAGGGCTCCTCCGGCCCCATCGACATCCAGCGCTGCCGTTTCCTCGACAACACCGGCTTCCGTTTCGGCGGCGCCGTGGTCATCAACAACTCCGCCGGCGGTCGCATCGCCAACTCGCTCTTCGCCCGCAACGCCACCGTCCTCGCCGATGGCTACGGCGCCGGCCTCGCCACCGCCAGCGCCCCGGTCACGGTCGTCCACTGCACCTTCGTCGCCAACAGCTCCGCCAATGCGCCGGCGATCTTCTCCGGCGGCGGCAGCCTCCAGCTGGTCAACTCCATCGTCTGGGGCAGCACCTATACGGCCAATTCCCAGGTGCCCGCCAATTTCCGCTCCGCGATCGGCGGTAGCATCGCCACCACCAACTCCCTCGTGCAGGGCGGCGGGGCCTACGATCCGTTCTTCGATCCCGCGAGCGCCGACTACGCCCTCACCGCGTACTCGCCCGCCCTGAATCGCGGCGGCACCGACGACACGCTCTCCGGCCAGTATGACCTCGGCGGCAACCTCCGCCGCTACGCCGGCGGCGCCGCCGACCTGGGCGCGAGCGAGTTCATCGGCGCGGCGGGCACGCCCGTCTATCTCTCGTCGTCGCTCTCCGACCAGACGGTCTATGTCGAGCGCACCGCCACGTTTGCCCTCTCCGGCTCCGTCGGCTCCACCGTCGGCTCCGCGTCGTTCACGTGGGAATATAACAACGGCTCAGCCTGGGTGCCCGTCTCCGGACTCACCAACGCCTCCGTCGCCGCCACCAGCACCGGCACCACGCTCACGCTGACCGGCGTCACGCTCGCGCAAAACGGCCTGCAGGTCCGCGCCACCGCGCCCGGCATCGGTAGCGTCGGCACCGCCACCCTCACGGTGAAGTCCCGCGTCATCCTTTACGTGGACAGCCGTGTCAGCAGCTCGGGCAACGGCCTTACGTGGGGCACCGCCTTCAAGACCATCTCCGCCGCGGTCAACGCCGCCACCGCCGACACCGACATCTGGGTCGCTGGCGGCGACTACGCCGACGCCGGCGTCGCCCTCCCCGCCGGCGCCCGGCTCTACCTTGGCTTCGGCGGCGACGAGACCGATGTCACCTTGCGCGACCCCGTGGCCCACCCGATCCGCATCGGCAAGCCCCTGGCCGACGTCACGCTCGTGATCGACGACAGCACCGCCCTCTTCCCGCCGCTCACCCTGACCGCCGGCCAGTCCGCGCGCTGGCAGGTGGATACCGGCAGCGGCTTCGTTGATCTCGTCGCCGACGCCGACCGCATCATCAGCGTGGTCAACGGCGTCCCCGGCCTGACCCTCCACGCCAATCCCGCGCTCACCGGCTATCGCTACCGCGTCGTCGTGTCCGATGCCACCGGCGACCTCTTCTCCTCCGACAGTGCGCAGGTCACCGTGATCGCGCGCCCGACGGTTTACGTCGATGCCGCCGCGACCGGCGGCGCCCAAACCGGCGCCGACTGGGCCAACGCTTTCAACGATCTCTCCGCCGCCCTCGCCGCGTATACGGCCTATGCGGACTTCAAGATCGCGGAGGGCACGTACACCGCGCCCGCGGGCACGCCCTTCAACCTCCGCCGCAGCCTCACGCTCACCGGCGGCTACGTCGCCGGCACGGAGACGCGTGATCCCGCCGCCCACCTCACGATCCTGCAGTCCGCGAGCGGCACCGTCGCCTCCGCCATCGCGCTCAGGGCCAACGCCGACCGCGGCGCGGTCGATTCGCTCACGGTCGTCGATGGCTTTGTCTTCCGCAGCGCCGGCACCGGCCTCGCCCTCACCAACGCCTCGCCGCAGATCCGCCACTGCCGGTTCGAAAACCTCGTCACCGGCATCGCCGCCAGCAATGCCACGCTCGTCGTCGAGGACAGTGTCTTCACCGGTCAGAGCCTCAGCGGCATCCGCCTCGCCGGCAACGGCGCCTCCCTCACCGTCACACGCGGCACCTTCACCGGCAACTCCGCCGGCACCGATCCCTACGTCGGCGGCGGCGCCATCGGCCTCGGCGGAGACAGCGTCGCACCGGCCGGCGCGCAGACCCTCGTCCTCACCGACTGCGTCTTCACCGGCAATTCCGCCCTCCTGGGCGGCGCCGTCTCGTCGCGCAATTTCTACAGCACCGTCGTGATCACGCGCTGCCGCTTCGACGGCAACAGCGCCACCAGCACCGGCGGCGCGATCCTCGCCGCCTCGTACGGCACGCTCACGATCCGCGACTCCCTGCTCGTCCGCAACCAGTCCGCCTATGACGGCGGCGCGATCAAGTCCGACAGCCCGGCCACGCTCATCTTCACCACCGTCGCCGCGAACCGCGCCGGCGCTTACCAGAGCTACGTCGCCGTCATGGCGCAGGGCCTCACGCTGCGCGACAGCATCCTCTGGGGCAACACCGCCGGCTCGACCAACTACGGCGAATACGGCCAGTACGGCACCAACAATGGGCCGGTCAATTTCGCCGACTCCATCGTGGACGGCCTCGCCCGCACCTCCGGCGCGCGCCTGCTGCCCTTCGACCCGCGTTTCGTGGACGCCGCCAACGGCGACTTCCGCCTCGCCCCCGATTCACCCGCGCTCGGTCTCGCCAACTCCGCGGACCTGATCACCGACGAGACCGATCTCGCCGGCACCGCCCGCCTCAGCGGCTCGGCCGACCTCGGCGCCTACGAATCCGCCGCCACCCCTGCGCCGACCTACGTCTTCATCAACCTGCCCGCCTCCCTCTCCGGCTACGCCGGTACCAATCTGCCCGTGCTCGCGCAGACCGTGCCGTCCGGCTGGAGCGGGGCCTGGCAGTATTTCGACGGCTCCAGCTGGAGCTCGCTCCCGGACTCCTCCAGTCGGGCCCTCCCCGGCGCCTCCAATGTCTTCGTCAACAGCCAGGCCAATTCCACGGCCCTCACGATCTACGGCATCACGGCGGCCCTCGACGGCACGGCGCTCCGCTTCGCGCTGACGTCCGGCTCCACCACGTACACCTCGCCGTCGATTCCCGTCACGGTCCTGCCCTTCGCCGCGCTCTACGTCGATGGCAGCGTCAGCGTCTCCGGCGACGGCCAATCATGGCCGGGCGCGTTCAAGACCCTGCAGGAGGCGCTCGCCGCCGTCGATGCCGGCCGGCGCGTCGTCTATGTCGCCGAGGGCAGCTACCGCGGGCCGTTCACGCTCCCGATGCGCTTTGAGATGTACGGCGGCTTCCCCGCCGGCGGCGCGGCGTTTGCCTCGCGCGATCCCGCTGCACATCCCACGATCCTCACCGGCCTCGCCGCCAACGGCACCGACCGCGCCGATTGCGTCGTTTCGTTTGCGTACAGCGGCTCCGGTTACAGCCAGCCGGTCTTCGACGGCTTTGTCGTGGAAAACGGCCACACCGGCCTTTCCACCGCCGTCGGCGTCGCACCCGCGCTGCGCCACCTTGTCGTGCGCGGCCACGATGCCACCGGCCTCGTGCTCAACCAGAGCAGCGGCGCCTCGATCACGGACTCGGTCTTTGAAAACAACACCGGCACCGACGGCGGCGCCCTCCGCACCTCCGGCGGCAGCCAGATCGTGATCGAGCGGGTGGTGTTCCGCGGCAATTCCGCCACCCGGGGCGGCGCTCTTTTCCTCAACGATTTCGGCACCCAGCTCCGCTCCGTCCTCATCACCGGCAACGTCGCCGACACGGGCGGCGGCCTCCACTTCGCCGGCTCCGGCGCCCAGCTCACGCAGGTCACGCTCGCGGGCAACCGCGCCCGTCTCGGCGACGCGATTTACACGGCCAACACCGTGCTCGCCGTCCGCAACAGCATCGCCTGGGGCAACCGCGCCACGTCCGGCGACGCCACGGTGCAGTTCGCCGCCGCGTTCTCCGGCACGGCCTTTGTCTTTGATCACGTCATCGCCGAGCAGGCGCCGTCCACCGCCGGGGTGCTCCGTTTCGACCCGCTCTTCGTTTCGGCGGTCGACGCCTCGAGCGCTCCGTCCACCGCCGGTGATTACAGTGTCCGCGCCGTTTCGCCTGCCATCGACGCCGGCACCAGCGCCCTCGCCTCCGGCATCACCCTCGATGTCGCCGGCCAGCCGCGTATCGTCGGCACCGTCGATCTCGGCGCCTACGAGTCCGCCTCCACCGGCATCACGCCGCTCGCGCTGACCGGCCAGCCCGGCGCGCTCACTTATAAACGCAGCGGCACGGGCAACACCTTCAGCGTCACCGCCACCGGCGCCGCGTCATACCTTTGGCAATACGCCGGCTCCGATGGCATCTGGCTCTCGCTCGATGGCGTGGCCGGTTTCTCCGGCGCGACCACCGCCACGCTTACCGTCACGTCCGCGACTTCCACGCTCAACGGCTACCGTTTCCGCGCCGCCATCACGGGCACCGACGGCTCCGTCATCACCTCCGATGCGCAGACGCTCACGGTTTACCCGTCGCGTTTCTACGTGAATGCCGCCCGCTCCGGCACCGACACCGGCGACGGCCTCGCGTGGGCCACCGCATTCCGCACGCTCGACGCCGCCCTCGCCGCGACGCCGCTCGATCCGGAGGGCACCGAGTTCTGGATCGCCGCGGGCACCTACACGCCCGCCACGGTGTATAACGTCCGCAGCGGCCTCGCCTTCTACGGCGGTTTCGCCGGCACCGAGTCCACGCTCGCCGAGCGCGACCTCGCGGCCAACGTCACGGCTTTCACCGCCGCGGCCAGCCAGGCGTCGATCTTCTCCGCCACGGCAGCCTCGGGCATCGCGTTGCCGGTCCAGTTCAACGGCGTCACCTTCCGCGACAGCGCCGCCACCACGGCCGTCACCAGCCTCAGTTGCGCCACGGTCTTCGACCGCGTGACGTTCACCGCGATCCAGGCCGCGCTCTTCAGCCGCGACGCCACGGTCACACTCCGCCGCATCGAGGTGCGCGGCAATACCAGCGGCGCGATCTTCCTCAATGTGATCGGCGGCTCCGTCCTCGTCGAAAACTCGCTCTTCGCCGGCAACGTCAGCACCGGCACGGGCCGCCTCGCCTACTTCGCCGCGCCCGCCGTGCTGCGCCAGGTCACCGTCGCGAGCAACCGCGGCGACATCGCGCCGTTCACGTTCGCGGATGCCAATAACCAGACGTACAACTCCATCTTCTGGGGCAACCGCGGGGCCACGAATGCCTCGCTCGCCACCAGCCTCGGCAGCTCGGCGCGCTTCTACGTGATCTGGAACAGCGTGGTGGAAAACCTCGCTGCGCTCACGGCCTCGACGACGTCCACTTCGGCCGACCTCGCCACCGATCCGCGCTTCGTCGACGCCGCCAACGGCGATTTCCGTCTCGCCAGCGACTCGCCCGCGATCGACACCGGCAAGAACGACCAGATTTCCTCCGACCTCATCGATCTCGCCGGCCAGTCGCGCTTGCACGGCGTGTACGTTGACCGCGGCGCCTACGAGTACCAGGCCGACGATCTCTACGCGCTCACCACGCAGCCGGTTTCGACCTACGCCTCGGCTGTCACCCCCGCTGTGTTCACCGTCGCTGGCTCGCGCAGCGCGACGTTTGTGTGGGAGGTCAGCTCCGACAGTGGCGCCCACTACACCACCGTCTCCGGCGCCAACGCCGCGACCCTCAGCGTGCCCGGCACCGCCGAGGTGGATGGTTATCTCTACCGCGCCCGCGTCCAGTTCACCACCGGCCCTGAGCTCGTTTCCAATGCGGCCACGTTGACGTTCCTCAACCCCGTCGCCACCGCCACCGCGCCCGCCGGCTACGCCACGCCCGCGACGTTCGCCGCGACGGCGAACCAACCGGTGACCGCCTGGCAATGGCAAGTCAGTGTCGGCGGCGCCGCCTACACCGACGTCCCCGGCGCGACCGCCACCACGCTCTCCGTCGCGGGCGACGCCGGCTACGGCATTCGTAATTACCGTGTCCAAGCCACTTTCGGAAATGGCTCCGTCGTTGTGTCCAATAGTGTTCAATTCGTTTACGCCGACGCCGTCCCCGCTTCCACCTCATCGAGCGCCCTCGCCTTCGCCATCCCCGGCAGCGGCGTGCAGACCGACTCGCTCACCGATGCCACCTTCGCCGTCCTCCCGCAGTTCGCCGGCCGCCTCTCGCTCATCGCGGGTGACTTCGCGCCGGTCTTCAACGACGCCAATGTGAGCTTCACCTTCGCCGAGCCGCTCGCCGCCGGCTCACGCGTCTTCGTCACCTCGACCTCCGGCCTGCTCCGCGCCGATGGCGTCGGCGCCCGCCCGCGTGTCTGGGAATACCGCGTGCCCACCGTCAGCGGCGCCGGCGCCTTCGCCAGCGCCACCACGCTCTCCAACGCGACGGCCACCACCCTCGCCCCGGGCGATCTCGATGGCGACGGCACCATCGATATCCTCGTCGCCGATACCGACGGCCTCCGCGTCTGGCGCAATGACGGCCTCGGCTCTTTCACCGCCGACGCCTCCGCCTTCGGCTCTGCCAATGCCCGGGCCATCGCCCTCGGCAGCCTGACGGCCAACGCCACGCTCGATGCCGTCGTGGTCACCGCCTCCGGCGACGTCGAGATCTGGACCAACGATGCCACCGGCCACTTCACCCTCGCGCAGACTCTCCCTGGCCTCTCCGCCCGCGCCGTCGCCCTCGGCGACCTCGACGCCGACGGTGACGTTGACCTCGTGGTCGCGACCGATACCGGCACCCGCGTTTATCTTAACAACGGCTCGGGCACCTTCACCGCCGGCGCCACCTTCGGCTCCGCCGCCACGTCGGTTGCCCTCGGTGATCTCAACCTCGACGGCACGCTCGACGCCATCGTCGGCAGCGCGACCGGCACCGTCATCTACTCCAACAACGCCGCCACCTTCACCGCCGCGTACACCAGCGCCACACCCGCGGACCGCGTGACCCTCGCCGATCTCGACGCCGATGGCCGCCTCGATGTCATCCTCACGCGCGCCGATCAACCTGCCCGCCTGTGGCGCAACACCGGCGCCTTCCAATTCACCGCGCTCGCCGCCGCGCCCGGCGGTGGCTCGATCGCGACCCTCGCCGCCGGCGATATCGATGGCGACGGTCGCGCCGACCTGATCCTCACCGACGCCGTCGGCACCACCGCGCCCTGGCTCACCTCGTCCGCGCTGGCCAGCGCCCCGGTCGCCGGCCAGCCGCTGCTCAACCTCGGCACCGAGGTCGCCCTCGCCGATCTCGACGGCGATGGTACGCTCGACCTCGTCGGCCTCGACGCCACCGGCCACCCGGTCGTCTCGCTCTACCACCTCACGCCCACGGTGCTCGACCAGGACGCCTCCGCTTCACTCGCCTCCGCCGGCTTTTCGCCGACACCCACGATGGTGCACATCGTTTCGCTGCCCGCGCACGGCACGTTGCTCAACGGTGCCACGCCCGTGCAGGTCGGCGACGCCTTCACCCTCGCCGCCGCCGCGTCGCTCACCTACACGCCCGCCGCGAGCTTCAACGGCCTCGACGCCTTCACGTGGAGCGCGACCGATGGCGGCACTGCCCACGCCTACGGCCTCCTTATCCGTCTCGTGCCCGGCGCGGTCACCGCCACCAACGACACCCTAACGGTCGCGCAGGGCGGTACCGCCACGAGCGCCGCGTCGGTCCTCGCCAACGACACCAACAACGACCCCGGCACCTTCGTCGCCCTCCTCGTCACGCGTCCGGCCCACGGCACGCTCACGCTCAACACCGACGGTACCTTCACCTACGTCCACGACGGCAGCGAGACGCGCTCCGATAGTTTCACCTATCGCGCGAAGAACACCTTCACCGGTGCCTACGCCGATGCATCCGTCACGATCACCGTCACCAACGTCAACGACGCGCCCACCGCGGTCAGCCTCACCCCGGCCGCGGGCACGCGCTACACCGGCCAGGCCCCCGGTGACACCGTCGGTACGCTGACCGCAGCGGACCCCGATCCTGAGGACGCCGGCCTGCATACCTTCACGCTCGTCACCGGCACCGGCTCCTCCGGCAACGCCGACTTCGCCATCTCCGGCACGTCCCTCCAGACCGCCGGCCCGATCGACTTCTCGCTCGGTCTCACCCGCTCCGTCCGCATCCGCGCCACCGATCCCGCCGGCCTCTGGTTCGAGCAGACCTTCACGATCACCTTCACGCAGGCACCCACGCCCACCGCCGCCAGCGTCACCACGGACGAGGACACGGCCAAGGCCATCACCCTTTCCGCTACGGGCGGCACCGCGGCGCTCACCTACGAAATCGTCGATACCCCGGCACACGGCACGCTCACCGGCACCGTGCCCAACCTCACCTACACGCCGGCGCAGGATTACAATGGCTCCGATGCCTTCACCTTCCGCGTCACGGACGGCACTGTCACCTCCGCGCCCGCGACCGTCGCGCTCACCATCAATCCCGTCAACGACGCGCCCACGCTCGATACCCACGCGGTCAACACCGACGAGGATACGCCGGTCACCTTCACCCTCGCCGGCCACGACGTCGAGGGCGACGCGCTCACCTACCACATCTACACTAACCCGCGCCTCGGCAGCCTCATCATCGACGGTGCCAGCGCGACCTACATTCCGAATCACCTCGGCGGCCGCGCCGGCACCGAGGATTCGTTCCTCCTCTACGTCACCGACGGCCAGCTCCTCTCCGAGCCCGTGCTGTTCACCGCTCATGTCACGCCCGTCCCCCACGCGCCGGTCCTCGACGCGCTGCCCGGCGGCGGCTTCGGTGGCTTCAAGAACCAGCCAATCACGTTCACCGTCCATGCCACCGATCTCGATGGCGACGCCCTCACCTATCATGTCGGCACCGCGCCCGCGCACGGTCAGGTCGGCATCAATGGCACCACCGTCACCTACATCCCGGCCTACAATTCCTCCGGCCCCGACAGCTTCACCATCGTGGCCAGCGACGCCGCCCTCGACAGCGCTCCGGTCACCGCCACGGTCGCGGTCTCTGACCCCGCGCCCACCGCCTACAGCCTGTCGTTCACCGGCGCCCAGCACAGTGCGATCACGGGCTACCTCCAGGGCAGCGACCCGCTCAACGATCCGCTCACCTACCAGATCGTCACTTCGCCCGCGCACGGCACAATCGCCCTCCGCACGGAGATCTTCAACGGCGCTATCACCTATTGGGTCGACTACACGCCGGATGCCGCCTTCTCCGGCGACGACACGCTGACCTACGTCGCCATCGACTCCGGCAACCAGTCCTCCGATCCGGCCACCGTCACATTCCACGTAACAGCTAACAACCTCGCGCCCGTCGCATCCAACGTCTCCGTGTCCCAGCTCGGCCTCGCCTCCACCGCGGCCATCACGCTCGCCGCCACCGACGCCGAGGGCGCCACTCTCACCTACCGCATTGTCACGGCGCCCGCCCACGGCCAGCTCACCGGTGACGGCAGTGCCGCGGTCACCTACACGCTCACCACCGCGCCGTTCGTCGGCACCGATTCCTTCACCTACGTCGCCAACGACGGAACGCAGGACTCCGCGCCCGCCACTGTCTCTCTGACCTTCACCAAGGACGTCCGCGCCGCCCACACCGTCGGCGATGTCGCCACGGTTTACCGCGGTCTCTACGCCGACATCGACGTGCTCGCCAACGATCACGACGACTGGGGCGACCCGATGTTCATCTTCGCCGTCACGCAGCCCGCCCACGGCACGGTCACGAAGTTCAGCGACCACGTCCACTACCAGCACAACGGCGACGACGCCACGCAAGACGAGTTCACCTACACGGTCTCGAACTTCAGCGGCCTCACCGTCACCGAGCACGTCTTCGTCTCGATCGCTGACCACACGATCAACGTCACGTCCAACGCCGACTCCGGCGACGGCACGCTCCGCGCCGCCATCGACACGGTCAACCGCTACGCCTTCACCCCGGTCCAGCCGTCCGGCGATCGCGCGAACTGGACCATCACGCTTCTCCTCTCCGGTGACAACGCCGTGATCGAGCCCATTGCCATCGGCACCAGCAATCCCGACGCCCCTGCCGCCGCCACGCGCGATCAGCTCGACGACTCCGCCTACGAGATTCAGGGCAACGCCGTCATCCGCGGCCTCGCCGACAACGACCGCACCACCCTCCGCGTGACCGGCGGCAGCCACCTGCGCCTGTTCTACATCGACCCGCGCGCCCACGTCACGTTGCGTAACCTCACCCTCACGAACGGCACCTCGAACTTCGGTGGCGCCATCCTCAACGACGGCGACCTCACCCTCGAAAACGTCACGCTCGATTCCAACACCGCCACCTCCGACGGCACCACGCCTGCCCGCGGCGGCGGACTGTACCAGCGCGGCATTTCCTCCTTCGGCGCCGCGTCCCTCGCGCTGACCAACGTTACCTTCACCGCCAACCTCGCCGCCGAAGGCGCCGGGCTCTACCAGGCTGGCGGCACGGTCGTCGCGCACAGCGCCACCTTCTCCGGCCACGACGCCACGGCGCGCGACTACCGCATTGCCGCCGGCTCCTTCACCGCCGAGTCACTCACCGCCGACACGCCTGGCGCGCCGTGGTTCGGCCCGATCTCGGCCACCACCATCCGCCGCCTGTTCTCACAGACAATCCCGGTGGACTTCACCTCGGCTCACTCGCTCACCGTCACGAGCCAGGTGCCATGGTCGAGCGAACCTTCCATCCTGATCTCCGGTCCCTCGTACTCGGTCTCCGGCCGCGGCGCCACCCGCACGGTCTCCGCCGACCTTGGCGCTTCGCCGGACGCTGGTCCCCAGTACCTCACCGCCACGGCCAGCGGTGGCGGCGCTTCCTTCACCCGCACCGCCACCGTCACCGTCGATCCCGCGGTCGTCCGCTCTCCGGTCGCCGTCGACGACTATATCACCGCGGCGCGCAACAGCACGATCCAGATCCACGATCTGCTCCTGGCCAACGACACCGACCCCGACGGCCAGACGCTCTTCATCACCGACTACAGTCAGCCGCAGTACGGCTCTGTGTCCGAGATCGGCGGCGTCCTCTCTTACACCGCGCCCTCGCTCGCCGACGGCTCGGAGGAAACATTCACCTACACCATCACCAACGGCTCCGCCACGGCCACCGCCACGGTCCACGTCCTCATCCGGGCCGATCGCAACACCGGTATCACCTCCGCCGCCGATTCCGATGCCGGCTCGCTCCGCGCCGCTGTCGCCCAGGCCGCCCAGTACGGCGCCCAGCCGTGGACGATCGTACCCAATGGCCTCGGCTCGGCCACCCTCACCGTCGGCTCCGCCGGCGAAACCGACACCGAACTCGGCGACTCCGCCTTCGTCATCACCACCGATGTCACGATCGATGGCACCGGCCTGCCCGGCTTTACTTTGAGTCCCGACCCCGCGGCCGCGCCGATGCGCCTCTTCCGCATCGCCCCCGGCGGCAAGCTTACGCTCCGTAATCTCACGGTCTCCGGCGGCTCCGCCCACCTCGGCGGCGCCATCTACAACGAGGGTACGCTCATCCTCGATGCCGCCACGCTCTCCGGCAACACCGCCACCGCCTCCGACACCGCGGGCGGCCAGGGCGGCGCCATCTACAACCACGGCGGCTCCGTCAGCCTCGTCAACTCGTCCGCCATCGAGGCCAACACCGCGGCCGACGCCTCCGAAAGCATCTTCGGCCTCGGCGGCGCGATCTACACGCGCGACGGCGCCGTCGCCTTCAACGCCTCCTCGCTCGCCGACAACGTCGCCCACAATGGCGGCGGCATCTACACCGAGGGCGTCTCCGGCGCCAGCGTCTCCTTCGACACCAGCGTCCTCGACAATCCCTACTCCATCGCCGATCTCGCCGCCACCGGCCCGGTCGCGATCGACCGGACCAACAGCACCATCGGCCGCATCGACGGCCCCTCCATCGGCTCACTGACGAACCAGACCGTCAACCGCGACGACTACACCGGCGAGACCAACGGCTCCGTGGTGTTCACCGCCAGCGACGAGATTGCCGGTCTCGCGTTGTCCGCGTCCTCTTCCGTCGATGGCGTGATTCCCAATTCCTCGCTCGTGATCGACACGACCGACGGCGTCCACCACCTCAACTTCTCTGCCGCGCTCTCCGGTCTCAGCCACCTCACGCTCACGGCCAGCGCCAATGGCGTCAGCTTCAGCGAGCACTTCCTCGTCGTCGCCAACACCGGCACCGCCGCCAACCCGACCGTGTACCCGCAGACCGGCGGCGCGATCTATCCCTTCGGCTCGCGTATCCTCGATGTCATCACCGGCAAGGTCTACAACCCCGACGGCAGCCAGCTCTCCGGCGGCAACGGCCCGGCCAGCGACCCGCTCGGCCTCCCGCTCACCGTGGTCTCCGTCACCCAGCCCGCCCACGGTACCGCCACGATCAACTCCGACGGACGCATCGTTTACACCCACACCGACCCGAATTTCACCGACGGTTCCGACGAGTTCTTCTTCACCGTCAGCAACGGCTTTGGCGGCACCGCCACCACCGGCGCGCAGGTGACCATCCAACCCGCCCAGCTCACCGTCACCAGCATCGCCCAGCTTGACGCCGCGATCGCCACGGCCGTCAGCCAGCCCGCCACCGCGTGGCTCATCAATATCAACGCCGGCAGCAACGCGTCCTGGTACACCGACACGCTGCTCCAGGCCGGTGCCGATTATCGCGCGATCAGCATCACCGCCGGCCACATCACAATCGACGCCTCCGGCTCACCCGGCTTCGCCCTCCGGATCGGTGCCTACGGCCCGCCACCGCGTTTCTTCACGGTCAACGCCGGGGCCGAGCTCATCCTGAAGAATATCCGCCTCGTCGGCGGTCAGGTTTACGATGCCTTTGGCTCACCCAAGGGCGGCGCGGTGCTCAACCGCGGCACGTTCACCGCCGATCATGTCAGCTTCGAGAACAACTCCACTTACCAACCCGGCACAGGCGGCGCCCTCTACAACGACGGCGGCACTGCCACGCTGACCGATTGCGCCTTCACAAATAACTCCACCCTGAGCACCGGCGCGGGCGGCGCCATCGCCTCCCGCAATGGCACGCTTTCCCTCACCAATGTCACGTTCAGCAACAACACCGCCGCCACCGCGAAGGATGTCTATATCGTGGGCGACAGTGCTACCGCCACGATCACCCATTCCGGCACCTTCGTCTCCAGCTATCTCTACACCACGCTCAACGGCGGCTCCGTCAACGGCCTGCCGCTCCCGGCCAAGGCTGTCGCCGTCAACGACGAGATCCACCCCCGTTCCGACCTCGTCGCCGTCGTGCCGACCGATCTCCTGCTCGCCAATGACACCGGCGACTCCCTCACCTTCGTCAGCGCCACCGATGGTTCCTCCGGCACGGTCACGGTCGCAGACGGTCTGCTCACCTACACGCCGGATTACCCCGCCGATCCCGACTACGACTCGTTCACCTACACGATCCAGGATGCCAACGGCAATACCGCCACCGCCACCGTCAACTTCGTGCCCTGGCCCGCCAATCAGGCGCCGACCCTGGATCGCCCGGCGAATCTTACCATCCCCGGCGAAAGTCCGCAGCAGACCGTCACCCTCACCGGCATCTCGCCCGGCTTCGATGGCGCCGGCCAGCATGTCACCCTCACCGCGACATCCAGCAACCCGGCGCTCATCCCGACGCCGACGGTCACTTACAACGACGGCGACGCCACCGGCTCGCTGGCGTTCACCCCCGCCGCTCTCGCGTCCGGCAGTGCTGTGATCACAGTCACCGCGCAGGACGACGGCGGCACCGCTGATGGCGGCGTGGATACGTTCAGCCGCACGTTCACGGTGACAGTCACCCCGGTCAACCACGCGCCGACACTCAACGCCATCGCCAATCCGGCGGACATCCTTGAGAACGCCGGCGACCAGAACATCGCGCTCAGCGGCATCACGATCGGCCCCGCTGACTCCGGCCAGACGCTCACCGTCACGGCCACGTCGAGCAATCCCGCGCTCATCGCCGATCCAGCCGTCACTTACACGAGCCCCAACCCGACCAGCTCTCTCACTTATTCGCCCGTCTCCGGCCAGTCCGGCACGGCCACGATCACCGTTACCGTGAAGGACAATGGCGGCGGGGCCGACACCGTTACGCAGTCGTTCACCGTAACGGTCATCCCGGTCAACGATCCGCCGACACTCGACCCGATCGCCGATCCCGCCGCGATCCGGGCCAACTCCGGCCAGCAGGTGATCGCCCTCACCGGCATCTCCGCCGGCTATCTCGAGTCGCAGCACCTGACGGTCACCGCCGTCTCCGACAACACCGCGCTCATCCCGAATCCGTCGGTGAGCTATACCAGCCCCGCCGCCACGGGCACGCTGCGCTACACGCCGGTCGCGCACGCCTCCGGCACGGCGCACATCACCGTCACGGTGCAGGACGACGGCGGCACGGCCAACGGCGGCGTCGATACGTTTACCCAGACGTTCACTGTCACCGTCTCGTCCGGCCCTGCGCCCGCCCCTGCGCTCACCATCGCTCCGCGCACCGGCGGCGGCGTAACGGTCCAGCTCTCGGGCGAGGCCAACCTCACCTACACGCTGTACGTCTCCACGGACCTCGTCACGTGGACCGCGCTCACCACGGCCACCACCGACCTGGCCGGCCACGCCACCATCGACGACACCACCGCCCCCGCCGAAGGCGCCGCGCGCTTCTACCGCGCCGACGCCGACTGATCCCTCCCGCGATGAAACTCCACCACGTCCTCCTCCTCGCGCTTTTCCCGCTCGCCGCGCTCGCCACGCCGAGCGATCCCGTCGGCGCGCTTCGCCTGCGGCTCCGCGGCGGCAGCGATACGATGGTCTCACTCCCGCTGCACCGTCCCGCCCTCATCGAGGCCCAGCTCTCCGCCCGGAGTGGCAACCAGTTCACACTCGCCGCCACGGTGCCCGCGCTTCCCTCCTCCGGCGCCTACGTCCTGATCATGTCGGGGACGCTGGAGGGCGCCGTCCTGCCCGTCTCCTCTGCGACCGGCAGCACGGTGACCCTCGCCACCTCGGGCTATGATCTGACCGCACTCGTCACCGGCTCCTCCGGCGATTCCGTCGCGGTGATCCCGTACTGGACCCTCGACACACTTTTCCCCGGCGGAGCCAACATCTACACCTCGCCCAGCAAGCTCTCCGCCCGCACGCAGGTCCTGCTCTACGACCCGACTCTTGCCGGCACCAGCCAGGCTCCGTCCTTGGTCTATTTCTATTTTGCCGGCAACGGCACCTACGCCGCCGGCTGGTATCGCTTCGGTGACATGACCGCCCTGCGCGGCGGCACCGTGCTCCCGCCGATGCGTCCCTTTCTCGTGCGCCATCCCACGGGCGTCAGCGATACCGAGCTGCTCGTGAGCGGGGCCGTCCCCCTCGCCGGCTATCGCGTACCGGTCGCCACGCTGCGCGCGGCCACGACCCAGGACAACCTCGTGGCGCTCCCGGTCCCCGTGCCCATCACCCTCGCGGCCTCGCGCCTGCGCGAGTCCGGGGCGTTTGCTGCATCGGCCAGCCGCCTCTCGCCGACGGACCAGCTTCTCCTCTACGACAACGCCACCGCGGCCCAGAACAAGGCTCCTTCCGCCACTTATTTCTATTTTGCCGGCAACGGCACCTACGCCGCCGGCTGGTACCGTTTTGGTGACATGTCCCAATCCGCCGCCAACCTGATATTGCGTCCTGGCGAAGGCTGGATCATCAGGAAATACGCCACCACCACCCCCGAAGCCCGCGACTGGTCCGCTCTGCCCAGCTATCTGCAATGAAATCCTCCCCCGCTCTTCGCCGCCTGGTCTGCCTCGCGGCCGTCCTCACGGCCGGTCTCGTGCAGCTCCCCGCCCAATCGGTCTCGATCGGCCTCGGTGCCGGCACGCTTTACGGACGTTCAGGCACGGCCCTGCCTGCGGGCAACCTGGTGCTGCTCATCGCGGATACCTCGCACAACGGCTTCGGGCAGTTTCTCTCCGGCTCCTCGCTCAGCACCGGCTCGTATCTGAATGGCGACGACCAGATCCTCGGCCTGACCTTCACCGATAGCGATAGCAGCGCCTCGGACTATTTTTCCAACATCCCGCTGGCCAGCAACCCCACGCCCGGCGCCTTCACGCAGCTCACCTCCGGCGATCCCCTCGCCATTGTGTGGTTCGACTCGCTGACCGCCTCCGCCACCGTGTTGTCGCCGGGAGACTATTACGGCCTGTTTGCCAACGGTGTCTCACCGACCGACGGCGATCCTTGGGTCGTGCCGGCCAGCTCGGGCAGCGCGATCATCAGTTTTGTCACACAGGGCTTCGACGAGACGGGCACGCACGCCGAAAGCGAAGGCTACGCCAGTCTCTCCGTCGCCCCCATCCCGGAGCCCGCCACCGCCGCCGCTTTCGCTGGCCTCCTCGGCCTCGGCTTCGTCGTCTGGCGCCGCCGCGCGCGCGCCTGAGGTGCGGTCTCGCGGTATCGCTGGCCGCGCCCTGTGCTGTAAGTAGGCAGTCGGGCCGGATGGATCGCTCCGATCAGCGGACGCCGCGGGTGATATATCGACGCCTTTCCACAGTGGAAACAAAAAGGCCCCGATTGCTCCGGGCCTTGGCGTGATGGCGTTGGTCCGGTCACAATCTTACATCAAGCCCAGTCAGCAGGAAAACGCGATTCCCCGGCCGTTTTGAGCAGAGCAACGTGAGGTAAGTCTTCACGCGAGAAGGCGCTTTAGGCGGCAAGCCAGCACAGTAGAAGATCGCCATGGGCGCGATTACGCTCACACGCGAGCAGCTCTATGAGCGTGTCTGGTCGACGCCGGTGGCGACGCTCGCCCAAGAACTAGGGCTGGCCGACGTTGGAGTTACCAAGGACCTGCCGGCGCCTGCAGATCCCAAGGCCGCCGCGCGGCTACTGGGCGAAACTGCAGGAAAGAGCGTCTCGCTAGGAGACATGCACGACCGGATGCGCCCAGCGCTGCTCGATCGTGGAGCCCTTGCCCTCGGTGTGGCGCCACGTTGCGCTTCCACACGGCACCACCACGGTTGCCCGAGCATGGCCATGCGCTGCTTTTCCGTGAGGTGCCCTTGGAAGACAAAACTCCAGCCAAATTGCTCCACGTCGGCCTTGCACACCGTCGCATCCACAAACGCATTGAAGACCTCGTTCGTCACGCAGGTCGCATCCATGTAAAACGGCGCCACCGCGACCGCATACACCGGCCCTTCGCCCTCCGCGGGAAAGCCATCTCGCCATCATTCCCCATGGGAAATTCCCCACCCGGAATCGGCTGCATGCCGGACAGAGCCCCAGCGGCGTACGGCCAAATCCTGCCATCTCGCCCCTTCCGGTCGCGCCGAGCGTCGATGTGCGGCAAGACTCGGATCGGTCGTCATTCATCGGCCCAAATTCTTCGCCGCCGATTTCCCAGGGCAACACTGATGAAGTGACGAGCCTTGGCGGCGCTCAGCCCGCTTGATCGGCCCATGAGGCGTACCGCGCCCGCCCCTGCTGATCGGGAAGATAGCTTTTACCCGCCTGTACCATGGCGAGGGAGGCTTCGCGCACGTCACGGTAATGTCCGGCGGCCACGGCCGCGATCATGGCGGCGCCGAGGCACGCGCGCTCAGCGGAGGCCGGCGCCACCACGGGCACGCCCAGCATGTCAGCCTTCATTTGCAGCCAGAATTCGCTGCGGGCACCGCCGCCGGTTGCAACGATCCGGTTCACCGGCCGGCCTTCGGTCAGGCGTTGCACCAGTGTCCGTTGGGTGGCCGCGATCTTTTCCAGGAGGTACCGCATGTGCCGGCCTTGTTCGTCCGCGGTGATTTCAATCTTACCGTTCCCCGGGGGCCGCCCTTCAGGCGC
>JAFEGO010000026.1 GCA_018239845.1 Verrucomicrobiota bacterium
CAGAAAAATTTATTCGCCCTGTCCGCCCCGGGCAGGCCAAGTTGACCCAATGGCCACGTTTCAATCGCTGCCTGGTTTCCGCGAGTTCTATCCCGACGCGTTGGCGCGCCGGAATCACATCTTCCGTCTCTGGCGGCAGACGGCCTCCACCTTTGGCTTCGCCGAATACGATGCGCCCGTGCTCGAGCCGCTCGAGCTTTACAAGACCAAGTCGGGCGACGAGATCGAGGCGCAGCTCTTCAGTTTCACCGACAAGGGCGGGCGCGAGGTCGCCCTCCGGCCCGAGATGACGCCCACCGTGTGCCGCATGGTCGGCGCGAAGGCCAACGCCCTGAAGCGGCCCATCAAGTGGTTCAGCGTCGCGGAGTACTACCGCTACGAGCGCGCGCAGAAGGGCCGCGAGCGCGCCTTCTTCCAGTTCAACGCCGACATCTTCGGCGAGCCCGGCCCGGAGGCCGAGATCGAGCTGATCGCGCTGCTGACCCAGTGCATGTGCGCATTCGGCCTCACGGAGCAGGATTTCTATGTGCGCCTCAGCGACCGCAACCTGTGGTTCTACTACCTCGAGGCGCTCGGCCTCGACGAGGCGAAGACGCGCGCGATGCTCTCGGCCGTCGATAAGTTTGAGAAGGCCGGCGAAGACGCGTTCAAGGCCTACGAGGAACAGCACGGCCCGATCGGCGCCGAGCTGAAGGCGAAGATACTGGCGTTTCTCCAGATCAAGACCCTCGCCGCGCTGGAGCAGACGCTTGCTCCGGTGGGCGGCGAAAAACTCGCCGCGCGTCTCGCCGACTGGCGCAAGGTGCTCGGCGGGCTCGAGGCCATGGGCCTCGCCCGCTACGTCGAGGTGGATCTCGGCGTGGTGCGCGGGCTCGCGTACTACACGGGCTTCGTCTTCGAGGCCTTTGACCGCAAGGGCGAGCTGCGCGCGATCGCCGGCGGCGGCCGCTACAACGATCTCGTGGCCAAGCTCGGCGGCCCCGAGCTGCCCGCCGTGGGTTTCGCCATCGGCGACGTGACGCTCGGTCTGCTGCTCGAAGCGCGCGGCCTGATGCCCACGCTGGTCAACGCGAGCGACATCTACTGCGTGATCGGCGGCGAGGCGGAGCGCCGCGCGGCGTTTGCCGACATCCACGCGCTGCGCGCGGCGGGCTACCGCACCGATTATCCGATCCGCGAGGTGGCCTTCGGCAAACAGTTCAAACTCGCGAGCGAGTCGGGCGCGAAGCTCGCGCTTATCTACGGCGCCGACGAACTCGCCAAGGGTCTCGTGAAGGTGCGCAACATGTCCGACCGCGCCGAACAGGACGTGCCGGCCGCGCAGGTGATGGAGTTCGTCCGCGATTTCTTCGGCGGGGAGTAAGGCGCGTTTTTCAACACGTCCTGGGCTGCTATCGTTTTTGCAGGCGGGACGCCTGCGCTACTTTTACCAGATCGGCGGCCAGCTTGGAGCCGGCTCCTTGCAGTCGAAGGCGGCGCGGAACTCCGGGAAATTCGCCACGGGGCCGACGACGCGCCAGTGCACCGGGCTGTGCACGTCGCTCGTCACCTGCAGGCGGAGCTGCTCGGGGCGCTGGTTGGTGCGCCAGCCCTGCGCGAAGGCGATGAAGAAGCGCTGGTCGGGTGTAAAGCCATCGACGGGCATCAGCCGCTTGTTCGCGGTCGCGAGCTTGAAGGCCTCGTACGAGACGCGCAGGCCGCCGACGTCTGCGATGTTTTCGCCGAGGGTCTGGTGGCCGTCGATGTGCAGGCCGGGCAGCGGCTGGTAGGCGCTATACTGCTTGGCGACGAGTTCGGCGCGAACCTCGAACTTCTTCGCGTCGTCTTCCGTCCACCAGCTCTTGAGGTTGCCCTGCGCGTCGTACTGGCGGCCCTGGTCGTCGAAGCCGTGGGTGAGCTCGTGGCCGATGGTGGAGGCGAGGGCGCCGTAGTTGGTGGCGTCGTCGGCATTCTCGTCGAAGAAGGGCGGCTGGAGGATGCCGGCGGGGAAACACATCTCGTTCAACGTGGGCTCGTAGTAGGCGTTGTTGGTCTGCGGGGTCATCAGCCACTCGCTGCGATCGACTGGTTTGCCGAGCTTGTTGAGGTTGCGGCGGAATTCGAAGGCGGAGGCGGCGATGGCGTTCTGCACGTAGGAGGTGCGCGTGATCGTGAGTGAGCTATAGTCGCGCCACACGTCGGGGTAGCCGACCTTCGAGCGCATGGCGTCGATCTTTTTGTACGCCTGGAGTTTTGTGGTCTCGCTCATCCAGTCGGCGGCCTTGATGCGGTTGCGCATGGCCTCGAGGTGAAACTTCACCATCGTCAGCGCGCGCTCCTTGGCGGCGGGGCTGAAGGCCTGCTTCACGTAGAGCTGGCCGAGGTCTTCGCCGATGGCGTTGTCGGCCGCGGCGAGCACGCGCTTCCAACGGGGACGCAGCTCGGTTTTGCCGGAGAGTTTCTTGCCATAGAAGGCGAAGTTCTCGTCCACGAAGGCCTGCCGGAGGAATCCCGCGCTCTGGTGCAGCAAGTGCCAGCGCAGGTACACGCGCCACGTCTCGACGGGCTCCGAGTCGAGCAGGCCGGCGAAGGCCGCGAAAAACTCCGGCTGGCCGATCAGCACATATTTCTCCGAAGCGGGCAGGCCGATCGCCCGGAAGAAGCTTTCCCACTCAAGGCCGGGGGCGACCTTGGCCAGCGCGGAGCGGGCGTATTTGTGGTAATTCTTCTCGGGGTCGCGCCGCTCGACGAGCGTGCGCGAGACCTTTGCGAGCTTGGTCTCGAACGCCATCACGGTCGCGGCGTTGGCCTTGGCCACATCGGCGGGCGAGCCGGCGAGCTCGAACATGCGCGCGATGTGCGCGACGTAGGCCGTGCGGATGTCGGCGGCCTCGGGACCTTCGCGGAAATAGTAGTCGCGCTCGGGCAGGCCGAGGCCGCCTTGCGCGAAGCTCGCGATCATCACCGTCGTATCCTTGTCGTCGATCTGCGTGCCAAAGCCGAAGCCGGCATCCACGCCTTGGGCGAAGAGTTTGCCCAGGGTGGGGATGATGTCGCGGCCGGACTTGATGGCGTGGATCTCGTCAACATACGGGGCGAGCGAGGTCAGGCCGTCCTTCTCGATGGTGGCTTCGTCCATGCCGGCGGCGTAGAAATCGCCGACGCGCTGGGCGATGCTGCCCTGCGGGCCGCTGGTCCGGGCGGAGCTTTCGAGGATGCCCTTGAGGATGGCGTAATTGCGCTCGTTGATCTCCTCGTTCACGCCCCAGTTGGAATACTCCCCGGGGATCGCCACCTTGTTGAAGGCACCGTTGGCGTAGTCGTAGAAATCCTTGCACGGCGAGACCGCCGGATCGATGTACGCGCGATCGACACCCTTGATCGGACCCGCGGGCAGGGGCAGGGCGGTGGTGCCGGCGTGTGCGCCAAAGGGTAACGCTGCGGCGAACGAAAGGGCCAGGAGGCGGAGGGGCAATTTCATAGGAGATTCTTGGGGCCGAAGGCGTGGGGCAGGAGTTGGCCGAGCGTAGTCTCGATGCGGCCGGGACCATCGCAGATGCTGACGACCGCCGCCGCCGGTCCGAATTCGTTGATCACCTGGCGGCACGCGCCGCACGGCGAGGTAGGGGTCTCGGTCGGCGTGTAAACGACCACGGCGCGCACGATGCGCTCGCCCTGTGCGGCGGCGGTGAAGATCGCGGTGCGCTCGGCGCAGTTGCAGAGGCCGTAGGAGGCGTTCTCGACATTGCAGCCGGTGTAGATTTTCCCCGAGCCCACGAGGATGGCGGCGCCGACGGGGAATTTCGAATACGGCGAGTAAGAGGCCTTGGCGGCGGCGCGCGCAGCCTTTTCCAGGCGGCGGCAGACGGGGGCGGACAACTTCATGCGGAGGACGCTAGCAGAGTCCCGCCCGGAGCGAAGCGCAGAATGGCGGAGCGGTCAGAGGCCCAGTTCGCGCTTCGTCTCGGCGAAGGCCTTGATCGCGAACTCCAGGTCCGCGCGGCTGTGGGCGGCGCTGACCTGCGTGCGGATACGGGCGGTGCCCTGCGGGACGACGGGGTAAAAGAAGCCGATGACGTACACGCCCTTCTCCAGCATGCGCGCGGCGAATTTCTGTGAGAGCGCGGCATCGCCGAGTATTACGGGCACGATCGGGTGCGTGCCGGGCCGGATGGTCAGGCCCGCCTCGGTGAGGCCCGCGCGGAAGAACGCGGTGCTGGCCTCGAGCTTGTCGCGCAGCTCGGTCGAGCGCGTGATGAGGTCGAGCGTGGTGATCGACGCGGCGGCGATGACGGGCGCGAGGGTGTTGGAGAAGAGGTAGGGGCGGGAGCGCTGGCGGAGGAGGTCGATGATCTCCTTCTTGCCGCTGATGTAGCCGCCGCTGGCGCCGCCGAGGGCCTTGCCGAGCGTACCGGTGATGATGTCCACCCGGCCCATGACGCCGCAGTGCTCGTGCGTGCCGCGGCCGGTCTTGCCCATGAAGCCGACGGCGTGGCTGTCGTCCATCATGACGAGGGCGCCGTATTTGTCGGCGAGGTCGCAGATGGCCTTCATGTTGGCGATGTATCCATCCATCGAAAACACGCCGTCGGTCGCGATCAGCTTGAAGCGGGCCTTGGCGGCATCGGCGGCCTGGAGCTTGGCCTCGAGGTCGGCCATGTCGTTGTTCTTGTAGCGGTGGCGCTGGGCCTTGCAGAGGCGGATGCCGTCGATGATCGAGGCGTGGTTCAGCTCGTCGCTGATCACGGCGTCCTCGGCGGAGAGCAGGGTCTCAAAGACGCCGCCGTTGGCGTCGAAACACGAGCCGTAGAGGATGGTGTCGTCGGTGCCGAGGAAGGCGCTGAGGCGGTTCTCCAGCTCCTTGTGGATCTCCTGCGTGCCGCAGATGAAGCGCACGGAGGAGAGGCCGTAGCCCCAGCGGTCGAGCGAGGCGTGGGCGGCGCGGATGATCTCGGGATTGTCGGCGAGGCCGAGGTAGTTGTTGGCGCAGAAGTTCAGCACGTCGCGGCCGCCGGTGACGGTGATGTGCGAACGCTGGGGCGTGGTGATGACGCGCTCGCGCTTGAAGAGCCCCGCGGCCTCGATGTCAGCGAGCGTTTTCTGGAGATGGGCGAGGTAGGCAGGAGTCATAGGATTACTCCCAGTTGAGGACGATCTTGCCGCTCTTGCCGGAGCGCATCAGGTCGAAGCCCTGCTGGAACTCGGTGTAGTGGAAGCGGTGCGTGATCACAGGGCTGATATCGAGGCCGCTCTGGATGAGGGCGGTCATCTTGTACCACGTCTCATACATCTCGCGGCCGTAGATGCCCTTGATCGTGAGCATATTGAAGACGACCTTGTTCCAGTCGACCGCGGCAGCGCCGGGCATGATGCCGAGGAGCGCGATGCGGCCGCCGTGCGACATGTTGTCGATCATGTCGGCGAGGGCGCGGGGATTGCCCGACATCTCGAGGCCGACGTCGAAGCCTTCCTTCATGCCGAGCTGCTGTTGCACGTCGGGGAGTTTTTCCTTGGATACATCGACGGTACGCGTGGCGCCCATGCGCTTGGCGAGGGCGAGGCGGTCGGGGTTGACGTCGGTGACGACGACGTGGCGCGCGCCGACCTGCTTCGCGATGGCCGTGGCCATGCAGCCGATCGGTCCGGCGCCGGTGATGAGCACGTCCTCGCCGATGAGGTCGAACTGCAGGGCGGTGTGCACGGCGTTGCCGAGCGGGTCGAAGCACGAGAGGACGTCGAGCGGGATCGCGGGATCGACGTGCACGGCGTTGGTGGCGGGGATGCAAAGATACTCGGCAAACGCACCCTGGCGGTTCACGCCCACGCCCTTAGTGTCCTTGCAGAGGTGGCGGCGGCCGGCGAGGCAGTTGCGGCACACGCCGCAGACGATGTGGCCCTCGCCATCGACGAGGTCGCCGGGTTTGAAACCGAGGACGTTGCTGCCGACCTTTTCGACGGTACCGACGAATTCGTGGCCGATCACCATGGGGGCCTTGATGGTCTTCTCGGCCCAGGAGTCCCAGTTGTAGATATGGACGTCCGTGCCGCAGATGGACGTCTTCTTGATCTTGATGAGGACGTCGTTGATGCCGGGTTCGGGCACGGGGACCTCGGTCATCTGGAGGCCGGGACCGGCGGTGAGCTTGGCGATGGCGCGCATGGTTTTGGCAGGCATGGCAAATGGATGTGTTTGCCGCAGATTGTCCGGATGCGGGGGCGAAACAACTCCGAAGCGCACATTGCCCGCGACGTGAAGCGCGGCGCAGGCGGGCATTAGAAGAAGAACAAGGTCAGAGACCCGTTCTGCCTCACATCGGGAACAGCTGGTCGCCTTCGAGGGCGAGGAGGCGGAGCTTGGTCTGGATGCCGCCGGGGCCGGAAAAGCCGGTCATCTTGCCGCCGGCGGCGACGACGCGGTGGCAGGGGATGAGGAGAGGCCAGGGGTTGGCGCCGAGGGCGGAGCCGACGGCGCGGCTGGCGGACGCGGGCTGGTTGAGCGTCGCGGCGATCTCGCCGTAGGTGCGGGTCTGGCCGGGTTTGATCGCGAGGGTGGCGCGGTACACGTCGCAGGCGAAGACGGGCACCAGGGAGAACTGGTAGGGCAGGTCGGAGAAATCCTGAAACTGGCCGTCGAGGTGCGCGCGCACGCGCTCGGCGAGGGCGATGATCTCGGGCGGCGGCGAGGGTTCGTCGTCAATGCTCAGGGTGGCCTCGGGCAGCTCGAAACGCGTGAGGACGGCGTTTTCCCACGAGACGGCGCAGTAGCCGAGGGCGGTGCGGAAGGCGTAGCGCGGCATGATATGGGTTTGCATCGTGGGCGGCTTGCCGCTCGTGTCGAAGCGAAACCCATGCCGAACCGCTTCTACAACGACTTCGACCTCGAGCACCATGGCGGGGTGCGAAAGGCGGATTACCGCAGCGCGTTTCAGATCGACCGCGACCGGATCATCCACGCCCACGCCTTCCGCAAGCTGCAGTCCAAGACGCAGGTCTTCCTCTCGGGCGAATACGATTTCTACCGCACGCGACTGACGCACTCGATGGAGGTCGCGCAAATCGGCCGCTCGATCTGCCACTACCTGCTGTCGCGCGGCGGGCCGCTGAAGGAGGACTTTTTCATCGATGGTGAATTGGTCGAGGCGGTGTGCCTCGCGCACGACCTCGGGCACCCGCCCTTCGGTCACTCCGGCGAGCGGACGCTACAGGAGCTGATGGTGTCGCGGGGTGGCTTCGAGGGCAACGCCCAGACGCTGCACATGCTCACCGCCACGATGTACCAAAACGAGTCCGGCGTGCGCGGCATGCAGCCGACCCGCGCGCTGCTCGATGGCGTGCTGAAGTACAAGAAGCTCTTCCGTGAGTTTCCCGCGCCGCCACAGAATCACTTTCTCTACGATCCGCAGGAGGCGGCGCGCGATTTCGTCTTCGGCGGCACGGCGATCCCGGCGGCGCTGCACGAAGGGGAGAAGCTCAATGCCTTCAAGAGCGTCGAGTGCCAGATCATGGACTGGGCGGACGACGCCGCGTACTCGCTCAACGACATCGTGGACGGCGTGTCCGCAGGCTTTCTCACGATCGACCGTGTCGAGCGCTGGGCGGCGGGGGAGACGTTGGGGCCGGAGCAGCAGGCGCACCTGGAGTCGCTCTTCAACGCGATCCGCAGCGACCGGCTGGAGAGCGTGTTTTCCCAAAAGATCGGCGCGTTCATCAAATCGAGCCGCCTGCGCGAGCGGAGCAATTTCATGTCGGCCAAGACCAACCGCTACCGCTATGAGCTCGTCGTCGCGCCGGCGGCGGAGCGCGAGGCGCAGTTCTGGAAGAAGCTGGCTAACGACATCATCTTCGAAAGCCCGCAGCTCCAGCAGATGGAGCACAAGGCGCGCCGGGTGCTCTTCGACCTGTGGGCGTCGTGCTGGAGCAACTACGTCGAGCGGGGCCCGCGCGTGATCAATATTTTGCCGCCGCGCGTCGGCCGGTTGATCGAGCAGGAGACCACCGAGGCGGGCAAGGCGCGCCAGATCTGCGACTGGCTCGCGGGCCTGACCGACGGCACGATCGTGCGCACCTACCGCCGGCTCTTCGACCCCGAGTTCGGCTCGATCCGGGACTTGAGCTGAGGGTGCGTCAGGGTTTTTTCGCCGGCAGCAGATGCCCGGCGTTCACGGCTTCCTGCACCATCTTCACAACGTATTCCCACAGAGGCACGCAGCCTTCGGCGACATGGGCGTTGCGAGCGAGGACGCGGTCGTGCGTCACGCCGTGGCGGCGCCACGCGGTGCCTTCGGTGTGGCAGTTGAGCAGCATCGGTTGGAAACGGTCCACGGCGGCGGCGAACTTCGCCTCGGGCGTGGTCTTGGCCTCAAACTCGTCCCAGAGCGCGCGAAACTCCGCGGCCTGGTCGGCCGGCAGCAGGCCGAAGATGCGGTCGGCCGCGCGGGCCTCGCGCTCGTGCTGGTCGGCCATGCGCGCGGTGTCGTAAGCGAAGGTGTCGCCGGCGTCGATTTCCACGAGGTCGTGGAGGATGACCATCTTCAGCACGCGCAGGACGTCGAGGGTGGGGGAGTTGGCGTGCTCGGCGAGGACGAGGACGCAGAGGCAGAGGTGCCACGAGTGCTCCGCGTCGTTCTCGGTGCGGCGGCTCTGTGTGTTATGGGTCTGGCGGAAGATTTCCTTCAGCTTGTCTACTTCGAGGATGAAGGCGACTTGGCGGGCGAGGCGGGCGGCGGAATCCATGCCCCACGAAAAGCACCGGGCTCACGCATGGCAACAGCGCCGCGCTTGCCTGCGGTAGGGCCGGCGTATTTGCTCCCGGCATGCGTAAACTTACCCTGCTGACCCCGCTGTTCCTCGCCCTATCGCTCATGGCTGAAACTCCCAAATGGACCTATCCCGCCGCCCCGCGCGGCGACCACGTCGATGATTATCACGGCACGAAGGTCGCCGATCCCTACCGCTGGATGGAGAGCATCGATTCGCCGGAGACGAAGGCGTGGGTGGCGGCCGAGCGCGCGCTGACCAACGCCGAGCTCGCTAAGATCCCCGAGCGCGCCGCGATCCGCGCGCGGCTCACGCAGTTGTGGAATTTCTCGCGCTTCAGCCTGCCGTCGAAGCGCGGCGGTCACTACTTCTTCTCGAAAAACGACGGCCTGCAAAACCAGTCCGTGCTCTACGTGCAGGACTCGCTTGCGGCGACGCCGCGCGTGCTGATCGATCCCAACACGCTCTCGACCGACGGCACGGTCGCACTGGGTACCACGGCGGCCTCGAGCGATGGCAAGTATCTCGGCTACGCGCTAAAGGGCGCGGGCTCGGACTGGGAAGATTTTTACGTGCGCGACATCGCGACGGGCAAGGATACCGGCGACCACATCGCCTGGGTGAAGTTCTCCGGCATGAGCTGGACGAAGGACAGCAAGGGCTTCTTCTACGGCCGCTACCCCGAGCTTGCGAAGGGCGACAAACTCTTCGGCAAACTCGTCAACCGCCGCACCTACTATCACCGCCTCGGCACGCCGCAGAGCGAGGACAAGCTCGTTTACGAGCTGCCCGAGCACCCCGAGTGGCAGACTTACGACTCGCTCAGCGATGACGGGCGTTTTCAGACGTTCTACATCCAGCAAAACGGCCGCGTGGAGAACGCGCTCTATTACCGCGACCTGGGTGACCCGCAGAACCCGCGGCTCGACGCCCCGGTGGTGAAACTCCTCGATGCCTTCGACGCCAACTACAGCCTCGTCGGCAGCCAGGGCGACACGCTCTACCTCTTCACCAACCTCGGCGCCCCGCGCAGCAAGGTCGTCGCCGTCGATCTGAAGGCCCCCGCGCGCGCCAACTGGCGGACGGTCGTCCCAGAATCGGCAGACAATATCGACGACATCCAGTTCATCGGCGGCCGCTTTGTCGTGACCTACATGCACAACGTGCAGAGCCGCCTCGCGGTCTTCGGCACGGATGGCCGCGCGCTCGGCGAGATCCAGCTGCCCGGCATCGGCACGGTCGCAGGCGTCAGCGGGCGCGACGACGAGCCGGAGTTGTTCTACAGCTACTCGTCGTTCCTCTCGCCGCCGACGATTTTCCGCCACGACCTCGACACGGGCAAGAGCACGGTCTTCCAGCAGACGAAGGTCGCGATCGACACCGCGCGCTACACGACGGAGCAGGTGTGGTTCGCCTCGAAGGACGGTACGAAGATCCCGATGTTCGTTACGCGCCGCAAGGACCTGCCGCTCGACGGCAAGGCCCCCGCGTGGCTCTACGGCTACGGCGGCTTTAACATCGCGATGCACTCTGCCTTCTCGATTCCGCCGCTCGTCTGGCTCGAACTCGGCGGCGTGTACGTGCAGGTCAACCTGCGCGGCGGCAGCGAATTTGGCGAGGAGTGGCATGTCGCCGGCACGAAGGCGAAGAAGCAAAACGTGTTCGACGACTTCATCGGCGCGGGCGACTGGCTCGTCGCGCAGCACTACACGAGCCACGACCGTCTCGTGATCCAAGGCCGCTCCAACGGCGGCCTCCTCATCGGCGCCGTCATCAACCAACGGCCCGACCTCGCCGCCGTCGCGATCCCGCAGGTCGGCGTCATGGACATGTTGCGCTACCACAAATTCACCGTCGGCGCCTCCTGGGCCTCCGATTACGGCAACAGCGACACGCCGGAGGGCTTTGCCTATCTGCGCGCCTACTCGCCGCTGCACACGATCAAGCCCGGCGCGGCGTATCCGGCGGTCTTCGTCACCACCGGCGACCACGACGACCGCGTATTCCCCGCGCACTCGTACAAATACACGGCCACGCTCCAGGCGGCGGTGGCGGGCGGCAAAAATCCTGCGCTGATCCGCATCGAGTCCAACGCCGGCCACGGCGGTTCCAGCGGCACCACGCCCGTTTCCAAGACCATCGACGAGTGGACGGACATGATCGGCTTCAGCGTGGCGCACTTGCCAGCCGGCGCGGCGAAGGTGCCTGAGACTTGGACAAAGTGAGATAAAGTCGCCGCGACCCGGCTTTAACCCGTCCAGTTGCGCTCGACGATGAGCGCAACTGCCCCCGGGCGCCCCGCAGTCATAACCCCACGTTTTCCTTGCTAGTGGGGGCGATGAATATTTCCATCGGAGCCATTTTTGCCTCCATGAAAGTCCTCGTCGCCGACAAGATCTCACCCAAGGGAGTCGCCTATCTGCGCCAGCAGCCGGGCTTTGAAGTGATCGAGGCCTACGGCTCCTCCCCGGAGAAGGTCCTGGAGCTGGTCCGCGACGTGCACGCGATCGCGGTGCGTTCGGAGACGAAGATCACCGCCGAGGTGATCGCCGCCGCGCCCTTGCTCAAGGTCGTGGGTCGCGCCGGCGTCGGCGTGGACAACGTCGATGTCGAGGCCGCCACCGAGCGCGGTGTGATCGTGATGAACACGCCCTCGGGCAACACCATCGCGACGGCCGAGCTGACCTTCACGCACCTCCTGTGCGGCGCGCGCCCTGTGCCCCAGGCCGCGGCGTCGATGAAGGCCGGTCAGTGGGACCGCAAGAGCTTCTCGGGCATCGAGCTGTTTCGCAAAACCCTCGGCATCGTCGGCCTCGGCCGCATCGGCTCCGAGGTGGCGAAGCGCGCGCAGGCGTTCGGCATGCGCGTCGTCGCCTATGATCCCTATCTCGCGCCGAGCCGCGCCAAGGCCATGCAGATCGAGGCCGTCACGCTCGACGAGCTCCTCGCCCAGTCCGACTACATCACCGTACACATGCCGCTCACCGAGGGCACGAAGTACATGATCAACGACGCGGCGTTCGCGAAGTGCAAGAAGGGCCTCCGCATCTTCAACTGCGCCCGCGGCGGTATCATCGAGGAGAAAGCGCTCCTCGCCGCCCTGAAGTCCGGCAAGGTCGCCGCCGCCGGTCTCGACGTGTTCGAGGACGAGCCCCTCGCGGCCGACAGCGAGTTCCGCAAGTTGCCCAATGTCGTCCTCACGCCGCACCTTGGCGCCTCCACCGCCGAGGCGCAGGAGAGCGTGGGCATCGAGGTCGCCGAGCAGATCGCCGACGTGCTCGCCGGTGGCGTGATCCGCAACGCCGTCAACATGCCCTCGATCGACGCCGCCGCGCTCAAGATCCTCGGGCCGTACCTCGACCTCGGCGCCAAGCTCGGCACGCTCGTGCAGCAGATCTCGCCCGCGCAGATCTCGTCCCTCCGCATCACGTACTGGGGCAAGATCACCGATCTCGACTCCAACTCGGTCACGCGCTCCATCCAGCGCGGCTGGCTGCGCCGCATCAGCGGCGAAGAGGTCAACTTCGTCAACGCCCCGATCCAGCTCGAGCGCCTCGGCGTGAAGATTGAGGTGATCAAGTCCACTGACGACGTGGACTACACCGAGCTCATCGCCATCGACGCCGTTGCGGCCGACGGCAGCATCCACTCGGCCAAGGGCACGCTCATCGGCAAGTCCGCCAAGCCCCGTATCGTCGAGATCAACGGCCGCGAGGTCGAGGCCGACGCCGCGGGCAAGCTCCTCCTCATCGAGAACCACGACGAGCCCGGCATGATCGGCTACGTGGGCACGCTGCTCGGCACGGACGGCGTCAACATCGCCAACATGTCGCTCAGCCGCCAGCAGGCCGGCGAGACCGCGCTCATGGTGATCAACCTCGACAGCGAGCCGGGCGAGACCGTGCGCAAAGAATTAAAGTCGCACCGCGCGATCAAACTCGCGAAGTTCGTGCAGCTGTAACCCCGCGCAATGGTCCTGCCGTTCCTTATCGCCGCCGTCGTCGGTTACCTGTTGGGCTCCTTGCCCTTCGGGTACCTCGTCGCGCGCGCGAAAGGGGTGAACATCTTCGAGGTCGGCAGTAAAAACCCGGGAGCGACCAACGTCCGCCGGGTCCTCGGGCATGGTCCCGGCAACCTTGTGATGGCGCTCGATGCCCTGAAGGGGGCGGTGGCGGCGGGCTGGCCGATCTTGCTGTGCTATCTCAACCGCCCGGCCGGTTCGTCGTACTGCGGCAGCGATCCTTACACCACCTATGAGCTCGGCCTCGTCGGCCTGATCGGCGCCATGGTCGGCCATGCGTTTTCCTGCTTCACCAAGTTTCGCGGGGGCAAGAGCGTCGCGACCGGCGCCGGTGGTTTTCTCGTGCTGTTTCCTTATGGTGCGCTGATCGCGCTCGCGGCGTTCCTGCTGGTCCTGGCGGTCTTCCGCTATGTCTCGCTCGCTTCGATCGTGGCGGCGCTGTCGCTCCCCGTCACGGCGTATTTTCTAAACCAGCCGCCGCTGCTGATCGGTCTCTCCGCCGCGGTGGCCGCCTTCATCGTCATCCGCCACCGCGCGAACGTTGCACGGCTCCTTGCCGGCACGGAAAACAAGGTCGGGCAGAAGAAAGCCGAATCAAAATCATGAGCGCTCCCCACGTCATTCGCATCGGTTTGTGCGGTCTCGGCACCGTGGGGCAGGGTGTGTGGAAACATCTTGATCACGCGAGCGCCGAGCTCGAGTCGCGCCTCGGCGTGAAGCTCGAGATCACCGTCGCCGCCGTGCGCGACAAAAAGAAGAAGCGCACCGTCCGCATCCCCGCGACCAAGATCACCGACGATCCCATCGCGGTCGCCTCCGATCCCGCCATCGACATCGTGTGCGAGCTGATCGGCGGCACCGATGTCGCGCGCGATGTCACCCTGGCCGCGCTCGCGCTCGGCAAGGTCGTCGTCTCGGCCAACAAGGCGCTCATCTGCAAGCACGGCGCGGAGATCTTCGCGATGGCGCGCAAACACGGCGGCCACTTCCTCTTCGAGGCCAGCGTCGCCGGCGGCATCCCGATCATCAAGTCCCTGCGCGAGGGCCTGGTGGCCAACCGCTTCCCGCTCATCTACGGCATCCTCAACGGCACGTGTAACTACATCCTCACGCAGATGGAGGAGCAGGATATCCCGTACGCCTCCGTCCTCGCCGATGCGAAGGCCCTCGGCTATGCCGAGGCCGACGAGTCGCTTGACGTGCAGGGCTGGGACACCGCGCACAAGGCCGCGGTGCTCACCTACCTCGCGCACGGCGTCTGGGTGCAGACCGAGCAGATGGTGGTCGAGGGCATCGACCGGCTCACGCCGGCGGATTTCCGCCACGCCGCGACCTTCGGCTACGGCATCAAGCTCCTCGCGATCATCGCCCGCGACTTCGCGACCAACGAGCTCAGCGTGCGCGTGCACCCCACGCTGCTCCCCGAGAGCCACGTCGTCGCCAAGGTCAGCGGCGTCTTCAACGCCGTCTCCGTCAAGGGCGACGTCGTCGGTACCACGCTCTACATCGGCCGTGGCGCCGGGCAGGACGCTACGTCCAGCGCGGTGATCAGCGACATCGTCGATGCCGTCGCGCTGCTGCGCAACGATCGCCGCGCCTTCATCACTTCCCGCAAGGAGGCCGCGACCAAGGGCCGCCCGCTCGGCGACTGCCGCCTCGCGCCGGCCGAGCACATCCGGGGCCGCTACTACCTCCGCCTCACGGTGAAGGACCGCCCAGGCGTGCTCGCCCAGGTGGCCTCGGTCATGGCGGAGAAAAACGTGAGCATCGCGAGCGTTATCCAGAACCGCGCCGACCGGCCCGACGCCGCGTCGATCGTCCTCACCACGCACGAGAGCAACGAGCGCGCGATCCAGGCCACGCTCGCGCGTCTCGCCAAGCTCCCCAGCATGGTCGAGGCCCCGCTGCTCCTCCGCATCGGCGACTTCGCCGACTAAAATTTTGCCATGGCACGCATCGTCCAAAAATACGGCGGCACCTCCGTGGGTGACGTCGACCGCATCAAGAACGTCGCAAACCGCATCAAGGCGTTTCGCGACGAGGGCAACGAACTCGTTGTCGTCGTCTCGGCCCGCTCCGGCGTGACGAACGAGCTCATTGCCCGCGCCAAATCGATTCACCCGAATCCCTCCGAGCGCGAGATGGACCAGCTCCTCGCCATCGGCGAGCAGGAGACGATCGCCCTCACCGCCATGGCGCTCCAGGCCATCGGCGTGGATGCCGTGAGCTACACCGGCGCGCAGGCCGGCATCTTCACCGACAAGGTCCACACCAAGGCCAAGATCAAGACCATCGACGCCAAGCCCCTCGAGAAGGACCTCAAGGCCGGCAAGGTCATCATCGTCGCCGGCTTCCAGGGCATCAACGACGAGGGCCACATCACCACGCTCGGCCGCGGCGGCTCCGACCTCACCGCCATCGCCCTCGCGGCGGCGGTTTCGGCCGACAAGTGCGAGATCTACACCGACGTGGACGGCGTTTATACCGCCGACCCGCGCGTCGTGAAGACCGCCAAGAAGCTCAACGAGATCAGCTACGACGAGATGCTCGAGCTCGCCTCGTCGGGCTCGAAGGTCATGCAGTCCCGCTCCGTCGAGTTCGCGAAGAAGTACAACGTCGTCTTCGAAGTCCGCTCCAGCTTTAACCAAAACCCAGGAACCATTGTGAAAGAAGAAGTCGCCTACATGGAAAAGGTCGTCGTCCGTGGCGTCGCCGTGGACAAGGACCAGGCCAAGATCATCATCAGCGGCGTGGCCGACAAGCCCGGCACCTCCGCCGCGGTGTTCCGCGCGCTCGCCGACGCGAACATCCTGGTCGACATGATCGTGCAGAACGTCGGCCGCCACGGCGTGGCCAACCTCACGTTCACCGTGCCCCAGACCGACACGCACAAGGCCGCCAAGGCCCTCGAGCCCGCGCTCGCCTCCATCGGCGGCGGCCAGGTCGCCGTGCACGAGCACATCGCCAAGCTCTCCGTCGTCGGCGTCGGCATGAAGACGCACTCCGGGGTCGCCGCCACGCTCTTCGAGGCGCTCGCGCACGCCGGCATCAACATCGAGCTGATCAGCACCTCCGAGATCAAGATTTCCATCGTGATCGACCAGGATCGCGCCGACGAGGCCGCGCGCCTCGCGCACAAGGCCTTCGGCTTGGAAAACATCTGAGGACAGGGCGCGGTCCCATGCGCTTCATCTCCACCCGCGGACAGGCCGCGCCGCTCGGTTTCTCCGACGCCGTGGCCACGGGCCTCGCGCCGGACGGCGGTCTCTTCCTGCCGGAGACGCTGCCGGATTTCTCCGGCCAGCTGCAGCGCTTTGAAAAGCTCGGCTACGCCGAGCTGTGCTTCGAATTCCTGCGCGTCTTCGCCACGGATATCCCGGCGGAGACGCTGCGCGCCATCGTGGCGGAGTCGTACACGCGTTTCTCGCATCCCGATATCGCGCCACTGCGCCGGCTCGGGCCGCGGCTGCATGTGCTGGAGCTGTTTCACGGCCCCACGCTCGCGTTCAAGGACTTCGCGCTCCAGCTGCTCGGCAACCTCTACGCGCACCAGTGCCGCGAGCGCCGCGAGACGATCAATGTCCTCGGCGCCACCTCCGGCGACACGGGCGCGGCCGCGATTCACGGCCTCCTCGGCAAGCCGGGCACCGGCATCTTCATCCTCTATCCCGACGGGCGCGTGTCGCCGCTGCAGGAGCGCCAGATGGCCTGCACGGGCGCGGCCAATGTCTTTGCGCTCGCGGTGGACGGCACCTTTGACGACGCGCAGGCCGCGCTGAAGGAGATCTTCGGCGACCAAAATTTCCGCACGCAGCACCGCCTCTCGGCGGTCAACTCCATCAACCTCGCGCGCGTCCTCGCGCAGTGCGTATACTACCTCTACGCGTGGCTGCGCCTGCCGCCGGGCGAGCGCGACAACGTCGAGTTCGTCGTGCCCACGGGCAATTTCGGCAACGTCCTCGCCGGCTGGCTGCTCCAGCAGATGGGCGTGCCGATCCGGGGCTTCCGCGTCGCGACCAACCAGAACGATATCCTCTACCGCCTCTTCACAACCGGCGAATACCGCGTCGGGGCCGTGCAGCCGAGCCTCGCGCCTTCGATGGACATCCAGGTGTCGTCGAACTTCGAGCGCTTCCTCTATTATGGGCTGGGCCGCGACGCCGCCCGCGTGCGGGCCGCGATGGAGACCTTCCGCCAGACGGGCGTGTGTGCGCTCGCCGACCTCGACCGCTCGGGCTTTTCCGCCACGCGCTGCACCGATGCGGAGATCCCCGACATCATCGCCCGCGTTTACCGCGAGCACGGTTACGTCATCGATCCGCACACTGCCTGCGCGTTTCAGTCGCACCATCCCGACCGCGTCAGCGTGGTGCTGTCCACGGCGAGCCCGGCGAAGTTTCCCGAGACCATCCAGGCCGCCATCGGCGTGGAGCCGACGCACCCCACGCTCGAGGCCCTCAAGGCGCGGCCCATCGTCAAGCATCGCATCAAGGCCGAGCCGGCCGCGATCAAGCGGTTCATCGATGAGCACGGCGTGTGAGCGCAGCGTCTGACAGAAGCGTTGCCGCCTGGAGCGGTTGCCCTCAACTTTCCCACCCATGCCCACGAATCCGCCCATCCCGGTAAAGATCTACGACACGACCTTGCGCGACGGTACCCAGGGCGAGGGCATTAGCTTTTCGGTCACTGACAAGCTCCTGATCGCCCAGAAGCTCGACCAGTTTGGCGTGGACTACATCGAGGGCGGCTTCCCGGGGTCGAATCCCCGCGACATCGCGTTTTTCGCCGAGGCTAAAAATCTCAAGCTCAAGCACGCGCGCATGGCGGCCTTCGGTTCGACCCGCCGGGCGGGCGCCGTGGCTTCGGAAGACCCGCAGCTCCGCACGCTCCTCGACAGCCAGATGCCGGTGCTGACGATCGTCGGCAAAACCTGGTCGCTGCACGTCGCCGAGATCCTCCGCACCACGCCCGAGGAAAACCTCGCGATGATCGAGGATTCGGTGCGCTACCTCGTCGCCCAAGGCCGCGAGGTGATCTACGACGCCGAGCACTTTTTCGACGGCTATCTCGATAATCCCGACTACGCGCTGCGCACCCTCGAGGCCGCGGCCCGGGGCGGCGCGAGCAACCTGACGCTCTGCGAAACCAACGGCGGCAAGCTCGTCCCCGAGGTCAGCCGCATCGTGGCGGCTGCCGTCGCCCGCTTCGGCGGCGACAAGATCGGCGTCCACTGCCACAACGACAGCGGCCTCGGCGTGGCGGTCTCCCTTGCGGGCATCGACGCCGGCGCGGGCCTCGTGCAGGGCACGATGAACGGCTACGGCGAGCGCGTGGGCAACGCCAACCTCATCACCATCCTGCCCAATCTCCTGCTCAAGATGAACCGCACGGCGCACTGCGCGCCGAACCTCGCGGAGCTGCGCGACCTCTCGCTGTACTTCGACGAGCTGGCCAACCTGCGGCCCGATCCGAAGGCGCCCTACGTGGGTCACTCCGCCTTTGCCCACAAGGGCGGCCTGCACGCCAACGCCGCGCAGAAGGTCGCGCGCAGCTACGAGCACATCGATCCCGCCCTCGTGGGCAACCGCACGCGCGTCCTCGTCTCCGACATGGCCGGCCGCAGCAGCCTCGCGCTGAAGGCCAAGGAAATGGGCGTGGAGCTCGACGCCGCGCACCCCGGCATGAAGAACCTGATCGAGGAGCTGAAGGAGCGCGAGTTCCGCGGCTACGAGTACGAGGCGGCCGACGCGTCGTTCAAGCTGCTGGTCAGCAAGTCGCTCGGGCAGCGCAAGGACTTCTTCGAGGTCGAGAGTTACCGTGTGATCATCGAGCGCCGCGGCGCGGAGCTGCTGGCCGAGGCCACGGTGAAGCTGAAGGTCAACGGCGAGTCGGTCCACACTGTGGCCGAGGAGTCCGGCCCCATCGGCGCGCTCGACCAGGCCCTGCGTCGCGCCTTGGAGAAGGCCTACCCGCGCCTCCGCGAGCTGACGCTCCGCGACTACAAGGTGCGCATCCTGGAGAGCAACCTCGGCGCCGGCTCGCGCACGCGCGTGCTGATCGAGAGCGGCGACGGCCACCGCATCTGGGGCACTGTCGGCGTGAGCGACAACATCATCGACGCCAGCTGGGAAGCGCTGCGCGAGGCGGTGGAGTTCATGCTCACACAGGGTTGAGCGGGCAGGGGGCCGTGGCTCCCGGTAAGCGGTCCGCCCGACTGCAACCGGCTGTGGAAGCGGGTTTTCGGGCGGGTGTTCAAAAAAATCCGCCCGCGTTTGGAAATTTTTCCGGGTTCTCCACACCGATTCCGCTCGCCGCGTGGAGTCTGGTTCGCACGCTCGCGGCATCGTGCCTTTTCGTCTTCCTGCCGCCCGCATTGACTGGGTTAATAGTTCCTTCCTGATCGGTACCGCCGCCATCACCTGCACGGCCGTCCCCTTTTACCTGTGGCATTTCGGCCTCAACTGGTTCCAGGGGGGCATGTTCCTTGCCTTTTTTATCGCGACGGGCCTGAGCATCACGCTCGGCTACCACCGGCTCTTCGCCCACATCGCCTTCGAGGCGAGCTGGCCGGTCCGGCTCTTCACGCTGCTCTTTGGCGCCGCGGCTTTTGAAAACGCCGCGCTCAACTGGGTCTCGGACCACCGCCGCCACCACAAGCATGTCGACCATAAGGACGACCCCTACGACATCTCGCAGGGCTTCTGGTACGCGCACATCGGCTGGATCCTCTTCAAGCTCACGCCCGAGGCCCCCCTCGACAACGTCAACGACCTCCGCAAGGACCCGCTCGTGCGTTTCCAGTCCCGGTTTTACGTCCCGATCGCGGTGGTCATCGGCTTCGTCCTGCCGGCCTTCCTCGGTTATCTTTACGGCGGTGCGGTCGGAGCGCTGGGCGGCTTCCTGCTCGCCGGCGTCGCCCGCGTGGTCGCGGTGCAGCACATGACGTTTTTCATCAACTCGCTCTGCCACACAGTCGGCAGCCAGCCGTACTCCGACAAGTGCAGCGCCCGCGACAGCGGCGTGATGGCGCTCTTCACCTTCGGCGAGGGCTATCACAACTATCACCACGAGTTTCAGCACGACTACCGCAACGGCGTGAAGTGGTGGCAGTGGGACCCGACCAAGTGGTCGATCTGGACCCTCGAGAAGATCCGGCTCGCGCGCGGCCTGCGCCGCGTGCCCGAGGAAAAGGTGCTGCTCGCCCAGCTCGCCGACACGCGTCGCCGCCTCAACGCCCGCCTCGCCTGCCGCAAGAACGTCCTCAATGAGCGCCTCCGCGTGCTGCTCCAGTCCTCCGACGCCAAGCTCCACCACCTCGGCGAGCGCTGGGCGGCCATCCGCGCCGACTACTCGCACCGCGCCGAAGTATTGAAGGCTGAATACACCGAGAAGGCCGTCCACCAGCTGGAGGAAGCCCGGGCCCATCTCGCCGAGATCCGCCGCGAACTGCGCGAGGCCCTGAGCCTCCTCGAGACGGCCGGCGCGCCCGCGCCGGTCTGAGCGACGGGCATCAGTTCCAATGATCGGGGCGGTTATCCTTAACCGCCCTTTTTTGTGCCTACAGCAGCGGCGCCAGCAGCCGGCTCAGATCCTCCAGGATACCGCTGAGCACACGGTGCCGCCGCAGCTTGTCGGGGCCCGGCTCGCGGCATTGCTTGAGCTGCTCCTCGGCCCAGGCCCGGATCGCGAGCACGTCGGGCGTCGAGTGGGCAAACACGCCGATCTCGAAATTCACGAAGAGGCTGCGCGGGTCGAAGTTCGCCGAGCCGAGCACTGCCGTCGTGTCGTCGGAGATGACCGCCTTGCTGTGCATCATGCCCGGGCCGAAGAGCCGCACGCGTACGCCGGCCTCCTGCAGCGAGCGTACATAGTGGCGGCGCGCGAAATCGGTGATCGGGTGGTTGGAGTGCGCCGGGATGATCAGGGTGATCGCGCAGCCGGTGTGGGCTTTCACCAGCAGCGAGCGCAGCAGCACCTCGTCGGGCAGGAAGTACGGGGTGACGACCCAGAGGCTGTGCTTTGCCTCCTGGATCATGGAGACGATGCCTTCGTAAAGCGGGTCGCCTTTGATGTCGGGTCCGCTGGCCACGACCTGCAGGGTGCTGTCGCCCTGCGGCGAGAGTGCGGCGGCGCTGCCTTCGGCCTGCAGGGTCTCCGGGGCCTGGTTGCTGGCGAAGCACCAGTCGGCGATGAACACCTCGTTCAGCTGCACGGCGGCCGGGCCCATGATCACCGCGCCGAAGTCCCGCCAGCGTTTCTTCAGCGGGGTGGGGCCCATGTACTCGCGGGCAAGATTGTGGCCGCCGATGATCGCAGTGTGATGGTCGAAGACGGCGATCTTGCGGTGATTGCGGAGGTTGGCTGAGCCGCGCGAGGTGAAGGGCCGTACCGGCATGAACCACGCGACTTCGCCCCCGGCGTCGAGGATCGGCCGCACAAAGCCCCGGCGCACAAACATGCAGCCCACCGCGTCGAGCAGCAGGCGGACTTTCACGCCGGCCCGCGCGCGCTCGGCGAGCAGGGCGACTATGCGCCGGCCGGTTTCGTCGCGCCCGAGGATGAACGTCGCGATGTGGATCGAGTGCCGCGCCGCCTGGATGTGTTCCACGAGGGTCGCGAACGCGTCTTCTCCCGTGGTCAGGAGCGCGAGGCGGTTGCCCGGCAGCGGGGCCGGGGCACCGTTGGCGATGACGGTGTGGGCGACGGGCGGCTGGCCCTCCAGCGGCGTGCCGCTGGGCAGGGCAGGGCGGAGCCGGGCCTTGAGCTCGGCCAGCTGGCGGAGCTTGCGTCCGCCGAAGAGGAGGTAAAAAGGCACGCCGACGTACGGCACGAGCACGATCCCCAGCAGCCAGGCGAGGGTGTTGGCCGGCGCCCGCCGCTCGCTCATGAGCCGCGCCACGAGGAAAAACGCGAGGAGGAAGCCCGCGATGGAGAACAGACTCGGCCACAGGCCACGCTCGAGAAACAGGTTCAGGAGTTCGTGGAAAAAATCCGCGATCACGTCCTTCAGACAACCCGCCGGGAGCGCCGATGCAAGGGAGCGCTAAAAAAACCTTGCCGTCCGCGAAATGAGTCGAGAGTTTTCGCCTTCCTTCACTGGTAGGATACTCAAGTGGCCAACGAGGGGAGACTGTAAATCTCCTGGCTAACGCCTTCTCTGGTTCGAATCCAGATCCTACCACCACTTTCCCAAGCCCGAGCGGGCGAAGGGCTTAAGGGCCGGTCTTTTGACCGGCCCTTTTCGTTTCCCGGGTCAGTTGTGCGAGATCCGGTCGTCGGGCAGGTGGCCTTGGAGCTTCTGCCGCAGGCGGATCTCGTCGATCTCGCGGCGCAGGTGACGGGTGAAAAGTTCGAGGCGCGCGCGGATATCGAGGGTTTCGAGAAGCTTTTGTTTCAGCCCCGGGTTGTCGCAGAGACTGAAGGCGGCGAGGTCCACCAGCGTCTCCGGATCCTCGATGCCGCGGAGGAAGGCCGCCATCTCGGGCGGCACGGTGGCCCCGAGCTTCTGTTTCACGCCGATCAGCTTGGCGAGGTCTTGGTGGAGGCGCGTGGTGACCTCCGTCTCTGCCTCGTCGAGCGGCAGGCTCGGCAGGGCTTTGATGCGCAGGCGGCGGTAGGGCTCGTCGGTCAGGACCTCGAGGATTTCCACCCGGCAGAGACCTTGGAGGAGGAGGTTGGAGGTGCCGTTGTCGTTTTCCTGGCACGCCCGCACGATGCCCACGGAGGCGATCCGGTGCGGCGGCTCGAACTGGTCGGCGAGATTGGCCCGCGCGCTGTCGAGGCCCGCGACCGCGAAGAGGCGGTTGCTCGCGAGCACGTCCTTCAGCATGTGCCGGTAGCGCGGCTCAAAGATATGGAGCGGCAGCAGCGCCTGCGGGAAGAACACCGTATTCGGCAGGGTCATCGCGGGAACCACCTCGGGCAGGTTGATTTCCAAGTCCATGTGGGCACCGTAAGTGCCTCCGGCCGGAATTCAACTGCCGTCGAGCGATGTCACACTTTATGGCACAAGTGTGACAGGGTGTGACACGAGATGGGACAGGGTGGCGTGATAAAATGACTGATCCCTTCGACGGATATATTTTAAATAACTAATTTAGAGTGAGTAATGTAAGTTGAGCGGTAAGGGCACATGGCTTGCTGAAAGGGTAGGGCATATGAGCAAAATTTTAGGCATCGATCTCGGCACCACTAACTCTTGCATGGCTGTGATGGAGGGCGGCGAACCCGTCGTCATCCCCAATGCGGAGGGTGCACGCACTACGCCGTCTGTCGTGGCATTTACCAAGAGCGGCGAGCGTCTCGTCGGCCAGGCCGCCAAGCGCCAGGCCGTGACCAACCCGCGTAACACGGTTTTCTCCGCCAAGCGCCTCATCGGTCGCAAGTACACCGAAGTCAGCGAAGAGGCGAAGAACATGCCGTTCAAGGTGGTCGCCGGCAAAAACGGCGACGCCTACATCGAAGTCCAGGTCGGCGACAAGACCGAGCAGTTTGCGCCGCAGCAGATCGCGGCGTTCGTGCTCGGCAAGCTGAAGGCCGACGCCGAGGCCTACCTCGGTGAGAAGGTCTCGCAGGCCGTCATCACGGTCCCCGCGTACTTCAACGATTCCCAGCGTCAGGCCACCAAGGACGCCGGCAAGATCGCCGGCCTCGAGGTCCTCCGCATCATCAACGAGCCCACGGCGGCCTCGCTCGCCTACGGCCTCGACAAGAAGAAGGACGAGAAGATCTCGGTCTTCGACTTGGGCGGCGGCACCTTCGACGTCTCCGTGCTGGAGATCGGCGACGGCGTCTTCGAGGTGAAGGCCACCAACGGCGACACCCACCTCGGCGGCGACAACTGGGACGACGCCATCATCGGCTGGCTCGTCGAGACCTTTAAGAAGGAAAACGGCATCGACCTCCGCAAGGACCCGATGGCCCTCCAGCGCCTCAAGGAAGAGGCCGAGAAGGCCAAGATCGCCCTTTCTTCCACGCAGTCCGTGGACATTAACCTGCCGTTCATCACGGCCGACGCGTCCGGCCCGAAGCACCTCAACGTGCAGCTCAGCCGCGCGAAGATGGAGCAGATCTGCGACTCGCTCTTCGAGCGCTGCATCGCGCCCTTCAAGAACTGTCTGCGCGACGCCGACCTCAACGCGACCCAGATCGACGAGCTCGTGCTCGTCGGCGGCATGACCCGCATGCCCAAGGTTGTCGACATCGCCAAGCAGCTCGGCGGCAAGGCCCCGCACCAGGGCGTCAACCCCGATGAAGTCGTCGCCGTCGGCGCGGCCATCCAGGGTGGCGTCCTCAAGGGCGAGGTCCGCGACGTGCTCCTCCTCGACGTCACCCCGCTGACCCTCGGCATCATGACGGCCGGCGATGTGTCCACGCCGATGATCGCGCGCAATACCACCATTCCCTCCAAGAAGACGCAGGTCTTCTCGACGTACAGCGACAACCAGCCCGGCGTCGAGATCGTGGTCCTCCAGGGCGAGCGCCCGATGGCCCGCGACAACAAGAACCTCGGTACCTTCAAGCTCGACGGCATCCCGCCGGCGCCGCGCGGCACGCCGCAGATCGAGGTCACCTTCGACATCGACGCCAACGGCATCCTCCACGTCTCCGCCAAGGACCTTGGCACGGGCAAGGAGCAGAAGATCACCATCCAGGGCTCGTCCGGCCTCTCCAAGGAAGAGGTTGAGAAGATGACCAAGGAGGCTGAGCTCAATGCCGCCGAGGACGCCAAGCGCAAGGAAGCCGTCGAGACGCGCAATCAGCTGGACTCCTCCATCTATCAGATGGAAAAGGCCATCAAGGACGCGGGAGACAAGCTCCCGGCCGAGATCAAGTCGAAGTCCGAGGCCGCCATCGCCGACGCGAAGAAGGACCTCGAGAGCAACGACGGTGCGCGTATGAAGGCCGCGAACGAGAAGCTCACCGCCATCGGCGCCGAGCTCTACGCCGAGGCCGCCAAGGCCGGCCAGGCCGCGGGCGCCACGCCCGAGGCGGGTGCCGCTGCCGGCACCGAAGGCTCCGCCAAGAAGACCGAGAAGAAGGCCGACGTCGTCGACGCCGACTTCGAGGTCGTGGACGAGGACAAGAACAACAAGAAGTAATTTAAGCCTTTGCGCGCCGTCCGGCATTTCTGCCGACGGCGCGCTTTGCTAACAACAAAACCAAAAAACCACCATTCAACCCAACCATATATGGCTAACGTCAAAATCAAACCCATCGGTGATCGCGTTCTCGTCGAACACATCGAGGAAAAAGAGCAGGTCCGCGGCGGGATCATCATTCCCGACAGCGCCAAGGAAAAACCGCAGGAGGCCAAGGTCATTGCCCTCGGCACCGGCAAGAAGGGCGAGGACGGCAAGGTCTCCGCTTTCGAGGTCAAGGTCGGCGACAAGGTCCTCATCAGCAAGTACGGCGGCACCGAGGTGAAGATCGACGACAAGAAGTACACGCTCGTGCGCGAGGACGACATCCTCGGCGTCATCGGCTAACCGGTACGTCCCCTTACAACTCAAAATCCATAGCTTAAAAACTTAATCAACATGGCAGCCAAACAACTCCTCTTCGACGAGCACGCTCGTCAAAAAATCCTCCGCGGCGTCGAGATCCTCTCCCGCGCCGTCAAAGTCACCCTCGGGCCGAAGGGCCGTAATGTCGTCATCGACAAGAAATTCGGCTCCCCGACCGTCACCAAGGACGGCGTGACCGTCGCCAAGGAAGTCGAGCTTCCCGATCCCTATGAGAACATGGGCGCGCAGATGGTGAAGGAAGTTGCTTCCCGCACCAACGACAGCGCCGGCGACGGCACCACGACCGCGACCGTTCTCGCCGAGGCGATCTATCGCGAAGGCCTGAAGAACGTCACCGCCGGCGCCAACCCGATCTACCTCAAGCGCGGTATCGATAAGGCCGTTGAGGCCGCCGTCGCCGAGCTCGCAAAGATTTCCAAGAAGGTGAACGCCACCGAGGAAATCCGCCAGGTCGCGACCGTCTCCGCCAACTGGGACTCCACCATCGGTGACATCATCGCCGAGGCCATGGACAAGGTCGGCAAGGACGGCACCATCACCGTCGAAGAGGCCAAGTCCATCGAGACCACCCTCGACGTCGTCGAGGGCATGCAGTTCGACAAGGGCTATCTCTCGCCCTACTTCGCGACCAACGCCGAGGCCCAGGAAGCCGTGCTCGAGGACGCCTACGTGCTGATCCACGAGAAGAAGATCTCCAACCTCCAGGAGTTCCTCCCGCTGCTCCAGTCGGTCGCCAAGACCGGCAAGCCCCTCCTCGTCATCGCCGAGGAAGTCGAGGGCGAAGCCCTCGCGGCCCTCGTCGTGAACAAGATCCGCGGCACGATCAACGTGTGCGCCGTCAAGGCCCCCGGCTTCGGCGACCGCCGCAAGGCCATGCTCGAGGACATCGCCGTCCTCACCGGTGGCAAGTGCATCACCGAGGACCTCGGCCTCAAGCTCGAGAACCTCACCGTTGCCGACCTCGGCCGCGCCAAGCGCATCGTCGTCGACAAGGAGAACACCACCATTGTCGAGGGTTCGGGCAAGTCGTCCGACATCCAGGGCCGCGTGAAGCAGATCCGCCGCCAGATCGACGAGACCACCAGCGATTACGATCGTGAGAAGCTCCAGGAGCGCCTCGCGAAGCTCGCCGGCGGCGTCGCCGTCATCAATGTCGGTGCGGCCACCGAGACCGAGATGAAGGAGAAGAAGACCCGCGTCGAAGACGCCCTCCATGCGACCCGCGCGGCCGTGGAAGAGGGTATCGTCGCCGGCGGCGGCGTCGCGCTGCTCCGCACCGCGAAGGCCATTGACGCCCTCAAGCTCGAAGGCGACGAGGCGCTCGGCGCCCAGATCGTCCGTCGTGCGATTGAGCATCCGCTCAAGCAGCTCTGCGCCAACGCTGGCGTCGAGGGTTCGGTCATCGTCAAGGAAGTCCTTGGCGGCAAGGGCCAGAACAACGGCTACAACGTCGCCACGGGCGAGTTCGAGGATCTCGTCAAGGCCGGTGTCGTCGACCCCACGAAGGTCACGCGCACCGCGCTGCAGAACGCGGCCTCGATCTCCGGCCTGCTCCTCACCACCGAGTGCATGATCACCGACCTCCCCGAGAAGGAGAAGGCTCCGGCCGGCGGTCCTGGCGGCGGCATGGGTGGCATGGGCGGCGGCATGGACTACTAAGTCCCGCTGCTCAACTCAGCCTGAAACACTTCAAGGCGCGCTCTTCGGAGCGCGCCTTTTTTGTGTCTGGCGGCGGCGCCTCAACGCCGATGCAGCTTAAACACGCGCAGCAGATAAAGCAGGCTGGGAAAGATGAAGGCGCTGCCGATCAGCAGCGCCAATACGAGCTGGCGCAACGTGGCAGGCGGCGCGGCCGCCGTGTAAAAACTCAGCGGACCGCTCGCCGTGATCAGGGCATTCGGCGCGTAGAGCAGGTACCAGCCGGCCAAAATCAAGGTTGCCTGACTCGCGGCGATCACGCGCGTCGCGGTGCGTTTGCGGCGATTGATGAAGCGCCACAGCGGCACGAGCAGCACCGTGGCCAGCGCGATGGTCGCAATCAGCCGCGGGTCGTGTAAAAATTCCTGCGGCAGCGACCGGCGCTCTCCGAGCGACGCCGCGAAGACGCCTGCTCCCGCTATGATCAGCAGCGCATTCGCTGTGGCTGCGTGCCGCGCGAAGCGCCGTTGCAGCGCAGCGTCGGTCGTTTCGCCGATCAGGTAGACGCACGCAAGAAAGAGGAAGATGGTGGCGACGAAGACCCCGACGGTGAGCGGATAGAGTCCCCACCACGGCGCCACGTAAGCGGACCAAAAATTGCCCGCCGTTGGATCAATGATGCCGCGGTTCAGGCTGGCGACGATGATACCCAGCCACAGCGCGGTCCAGAGGCTGGAGAGGCCGAAGAGCCACGTGTAGATCCGTTGGGTCCGGGCCTCCTGGACCGCGTCGTAGTGGCGGAAGGTAAACGCCGCGCCGCGGACCACGATCCCGGCGAGCAGCGCCAGCATCGGGAAGTGCAGCGCGGTCATCAGGGTGGTGAAGATCGGCGGAAACCCCATGAAGAGGATCACCACCACGAGGATCAGCCACATATGGTTGGCCTCCCAGACCGGGCCCATCGCGTCGTTGATCACGTGTTTCTGCGCTTCGCGTTGTTTGCCGGCCGGCAGTAGCTCGAGGATGCCAGCACCGTAGTCGGAGCCGCCCAGCACGACGTAGAGCAACAGCGAGGCACCGATGAAGAGGATGAGCGTTTCGATCATGACTCAGCCTTCGGAGGTTTTTTGCGCGATCTCGATCTGCCGGCGCAGCAGCCACACCGAGGCCGCGGCGAGCGCGAGGTAAAGCGCGAGGAACAGATAGAAGTGGTACACCATGCCGGGCACGGGCGTGACCGCGTCTTTCGTGCGCATGATGCCGTAGATGATCCAGGGCTGGCGTCCGACCTCGGTGACCACCCAGCCCGCCTCGATCGCTACTGCACCGAGCGGGATGAAAATCACCAGCGCCCACAGGAACCAGCGCGGGAAATCCCCGCGTTTCAGAAACCAGAAATACAGCACGCCGAGCAGCGCCATCGCCGTGCCCAGGCCGACCATGATTTGAAACGCCACGTGCACGATGACCACCGGCGGCCAGTCGCTGCGGGGAAACTTATCGAGCCCGGTGACCACCGCGTTCACATCGTCATGGGCGACGAAGCTCAGCATCCCGGGCAGCGGGATGCCCCATTCCATGGTGCGTTTTTCCACGTTGGGGATGCCGCCGATATAGAGCGGCGCACGCGGCCCGGTTTCGAAGTGACCTTCCATGGCGGCAAGCTTGGCGGGTTGCAGCTGGGCCACCTTTTGGCCGGCAAAATGGCCGGCAAAGGGCTGCACGATCGCGGCCGCCGCACCGAAGGCCATGGCGATCTTGAGCGCCTTCAGGTTCAGCTCCGGCGACCGGCCCCGCAGATACAGGAAACCGTGGATGCCGCCGACCGCGAAGCCCACCGCCTGCAGCGCCCCGAGCTGCATGTGCAGGCTCTGGTGGAGCCACGCGTCGTTGAACATCGCGCGTACCGGATCGACGCCATATGCGGCGCGGCCGTCCCAGGTAAAACCGGCGGGTGAGTTCATCCAGGCGTTGGCTGCCACCACAAATATGCCCGAGACAAAGCCCGAGATACCCACGACCAGACCGGTGGTCCAGTGCACCCAGCGGTTCATCCGCTTCCAGCCGTAGAGAAAGAGTCCGATGGCGATGGCCTCTAGGAAGAAGGCCGTGCCTTCCCAGGAAAATGGCATGCCGATGATCGCGCCCGCGTGGCGCATGAAGCCCGGCCACAGGAGCCCGAGCTCGAAGGAGAGCACGGTGCCCGACACGGCGCCGACCGCGAAGAAGATCGCGACACCCTTCATCCACATCCGCGTGAGGGCCAGGTAGCGCTCGTCACCTTTCTTCAAATACAGCCAGTGCGCCGTGCACATGAAGAACGGCATCACCATGCCGATCGCCGCAAAGATGATATGGAAGCCCAGCGAGAAGGCCATGGCTGATCGGGCGGCGGCGAGGTCATCCATAGGGCCAAATCTGCGGCGGCGGCCCGGCGTGGCAAGCGGCGCGGCGGTGCCGGCCGCAGAGATTACCGCGGCTTACGGGGCATGGCGGCCGGCCTGATCGGGCTTCAGCGGAGCCGCAGCACTTCGCAGTCCCACGAGCCGGCGGCGTTCGTCGTCGTGGTGCGATCCACGACGGTTGTCACGGGGTGGATCTGCGCCCAGGCCTCGGCGCCGCGTTTGTTTTGGAAAATGGAGACGACAAAGACGCCGTCCGGATCGAGCAGCCGCGCATAGCGACGTAGCACCGCGGCGGGGTCGGGCACGTAGTAGATCGACTCGGTGAAGATCACGGCGTCGAATTTTTCCGCGAGCTCCAGCTCGCGCATGTCGGCGGTGAGGTAGGTCACGCGCGGATCGTTTGCCGTGATGACGCGGGCCCGCTCGATCGCCACCGCGGAAATATCCACGCCGACGAAGCGGCTGAAATCGCCCGACGCGAGCCGTTGCTGGAGCAGGGCCTCGCCGCAGCCGATCTCGAGCAGTCGCCCGCCGGGGACGTGGCGGCGCAGCAGGGTGGCGCAGGCGTCGAGCCGGGCGGCTTCCTGCGGGGCCTTGAGCCGTTCCCAGCGGCCGCTGGCGTACTGGTGGTTCCAGCGCGCGGCGCGGTCGCGGAGAATGGCGCGGCGAAACCAGGCGGGGAGGGTCTGCAGCCAAGTCATGGACAGGCTAGGGTGGGGTGGCGCCATCTCCACCGAGTTTCCCGCGCAGTGCAACGCATCTTGCGCAGCCATCGCCGATCCCGCCTTGCGGCGGCGCCGTCCCGTCTGTTTCGTCGGGGTCATGGAAGTCATTTTCCTCGGAACGGGTACTTCGCAGGGCGTGCCGATGATCGCCTGCGATTGTGCCGTCTGCACGTCGTCCGATCCGCGCAACCGCCGGACCCGCGCCTCCATCCACGTCGTGATGGACGGCCTGCACGTGCAGGTAGACGCTGCGCCGGAGTTTCGCCTGCAATGCCTCCGTGAGAATATCCGGCAGCTCGATTTCTTCATTCTCACGCACGGCCACGCCGACCACATCACGGGCATGGACGACCTGCGGCGCTTCTGCGACTTGCGCGGGGGTGAAGCGCTCACGGTTTACACGACCGACGAGGGCATGGGGCGCGTGCTGTCGATTTTTCCCTACGCCATCGCGGAGCGGCCAGTCGCGAAGGGCTACGCGGCCTTCAAGCTCCTCATCATGCCCCCCGTGCTCGACCTGCCGCAGGGCACCATCCAGTCCACCCTGCTGCCGCACGGCGGTGTGAACACGCTTGGTCTCATCTTCACCGAGCGCAGCAGCGGGCGGAAATTCGCCTACTACACCGACTGCAAGCGCGTGCCGCACGAGGCGGTGGAGTTCGCCCGCGGCGCCGATGCGCTTGTGCTCGATGGCCTGCGGCCCTTGCCGCACCCGACGCACATGTCCACGTCGGAAGCGGTGGCCGCCGCCGAGGTCATCGGCGCGGGCCAGACCTGGCTGACCCATCTCACCCACCTGACTGATCACGGGCCCGATGAAGCGGCCCTGCCGGCAGGAGTGCGTTTCGCGTACGACGGTCTGCGGTTGAAGCTTTGAGGGCGGCCGTTCAAAAGGGCCACACCCGTGGGATAACGATCATCGCGATGATGAAGCAGAGCACGTTGAGCGGCAGGCCGATTTTCATGAAATCGCGGAAACGATAGCCGCCGACGCCATAGACATAGGTATTGGTCTGATAGCCGATAGGGGTGGCGAAAGCGGCGGATGCGGCGAAGGTCACGGCGATAACGAAGGGGCGCGGGTCGAGCCCTAGCTTCACGGCCACGCCAAGCGCGATCGGCGCCATGAGCGCGGCGATGGCATTGTTGGAGAGGATTTCCGTGAGCACGGCGGTGACGAGGTAGATGCACGCGAGCATGATCAGACCTTTGTGCGCGGCGGGGACGAGGTGCTGCACGCCGTCCACGATGTGACCGGCGAGCCAGGCGGCGGCACCGGTCTGTTCCATGGCCAGGCCCATCGCGAGCATGCCATAGATGAGAAAAAGGATATTCCACTCGATCGCGGCGTAGGCCTCGCCGGTTTTCAGGCAACCGGTGAAGCAGACGATCAGGCACCCGGCGAGGGCGCCGATTTCAATGGGCACCCATTGGAGCGTGGCGGTGGTGATGACAGCTGCGATCACGCCGAGGACGATCGCGATCTTGCCGGGCTGGGGCTTCGCTGGCACGCGCGCCCGGTCGAAGAACATCAGATCCTCGCTGGCGGCGAGGGCGTCGATGGCCTTGTCAGTGCCCATCATGAGGAGGATGTCGCCGGGCTCGATGGGCAGGGTCTCGATCTGTTCACGGACATTGCGGCCCTTGCGGTGCAACGCCAGCACGACCATGCGATAGCGCTGGCGGAAATTCACCTCCCGCACGGAGTGGCCGAGCAGGCCCGAGTGGGGGGGGACAACCGCTTCTACGAGCGAGCCTTCGTGCGCGGCGATTTGCTCCAGCCCAAGGTTGAGCTCGGTCACGAGGTCGATTCCGGCGACGCGGCGGGTGTGCGCGATGCCCTTGGGCCGGCAGGCCATGATGATGCGGTCGCCGGCGGCGAGACGCACGCTGGCGGGCTCGATGTCGAGCGCCACGCTGTCGCGCACGATCTCTAGGACACGGATGCCGCGGGCAAGGGTGAGACCGGCCTCGGCCAGGGTCTTGCCCAGCTTAGGCGAACCCGGCTGCACGAAGGCCTCGGTGATGTACTCGCGACGTTCCTCGTCACTGAGGATGGAGGTGAGCATCTCGCGCACCGGCAGCAGCCGGTTGCCCATGAGAGCGAGGTAGATCGCGCCCAAGATCGTGGTCGGCACACCGAGCCAGCCGAGTTCGAAGAGGGAGAAAGCGGGCTGGCCTTTGGCGACGATGATGCCGTTGACGACGAGGTTCGTGCTGGTGCCGATGAGCGTGCAAGTGCCGCCGAGGACCGCCGCGTACGAGAGCGGGATGAGCAGCTTGGAGGGCGCGAGCTTCATCGTACGCGCCAGCTTCAGCACCACGGGCAGGAAGACCACGACGACGGGCGTGTTGTTGATAAAGGCGGAGATGGTCGCGACGACGAGCACCAGCACGAGCATCACCGCCGCATAGGGCCAGCGGGCCGAGCCTTCGACCACGGTGGAAAGCCGGTCGATTGCGCCGCAGCGCACAAGCGCGGCGCTGAGCACAAACATCGCACCCACGGTCAGTGGCGCGGGATTGGCGAAGACCGAAAATGCCGTCGCCGGTTTCAGCAGTCCGACCGCGATCAGCATCACGAACAATCCCAAGGCGGTGAGATCAGGCGGGAATTTTTCCCATACAAAACACGCCAAGGTGGCGGCAAGCAGCAGGAAAAGCAGGGCAATCTCCCAAGTCATGCGACATGAGACCTGATTCCGACCCGGGAGCCGAGACAAAATCAGAAGGCCCTGCACAGCAAAGGATAGGCTCTCTGATTTTCGAGGTGTTTTATGACATCGCGGAATGGAAATTTAGGCTTGATTTAAATCATACTTAATCAATGTAGATTAAATCACTCGCCAATGAAACTCTCCAAGAAAGGTGAATACGCCCTGCGGTCCCTGATCAACCTCGGCATTGCTGCGGAGGTGGGGCGGTCGCTGGTGCAGGTCTCCCAGCTGGCGGAGAGCGAGCAGCTGCCGGTCAAGTTTTTGGAGCAGATCATGCAGGCGTTAAAGGAGGCCGGGATGGTGGAGAGCGTCCGCGGGAAATTCGGCGGCTACCGCCTCGCCAAGCCTGCCCGCGAGATCACCATCGGCCAGGTCGTCCGCCTGATCGACGGTCCGCTGGCCCCCATCGGCTGCGTCAGCCAGACGGCCTACGAGCCGTGCACCTGCCCGGACGAGGCGCACTGCGGCCTCCGGATGTTGATGCTCGATGTGCGCAACGCCATCGCCGGCATCCTCGACCGCTACACGCTCGCGGACGTTGTCGAGGTCACGCTGCGAAAGCTGCGCCGCGACAACCTCCCGCTGCCGTTCGCACCCGAGACCGACACCGTGCCTGCGCCCGCCGCCCCGGCTCGCATCCCGGCCCGCGCCGCCCGCAAACGCAGCCTCGTCGCGGCCAACGCCCGCCTCAACGAGGTGGACGGCGTCCTCCACCAGCTCCTGGGCGATTACACCATCTGAACCTTTCCCTCCGTTAGCCATGGATACCATCAACCCTTCATCCGCCTCCATTCCCGCCATCCCAGACTGGCTCGCGATTGTCCGCGAAAAGGTCGAAAGCCTCCGCTTCGGCGTCGTCCAGCTCGTCGTCCACGACGGCAAGGTGACGCAGATCGAGCGCACCGAGAAGACGCGCCTGCCCGCCCCGTCGGGTCTCCGCGCCGAATAACTCCTTTCCGCCGTACGGCACACGCCGCCGGCGCCCAAACCAAACGACCGTTCAGAACCGAAGCCACCACCCGACCACGGGAAGTCCGTCTTCAATACCAAGCCAAAGCACATTCAAGTCACCATGAAGACCATCTCTCGCCTCGGCCTCGCGCTTCTCGCCGCGACGGCCTTTATCCACCCGCTGACGGCCGCTCCGGCCGACAGCGCCGAACTCCAGGCGCTGCGCGACCAAGTGAACGCGCTCGCCCAGCAGATCAAGGTGCTCTCGCGCCAGATCGAGATTAAGGAGGAGGCCGCGACCGCCGCCGCGGCCACCACGCCGAAGATCACCGTCAGCGACAAGGGCGTCACGCTCGCGTCCCAGGATGGCGCCAACTCCATCAAGCTCCGCGGCCTCGTGCAGCTCGACTCGCGCCTCTTCTTCGGCGACGGCGGCGGCGTCAACAACAACGGCTTCGTGCTGCGCCGCGCGCGTATCATCACTGAAGGTACGTTCGCCAAGAACTACTCCTACCAGCTCGTCCCCGAGTTTGGCGGCAGCAGCGTCAGCATCCTCGATGCGAACATCGGCGTGACGCTCGACAAGTCCTTCCAGCTCAAGTTCGGCAAATTCAAGTCGCCCGTCGGCCTCGAGCTGCTCCAGTCCGACTCGTGGACGTTCTTCAACGAGCGCTCCATCGTAACCAACCTCGTGCCCAACCGCGACCTCGGGGTGCAGGCCTCCGGCGACCTCCTCGGCGGCAAGCTCAACTACGCGGCCGGTATCTTCGGCGGCGTGGGTGATGGCGGCAGCAGCAACAACGCCGACTTCGACAACGAGAAGGACCTCGTCGCCCGCGTGCTCGCGTCGCCGTTCAAGGACGCCGCCGACTCCTCGCTCCAGGGCCTCTCCTTCGGCGTCTCCGGCAGCATCGGCCGGGAGAAGACGGCGGCCGGCCGCACCTCCGGCTACAAGACGGACGGCCAGCAGACCTTCTTCAGCTACAATTCCAGCGTCGTGAGCGACGGCCAGGTCTGGCGCGTGTCACCGCAGGCCGACTACCGCAACGGCTCCTTCGGCGCCATCGCCGAGTACGTCGTCTCCACCGTCAACGTCCGCCCCACCGCCACGGGCGCGAAGAAGGAACTGCAGAACAAGGGCTGGCAGCTTGCTGCCGGCTATGTGCTCACCGGCGAGGATTCCTCCTACAACGGCGTCTCGCCCGCGACCAATTTCAACTGGGAGAAGGGCACCTGGGGCGCCTTCGAGGTCACCGGCCGCTTTGCCAACCTGAAGGTCGATGACGCAGCGTTCCCGCTCTTCGCCTCCGCCGCCACCAACGCCGACGAGGCGTCGTCCTTCGGCGCCGGCCTCAACTGGTACCTGAGCAAGACGGTGGCCTTCAAGTTCGACTACTACCAGACGCACTTCGGCTTCAACGCGGCCGCCCCGGCCGTATCCGGCACGCAGATTCTCCGCCAGGACGAGAAGGCCTTCATCAGCCGTTTCCAACTCGCGTTCTGAGCACCTTTCCACGCTCCGCCTGACCAATCATATATCATGAAATTCAAGACCCTCCTTCTCTCCGTGCTGGCGGTCCTCGCCGCCACCGCGGCCACCGCGAAGACGATCGAGCTCCTCAACGTCTCGTACGATCCCACGCGCGAACTCTACGTCGATTACAACAAGGCCTTCGCCACCTATTGGAAGGCGAAGACCGGCGACGACGTCGTCGTCAAGCAGTCGCACGGCGGCTCGGGCAAGCAGGCCCGCTCCGTGGTGGACGGCCTGCCGGCCGACGTGGTCACGCTGGCGCTCGCCGCCGACGTGGACGCGCTCGCCACCAACGCGCACCTCATCCCCGCCGACTGGCAGAAGCGCCTGCCGCAAAACTCCGCCCCTTATACGAGCACGATCGTGTTTCTCGTCCGCAAGGGGAATCCCAAGGGCATCAAGGACTGGGACGACCTCGTGAAGTCCGGCGTGAGTGTCATCACGCCCAACCCGAAGACCTCGGGCGGCGCGCGCTGGAACTACCTCGCGGCCTGGGCCTACGCGAAGCACAAGTACGGCAGCGACGCGGCCGCGCAGAAATTCGTGGGCGAGCTCTACCGCAACGTGCCGGTGCTCGACAGCGGCGCGCGCGGCTCGACCGTGACCTTCGTGCAGCGCGAGATCGGCGACGTCGCCATCTCGTGGGAAAACGAGGCGTTCTTCGCGCTGAAGGAGTTTGGCGCCGACAAGTTTGAGATCGTCGTGCCCTCGATCAGCATCCTCGCCGAGCCCACCGTCAGCGTGGTGGACCGCGTGGTGAAGAAGAAGGGTACGGCCGAGGTCGCGAAGGCATACCTCGAGTACCTCTACTCCGACGAGGGCCAGGACATTGCCGGCCGTAATTATTACCGCCCCCGCAATCCGGCCATCGCCGCCAAATATGCGGCGAACTTCCCCCAGCTCACCCTCGTGACCATCGACGCCGAGTTTGGCGGCTGGACCAAGGCGCAGAAGACGCACTTCGCCGACGGCGGCGTGTTCGACCAGATCTACGCCAAGTAACGGCCGCTCACCCTGAGCAAAATCCGCCGCGCCGGCACCGCTACCGGGCGACAGGCGCGCGCGCCGCGCGGCGGATTTTTCCTGAAAACAAAACATGACCGCGATCATGAATTCCCATCCTTCCTCCCGTCCCGCGACGGTCGCCCGCGCCTTGACGCCTGCGTCGTCGCTCTCCCTCACTGCCGCCCTCGGCGAACAGTTCACCGCGCTCTACGCCCTCGTGCAGCGCTCCGGCCACGTGTTTGGCTCGACGCTTGGACCCTTGTTCGAGCAGGGCCGCAGCCACCCGTTGCCGCGCTTCGTTTATTTCGGGCCCGAGACGTCCGACGCCTCGGTGCGGCTGGCGTTTCTCGCCGGCTTCGATCACCGCGACCTGCGCGGCACGCTCTCGCTGCTGCACTTCGTCGAGGGCCTCGCGCTCAAGCCCGATGTCGGCCAGCGCCTCAATCTCACGGTCTTTCCGATCGTGGACCTGCTGGGCCTCGCGGGCTTCGCGCGCGATACCCGGCTCGCCCAGGAAAACTGGACGCGCACCGAGGTGCCCGAGCTGCGCCTGCTGGAGCAGGATGCGCGGGCCAACGGCTACCACGGCTACGTGCGCCTCGAGACCACCACCGAGGATATCGTCGTCGCGCAGCTGCGCAGTTCCCCGCATGTCGAGCACCCGACGCCCGCCGTCGAGTTCGTGACGTCGGAGGACTTCGAGCCGTTCGCCGTGCGCTGGGAGAGCGAAGTAGGGGAGGCGACCGCCGGCCCGTTGTCCGTCGCCGCCGACCTGTCATTCCAGCCGTTTGAACTCACGCTCCGGTTGCCCACGGCTTGGACGCCCGAGCTGCATCGCGAGGCCGCGGCCTCGATCCTCAAGAAATTCATCACCCGCTACCGGGCGTTCATCGCCTACGGCCAGCACCTCTGATCCTTCCCATGTCTTTTCTCCGTCCTCTCCTCATTACCCTGGCTTTCGGCACCGCCGCGCTTGCGGCTTCCGCCGAGACCACGTTGCTGAACGTCTCGTACGACGTGACCCGCGAGTTCTACAAGGAATTCAACCCCGCGTTTGCCACGCAGGCCGGCGCGCCCATCACCATCAAGCAGTCGCACGGCGGCTCCTCCAAGCAGGTGCGCTCCGTCGTCGATGGCCTCGCGGCCGACGTGGTCACGATGAACGGCGTGCCCGACATCGACCAGCTGGCCAAGGCTGGGCTCATCCCCGCCGACTGGGCCAAGCGTCTCCCGAACAACAGCGTGCCGTACACGTCCACCATTCTCTTCGTCGTCCGCAAGGGCAACCCGAAGGGCATCAAGGACTGGTCCGACCTCACGAAGCCGGGCGTCTCGGTCATCATTCCGAATCCGAAGACCTCCGGCAACGGCCGCTACAGCTACCTCGCCGCGTGGATCTACGCCCTGAAGCACGCCAACGGCGACGAGGCTGCGGCGCAGGCCTTCGTGCAGCGTCTCTTCGCCAACGTGCCGGTGCTCGATACCGGCGGGCGCGGCGCGACGATGACCTTTGTCCAGCGCGGCATCGGCGACGTGCTCCTGACCTTTGAAAACGAGGTTGGCCTCACGCTGCACGAGCTCGGGCCCGGCGCGGGCGAAGCCGTGGTGCCGAGCGCGAGCATCCTCGCCGAGAATCCGGTCGTGTGGGTGGACCGCGTCGTCCGCAAGCGCGGCACGGAAAAGGAGGCGAAGGCCTACCTCCAGTACCTCTA
>JAFEGO010000027.1 GCA_018239845.1 Verrucomicrobiota bacterium
ATCGCTCTCCATCAAGTCAATCGCCAACGTCCCGATCAAGTTCATCGGCGCCGGCGAAAAGACCGCGGACTTCGACACGTTTTACCCCGACCGCCTCGCCTCGCGCATCCTCGGCATGGGCGACGTCGTCTCCCTCGTTGAAAAGGCGCAGGAGACCATCGACCAGAAGGAGGCCGAGAAGATGGCTGAGAAGCTCCGCAAGGCCGACTTCGACCTCGAGGACTTCCTGGCGCAGATGCAGCAGATCAAGAAGCTCGGCTCGATGCAGAGCATCATGGGCATGATGCCCGGCATGAGCGGCGTGCAGCTCCCCGATGACTCCGAAAAGCAGCTCGCCCGCACGGAGGCCATCATCCGCGCCATGACCAAGCAGGAGCGCCGCAAGCCAGAGATCCTCAACGGCAGCCGCCGCAAGCGCATCGCCGACGGCTCCGGCGTAAAAATCATGGAGGTCAACCAGCTGCTGAAACAATTCCAGCAGATGCAGCAGATGATGAAAATGATGAAGGGCGGCGGCGGCAAAAAGATGATGCGCCAGCTCGAGGCCATGAAGGGCAAGGGCGGCTTCCCCGGCATGTGAGCCCGGCCCGCCGTCGTCGTATCCTGAATAACGCGACATGAAGCGGGCCTTCCACTTCCTGCTCGCCCTCGCGGCCTTTCTCGCGGGCCTGTGGTGTTTCTACGCCGGCTACGAGCGCGAGGTCTCGCTGAGCGGCCGCACCGAGACCGGGCTCACCTACCTCAAAACCGGCCTCGACGGTAAGACCCGCGTGCTCACACACCACTGGTACTACGGCATCGGCGCTGCGCTCCTGATCGGCAGCGCCTGGTGGCTCCTCCACGGCCACAAACCTGCCCGTCGCCGGCGTCGCTGAGCGGAATAATCAGCTCGGTGCGTCTTGACTCCCGGCGCGGCGGGACAGTCTCGGCTGATACGGTTTATTTCACCCCGTATCCCCTTTTCCCATGTCCTCCTCCCCTGCCCCCGCCCCGCGAAGCGTCACCGCCGAGGAACGCTTTGCCTTCGACAACAACGGTTATCTCGTGCTCGAGAACTTTCTCACGCGCGATCACGTCGACCGCCTCCTCGCGGCCCTCGACGAACGCGTGAAGGTGCGCCGGGCCGGCGTGCCCGCGGGCCACAAAGCCGTGTGGCCGCCGGTCGTCCCCGCCGACCTCACGCAGATCAACGGCGAGCGGAGCACGCGCATTCTCAACCTCCTCGACGACGGCCCGCTCTTCCTCGAGCTGCTCAACTGGCCCGCGATCATGCCCTACCTCCGCGAGCTCATGCATCCGGATGTGCACTACCACGCCTCCGATGCCATCATCGAGGAAGGCCGCGATTTCCTGAAGCGGCCCATCGGCTGGCACATCGACGGCTATGGCGACGGCTACCGCCACCTGCGCCGACCCATCCCGCTGCTGCAGCTGAAGGTGGGTTATTATCTCACCGACATGACCCAGCCGTGGAATGGCAACCTCACGGTCGTCCCCGGCAGCCACAAGGCCAACCTCGACCCCACCGAGGCCGACATGGCCAAGCGCGACCTCTTCCCCGGCGCGGTGCAGGTCTGCGCGCCCGCGGGCACGGCGATCATTTTCCACAACGCCATCTGGCACACCGGCTCGCCCTACAAGGAGCCCAACGCCGGTCGCAAGATGCTCTATTACGGCTACGAGCAGCCGTACATGATAGCCAACTGCGCGCACTGGAACTACAGCAAGGAGCTCTACAACAAAAAGCTCTCCCCCGAGCAGCGGCGCTTCTTCCACGGCTTCGTCTTCGATCCGCCCGAGCAGCGGATGTGGTAAGCGAAACGAAGGGCGGTTGTTTACGCCCTTCTTCGTTTTAGCTCAGTGGCTTCAGCCCCGCCTCGATCTCCGCGCGCCGCCCCTCGAGAAACGGCGGCAGCGCGAGTCGTTCGCCGAGCGTCTCCATCGGCTCGTCCACGGAAAAACCGGGCTCATCCGTAGCGATTTCGAACAGGATCCCGCCCGGCTCGCGGAAGTACAGGCTCTGGAAATAATAGCGGTTCACCGGGCCGCTCGACCGCATGCCGGTCTGATCGAGCTTCTGGGCCCACGCCGCATAATCCTTCGTGGTGGTGCGAAACGCGACGTGGTGCACGCCGCCCGCTCCCTGACGTGCCGCCGGCAGATGCGGCTCCACTGCCACATGCAACTCTGCCGCCGGACCGCCCTGACCCATCGCATAGACGTGCACCGTCACCGTCGGGGTACCTGGCAGGGTGTACTCGCGCTCGCGCCGCATGCCCATCACCTCAGTGAGCACGTGGTGCGTGGCCTCGAGCTTGGGCACACTGATCGTGATCGGACCGAGCCCGCGGATCTGATGCTCGGCCGGGACCGGACTTTTTGCCCAGGGATGCGCGGGGTCGGACGGCTTGTCGTCCACCACGAAGCTCAGGCGCTGGCCTTCGCCATCTTCAAAATCCAGCGTCGCCCGCCCGTCCCGCGTCACGATGTCGGATTGCCTCACGCCCAACACGCGGAAACGGGCCTGCCACCAAGTCAGGCTGGCCAAGCCCGCGACCCGAAACCCCGTGCGCACGATGCTGTGCGTACCCCGCTTCTCCGGCGGCACCGGCCAGTCGAAGAACGTGATGTCCGTCCCCGGCGACGCCACACCGTCCGCGTAGAACAGATGATAAGCCGAAACGTCGTCCTGATTGACCGACTTCTTCACCAGGCGCAGCCCGAGGGTCTGCGTGTAGAAGGCGTGGTTGCGCTTTACGTCAGCCGTGACGGCGGTGAGGTGGTGGATTCCGGCGAGTTGCATGCTCCACAGAAGCACACGATGCGAGATTCTTCCAGTTTGCCGAAAGCCCGCTCTGCCCCACGCTGTCCGACCTATGAGTCGCGAAATGTGCTACCGCTGCTTCTGGCCGAAGCCGCTGTGCTGGTGCCCGTCCATCATCCCGATGCCGACGCGCACCAAGTTCGTGTTTCTCATGCATCCGAAGGAGTTCAAGCAGGAGAAGGCCGCGACCGGCCGCCTGACGCACCTCTGTCTGCCCAACAGCGAGATCCACATGGGGCTCGGCTTCGACGAACACGAGGCCGTGCAAGCGCTGATCAACGACCCGGCCAATGCGCCCTTCCTCCTCTACCCGGGCAAGGACGCCGTCAACCTCTCTACCACCGCCCTGCCCACCGCCGACCTCGGCGACCGCACCCTCGTGGTCTTCATGCTCGATTCCACGTGGCGCGGCGCCCGCAAGATGTTGAAGCTGAGCCCCAGCCTCCAACGCCTTCCGCGTATCATGTTTACCCCGACGATGCCGAGCCGCTACGTGATCAAGCAGCAGCCGCAGGAGGGCTGCCTCTCCACGCTGGAGGCGACGCACGAACTCCTGCTCGTCCTCGAGCGCACCGGCCTCGACCGCTATCCGGACCCCGCGCAGCTCCTCGCCATTTTCCAGCGCATGCAGGACTACCAGATCAAGTGCGCCGCCGACCCCGACCGCCCCGGCTACCGCCGCCAAGCCTACAGCGACCCCACGACGCGCACCGCTGTAAAGGTGCAGCGCAACAACTTCCTGCAGGCCCCGCCGACCGCCTGAGATTGCACCGGAGGAATCCGGACGACGCAGCCCGCGCGATATGCTACCTTGGCCCCATGCGAATGACCAACGATGCCATGTACGGCCGGGTGCTGGCCGGTGACGCCACCTACAACGGGCGGTTTTTCACCGGGGTGCTGACCACGGGCATCTACTGCATCCCCGCCTGCAAAGCCCGCAAACCGAAGCAGGAAAACGTAAAATTCTTTCCCACCTGCGAGGCCGCCCGCGCCGCCGGTCTGCGCGCCTGCAAGAAGTGCCACCCCGACGATTTCGCCCGCGGTGCCGACCCTGTGCTGGAATCCATCGAGACGCTTGTGGCCGAGATCCGGACGAATCCCGCCGCATTCCCTGATGCCCGCGCCATCGTGCGCCGCTCCGGCTTTGGTGCCACGCGCGTGCACGAGCTATTTCGGCAATATTACCACGCCACGCCCGCCGACCTGCTGCTCCGGGCCCGGCTCGATGCCACCAAGCGTGCACTGCTCGCGCCGGGCAATACCACCCTCGCCGATATCGCCTACGCCGCGGGCTTTGAAACGCTTTCGGCCTTTCATGAAAACTTCCGGCGCCTCAACGGCCTCACGCCCGCCGCGTACCGCGCGCTGCGCACCGCGACGACGTTTGAGATTTCATTGCCCGAAGGTTTTCTTCTGCCCTACCTGCGCCGCGCGCTGAGCCGCGACATCCATAGCGTGACCGAGCGGCTCGAAGGCGATCGCTACACCGCTGCCGTGCGTTTGAGCACCGGACCTGCGCTGCTTCGAATGGTGCTGGCGCAGGAAGCCGTACGGGTGGAAGTAGCGCAGGCGTCCCGCCTGCCATCGTCTCCCGATGCAGGCGGGACGCCTGCGCTACCTCAAGCCGTCGAAGCCCATAAGCTTGTCCTCGGCCTGCTCGGCTACGATGAAGACGCCGCGGCGTTTTCCCGCCTCGCCAAAAAACTCGGCCTGACCCGCCTCGTCGCCGGTCGCGAGGAACTGCGCCTCAGCCAAACCCATTCGGTTTACGACGGACTCATGTGGTCGATCATCGGCCAGCAGATCAATTTCCCCTTCGCCTGTCTCCTGCGGCGCCGCCTGGTCGAACTGGCCGGTACCCCGGTCGCCAAGGGACTCATCGCCCCGCCCACGCCCGCCGCCGTGGCCGCGCTCGAGCCCGCCGCGCTGCTTGCGGTGCAATTTTCCCGGCAGAAGGCCGACTACGTCATCGCCACCTCGCGCCTCGTCGCCGAGGGCAAACTCGACCTCGCCGCGCTCGCCACGATGTCCGCCACCCGCGCCGAGCGCACGCTCCTCGCCATCCGCGGCCTCGGCCCCTGGTCGGTGAACTACCTCATGATGCGTGCCCTCGGCTTCCCCGACTGCGTGCCTTATGGCGACACCGCCGTCACCAGCGCCCTCCAGGCGCTGCTCAAGCTCGACGAGCGTCCCGACATCGACGCCACGCGCCGCCTCATGGCGGTGTTCTCCCCCTACCGCAGTCTGGCGACCGCGCACCTCTGGCAATTCAACCACCCGATCCCGACATGAAACACTACTACGACACCTTTCCCACGCCCGTCGGCGATTTCTCCGCGGCCATCGACGAAAAGGGCGCCCTGCTGGCCACCGCCTTCGGCGATGTTGACGCTCTCCGCACCCGCTACGACGCCGACAAACTCGAACACTCGCCCAAACGCCTCGCGGCCGTGCGTCGCGAGGTGACCGAGTATTTTTCCAACAAACGCGAGACCTTCACCGTGCCGCTCGCTCCGGTGGGCACGCCCTTCCAGCAATCGGTCTGGGCCGCCCTCCAGCGCATTCCTTCCGGCGAGACGCGCACCTACGGTCAGCTCGCCGCGCAGCTCGGCCGCCCCGCGGCCTCGCGCGCCGTCGGCCGCGCCAACGCCACCAATCCCATCTCTCTGCTCGTCCCCTGCCATCGGGTGATCGGCGCCAACGGCAAGCTCACCGGCTACGCCTTCGGCGAGCCCATCAAGCAGAAGCTGCTCGCGCACGAAGGCGCGGCGAAATAAATCAGGCGCCGCGCGCCTCGTGTACTTGCACGATGAGGCGCCTGAGCTTCGCCTCGTCCTTCACGCCGGGCGCGGTCTCGATGCCGCTGTTCACATCGATGAAGTTGGCGCCGCTCTGGCGGAGTGCATCGCCGATATTATCGGGCCCCAAGCCGCCCGCGAGGATCCAGGTGTTCTGCGGATGCGCCGCCTTGTGCCGGGCATACTTGGGCCAGTCGCCCGTACGGCCGGTGCCGCCAAAGGCGTTCTTATCGAACGTATCCCACAAAAAATACTTAGCCAGCGGCAGCCAGCCCGCAGCGACATCCATGTCGGCCGGCAGCTTGGGCGCGAGCCAGAGGCGATCCGGTCCCGCGGTCGCGGACCAACCGGCGACCGTCGCAAGCGGCGTGTCGGCGCGGAAATGGATCTGAATGAAATCAAAATCCGCCGCCAGCATCTCCTGCAACTCCGCCACCGTCGGCTCGACGGCCACGGCCACGGTCTTCCGCTCGGGCAGGAGCTTCTGCATAGCCTGGAATTTTTTCAGGCCGAGGTAGCGCGGTGATTTCGCATACAGGTTGAACCCGAGGTAATCCACGCCGCAGCGATCGGCAAACTCCGCATCCACCAGCGAAGTGAGCCCGCAGACCTTTATGCGCACGCCATCGATCATACGAAGGCGTTGATGGAGGCGATGACGTGGTCCACCTGCGCATCCGTGAGTTCGGGGAAGATCGGCAGGCTCACGCAGGTCGCCGCGGCTTTTTCCGCGACGGGGAACGAGCCGATGCCCTGACCGAGACCCGCGTAGCACTTCTGCAGGTGCAGCGGCACGGGGTAAATCAGGTCGGTGCCCACTTCGTGCTTCGTGAGATGCTCACGCAGCGCATCGCGGCGCGGGTGGCGGATCGTGAACTGGTGGAAGACCGATTTGCCGTAGGCCGGCTGCTCCGGCAGGCGCACGTCGGCGAGCTTGATGCCGCTGAGGTAGCGGGCCGCGATGGCCTGACGCCGCTCCGTCCACGCCGCGAGGTGCGGGAGCTTCACGTTGAGCAGCGCGCCCTGGAAACCATCCATGCGGAAATTGCCGCCCACGATGTCGTGGTAGTAGCGGCGGTCCGAACCGTGCACGCGGATGTGGCGGGCCTTGGTATGCAGCTCCTCGCGCCGCGACACGAGCGCACCGCCCTCGCCGCAGCCGCCGAGGTTCTTAGTCGGGTAAAAGCTGAAGGTGCCGACATCGCCCATGGTGCCGACGGGCGTGCCCTTGTAACGTGCGCCGACGGCCTGCGCGCAGTCCTCGATCACGAAGAGGTTATGCTTCTTCGCGATGGCCAGGATCTCGTCCATCCGCGCGGGCTGGCCGAAGAGGTGCACCACGATGATGCCCTTGGTCTTCGGCGTGATGGCGGCCTCGATCTTGTTGGGATCGAGATTGAAGGTGCCTTCCTCGACATCGACGAAACGCGGCGTAGCGCCGACGTAGCTCACGCCCCACACGGTCGAGATGAAGGTGAACGGCGGCGCGATCACCTCGTCGCCCGGACCGAAGCCCGCCATCATGCACGCGACGTGCAGCGGAGCAGTGCCGCTGTTGAGCGCGAGCGCGCGGGGATAGCCGAGCGCGGCGGCGAAGTTTTTTTCAAAATCCTCGACGTCCTTGCCGAGGCAGAAACGCGTGGCGTCGTACGTGGCGGTGAGCGCCGCGAGCGCTTCCGCGCGGATCGCCTTGTGCTGGAGGCTGAGATCGAGGAACGGGACTTTCAT
>JAFEGO010000028.1 GCA_018239845.1 Verrucomicrobiota bacterium
CCAGCGCGCGTCCGGCCTGGGCGAGCTGTGCCGCCTGATCCTTCAAGCTTGCGAGAGCCTTGGTGGCCTCGGAAGGTGGCGCATTGCTGCGGCGGGCTTTCTCTGCCTGCTCCTGGGTGGGAAGGGGGATCTTCTGCGCCTCGGCGGTCTGGCGGGCGAGCTCAGCGACGGCGCGGCTGGCGCGGTTCATGTCGAGCGCGGCATGGGTGTTGGTGGCCTGGTTTTGCTCGCGGAGCTCGGCCTGCTCCTGAAGCTGCTTGGCGGCTTCGGTGAGCTGCTTCTGCGCTCTCTCAGCAGGGGTGAGGCCGTCGTGGTCCTGGCGCTTGCTCTGGCGGGGATCACGCGTGGCGTTTTCGGCGGTGGCGAGGTGGTTTCTGGCCTCCTCAAGCTTGGCGAGCGCGGGGTTGTCCTGGCGGTTGAGGTTTTCGCGGCGCTGCTGGGCTTCGTTGGCGGTCTGCTCGGCGATGCCACGGGTGATGTCTGCGGCCTGCTGCAGGCGGCTGCGGAGATTGTCCGAGGCGCCGTAGAGGTGCTCGGGGCTCTTGGTCTGGTCCGGCTTGTCGAGGCTGCTGGCGAGATCTGCGGAGGTTTCGGAGATGCGTTTGTCCATCTCCTGCACGGGGCCGTGGAAGCGGCCTTTCTGGGATTCATCGAGCTTGGCGAGATCCTTCTGCAATGTCTTGGCCTGGGCCATGAGGGCGCGCTGCTGCTCCTGCCATTTGGGGCGCTGCTCGGCATCGCGATTGGCCTGCAGGGAGGTCTCGGTGAGCATGCGGGACTGGCGCTGGAGCTGCTGGGACTCCTGCGCGGCGATCTTGGCGGTGTCCTCGGCGGCGAAGGCGCGGAGGGCATCGGCAATGACGCTGGCGTGGCCTGCGGCTTCATTGGCGGCGCGCTTGAGGGGCTCGGTGTTTTCGATCTCGTCGGCGTTGAGCTTTTCGAGCTCGGGGAGCTGCTCGCGGCGGAGCTGCGCGAGCTTTTTGCCAAGGAGCTGCGCCTCGGCGGCATCGAGCTGATTGGGCGCGTCGCGTGCGGCGTCTTTGAGGGCGTTCCAGAGTTCTTCGGACTGGGCTTTGACCTGCTCGAGCTTTTCCTGCGCGGAGGCGAGGGCGCTGGCGGCTTCGTCCTTGGCCTTGTCGGGGTCTCTTTCCTTGCGGGCGTTGCGTTCGGTCTTGCGCACTTTGTCGAGCTCCTTGCGCAGCTCGCGGGTTTGCTCATCGAGGCGGTCGGCCTTCAGGGCGAGGCGGCGCTGGCTTTCGGCCCAGTCGCGCTGGCGGGGATCGACGGTCTGCTCGAGAATGATGACGCGCACGGGCGGGGATTCGGCCTTCTGGCCTTTGAGGTCGGTGGCGATGAGCTTGATGAGCAGGGCGTCTCCGGTCTTCACACCGAGCGGGGCGAGCGGCAGGAGCGTCTGCACAGGGGACTCCTTGGCGGCTTTGACGAGGGGGAGATCGCGCTCGGTCCAGTTCGCGCCATTGATGGCATGGGCGAGCTTCACGCTGCCGAGGCCGACATCGTCCGTGGCGAGTCCGGCGAGGCGCACGGCTTCATCTGGCAGGAGCTCGATCTGCTCTGCGGGCTCGGTGATCAGCGCGGTGGGCGGGAGATCGGGGATGGTGGTGATGCGCCAGGGGGTGCTCTCCTCATTGGTGAAGCCGGTTTCCTGAGACTTCAGCGTGACCTGCCAGGAGCTGTGCGCGGGCTGCACGGTGATGTCCGTGGTGAGCAGGCCCTCCGGCGTGGCGGTGGAGGCCAGGGTCTTTTTCTCCGGCAGCTCGGGGTTCAGGACGAAGTCGCTCTTCGCCACGGGCTGGTTGGTCTTGAGCGTGAGCTTGACGGTGGAGCCGTCGAGGGCTTCGAGGTCGCCCTGATCTGCGGTGATCTTGGTCTCCGGCCAGCCGGAATAGGCGGGGGGGATGATGGTCTTGGTGAACTCGGTGACGCGTGGCCGTGCGCGGGCACTGAGGCTGCGCCAGGGGGTGATGGCATCTGCGGCGTGAATACGGTAGCGCACGTCCGTCTGGCCGACGGGGACGACACCCTCAAAGCGTGCGGTGCCCACGGCGGAGAGCTCGGTGCGGCGGGGCTTGGACCCCTCCACGGCAAACTCCAGCGTGGCCTGCGCGGGCTGCGGGCCTTCGGTTTCGATGATGAGGGGAGCCTCTGAGCCGATGGGCGCGAGGGCGCTGGCCTGCAGGGGCTCCAGGATGCGGATCTTGACCGAGGCGGGGCGTTCGAGATTCGCGAATGGCAGCGCGGCACGTGCCATGAAGCCGCCGAGGTGCAGGCCGGGAATGACGCAGAGCAGGAGGACGACGGCGAGCACGCCACCGACGGCGAAGAACCAGGGGCGCAGCGTGCGGGTGGGGAGCTTGGTATTCCAGTCGATGCCTTCGAGGGCGGAGGCGACATCTTCCTGGAGCTTTTCGCGGAACTCGACGGAGTCCTTCACGTTCACGCCGCCTTTGGGATCGGCGAGCTCGACGGCAGCGAGGAGGCGCTCGTGCAGGGCGGGCTCCGCGGCCTCGATGAGGCGTGCGGTGCCCTCCTTGCCACGGGCCTGCGCGATGAAGCGCCAGGCGACGCGCCACGCGGCGTACGCAGCGCCGGCGTAGGCGACGAGGGTGACCCACGGACGCAGCGCATCCGGCATGAACCACGCACGGTCCAGCAGGGCGATGAGCGCAAAGGCCGCGAGCGCGATGGCGGCGGCGCAGAGCAGGGCGCGCAGTTGCAGCAGCTTTTGACGACGCAGGCGAAAGCGCTCCAGGGCTTCATGCGTGGCGGGGCGGAGGGCGAGATTCATGTGGGGGTGGAGGCTTAACGGTGCTGCGGCGGCGTTCTTTGCGGGGGAGAGTGACGTTGAATGTGGAGGGTGA
>JAFEGO010000029.1 GCA_018239845.1 Verrucomicrobiota bacterium
AGCTCCAAGATCCCGCAGAACGAATACACCGAGCGCGTGCAATACGGCACCGCCTTCGTCTTCCTGCTCATCGTGGCCCTGATCGCCACCGTCTCGATCGTGCTCCGCAACCGTCTGCGCAACCGCTACAAATGGTGATCGACGCTCCCCCTTCTCCCATGGAAACCCGCTCCTCCGCGCCCTTGGCCCGCCCGCCCGCGGCGCCCACGCCCGCTTCCGCCGCCAACGGCAGTCCCGCCGCTCCCGCCGGCGAGACCCTCATCGACATCGATCATGTCGATTTCTTCTACAATACCTCGCAGGCCCTCCATGACATCAACCTGAAGATCGAGGACCGCAAGGTCACCGCCTTCATCGGGCCCTCCGGCTGCGGCAAGTCCACGCTCCTGCGCTGCCTCAACCGCATGAACGATCTCATCGACGGCACCCGCGTCGCCAAGGGCTCGATCAAGATCCGCGGCATCGACATCTACCGCCCCGATGTGGACGTCATCGAGCTGCGCAAGCGCGTCGGCATGGTCTTCCAGAAGTCCAATCCCTTCCCGAAGTCCATCTACGAAAACATCACCTACGGCCTCCGCCTCCAGGGGAAGAACAACAAGGCCCGCCTCGACGAGATCGTCGAAAAATCCCTCCGCGGCGCCGCCCTCTGGGACGAGGTGAAGGACCGCCTCCACGCCTCCGGCCTCGGCCTCTCCGGCGGCCAGCAGCAGCGCCTCTGCATCGCCCGCGCCATCGCGGTCGAGCCCGAGGTCATCCTGATGGACGAGCCTTGCTCCGCCCTCGACCCCGTCGCCACCGCCAAGGTCGAGGAGCTCATCCAGGATCTCCGCACCCGCTTCACCATCGTGATCGTCACGCACAACATGCAGCAGGCCGCGCGCTGCTCCGACAAGACCGCCTTCTTCTACATGGGCCGCCTCGTCGAGTACGCCGACACCCGCACGATCTTCATGAACCCCTCCAATCCCCAGACCGAGGCCTACGTCTCCGGCCGGTTTGGTTGATCCGCCCCGCCGTCCCTGTCCTTGTAACTCAGATACCTCCCCGCCATGACCCATTACAGCGAAGAAATGAACCAGTTGAAGGATGCCGTGCTCGCCATGGCCAGCCACGCCGAGTCCGCGGTCTCCCGCTCCCTCCGCGCGCTGGTCGACCGCGACGACGCGCTCGCGCTCCAGGTGCAGGCGGACGACAACACCATCGACCAGTTCGAGATCCAGGTCGACGACCTCGCGCTCCAGCTCCTCACCAAGGCCCCGCTCGCCACCGACCTGCGCTTCATCACCGTCGCGATGAAGATCTCCCAGAACCTCGAGCGCGTGGGCGACGAGGCCTGCTCCATCGCCCGCCGCGCGCACGACCTCAACGCCGAGCCCCAGCTCAAGCCCTACATCGACCTCCCCCGCATGGCCCAGATGGCTCTCGAGATGCTCCGCAACGCCCTCACCGCGTTCGTCGAGCGCAAGCCCGACCTTGCCCGCAACGTCATCCCCCGCGACAAGGAGGTCGACGACCTCAACCGGCAGTTGCACCGCGAGCTCTCCAGCTACATGGTCGAGCGTCCCACCACCATCACCCGCTGCCTCCACCTCATGGTCATCTCCAAGTGCCTCGAACGCATCGCCGACCACGCGACCAACATCGCGGAGGAAGTCGTGTACCTCTACGAGGCCAAGGACATCCGCCACTCCGATCTGAAAAAAGAATGAAGCCCAAAATCCTGGTCGTTGACGACGAGCCCGATGCGCTCGAGGTCCTCGGCTTCAAGCTCCGCGAGGCCGGCTTTGTCACGCTCTTTGCCACCGATGGCCTGAAGGCCCTGGCCTCCATCCGCGCCGAGCGCCCCGACCTCGTGGTGCTCGACCTCATGCTCCCCGAGCTCGACGGCCTCGAGGTCTGCAAGATCCTCCGCCGCGATCCCGCCACCGCGTCGATCCCCGTGCTCATGCTCACGGCCAAGGCCGCCGAGGTGGACCGCGTCGTCGGCCTCGAGCTCGGCGCCGACGACTACGTCACCAAGCCCTACAGCCCGCGCGAACTCATCCTCCGCATCCGCAAGCTCCTCAAGCGCACCAAGGGCGCCGAGGACCCCGGCGAACACATCACTTTGGGCGTGATTGAGATCGACGTGCCGCGCCATATCGCCCGCATTGAAGGCCAGCCCGTGACCCTCACCGCCACCGAGTTCAACCTCCTCGCCATCCTCGCCAAGCGCCGCGGCCGCGTGCAGACCCGCGAGCGCCTCCTGCAGGATGTGTGGGGCTACGAGACCGCCATCGACACGCGCACCGTGGACACCCACATGCGCCGCCTCCGCGAAAAAATCGGCCCCGCCGCCGCCTACCTCGAAACCATCCGCGGTGTAGGCTACCGCTTCCGCGCGGAGACCTAACCCCGGGTTCCCTCCGTGCTGAGCGCTTTCTTCTTCATCCTCGCCGCCGTCGCCGCCGGTCTCTGGTGGTTTGAGCGGCGGCAGCGCCTCGCCGCCCAGGCCGCGCACCAGGCCGAGCTCACCGCGCTCAAGGCCGCGCACGCCGCCGCGCAGGAAGACCAGCACCAGCGCCTCGAGGCCCTGCTCGACAGCATGGTCGAGGGCCTCGTCGTCCTCGACCCCGTCGGCCGCATCACCCTCAGCAACCGCGCCGCGGAAAACCTCTTCGGCTTCTCCCGCCTCATGATCGGCGGCACCCTCCTCGAGGCCGTGCGCAACCACGAGGTCGCCGCGCTCGCCACCCGCCTCACCAAGGAACCCGTCATCCTCGACCACGAGCTGCGCCTCGAGGGCGCCACCCACCGCATCCTCCAGATCAACGGCGCCGCCCTCACCGACACCAGCGGCGGCCGCGCCGGCGCCGTGCTCGTGTTTCACGACCTCACCCGCCTCCGCGAGCTCGAAGGCGCGCGGCAGGACTTCGTGGCCAACGTCAGCCACGAGCTCCGCACGCCCCTGTCCCTCATCAAGAGCGCGGCCGAGACCCTCATCGACGGCGCCAAGGCCGACCCCGTCGCGCTCGAGCGCCTCCTCGCGATCATCGACCGCCACGCCGACCGCCTGACGCTCCTGATCGACGACCTCCTCCTCCTGGCCAAGCTCGACTCCGGCCGCATCGCGCTAAACCTCCAGCCCTGCGGCGCGCGCACCGCCGTGCAGCAGGCCCTCGACGACCTCGCGCCCAAGGCCGCGACCCGCGCCATGCGCCTCGAAAACCTTTTGCCCGACGGCCTCCTCGTCCTCGCCGACCCCGACCGCCTGAGCCAGGTCCTCTCCAACCTCGTGGACAACGGCATCAAGTACGGCCGCGCCTGCGGTGTGGTCAGCGTCTCGGGCCGTGCCCTCGGCAACGGCCGCGTGGAACTCTGCGTGCGCGACGACGGCCCCGGCATCCCAGCCGAAGCCAAAAACCGGGTCTTCGAACGATTCTACCGGGTGGACAAAGCCCGCTCCCGCGAACAAGGCGGCACGGGCCTCGGCCTCGCGATCGTGAAACACGTCGTTCTGGCCCACGGCGGCGAAGTCCGCGTGGAAAGCGAAGTAGGGCAGGGCGCCGCCTTCTACTTCACGATGCCCGCCGCGCCCGAGGCCCGCTAACCCACCGGCATCGCATTTGGGCGGCAGTCACCCGCGCTCCAGGTCCGAGAAATCGGGGAAGCTCAGCATGACCCCTTCTGCTGGCTCTTCTGGTGAGTCACTTTTTATAATCTTCGGCGGCTTCTCGCACTTCCCAATTAGACGCGGCAAGTCCACGCACGACGAATTGCTCCAAGAACGCCGGACTGACTTCCTCGATAAGTTCCAACAGTCGGCGGTACTCCCATTCGTCCTCAAAATTTATCCGCTCATTCGCGACAGGAGAAAAGTTCGCTTGCAGCCAATCAGGCGGGATGGATGCGACTGAACGCCGCGCCGCAACAATAACCCCGGTATGTGTTGTTTGGCAGGCATATTCAATCAGTTCGCCTAGGATACGGTGCGCAATTATTTGATCAATTTTGGGCAGCTGATCCAACGCGCGTGAAATATCCGGCCATATGGCATCAATACGCTCTGCAACTCGTGCTTCAAATTTGCCGCGTCCAAATTTGTCATGTCTTACTTCCATATTCAAAAGTTCGGGAAGTTGCGGGAGCAGAAAGGGGATCAGGGGCGAAGACAGGCCGGCTGCATTTTATGTGGTTTGAAGGCCGTGTCATGGAAAAAGTGCTACCGGAAATCCGGTAATTTTGGATTTTGAACCTTGGCCAGAAGGTCGGAGGCTTGCAGCGTGTCTTATCATCTGATGCTTCGAAGACTTTGCAGTTTAGCCGCCGGCTGGGCCGTTCTGATAATGAGTGCTCCGGTCGGCACAGCGACGACCGTGGTGCCGCCTGAGTTCTCCCAACTCGTCAGCGGCTCCGACTGCATTGTGCGGGCGGTGGTGAAGAACGTGACCTCGGTGAAAAAATCCCGCGCGCCGGGCCGCAGCGCGAAGATTTTCACGGAGGTGGAGCTGCAGGTCATCGAGGTCATCGCGGGGACGGCCCCGGCCAGCCTCACGCTGGAGATGCTCGGGGGCCGGATCGGTGACCAGGAGCTCACAGTGGAGGGCGCGCCGCAGTTTCACGTGGGCGATGAGGATATCCTCTTCGTCCGCGGGAATGGGAGGAACATCAGCCCGCTCTACGGCATGATGCACGGCCGGTACCGGGTGCTGAAGGACGCCGCAGGTCGGCGCTACGTGGCGCGGTCCGACGGCGAGCCGCTGCGCACGACGGCGCAGATCAGCACCCCGATGGGCGAGAGCACCGGCGACACGCGCAGCGCCCAGGCTACTTCGGTCGCGCTGACGCCGGAAGATTTCATCGCCCAGATCAAAGCGGCCCCGCGGTCCGCGACCCCGGCCCCACGTGCGAACTAAGATTTTCCTCCGCCTCATGGTGATCATAGCGGCAGGCTGGGCGCTGGTAGCGCCGGCCTTGGCCTATGTCTTCATCACGGATTCGAGTGGCATTTACGTGGTGACGTGGCCGCCGGGCTCCGTGCCCATCCAGGTCAAATTGTCGCAAAGCACGCTGTCCGACGGCAACAGCCAGCTATCAAGCGTGCTGGCTGCGATGCAGAGCTGGAATTCGGTGCTCGGCACCGTGCAGCTGGCCGGCACCGCTGCCGGTGGTAGCTACAGTTCGGGCAACGGTATCAATGAGATCGCGATGGATAGCACGTTCCAGGGTGAAAGCTTCGACGCGGGTACGCTGGCGGTCACCCTCTCCTCGCGCGACGGCAACAGGCGGGTGGAGTCCGACATTGTCTTCAACAACAGCTATTTTTGGGACTCTTATCGCGGCAACCTGCGCAACGGCGTGCAGGATATCCAACGCGTGGCCATGCACGAACTCGGTCACCTGCTGGGGCTCGATCACCCGGACGAACACGGTCAATCGGTGACGACGATCATGAACAGCTACGTGACCAACGTCTATGCGCTGCAGATCGACGATATCACCGGCGTGCAAAAACTTTACGGCGCGCCCGGCGTGAAGCCCGTCAACGATGACTTCGCCAGCGCCACGAACCTTGTCCTGAGTGGTACGACCGTGCAGGTGACGGGCAGCAATGTCGCCGCCACCCGCGAAGCGGGTGAGCCGGACCACGTCGGTGTCGCCCAAGGCCACTCGGTCTGGTGGAAGTGGACCGCCCCGGGCTCGGGCAGCGCCACGTTCAGCACGTATGGCAGCATCTACGACACCGTGATGTCGGTTTACACGGGGTCCGCGGTCAATGCCCTGACTTTGATCGGCGAGAACGACGACGAGGAGCCGTCGTCGCAATTTTCCGGCCCGAGCCGCAAACGCACCAGCATCGTGACATTTGATGCCGTGAGCGGCACGACCTACTACATTGCGGTGGATGGCTGGGGCAATGTGTCCGACGGGTCCATCCCCTACACCGGCGCGATCACCCTGAATCTGACTTATACCCCGCCACCCACGCCTGTGGTGGTGCAGACTCAGCCGGCCGATCGGACGGTCACCGTCGGGCAGTCGGTTGTTTTTCAAGTCAGCGGCACGGGATATCCTCCCCCTCAATATCGCTGGCAGCGGCTGGCGGCTGCGGGTGGCGGGTGGACCGATCTTTCTGATGACGCTTCCTTTTCAGGCGCGGCCACCGCGACGCTGACCATAGCCAGTGTGCCGTACACGTGGAACGGCGACCAGTTCCGCTGCCAGCTGAGCAACAGCAGCGGCACGGCGAGCAGCAATCCGGCCACCTTGCGGGTAAACGCCATCAGTCCTGTTTTTCAAAGCTCACCGGCCTACGTCGGGGTGGATGTGGGCCAGCCGGCGCAGTTTGCCATCTCCGTCACGGGTAATCCGACGCCGACACTGCAATGGCAGCATCAGTCATCCAATGGCGGCGGCTGGACCAACCTCCCCGAGGGTGGGGACTATCTCAATACAAACGGCCTGACCCTGAGCATCCCCCATACGACGATCGGCATGAATGGCGACCAGTACCGTTGCGTCGCGACCAATCCCGGCGGCACGGTGACGTCGGCTGCGGCGACCCTGACAGTTTTCACTGCATCAGGTATCATTCAGGTGGCGACGGGGTCGCAGCACAGCCTGTTCATCCGGGCGGATGGTGCGCTGTGGGCCATGGGGGCCAACAACCAGGGCCAGCTCGGGACGGGGAGCAATGACGAAAAAGACGCTCCCGTCCAGGTGGATACAGGAGTGGTGGCAGTCGCCGCCAGCAGCAACGTCAGCGTATTTATCAAGACCGACGGCTCGCTTTATGGCATGGGTTGGGGGAGGCTCGGGCAATTGGGCCGGGGAGTTATTTTTCGTTCCTTCTCACCGGAGATCGTGGCGAGCGGCCCGGTGGTGGCGGCGGCGTGCGGCCAGAACATGACGATGTTCCTCCGGGCGGATGGCACCCTCTGGATCATGGGCACCGACAACATGTTCCAGGATCCGGGGGTCACGGTCAGCGACGCGGTGCCGCGGCAGGTCGCGTCAGGCGTCCGCAGTTTTTCAATATCGGACGAGCACTGCGCCTATGTGCTGTACGATGGTTCCTTGTGGGAGACCGGCTCGCGGGGATCCGGCCGGATTGGCGACGGGATCACCACCGGCGGCTTCACCGGCGGGCCGGAGCGTATTGACGGCAGTGCGGCCTCCGTGTCGTTAGGTATTCAATCTAAGATTACGACATTTGTCCGGGAAGACGGCACGCTGTGGGGCAGCGGTCTCAACCAAAGCGGCGTACTCGGCTCCTACCAGGGGCCGGGCAATCTGGGCTCGATCTACGTGCCGGTGCAGATCGCGAGCGGGCTGGCCCAGCTGTCCTGCGGCGGGAACTCGCTGCTGTTTACGAAGGCGGACGGCACGCTGTGGGGGCTCGGGGCCAACGGCGTCGGCCAGTTGGGTGATGGCTCCGGGAGCAACCAATCAAGCCCGGTGCAGGTAGCCTCGGGGGTCGCGCGCATCCAGGCGGGGCCCGAGCACAGCTTGTTTACCAAGGCCGATGGCAGCCTTTGGGGCATGGGTAACGGCGCAAACGGTCGTCTGGGCGTGGGTAACGCGGTCTATCGGAGCCCTGTCTTGATCAAGGCGGGCGTGCTGCCGGTGCCGGCGGGGCCGGCCGGTCTGGCGGCGACGAAAGGCGAGGCGGCGGCTTATGTGCGCCTTTCATGGAAGCCGCAGGCCGACGCGGCCGCTTATGAAATCTGGCGCAGCACGGCGAACGATAGTGCCGGTGCCGCCCGGATTGCGGCCAACCTGACGGTGCCGATTTACTATGATACCGGTGCGACGGGGCAGACGGTCTATTATTATTGGGTCAAGGCGGTCAACGGAGCCGGCGGCAGCGTCTTGACCGGCGGTCAATCCGGGTATCGCAGCCCGGTGGTGCCCGTGGTGATCCAAGCCCAGCCGGCGCCGGCTTCGGCGGCGCCACGCATGCGGACGACCTTCAGCGTGGCTGCGAGCGGCGACCCTGCGCCCGCCTTCCAATGGCAGCGCCTCGCCGCCGGGCAGTCCGGTTGGACCGATCTGGCCAATGGGACGGACTACACGGGTGCGATTTCGGCGACCTTGGTCGTGACTGCGATGCAAACAGGAATGAACGGCGATCAGTTCCGCTGCCGTGTCACCAATCTGGGCGGGACGGTCACATCGGACGCAGCCACGCTGACCTTGGCCGCCCAGCCCGGGGTGGTGGCGGCGAGCGTTTACGAGAACCGCAGTTTCTACGTCACGGCCGATGGCGGACTTTGGGCGGCGGGCAGCGCCGACAGCGGCCAGCTGGGCCTCGGCGGTAACACCGCCGCTGCCGCCCCGTATGTCACCGGCAATGTCGTGGCGGTCGATACCAGCTACTATGACAGCCTGCTCCTGAAAGCCGATGGCACGGTCTGGGGCACGGGGTTAAACTCCCAATTTGAATTGGGCACGGGCAATAATACGGCGCGGACGACCTTCGGCCAGTTGGCGACGGGCGCGGTAGCGATCGCGACCGGTGCATCCCTCAGCCGGATTCTGAAGGCCGATGGCACGCTGTGGGTCGCTGGCATCAACAATGCCGGGCAGTACGGTAATGGGACCAATTACCAGGCTTATAGCTTCATCAAAGTCGCGAGCAGCGTGGCTGCGATCTCCGCCGGATACGCTTCGAGCTTCTACATCAAGGCGGACGGCACGCTGTGGGGGATGGGCACGACATCGACCGGGGAATTTGGCGACGGTCGTTCTTCCGTTCACCTCGATCCGTTCACCGTTGCCACGGGCGTTAAGATGGTCTCGAGCGAGTATTCGCACACGGCCTTTGTCAAAACCGACGGGACGCTCTGGGCGATGGGGTACAACGATATGGGGCAGGTGGGTGACGGCTCGACTGCCATGCGCCTGAGTCCGGTGCAGGTGGCGAGCAACGTGGTCTCCGTTGCATGCGGCCTGAAATACACCCTGTTCGTCAAAACGGACGGCTCCCTCTGGGGCATGGGCGACAATTCCGGCGGTCAGCTGGGGGCAGGGGCCGTTCCCTCCACGGCGGTGCCCATCATGATCCTACCCTCCGGTGTGGTATCCGCCCAGGCCGGACAGGTGCACAGTCTGTTCGTGAAATCGGACGGCAGTCTATGGGGGATGGGATCCAACGCCAGCGGCCAGCTATTGACCGCATCCGACACGCGGGTCCCGGTGCAGTTGATCTCAGGAACACTCACCTTGCCAGGAACGGCGACCGGCCTGGCGGTCGCGAATGAGACGGCGGCACAGTGCATCCGGCTCAGCTGGCTGCCGGTGCCGGGCGCGGTCTCGTACGAAATCTGGCGCAATACCGCCGATGACCGGGCGACCGCGAGCCAGGTGGCGGCGGGTTTGCCGTCGGCGATCGGCTACGATTATCCGTCTGCCACGGGCCGTTACTACTATTGGGTCAGGGCGCGCAACCAGGCAGGAGCCGGCGGCGACACTCCTTCGGCGGTGATCGATTATACCTATGTTGCCGCTCCGGTGCCGCCGGTTTTCGTCTCGTTGCCGGCCGATCAGACGACCCAGGCTGGCTCCGGCAGTACCGTCACTTTCAGTGTGGCCGTGACCGGCGTCCCCGCGCCCGCCCTCCGGTGGCAATACAGCAGTGATGGAGCGGTGACTTGGAGCGATATGTCTGATGGCAGCGCTTACTCCGGGACCACGACTGCCACCCTGAGCGTGGTACGCCCCAGTGCCCTCTTGTCCGGTTACCAATTCCGCGTACTTGCTTCAAATCCGGCGGCGCGCGACTTGCCCTCAGCCCCAGCCACTTTGACGGTCATACCGATCGATTACACCGGAAGCTATTTCGGCACCCTTCCCAGCGGCGGATACTGGGGGCTATGGGTGCGGCCGGACAGCACCGCGGTCCTCCTCTCCTACGTGGGCGACCGCGCCAGCGTGGCGGTCATGAAATCCATCACTATCGGTCGGGATGGCAGCTTCACCGCCAGCGGCTCCGAGTTGAGGTCGGCAGGCTCTTCGCCTCCCTTCTTCGTTTCCGGTCAAATTAACTTCGATGGCACCGTCACGGGCATTTTCTCCGGCCGTGCGTACAGTGGAGCGCGGGATGCCGGCGGCTCTGCGCCGGCCGGCCTCTACACGGCGAGTGCGATCGGTACGGCTCAAACTTCCATTTACGCCATTGTCGGATCATCCGGTCGGGCGGTGCTCGTCAAGATCGCGACCGCGGCATTCGACGGCGCACAGGGCACCATGGACGGTTCCGGTCAGCTGACCGCATCGACCTCCATCGGCAACGCCACTATCTCGCTCGCCGTCGGCCCGTCCGCCCGGACCGTCCAGGCGACGCTGACCGAGGCGGGCTCCTCCATGCCCGTGGTGTACAATGGTCTTTCCGATATTGTGCCATCCACGGCGCGGGTGCTGAACCTCTCGGTGCGCACGCCGGCGGGCACGGGCAGCCAGACTTTGATCATCGGTTTTGTGATCAACGGCAGCGGCACAAAAGGCCTGCTGTTGCGCGGCATCGGCCCGGCGCTCGGGCCGAAGGGCGTCTCCAACCCCCTGGCTGATCCCTCCATGCGCCTGCTCAATGCGACTGGCGTCGAGCTGTCCACCAACAACGACTGGGGCGGGGGCAACGTCCTGAGCCAGCAGTTTGCCGCCGTCGGGGCCTTCCCTCTGCCCACCGACTCCAAGGATGCCGCGCTCTACCGCACGCTTTCACCCGGAGTCTATTCGTACCATACCTTCCCTGCCGATACGGGCACGGGCGTGGTGTTGGGCGAAGCCTACGACACCGATGACGACACCAGCACCGCTGCCGTGGTGAACATGTCCGCCCGCACCCAGGTGGGTACGGGGGAGAACATCCTGATCGCCGGTTTTGTGATCGCGGGCAACGCGCCGACGACGCTGCTGATCCGCGGCCTCGGCCCGACGCTCACCAGCAAGGGCGTGAACGGGGCGCTGGCCGATCCCCAGCTCTATCTTTTCGGGTCTTCCGGCGTGATCGCGAGCAATGACAACTGGGGCGGCACAGACGCACTGAAAGTGGCGTTTGCCACCGTCGGTGCGGGCGGCCTGGCTGCGGATTACAGCAAGGATGCCGCGCTGCTCATCACCTTGAACCCCGGGGTGTACAGCGCGCAGGTCTCCGGCGTGGGCAATACGACCGGCGTGGGCCTCGTCGAGATCTACCTCGTGCCCTGAGGGCTTGAGCGGGCTCGCATTATTTGGGCTTCAAGGTTCCGGGTTTAGCGGCCCGGGTCGGGGGTGCTGGGGGACCGGAGCTGTTCGATCTCGGCGAGGGCGTGGGCGATCTCCCGGTCGAGGGCGGCGCTTTTTCCCCCGGCTTGGGCGCGTTGCGCGAGGTGGCGGGCGCGGTTGATCACGACATCGACGTGCTGCTCGTACGCGTCCCAGGCGGCTTTTTCGCGGGCCAGCGCGAGCTGGTCGCGGGCGATGTCGATTTTTTCCAGGGTGGCGATTTCGGCGATGCTGAGGCGTTCGTGGGCGGCGAGGTAGCGCGCCTGGTCGAGCGCACGGCGGGTCTGCGCCTCGTAGTCGGGCGGGCAGTGCAGGCGGGCGGCGCAGGCGGCGGCTTCGGCCGCCGCGTAGCGACGCAGGGTGACGGCGGACTTGTACCACTTGGCGATGGTGGTGGGCTCGGAGAGCGCGATCTCGCGGCGGGGGCGGGCGCCGGGACGCGCGGCCAGGCGGTTGGATGTCATCCAGTGATGGATACGAACGGCTGCCTCGGTGTAGCTGAGGCCGCCGTGGAGGGCGTCGAAGAGTTCGTCGCGTTGCGCGGCGGTGAGCTGGGCGGCAAAGCTGTTGCTGCGGATTTTGGTTTTCACGAGTAGAGGTGCGGGGAGGGCGGGTTCGGAGTTTCGGGGGCCGGTTTCCGGGTTGGACTTCACTTCATCGGATCGGGGCCGGGGGATTATGCGGCCAATGCTACACGTTTTCGCGGCGGTGGGGAAATCCGCTGATTGCCGGCATTTGCCAGAAAGTGCGAATCGGTGTCAGAAGGTGCCGATCCGGGCGAGTAAGTGTCAGAGAGTGCCGGTAAGCGTCAGTGAGTGCGGATTTTTCCCCGAGAATTGTCCGATTGTGTTCGATTGTGTTCGATACGGGGTTCCGGGGAGGGCTGGGCCGGCTTGTTTTTGGGGCGAGGTGCGCTGAATGGCGGCGAGGACAACGGCAGTAGGAACGCGTATGACGGCGCCGATGGTTTGGGCCGAAATCACGCGTGACTACGCGCTTCCGCGTATCGACGGAATTTTCGCTGCGTGAGATGATGGGGACTCGTCCCGCTGCTTCCAACTCACTGATGAAAACTGTCCTTTGTACTCTTCTCCGCCTGACTCGTTCACGGTGGCTCCATGCCGCCCTATGTCTCGGAGGCGCGTGGGCTCCGCTTGAGGCCAGTGCTGCGGACAATCCTTATGCCGGCACCTACATCGGCACGTTGCACGATGTCACCACGTCGAGCGATGCGCCGCTCTACGGGCTGGCCGACACGGAGTTCACCATCGAGGCGGACGGCACATTTGCGATCACCGCGCAGTTCACGGGCACGGTGGCCTCGGATGGCACGATGACATTCACGCAGCCCGGGCTCGGCCTCAAGACCGGGCACATCGACGCCAACGGCACCATTGTCGCGACGGAGGATTATCCCAGGCTCAATTCCAGCCACCCGGCTCACACGGTGCGGCTCGATGCCACGCGACAGGGTGACCTCCTGCCGGCTTGGAAAAAGGTCGATCTGACCAACCTCGCTCCGCCCGCCACCAATCTGTTTTCCATCAGCACGGTCGCGCAGGGCAACGGCGCCGTGGTCGCGGTCGTCTGCGCCTATGGTTCCTCCGCCGACTGGGTCGCGCTGCGCACGACTGACGGCGTCACCTGGACGCGCAACCCTATCGCACTCGGCCTGCCGGCCGATCCCCGGACCTATTCGGCCGGGGTGAAGTTCGCCGGCGGCAAATTTTGGTTTGGCGTGTATGGCGACAACCTCGGCGGGCCCACGACCCGGATATACTCCAGCGCCGACGGCATCACCTGGACGGGCGTCGATACCGGGCTCACCGCGCGCACCATCGTCGATTTTGCCTCGGCGTACGGTCGCACCTGGGCGCTGCTTGGCCGCGACGGCGGCTCGAGTGTGCAGGTGCTCTCCAGCACGGATGGCGCGACGTGGACCCTCGGCACCGTGGCCACGGATATCAGCGGCAATGTGCGGAATTTCACCACCGGCGGCGGCCGCCTGGCCATTTCCGTCAACTCGACGACCTCGAAGACCGACAGCGCGCCCAACTATGTGACGACCGACGGCACGACGTGGACGCTCGCGCCGTTTACGCCGGCGATCCGCTTCAACGGCTCCGCCGCTGCCTACGGCCCGGCCGGCTTTGTGTCGGCCGCCAATCCCACCTCCAACGACCCCACGACCATCCGGGCGACCGGCACGGTCTTTCACAGCGATGACTTCATCACCTGGACCCACCTCGATCCGGGACCGGACATCACGGCCGACGGTATCAACCACTACCAGCCCTTTATCTACATGTCCTATACGGGCGGGAAATATTATGCGATCAGCCAGGTCTCGGCACTGGCGCTTTACCGGAGCGATGACGCGGGCACCTGGCGCAAGGTCGTCCGCCCCCTGCCCGGGACGACCGGCATGTACGTCAGCGATGCACCGATCGTGATCGGCAGCCGCGTGATCGTGGCGGCGCAGAAGGAGCTCTACGCGGCCGATCTGCCGACGGGCGACGGATACCCGGTGGGGCGGCCGCCGAGCCTGCTCACTGCCCCGACCGGCAGCTCGGTCTCGGCCGGCGGGAGCTTTGGTTTTTCGGCCTCGTTTACCGGCCATGGCCTGGCGGTGAGCTACCAATGGCAGCACGACGGCGTGGATATTCCCGGCGCCACCATGAGCAGTTACTTCGTATCGTCCGCGAAGGTCTCCGACAGCGGCGACTACGTGATCATCGCCGACAACGGCGTGGGTCAGGCGCGCAGCAAGGCCGTCAAGGTCAACGTCGCGGGCGGCACGGCCCCGGTAATCACCGTGCAGCCGGTTTCAGCGGGTTTCACGGCGGGCTCTTCCGTCACGCTCGCGGTCACGGCATCCGGCACGGGTCTCACTTACCAATGGAGCAAGGGCGGCACGCCAATCAACGGCGCAACGAGCCGCACCTACACGATCGCCAACGCGACCGCGGGCGATGCGGGCGAGTACACGGTGCAGGTGACCAATACCACTGCCAGTGTCACCTCGGCTATCGCTGTGCTCACCTTCACCGACGCACCGGCCCCGGTGAAGCCGAGCATCGTCGCGGCGCCTCAAAACCGTCAAGTCACGGCCGGAGCCGATGTCAGCTTCACTGTCGTGGCGGGCGGCACGGCCCCGTTTACCTACCAGTGGAAAAAGAATGGAGCCGACCTACCTGGTGCCACCGATGCCACGCTGAGCCTGACCGCGGTCGCAGTGGGCGGCACCGGTGAGTACTCCGTCGTCGTCACCAACAGCGCCGGCAGCATCACCTCGGCCATTGCGACGCTGGTGGTCGCGCCGAGCAGCTTCAGCGGTTTTTATTTCGGCACCTTCGCGCCGGACGCGGGCTCCTGGGCCCTCACGGTGAAGCCCGACAACACGGCGACCTACCTCGCCTACCTGGCGCAGCGACACAGTGTCATCGTGATCAGCTTGAGCATCGGTCAGACGGGCGACTTCACCGTGACCGGCACGGAAATCCGCCCCCTCGCCGCGACGGGAGCACGCGCGCTGGCCGTTGCACTGCAACCCGAGGGTGGTGCGCTCCGCGCCGCCACGGCGGCCGCGGGCTTCACGCTCACCGGCCGGATTGGCCCGGATGGCTCCGCCGGCGGCTCGCTCACGGGCCTCGGCGTCACCTTCGCCGGTGCGCTCGATGTGCCGGCGGGTCCGCCTTCACCGGCGGCGGGATTCTATACGGCCACCGCGCTCGCTGCGGCGACGGGCACCACCTACGCCATGGTCGGGCCGAGCGGCCAGGCCCTGGTCGTGACGAGCAGCTCCACGCTGGCCGATGGCGCGACCGGCATCGTCGGGGCCAACGGTCAGCTGAGCGTGACCACGGCGGACAACACCCTGATCCAACTGGCGATCAATCCGCAGGCGCAGGGTATTTCCGCGACGCTCACGCCGGCCGGTGCGACCGCGCCGGTTAATTTTGCCGGTTTGCCCGACACGGCCCGACCGCTGGCGCGGCTCATCAATTTTTCCGTCCGGGCCTCCGCCGGCACCGGCGATCAGACTCCCATCCTGGGCTTTGTGGTCAATGGCACCGGCGGCAAGGCGCTACTGCTGCGCGGGGTCGGGCCGACCCTCGGCACGCAGGGTGTCGGTGCACCGCTGGCCGATCCCAGTCTGCGGCTGCTTGATGCGCGCGGAGCGGAATTGGCCGTCAACAATGACTGGGGCGGTGGCAACGCGCTCAGCCAGCAGTTTTCCGCGGTCGGCGCATTTGCCCTCCCGGCCAATTCGAAGGATGCCGCGCTCTCCAGCACGCTGACGGCAGGAGTGTATTCGCTGCATGTGCTGGCGGGCGGCCCGGGCTCCGGAGTAGTGCTGGGTGAAACGTACGATGCGGACGACAACACCAGTGCGACCAATATCGCGAACATCTCGGCCCGCGCTCAGGTGGGCACGGGGGAGGGCGTCCTGGTGGCCGGTTTTGTGGTCGCGGGTAACAGCCCGAAAACGATCCTGATCCGCGGCCTTGGGCCGACGCTGGCGGGTAATGGTGTCGCGGGTGTGTTGTCTGACCCCCGGCTCAATCTGTATGCGGGTGGCAGCTTGATCGCCAGCAATGACAACTGGGGTGGCACTACCGCGCTGAAAGACGCGTTCGCCGCGGTCGGCGCGAGCAGCCTCGTGGCGGATAACAGCAAGGATGCCGCGCTGCTGGTGACCCTCATGCCCGGGGTGTACAGCGCGCAGGTCTCCGGTGTAGGGGGCGCGACCGGCGTCGGCCTGATTGAGATCTACCTCGTGCCCTGACCGTCGCCACAGCCTTGTTTTTCGGGAGAAGGTGCGCTGAATGAGAAGCGTGCTTCCTCCGCTTCAAGTCACTCCGTCGGCGGCGCGCCGGTTTTTGCGGCGGGCGTTGTTGCTCGATGCGCCGGCGGCGGATGTCGGCACGGCGCTGGCGCATCATGGCTATGTGCAGATCGACCCGATCAATGTCTGCGGGCGGATGCATGATCTGATCCTGCGCAACCGCGTGGCGGGGTACCGTGAGGGCGGGCTCATGCGGCATATTCACGGCGAGGGTGCGGTGCTCGGGGCGGAGCAGCGCGTGGCGTTTGAGCACCATATGCCCGACACGGGCATCCTCGTGGCGTTTCCGCTGGAGGCCTGGCCGCACTTGCACACGGCGATGCGGGCGCGGGCGAAGCGGCCCGGCGCCTGGTCGGGGCGGCTGACCCCGCGGGAGAAGGAGCTGATGCCGCGGCTGTTTGCCGAGATCACCGCGCGCGGGCCGCTGTGCTCGGAGGACTTCACCGATGCGGGGAGCATGCGGCGCGCGGACGGAGGCTGGGGCTCGGCCACGCTCGCGAAGTCGGCCCTGCAGAAACTCTTTTTCCATGGCAAGCTGCTCATCGCGCGGCGCGACGGGGCTCGGCGGCTCTACGACCTGCCCGAGCGCGTGCTGCCGGCGGCGACGCTGCGGCTGCCCGAGCTTTCGGCGGCGGACACGGCCCGCTGGCTCGCGGTGCTCAAGCTGCGGCAGCGCCGCCTCGTGCTGCTGAAGCGCGAGGAGTTGCGCGCGGTCGAGGATCTCGTGCAGCCGGTCGCGGTGGAGGGTTGCCCGGTGCTGTATTGCCTGAATGAGGACGGACCGCTGCTGGCGGCGGCGGGGGAGTCGGACGGAGCGGAGTTTATTTCACCGCGGCTGCTCGCGCCGCTGGATCCGCTGATCTACGACCGGCGGGTGACGGCGGCGCTGTGGGGCTTTGACTACACGTGGGAGGTGTACACGCCGCCGCACAAGCGCGTGCGCGGCTACTACGCGCTGCCGATCCTCGCGGGCGAGGCGCTCGTGGGCCACGTGGACCCGAAGGCCGACCGCGAGGCGCGGCGGCTGCGCGTCGTATCACGCAGCGTGCGGCGCGGACACAAGGTCGCGCCGGCGGTGGGGGCGCTGGCGGCGTTTCTCGGGCTCAGGCACGGGTAAGGAATTTAACCGCGAATGGGCGCGGCTATGAGCCGCTGCTGAACTGATTTTAGACAGAATGAACGGAATGTACGGAATCGGAGCGGAACAATTCTGTAGATTTTGTGAATTCTGTCGAAAAGCAGTCGATGGCTTACAGCTTAGTGCTCTTACTTCCCCGGGCCGATCAGGCTGGTGATGGCGGCGAGGATTTCCGTGAGGGGACGGGTTTTCTCGAGGTAGGCGGCGACGAGGGTGCCGAGGGTGGCTTCGGCGACACGGCGGTCGATCAGTACGCCGGTGAGCATGATCACGGGGACGTTGGGGCCGAGCTCGCGGAGCTGGGCGATGGTGGTGAGGCCGTCGGCGTCGCGGAGCTGGAGGTCCGAGATGATGAGGTCGGGCACGGCCTCGCGCATGGCGGCGATGGCCTCGAGGGAGGTGCCGACGGAGCGGACGGTGTAACCCTGGCGCGTCAGCACGGTGGCCATCAGCTGGCGGATGTTTTCCTCATCGTCGAGGTGAAGGATGGTTTTGCTCATACGGACGGCGGAGTTGAAGAGTTGTTCGTGGTGGAGAAGGCGACTTGCACGATGATGACGGCGCCGACGACGCGGTTCTCATCGTAAATGGGGGAGAGGACGAGGCGGGCGGGCAGGCGGCGGCCACCGTGGCTGAGGACGTGGACGGGGTGATGGCGCAGCTCGCGGCCCTCCTGCAGCGCGCGGTCCAGGGGATCGAGACCGGTGTCGGCGTCCGGCGGGCACTCGACCACGGTGCGGAGGGGCTTCATCAGGATATCGAGCTCCTCGCGGCCGGTCTGGTGGACGACCGCGGGGTTGATGCGGGTGATGTTGGCCGCCTTGGTGATGACCAAGACGAGTTCACTGAGGGACTCGATGATGCGCTGGTTGTAGCGGATCTGGTGCTCCTGCGAGGTGATGGTCCAGGTGCGCTCGAGGTTTTCGGTCTCGAGCTTGGTGTTGGTTTCGAGAAGCTCGGCGGTGCGTTCGCGGACCTTGGTCTCGAGCAGGGCGTTGGCCTCGGCCATGGCGTTGGCGGCGCGGCGGCGGGCGGCGAGGTCGTCGCAGAGGAGCCAGCCGATGGCGCCGAGCAGGGCGAAGTTGAGGCCGATGCCGACGCCGACGATCCAGCGGGTGTTTTGTGCGCGGCTGTAGGAAACCTGGTCGCGGGCGCTCAGCAGCTCGAACTGCTCGTCGCGGAGTTTGGCGAGTCCGTCATTAATCGCGGATACGGCCTCCGGGCCGGCATCGCCGGTCAGGAGGCTCTGGAGCTTGTCCGGTTGCCCGGCTTTCCGGGCGGCGAAGATCGCCTTGGCGAAGGTCTCGCGCTCCTGCGTCCTCGCGGCGATGGTGGCGAGGCGTTCGCCGGACTTGGCGTCGCGGCGGAGGAGGCCCTTGGCGGTATCAAGGTGTTCGGCGACTTGGTCGAAGGCGTTGCGGGCCGCGGCGAGGTCGCGGGCGTTGCCGGTCTGGGCGTAAGTGCGCGCGTAGCCTTCGGCGACGTGCAGGGAGGAGTTGATGGTTTCCAACTCGTAGATGGTGGCGTAGGTCTGGTTGACCCAGTCGGTGCTCTCGACGGCGCGGTTGATGGTCCAGACGGCGTAGCCGGCCATGAGGACGAGGATCGCAAAGACCACGCTGAAGAGAGCGATGACGCGGGTGAGCAGGTTGTCTTTCTTGGTGGGCGGCGGCATGGGGGGATCAGCGGCGGGAAGCTGGTTTGGCATCGGGGTCTTCGTCCGGAGAGTCGGTCTTCACCACGGTCATGACGGCGTGGGTGCGGCCTTCCTCGTAACTATAGGTGTATTCGGTGGCACTCGTCCAGTTCTTGCCGAAGGAGTCGGCGACGCTGGCCGCGATCTCACGGATGCGCGGACCCTTGTGGACGAGGTTCTTGAAGTAGGCGCGGTTGTTGTAATCGAGATAGACCTTCGTCTCGGTGACATAGCAGACCGCGTGGCTGATGCGGGCGCCGGCGAGGTCCACGCGGATGAGGCGGGTCGTGTAATTGCGCAGGCGCAGGATGTGGTCCGCGAGGACCGCGTAGTCGTCGCAGTCGCCGGTGCGGGTCCGCAAAAAGACATCCGGCGGCTGGACGTAGTCGAAGTACTGGAACACGAAGTTCTCAAAAAGATCGGCGAAGTGGCCGGGCGTCATCTTCGGCTCGTTTTCGAGGTCCGCCAAATCAAATTGGTCGGTCGGCTCGAGGGCGCGGAGGAGGGGCAGGGTCAGCGCGCAGACGAGGGCGAGCAGGCATCGGGGCACGATCCCGGCCCGGAGCAGCGGGCGGGGAGGGCGGGGCGGCCTGGGCTGGGCGGACGATCTCACCTTGGCCGGTTATATTCGGCCGGTGTGTCTGCGAGGCGAGGACGATTTGGCAAAAAAGACACACGGTCCCCCGCGTTCCGAGGGACCGTGCTGGGCGGCTCACTACGCCGCGCTACGCCGGAAACTATTGCGTTAGGCGGCGGCGATGGCGGGCCGGCCGTAAGCGGCGCGGTTGGGGAGGAACCATTCGCTCGGCTCGGC
>JAFEGO010000002.1 GCA_018239845.1 Verrucomicrobiota bacterium
AAACGAAAAGACAATCACGTCCCCCTCGTTCATCGCCGCATCGCGCCCGATCACCGCGCCGTTGCGCGTGACCAGCCCCGCGTCAAACGCCCGGTGAAATGCCACGCGGCTGTGATCGGTGAAGGCGGCGGCCAGGAGTTTGTCGGCCCGCGGGCGGCGCTCGCCGGCTGGTACCGTGAAGGTGGTCTGCATGTTTTGCCGGAGCCTGCCTATCTCATCCCAGCTCCGCAAGCCGCCTCATTACGCTCCGCGCCGCAGCCGTTCGATCTCCGCCAGCATCGCTTGCCGCGTGCCCGACGGCACATCCGCGACCGCCCAGCCGTTGCTCGCCACCTGCGCGAGTTCATCGCGCGTGAAATTCAGCTCCGCCGCCAACGCCTCGTACTCGTCGTTCACGGTGTTCGCGAAGCACAGCGGGTCGTCCGTGCTCACGGTGCAACGCACGCCGGCCTGCATCAGCCGCCGAATCGGATGCGCCTTCAGCTCGGGCACGACTTTCAGCCGTACATTGCTGATCGGGCACACGTCAAACGTCACGCCCCGCTCCGCCGCGAGCCGCACCACCAGCGGATTCTCAATCGCGCGCACGCCGTGCTGGATGCGCGTCACGCCCAGCTCCTCGATGGCTTCGCGCACGCGCTCCGGTCCGTCGAATTCGCCCGCGTGGCATTTCGTGACCTTGCCCGCCGCACGCAGCCGTGCCCAGACCTTCGCCGTGCCCGGCTCCGTGGGCATCTGTTCAAAGCCATGCAGGTCCACGCCCGAGAGCCCGTCCCAGGTGTGCAGCTGGTCGATCGTGGGCCGCAGGTCACCGACAATGTCGCTCCGCAGCATCCCGGTAAAAATGCGTACTTCGAGCCCCTTGGGCGCCGCCGAGCGCAGCGCCGCAATGATCTCCGGTCCCGGTACGCCGATGAACTTCGTCACCGGCAGATGGAAGCTCGTCTCCACGTAGCGCACATTCTGCGCGACGTGCTTGGCAAACATCACCTTCGCCGCCTCGTGATAGCGCTCCGACGAATCAAACCACGGCAGCGCGTTGTCGAGCAGCGTGGCTTCGAACGCGGGAAACGTCGGGTACCGGTAATCCGCGCGCCGAAACGGCGGATTCGCCGGATACACCTCGGGCCGCCAAGCCGTCAGCAGCTCGTACGGCAGCGCCCCCTCGACGTGCAGGTGCGTCTCCGTCTTCGGCAGCGATTGGATAAATGGAGCGAGGTCAGACATGGCCCACGGAATACACGGAACACACAGAATCAGACTCCGGCTTTCCGTGTCTTCCGTGTGTTCCGTGGGCAACCATAAGAATCATTTCTTCCCGAGCAGATAGTCCGGGTTCAGCTTGTGCAGTGCCTTCGGCACGAAGAGGCCGTCCTTGCGGATCAGCTTCCCGTCGAACCAGATTTCGCCGCCGCCGTACTCGGGGCGCTGGATGCAGACCATGTCCCAGTGGACCTGCGACTTGTTGCCGTTGCCGTACGTCTCGTACGCCTGGCCCGGCGTGAAGTGGAAGGAGCCTGCGATCTTCTCGTCGAAGAGGATGTCGCGCATAGGCTCGAGGATGTGCGGGTTGAAGCCGATGGCGAATTCGCCGATGAAGCGCGCGCCTTCGTCGCTGTCCAGGATCTGGTTCAGGCGCTTCGTGTTCGACGACGTGGCCTCGACGATCTTGCCCTGCTTGAAGACGAGGCGGATGTTGTCGAACGACGAGCCGAGGTAAACCGTCGGCGCGTTGTACTGCACCACGCCCTCGACCGAGTCCTTCACCGGGCACGAGAAGACCTCTCCGTCGGGGATGTTGCGCTGGCCGCCGCAGGGGCAGGCCGGGATGCCCTTGATCGAGAAACGCAGGTCGGTGCCCGGACCCTTGAGGTGCACCTTGTCCGTCTTGTCCATCAGCGCCTTCAGGGCCTTCATGCCCGGGATCATGCGGCTGTAGTCGAGCGTGCAGACCTTGAAGTAAAACTCCTCGAAGGCCTCCGTGCTCATGCCCGCCTGCTGCGCCATCGCCGAGGTCGGCCAGCGCAGCACGACCCACTTGGTCTTGCCCACGCGGTGGTCGAGCACGGGCTTCATCAGCTTGCTGACGAGCTTCACCTTGTCCGAGGGCACATCGCTCGCCTCGAAGATGTTGTCCGAGCCGCGCAGCGCGATGTACGCATCCACTTTCTGCATGCGCGCCAGCTCCACCTCGGCGTGCGGCGCGTATTGCGCCTCCTCGGCGCCGAGCGTGAGCTCGCGGGTCACGCGCGCGCGGTGGATCTGCACCATCGGGTGCGCGCCCCGGCGCCGGGCCGCGCGGATCAGCTCGATCACGATCGCGTCGGGCACGTCGAACGCGTCGATCAGCACGCGCTCGCCTTTTTTGAGCGCCGTGGAAAATCCGGTGAGGCCGTCGGCGAGGAGGGTGAAACGAGGGTCAATTAGCATGCGCCGAGCTAACTCCACCACCCCGATTAGTCACCACGAAACACACGAAATACACGAAAAGAAGCCGGATTCCTTTCGTGTATTTCGTGTGTTTTGTGGCTTCCCCTCACCGCTTCGACTCGGGAAAACAGATGCGGCTCACCGCTTCGTCGAAGTCCGCTGCGCCGCTGATGATGTCGATCTCCAGCCGCAGGTAAAACAGCGGGAGCGGCCACGTCAGGTTGGTCGGGATGCGCACGGCGTCCTTTTCCGTGGTCACGAGACACTCCGCGCCCTCGGCCTTGGCCATCGCCATCAGCTCCTTGAAATCCTCATCGGCGTAGCGGTAGTGGTCGAGGTAACGCTCGCGCGCCACGATCAGCGCGCCGAGGTCGCGCAGGAATTTCTCAAAGCTTTCCGGCGTCGCAATGCCGCTGAACGCCAGCACGCGCTTCCCCTTGAGAAAGGTCAGCGGCTCGCGCGCATTGGGCGCATGCGCTTCGGTGCCGAAGCGCCGGAGATACTGCGGCCGGTGCGCACACTCGATCAGGTCGGCGTCGGGGTTGTGCTCCTTGATCAGCGCCTCCAGCTCCGGGTCGCGCTGGCCGTTGGACTTCGTGAGGAATACGTAGCTCGCCCGCTTCAGGTGCTTGATCGGCTCGCGCAAAATACCGCGCGGCAGCAGGTGCCCGTTACCGAAGGGATTGGTCTTGTCCACGAGCAGCAAATTGAGCCGGCCCTTGAGCGGCAGGTACTGGAAACCGTCGTCGAGCACGAGGGTGTCGCAGCCGAATTTCTTGATCGCGTACGCCCCGGCCTTCACGCGGTTTTTATCCACCAGTACGATCACGCCGGGCAGGTTCGTCGCGAGCATGTACGGCTCGTCGCCCGCCTGTTCGGAATCGAGCAGCACGCGCGTGCCATCGCTCACAATGCGCGGCGGCGGCTCCTCTGTGTGCGTGAGCGCGAACCACCACTTCTTCCAAAACGGCGGGGCCTTGCTCTTGTAGCCGCGGCTCAGGATCGCGACCTTGCGCCCGCGGTCGCGCAGGGCCCGCGCAAATTTCTCCACCACGGGGGTCTTGCCCGTGCCGCCAACCGTGAGGTTACCGACCACGACGACGAGGCAGCCCAGCGGCTGATCGTGGAAGATCCGGTGCCGGTACAGCCAGAGGCGAGCCTGCACGATCCCGTTGAAGAGCCAAGAGATCGCCT
>JAFEGO010000030.1 GCA_018239845.1 Verrucomicrobiota bacterium
AAAAAGCCCCGGCATCAAGCCGGGGCTTTGCGAGTAAAATCTACGTCCCGGCTCAGCGCTGGAACTGGAAGGCCGTCATCTCCACGTTGGCCTTGAAGGACTGGTTGGCGCGGTTGGCGCGGATGTCCGGCTTGAGACTGTCCCGCGTGTCGAAGCGCAGGTCCTCCATGCGCACGCGCTGCAGCTGCACGCGGTTCATCCAGTCGAGCTGGCTGTTTTCCGCGAGCGTGAGGGCGGTGTCGCCCTCGCCGGCGCCGTTGAGCCCGGCGAAGACCGGCTGCAGCGCGGGACGCGCGCTGAGCGGCTGGACCTTGGCCGCGGCAAACTCGCTCTTGGCCACCGGCAGCATCGGCTGGGCGGCGACGAGCGTCTGCACCTTACCCGGCGCAGGCTGATTGACCGTCGTACGGCCGACGAAGACAAAGGCGATGCAGGCGGCCGCGGCGACAAAGCCGGCGGCGGCATAGCCCCAGGCGCGGCCCGTGCGGCGCGGCGTGGGAAACGCGATGACATTGGCGGCAGGCGCGACCTCGTCGGTGCGGAAATCGTGCTCCAGCACGGCGCAGGCTTTCTGCATCTGGCAGTACTGGCGGTATACGCGGCGGCGATCCGGGCTGCGCTCGATCTCGGCCTCCAGCAGCGCGGCGTCGGCCGCGGTGATCTCGTGATCCACGTACAGGTTTAGCAATTCGATGAACTTCGATTCTTTCATTTGAAATCTTCCCCCAGCTTGGCGCGCAGGCTCTCGCGGGCGCGCGCAATCCGGCTTTTGACGGTGCCTACGGAGATGCCGAGGATGGCGGCGATGTCCTCGTAGGACAGGTTCTTGACGTTGCGGAGAATCAGGATCTCCCGATGCTTCGCGCTCAGTTTCTCCATGCCCTGCCCGATGCGGGCGACGAATTCCTGCGTCACAGTGACATCATCGGGCGTCTCCACCTCGGCCGGGATGAGGTCGGCGAGCGTGGTGGAGTTGTCGGCGCCGAGCGGGGCGTCGATGGAGACGGACTGGTCGCGCTTGCGGCGCCACCAGTACCAGTAGCGGTTGCGCGCCAAGTTGGTCGCTATCTGGTAGAGCCAGGTCGAGAACGCCGAGTCGCCGCGGAAATTGACCAGGCCGCGGTGGGCGCGGATGAACGCATCCTGGGTGACCTCCTCCGCATCCTGCGAGTTGCGCAGGAGCTGGTTCACCATGGAGTAGATGCGGTCCCAGTAACGGGTGACCATTTCGTCAAATGCGGACTGGTCGCCGTTCTTGAACCGATCCACCAACAGGCGGTCGAGGGCCACTTCGTTAGCTTTTGAGGACATGCGTTCTGCCTCAGTCTGATGGGTATATTTTTGGATTGTTCCCAAGATTTGATGGGTGGAAGTGGATAGACGTGCCGGAATGCCGGTCAATGGCAACGCCAACGCAGTTTCCTAAAAATTACTTGCCAATCCGGGAAGCCAAAACCCATTTTGCTTGTTCATTGTCTGGGGGTTGATAGCTCAACGGTAGAGCAGCATCCTTTTAAGTTGTTGGTTCCGGGTTCGAATCCCGGTCAACCCACCAGTCATTTTTCAGCTTTTCAGCCATATAACCCACTGTCGGCGAACTGACCTCATGAAACGTCTTGTCATTGTTGAAGATCAGACAGCCATCCGCGAGATGCTCGTCGAGATCCTGCGTCTCGATGCGAATTACCAGCTCGTCGGCGAGAGCGGCGACGGCCAGAACGCCCAGGCCCTCATCCTCGAGGTCAAGCCCGACCTCCTCGTCCTCGATGCCAAGCTGCCCGGTCTCAACGGCGTCGATCTCCTCCGCCGCATCAGCAAGAAGCTGCCCGAGATGCGCGTGCTCGTTTTCTCCGGTCACGAAAACCCCGTCCTCATCCGCGAGATGCTCGAGGCCGGCGCCCACGGCTTCGTCGAGAAGACCGCCGGTCTCTTTGAATTCAAGAAGGGCCTCGAGACCGTCGCCAACGGCGGCACCTACTTCGGCCCCGCCGTCGCCGCCCTCCTCCGCAACGTCGTCGCGAATCCCTCGGCCAGCAACACCGCCGACTTCCTCACCGACCGCGAGCGCGAGATCCTCCAGCTCGTCGCCGAGAGCCACAGCACCCGCGAGATCGCGGCCAAGCTCGGTATCAGCATCAAGACGGTGGACAACCACCGCACCAACCTCATGCGCAAGCTCAACCTCCACGACGTGGCCAGCCTCACCCGCTACGCCCTGGAGGTCGGCCTGATCGAACCGAAGAAATCGGTCTAAAATACCTTGCTGCGCCGGGGGCGTTTGCCCCATTAAATGACGAGACCCGACCTTCCCAATCACCCAATGAACACCGTTGCCAAGAAACTTTTCCTCATCGTCGCCAGCTCCGCGCTCCTCCTCGCCGGCTGCAAAAAGAAGCCGATCCGCCCCGATCCGGGCGCGACGGTGATCGGCCCTGCCGGCGGCGGCGCCTCTAACCTGGGCACCACCGATGTAACCGCGGTGGCCGATCCCAACAGCGGTCTCCAGCAGCGTCCCGACGGTGTAACCGAGACCGAAGATATGATCATGGGCCTGTTCAAGCCCGTGTTCTTCGATCTCGACAAGTCCAACATCAAGGAAAGCGAGCGCTCCAAGGTGCAGGATGCAATCAACTACCTGAAGGATCATCCCACCTACCGTCTCCGCTTCGAAGGTCATTGCGATTGGCGCGGCACCGCTGAGTACAACCTTGGCCTCGGCGACCGCCGTGCTGCGGCCGTGAAGAAGTATGCCACGAGCCTCGGTCTCGCGGCCGACAAGTCCGAGCCGCTCTCCAAGGGAAGCCTCGAGGCCGTCAAGAATGGCGACGAAGCCACCATGGCCAAGGACCGCCGCGTCGAGATCATCGTCCTCAAGAAGTAAGTACATTTTCGCTCTTCGCAGCGACCAAAGCCCCGGCTCACGCCGGGGCTTTTTTTATTTAGTGGCACGGGCGTCCTGCCCGTGGTTTGGATGCCGATCCGTTTTACACCAAGAACGCAAAGATCGCGAAGGCGATACCGTGGGACGTGGCTTCGCGACCTTTGCGTTCTTGGTGTAAAAATTCGCGTAGCGCTGAGGAGAAAAGTACGAAATCCGCCTTGCACTTTCCGCTCCGGGCGTTTGCCTCAACCAACCTGTCCCGGAGAGGTGGCTGAGTGGTCGATAGCGGCGCTTTGCTAAAGCGTTATAGGGGTTTAAATCCCTATCGGGGGTTCGAATCCCCCCCTCTCCGCCAGGCTCTTTCTGCGGTGCATACCCAAGGGCTGAACCTTCTGATTCCAGACAAGCCCGATCAAGAGCGGGATGCGTTGGCCGCAGAGTTTGCCCTGCTCGGCGGCACGGTCCACCGCCTCGCGCGATTCTGGGATCCGCCACCGCTTCCGCCTGAGACGATACGCGTTTATGGCCCTGATTCCTTCTGCCTCGTGCTCCAGCAGAAGCTTGGACTTTCCCTCTACTCGCCTGACGACGACATGCTCATGCGCGTACCGCCGGCATTGTTGAGACGGGATGTTTTCACCGATACCTTGGCCGGAGCTAAAAACAGGACATGGCCTGCCTTTATCAAGCCGGTCGTCCCTAAACAATTTCGCGGAGCCTTGTACGCCTCGGCCGCTGCGCTGGCCGAGGAATGCCGCGGCCTGTCCCCAGACACCGGTGTTCTGGTGTCGGAGATTGTCCGCTTCACATCCGAAGTGCGTTGTTTCGTTTTGCACGACGCAGTGCTCGATGCCGCCGTGTACGAAGGTCGCGCGGAGCTACCGGAAGCGATTCAATTTGCCACTGCGGTTGCGCAGACAATCGAGCTGCCCCACTCCGTCGTGATCGATGTAGGCCACATTGCCGGGCGCGGCTGGGGCGTGGTGGAGTTTAATGCCGCATGGGGTGCCGGACTCAATGGCTGCGATCCCAAAAAAGTCCTGCCTGCGATTCTCGCTGCGTCCCAGTCCGATAGCGAACCGTTGAAGCCAGCGTAGATCGGTTATCTTGCAGGAGAGGCTTTATGCCTCGATTCAGTCGCGGGGTAAACCCGCTACTACAGATCGGTCGCCGAAAGGCACGGCCACAAGAGGGACACTTCTAATGCCCGCGACAAAAAATCCCAGCCCTTCGAGGCTGGGATTGAAATGAAGCGCGGGAACCTGGCGGGCGCTCAGTAGCGGTAGTGGTCCGGCTTATACGGACCTTCCACCGGTACCCCGAGGTAGGCGGCCTGGTCCTTGGTGAGCTTGGTCAGCTTGGCGCCGATCTTCTCCAGGTGCAGGCGGGCGACTTCCTCGTCGAGGTGCTTCGGCAGGCGGTACACGCCGATCGCGTAGGTGTCCTTGTTCTTCCAGAGGTCGAGCTGGGCGAGCGTCTGGTTGGTGAAGCTGTTCGACATCACGAACGACGGGTGGCCCGTCGCGCAGCCGAGGTTCACGAGGCGGCCTTCGGCGAGCAGGTAGATGCTGTTCCCCTTCGGGAAGGTATACAGGTCGTACTGCGGCTTCACGTTCGTGCGCTTGGCATCGGACTCGTTGAGGCGGTCGACCTGGATCTCGTTGTCGAAGTGGCCGATGTTACACACGATGGCCTGGTCCTTCATCTTGCGCATGTGCTCCAGCGTGATGATGTCCTTGTTGCCTGTCGTGGTGACGTAGATGTCGGCGGTGCCGAGGGTGGACTCGATGGTGTTGACCTCGAAGCCTTCCATGGCGGCCTGCAGGGCGTTGATCGGGTCGATCTCGGTGACGATAACGCGGGCGCCAAAGCCCTTGAGCGAAAACGCCGAGCCCTTGCCCACGTCGCCGTAGCCGCACACGCAGGCGACCTTGCCCGCGATCATGACGTCGGTCGCGCGCTTGAGGCCGTCGGCGAGGGACTCGCGGCAGCCGTAAAGGTTGTCGAACTTCGACTTGGTGACGGAGTCGTTCACGTTGATGGCCGGCACGCGCAGCTTGCCCTTCTCGAGCATCTGGTAGAGGCGGTGCACGCCGGTGGTGGTCTCCTCGGAGACGCCGCGCCACTCCTTGGCGATGTTGGTCCAGCGCTTCGGATCTTCCTTATGGACGCGCTTGAGGACGTTCTTGATGACCTGCTCCTCGTGGGAGCCGGAGGGCGTGCTGACCCAGTCGCTGCCTTCCTCGAGCTCGCAGCCCTTGTGGATGAGGAGCGTGACGTCGCCGCCGTCATCGACGACGAGCTGCGGGCCCTTGCCGCCGGGGAACGAGATCGCGCGGAGCGTGAGATCCCAGTACTCCTCGAGCGTCTCACCCTTCCAGGCGAAGACGGGCGTGCCGGTGGCGGCGATGGCCGCGGCGGCGTGGTCCTGCGTCGAGAAGATGTTGCACGAGCACCAGCGCACGTCGGCGCCGAGCTCCTTCAGCGTCTCGATGAGCACCGCGGTCTGGATCGTCATGTGCAGCGAGCCGGTGACGCGAACGCCCGCGAGGGGCTTCTTCGGGCCGAACTTCTTTCGGACGGAAACGAGGCCGGGCATCTCGTGCTCGGCGATGGAGATCTCTTTGCGACCCCAGTCGGCAAGGTTGATGTCCTTGACGTGGTAGTCGGGCGCGGATTTGCGGGAAGATTTGGTGGCTTTGGCCATGGAAATGAAGTGTTGTACTGACTTATTGGTTACTTGATGGCCGCGCGGAGGGCGGCGGCCTTGCTGGTCGTCTCCCACGGGAGGCCGGCCTTGCCGAAGTGGCCGTAGTTCGTGGTCTGGCGGTAGATCGGGCGGAGCAGGTCGAGCTGCGTGACGATGTCGGCCGGCTTGAAGCTGAAGACCGAGCGCACGGCGTCCGTGATCTGCTCGTCGGAGATGCCGAGCTTGGCGGTACCGAAGGTCTCGACGCGCACGGAGACGGGCTGCGGATGGCCGATGGCGTACGCGAACTGGATCTCGGCATGCGTGGCGAGCTCGGCCGCGACGATATTCTTGGCGACCCAGCGGCCCATGTAGGCGGCGGAGCGGTCCACCTTCGACGGATCCTTGCCGGAGAAGGCGCCGCCGCCGTGGCGGCCCCAGCCACCGTAGGTATCGACGATGATCTTGCGGCCGGTGAGGCCGGAGTCGCCCTGCGGGCCGCCGATGACGAAGCGGCCGGTGGGGTTGATCAGATACTCCGTGTTCTTCGTGAGCATCTTGGCCGGGATGACCTTCTTGATGACGTTCTCGATGAGATACTTTTCGATCGTGGCGTGCGGGACGTCGGCCGTGTGCTGCGTGGAAATGACGACGTTCACCACCTCGACGGGCTTGTCGTTCTGGTAGCGGATGGAGACCTGCGACTTCGCGTCGGGGCGGAGCCAGGCGACCTTGCCGGACTTGCGGACCTCGGTGAGCTTGCGGCCCAGGCGGTGCGCGAACATGATCGGCGTCGGCATCAGCTCCGGCGTTTCGCTGCACGCGTAGCCAAACATGATGCCCTGGTCGCCGGCGCCCTGCTCAGCGGTCTTCTTGCCCTTGGCCTTCTTCGCATCGACGCCCTGCGCGATGTCGGGCGACTGGCGCGTGAGGTAGTTGTTGATGAATACGGTGTCGGCGTGAAACACGTCGTCGTTGTTGACGTAGCCGATGTCACGGATGGCGTCGCGCACGATCGCCTCGTAATTGAGCTTGGCGTTCGTGGTGATCTCACCCGCGAGGATGACCATGTTGGACTTCACCATCGTCTCGCAGGCGACGCGGCTGGTGCGGTCCTGCGCGAGGCAGGCGTCTAGGACGCTATCGGAGATGAGGTCCGCGACCTTGTCAGGGTGACCTTCGCCGACGGATTCGGAGGAGAAAACAAATGAATTGGCCATAAAGGGACAGGACACCGGTTTCACCCCTGTCAGGCAAGTCAAATATCAACATATTCCTATCCACTGATACGTTGATTAATTAAAAATTGGTTATCCCTCTTCCGTAATCAATTGAGCACTTGCGCGCCCGGAGGTTGTCCGCACACTTTGTCACCCCGGAGCCATTACTCCCGTCACTTGCCTTGATGATGGACGCCACGCCAAAAAACCAAGCCCACGATTTGCCCGCCGGTAAAATCCTGATCGTCGATGACGACCGGATCAACATCCGGATCCTGAGCGGGATATTGAAATCCGAGGGCTACGAACTGGCCAGCGCCGAGTCCGGCGAAAAGGCCCTGGACACCTACGAACAGTTCAAGCCCTCGCTGGTGCTCCTCGACGTCGTGATGCCGGGCATCAATGGCTTTGAGACCTGCCGCCGCCTAAAGGCCAAGTACGGCGACGACTGCGCGCCGATCATCTTCATCACGGCCAAGAACGAGTCCGACGACGTCGTCGAGGGTCTGACCGCGGGCGGCGTGGATTACCTGCCCAAACCCTTTCAGGCGAAGGAGGTGCTCGCGCGCATCCGCACGCACCTGCAAAACCGCCTCCTGCTCGAACAGCTCAGCAAGGCCGATGCCGCCAAGAACCGCTTCCTCGGCATGGCCGCGCACGACCTGCGCAATCCCCTCGCCTCCATCCGCGGCCTCGCGGAGTTTTTGCGCGACGGCACGGTCGGTCAGCTCACACCCGACCAGCTCGACCTCGTCAACACCATCCACACCGCCAGCCAGTCGATGCTGGAGATGGTCAACGAGCTGCTCGACGTCGCGACCATCGAGTCCGGTGAGCTGAAAATAGCCCCCGCGAAAAACGATCTCGTCGAGCTCATCGGCAAATCCGTTTACCTGCGCAACATCGACGCCGCGAAGAAAAACACCCAGATCACGCCTGTCGCCGCGACCGAGCCCTGCTGGGTCAATGTGGACCCCGCCAAGATGCTGCAGGTCATCGACAATCTCCTTAGCAACGCCATCAAGTACTCCCCGCCCGGCTCCATCGTGACCGTGGAGATCCACCGCGAGGCCAAGACCTGCAGCTTCTCCGTGAAGGACCAGGGCCCGGGCATCCCCGAGGGCGAGCGCGACAAGCTCTTCAAGGACTTCGGCCGCCTCTCCGTGCAGCCGACCGGCGGCGAAAAGAGCACCGGCTTGGGACTCGCGATCTGCCGGAAAATCGTCGATGCTCACCACGGCTCGATCGTCGCGGAGAACCTCCCCGGCCGCGGCTGCGAATTTCGCGTCACCCGCCCCCTCCTCCCATGAACTTCAACGGCACCATCCTGCTCGTCGACGACGAGCCCCACATCCGGAAATTCGTCTCGCTGATCCTCAAGCAGCTCGGCACGCCCTTTCTCCTTGAGGCCGGCAACGGCGAGGAGGCCGTCGAGGTGTATAAGCGCGAGAACCCCGACCTCGTCCTCCTCGACATCAGCATGCCCAAGGTGGACGGCCTGGAGACGCTCAAGCGCATCCGCGCGATCGACCCCGACGCCGTCGTCATCATGCTCACCTCCATGGCCAACCGCCAGAGCATCGAGGAGGCCCTGAACAACGGCGCCGCGAACTACATCCGCAAGGACACGCCGAAGGAGGAGATCGCCAAGTCCCTCACCGACACGATCGACGAGTGCTTCTCGCTCGACGAATAAGCCCCGCCCATGAGCGCCCACACGCCCGCCCCCACCCCCGCGCCGATCGTCCTCACCGAGGTGCGCTACTCGCTGCCTGAGATGCTCCGCGAGATCCAGGTCGAACGCGCCGCCAGCTCCTTCACCATGGAGAAGCTCGACCAGATGGAGATCGGCAAACTCTTCAAGACCAAGTCCACCCGCCGTGCCAAATCCAAGAAGTAACCAGTTCTTCGACAGCATCAAAGCCCGGCCCAATTTCGACTACTCGTCGGAATTGGATACGCTGGTCCACCGCCACGGCGACGGCGTCGAGATCGTCCAGGTCCTCATCGACGAACGCATCCTCACGAAAGACGACGCTTGCAAGCTCTGGGCCGACTCCCTCGGCGTGGCCTACGTCGATCCCTTCGGATCGCTCATCACCGACGAGGCCGTGGAGCGCATCCCCATCGAGATCGCCAAGAAGACCAAGGCCATCGGCCTCTACGTCATCAACGGCGTGCTCACCGTGGCGATGACCGAGCCCGCCGACACCGACCTCATCAAGCGGCTCAGCCAGATCGCGCAGATGCCCGTCAGTCCCGTCTTCGCCCTGCCGCGCGAGATCGAGGACGCGATCGCGATCCACTACAGCACCGAGAAAAACCTCGAGGACAGCCTCAGCGAGCTCGAGTCCTCCAACCTCTTCGACCAGCCCGACTCGGCCGCCGCCGGCGAAAAGCTCGCCACCCTCGCCGAGAACACCTCCCTCACCGGCATCCTCGACGAGATCATCTACTACGGCCTGCGCGAGCGCGCCACCGACCTTCACATCGAGGCGCAGGAGACCTTCTGCCGCATCCGCTTCCGCATCGACGGCAACCTCCGCGAGATCCTCACCTACTCGCGCAAGCTCCATCGCGCGCTCATCTCGCGCATCAAGATCCTCTGCGGCCTCAACATCTCCGAGTCGCGCTTCCCCCAGGACGGCCGCTTCTCGATGCCCATCGGCACGCAGACCGCCAACTTCCGCGTCTCCACCATCCCCTCCGCCTACGGCGAGAAGGCGGTCATCCGCATCCTCGCGATGACGGGCAAGAAGACGATGATGACCTTGGACAAGATGCAGATCTCGCAGACGATCATGCAGCCGTTCAAGCGCCTGATCCAGAATCCCAACGGCATCATCTTCGTCACCGGCCCCACCGGCTCCGGCAAGACGACCACCCTCTACGCCGCGCTGCACGAGATCAACACCCCCGGCGTCAACATCTCGACGATCGAGGACCCGATTGAAATCCAGCTCCCCGGCGTCACGCAGAGCCAGGTCAACAGCCACATCGACCTGAAGTTCTCCACCATCCTCCGCGCCCTCATGCGCCAGGACCCCGACGCCATCCTCGTCGGCGAAATCCGTGACCTCGAAACCGCCAAGATCGCCACCGAGGCCGCGCTCACCGGCCACATCGTCTTCGCCACGCTGCACACCAATACCGCCGCGCAGGCCATCGTGCGCCTCATCGAGATCGGCGTGGAGCCCTACATGGTCGCCCCGTCCGTCATCGGCGTGCTCGCCCAGCGCCTCGTCGCGCGCATCTGCGAGAACTGCAAGGAAGCCTACTACCCCACGCAGGAGACGCTCCGCAAATACTTCAAGGACGAGGGCCTCACCGAGGTGCCCTTCTATCGCGGCCGCGGCTGCACGGCCTGCCGCAACACCGGCTACAAGGGCCGTGTCGCCTTCCACGAGCTGGTCCTCATCACCGAGGAGATCCGCAGCCTCATCTCCGAGGGCAAGAGCGCCGCGGAGATCACCAAGGCCGCCGCCAAAGTCGGCTTCAAGCCCCTCCGCTACGACGGCCTCAAGAAGGTGCTGCTCGGCATGACGACCATCGAGGAGATCGAGAACAACACCTCCTTCGAATGGGCCACCTGACCGTATCCGACCCTACCGGAGGCATGAGGCCCATCCCTCAATAATCTGGTTGCATCCCCCCGCTTGGCATAAGACGAAAGACCATGCCCGATATCCCCGTGATCGACCTGCAGGCCGTCGAAAACCTGCGCTCGCTGAACCCCGGCGACAACGACGAGTTCCTCCGTGAGCTAGTTGGTATTTATCTTGAGGATACTCCGCAGCGCATCGCGGAGCTGGACAGCAGCCTCGCGGCCGCCGACACGCAGACCTTCGTCCGCGCCGCCCACAGCATCAAGGGCAGCTCCGCCAACCTCGGCGCCGCCGCGCTCCGCAGCGTGGCCGAAAAGCTCGAGACGCAGGCCCGCACCGCGGGTCTCGGCAGCGTCACGGAGCTGGTCGCCCAAGTGAAGGCCGAGTTCGCCCGCACGCAGCAGGAGTTCGCCAAGCTGCTGCCCTGAGCAGTGACGGCTTGCAAGTAGCGCAGGCGTCCCGCCTGCCTCCGAGGCAATATTGGCTGCGGCGTCCCGCCGCAGATTGAGCGCACTGGCTTGGGTAACGTTCTGCGGCGGGACGCCGCAGCCACTCAGTCACCCCGATGCAGGCGAGGACGCCTGCGCTACTTTTATTTATCCAGGAAGTACCCGCGCTGCTTCTCCGATACCGGCAGGCCGGCGCGCTCCATCACCATCAGCAGGTCTTCCCAGATCATGCGCTTTTTCTTGTTCGTCGGCTCGCGCAGGATGTAGCTCGGGTGGTACGTCACCATCAGCGGCTTGCCCTCGAAGTCCTTCCAGCGCCCGCGGACCTCGCCGAGCGTCTTGAAAGTGCCGAAACCCAGCAGGCCCTGCGCTGCAGTGGCACCGAGGGCGACAATCACATCCGGGTTCACGATGGCGAGCTGCGCGCGGAGGTACGGCAGACAGTAGCTCATTTCCTCTACCGTCGGCGCGCGGTTGCCGTACTGCACGCCGCCCGCGCCCACGGGCAGCTCAGGCCGCCAGTTCATGATGTTGCCGATGTAAACGCCTTCGCGCTTCAGGCCCATGCCCTGGATCATCTTGGTGAGCAACTGGCCCGCCGGGCCCACAAACGGCTCGCCCTGCACCTCTTCCTCCGCGCCGGGCGCCTCGCCGACGAACATGATCTTCGCATCCAGCGTGCCCACGCCGACCACGATCTTCTTGCCGGGCCGCACGTGCTTCGCGCACTCCGGGTCGTTGAGCACAATGGTGCGCAGCGCGGCCATGCGCTCCTCCTTGGTGCCTTCGGGCAAGGTAAACGGGGGCGGCGGCGGCAGCTTCGGCTCCGGCGCGGGCGCCGACTCGGCCTTGGCCGCCGGGGCGGGCTCTCGCACGGCGGTGACCGCGAGGCGGCCGGCAGAGGCCGGCTCCGCCGCCGGTGCGGCCGCGGGCTGCGTCCCTTTCCTCGCCTGCACCACGCGCCGGAGCGTGGCCACGCTGTCCGGCGAGATGCTGACGTTTTTCACGCCCTGCGCCTTCAGGCGCCGGAGTTCGTCCGTCAGGATGGTGAGGGCTGCATGCATGTCAGGTGCGGGTGCCAAGCAGGATCTTCTCGGCGTATTTGCCGAGCAGATCGAACTCGAGGTTGACCGGGTCGCCCACGCGTTTACCGCGGAGATTGGTCACGGCCAGGGTGTGCGGGATGAGCCACACGGCAAAGCGGTCGCCCTCGACCTCCGCCACGGTGAGCGAGATGCCGTCGATGGCGATGCTGCCCTTGTGGATCACATAACGCCCGCTCTTGTCCGGGCCCTTCACCTTCAGGAAAAAATCGGCGCCGCGCTGCTCAAACACCTCGATGGTGCCAAGGCCGTCGATGTGGCCGGAGACGAAGTGGCCGCCCACCCGCCCGTCGAAGCGCAGGCTGCGCTCCAGGTTCACCACCGCGCCGGTGGCGAGGGCGGAGAAATTCGTCAGGCGCCGCGTCTCCTCGAGCACATCGAAGTGCACGCGGCCGCCGCCAAACCGCGTGGCGGTGAGGCAGCAGCCGTTGACCGCGATGCTGTCGCCCTCGGCGAGATCCGTGAGAATGCGCTCCGCGGCCACCTCCAGGTGCCACGCCTTCCCCTCGGGCGCGAACGCCACGACCCTGCCTGTTTCCTCTACAATGCCGGTGAACATGGGGATCAGGGTTGGAGCTTCACGTGCAGGACGGAGGTGACGCCGCCGCGGCTCACCAGCAGCACGCACTCGGTCTGGATCTTGCCCGCCTCGATGGCGGCGAGGCGCTCCGCGGCGGCGGCGTAGGTCTTCACCTCGACGCCGTCGATCTCCTTGATCCAGTCGTCGGGCCGCAGGCCGCCGGCGGCCGCGGGGCTGTTGGGTTTCACGTAGTGCGCAATCACGCCGCTGAGCTCGGTGCTCTTCACGCGGCGCGCCACGGCGTCGTCGGAGACAAACTCGCGCGCGGTGAGGCCGAGGCGGTCGAAATATTTCCGGTCCGCCTCGCTCACGAGGCGCGGCTCCTCGCCGAGCGTGACCTTGAGCTCCACGCGATCGCTGCCGCGGAGGACCGTCAGGGCCATCGTATCACCGGGATGGCGACGTTGCACCTCGCGGTCGATGTAGGACAGGATCACGCGGTCGGGCTTGAAGCGCGGCAGCGGCTGCCCGTCGATGGCGATGAGCAGGTCGCGGTCCTTCAGGCCGCCCTTGTCCGCCGGGCTGCCGTCGAGCACCTCGCTGACCACAACGCCCGACTGGCCGGAGAGGTTGAGGAATTTGGCCACATCGGGGTCCATCGGCTCCAGCCCGTAGGCCCCGAGCCAGGCGAGCGGCCGGCCATAGATGTTCTGCGGCACGCGCGAGAGGTAGGGCAGCACCTCGGCGGCGGTCTGAAACGCCCCGCTCTCCTCCACATTGACCATGATGACGGGAAAGCCGCCGCGGTCCTCGCGCGAAAACTGGATGAAATTCGAGCCGAACGAGCTAGCCGCGAGCCCGATGAACGCCCCGGCGCGGTTGAAGACCGGCAGGCCCGGTCCGGCGACCTCCTGCTGGGCGATGGCGGTGCGCTGCGGCAGCGACTGCACGATGGCGATGTGACTCGACAGCAGGTAAGGTTGGAAATCCTCGTCCTTGTTGCGCAGGCCAATGCCCCAGACCTCGTCGGCCATGGCTGGCTCGGGCGTGTCCTTCACGACAAACGCCGTGACCGGCGTGAGCTCTTTGCGCGAGGCCTCGTCCACCCGCACGAAGTGCCAGCCGGTGAGCGCATCCTGACCGAGGTACTGCGCCGGCAGACTGTTGGGATTACCCGGGCGGTACACCTTGAAGTCCTTCAGCTGCGACGGCATCGCGCGGGGGTTCACCGCCACGGAGGGCAAGATGATCGTGCCGTTGGCATCGATCACGGTGCCGTAGGAAATCGACGGGCGCCGGTCAGCCTCGGTCTCGGTGTAATACTCGACGGCCACCACACACTTCACCCGCTCGGCCCAGAGCGCGGAGACCTCGCTCGCGCGCAGGTGCAGGCCGAGGGTCAGCAGCACGGCGGCCCACACAGCGGAACGGCGGAAAAGGGAAATGAACTTCATGGTTTTAAGACGTAGAGAGAGACCTGGCGGTTCCGCTGCACTTCGACGAGCACCGGAGCCGGCTTGGCGGCGAAAGCCTCGTGCACGTTTTTCATCGCCGCAAGCGAGCTCACCGCCTGCTGGTTGATTTTCACGATGATGTCGCCGCGGGAAAGGCCGGCCACGTCCGCCGGGAAACCGGGCTGGACACCGATCACGAGCACGCCGGTGGTGTCGTTGAGCTGGTTCTCGCGGGCGTAGGCGCGGGAGACCTTGCGCACGCTCAGGCCCCACTTCTCAAACACCCACTCCTCGCCCACCCGGCTCTCGAGCTTTTCGGTCTGCACGGTGAAGTCGCGCAGCTCGGCGCCGCGCTTGACGGCGAGCTTCACCGTCGTGCCGACGGGCAGGCTCGCAACGAGGTTCTGGATCGCCGGGAGCTGCTCCTCGAAACGCCCGTCCACCTTCGTGCCGTTGATCGCGAGCACGATGTCGCCACCGCGCAGCCCGGCGCGCGCGGCGGGCGAGCCCGCATCCACGCCGTTGACGAGCATGCCGGTGTTGGACGAGAGCGAGTAGAAACCTTCCAAGTCCTGCAGCGCGCCAGGGATGATCCCGAGGTAGCTGCGGGTCACGACGCCCGACTTCACAAGCTCGGCCGTGACGCGCCGCGCGACGTTGGCCGGAATGGCAAAGCCGAGGTTGTCCGCGCCGACGTAGCCGCGGGCGTTGATGCCGACGACGCGGCCGTCCTCCGTCACGAGCGGGCCGCCGGAGTTGCCGGGGTTAATCGCGGCGTCGGTCTGGAGCCACGTGTTGAAGGCGCCGGTCTCGTAGCCGTTCACCCCGCTGCGGTCCTCGAAGTAACGGTTGTTGTTGGAAATGATACCGCGCGTGACCGTGCGGGTCAGCCCGTGCGGCGTGCCTACGGCGAAAACCGTCTGTCCCGGGAAGAGCTTGTCGCTGTCGCCAAAGTCCGCGTGGTCGAACTTGAGCTTACGTCGCTTCACCTCCGCGAGGTCGATCCGCAGCAGGGCAAGGTCGGTCCAGTGGTCCCAGCCGACAAGTTTGGCGCTCACCCGCTCCAAGCTCGCGAGCGTCACGGAAATCTCGACCGCGCGCGGACTCGCCACATGGGCGTTGGTCAGAATGAGGCCCTCGTCGGAGAGGATCACCCCCGAGCCGATGCTGGAGGCGAGGCGCTTCGAGCCGGCCTCGAAGGCCACCTCGCGCACATCAATGCGCACGACGGCGTCGAGAAGCTGGTTGAACCCGCGGCTCATCGCGGCATGGGCGGCGGTGACGGTCAAAAAGAGGCTGAGGGTGAAGATTGACCGGGTGAGGAAAGATTTCACAGTGCTTAGGTTTACGCGATGGCCACCAATAGCAAAGAGTACAACTTCCTCGATATCGAGCCGCACTGGCAATCTTTCTGGGAAAAAAATCAAACGTTCCGCTCCGAAACCGGCACGGCGAAACCGAAGTACTATGTGCTCGATATGTTCCCGTATCCCTCGGGTGCGGGCCTCCACATCGGCCATCCGGAAGGCTACACTGCGACCGACATCCTCGCCCGCTACAAGCGCGCCAAGGGCTTCAATGTCCTGCACCCGATCGGCTGGGATGCCTTCGGCCTGCCCGCTGAGCAGCATGCGGTGAAGACCGGCACGCACCCCGCGGCCAACACGCAGAACAACATCACGAATTTCCGCCGCCAGATCAAAGCCCTCGGCTTTTCCTACGACTGGGAGCGCGAGGTCGATACGACAGACCCGAAGTATTTCCGGTGGACGCAGTGGATCTTCCTCCAGCTCTTCAAAAAGGGCCTGGCCTACGTCGATGAGCGCCCCGTGTGGTGGTGCCCCGAGCTGCGCACGGTGCTGGCCAACGAAGAGATCGTCGATGGCAAGTCCGAGGTCGGCGGTTTCCCCGTCGAACGCCGGAACCTGCGCCAGTGGGTCCTCCGCATCACCGCCTACGCCGAGCAGCTGATCGACGGCCTCAAGGGCGTGGACTGGCCCGACTCCACGAAGCGCATGCAGGAGGCTTGGATCGGCCGCAGCGAGGGCGCTGAAGTACTGTTCAAGCTCGAGGACGGCCTCGGCGAGCTGAAGATTTTCACCACGCGGCCTGACACGCTGTTCGGCTGCACCTACATGGTGGTCGCGCCCGAGCATCCGCTCGTCGCCGCACTCACCAAGCCCGAGCAAAAGGACGCGGTCGAAGCCTACCGCAAGAAGGCCGCCAGCAAGAGCGACCTCGAGCGCACCGACCTCGCCAAGGACAAGAGCGGCGTCTTCTCCGGCAGTTACGCCATCAACCCGATCAACGGCGCCCGCGTGCCCGTGTGGATCGCCGACTACGTCCTCATGGGCTACGGTACCGGCGCGATCATGGCCGTGCCCGCGCACGACGAACGCGACTACGAGTTCGCCCAGCAGTACAGCCTGCCCACGCCCCGCGTCATCGCGGCGGCCGACGGCAGCGAAGCCCTCCCTTACACCGGCGACGGCGTAATGATCAATTCCCCCGGCTACGACGGTCTGCCGTGGGCTGAGGCCAAGAAAAAGATCACCGCCGACCTCGCCGCCCGCGGCATTGGCCAGGGCACGGTCAACTACAAGCTCCGCGACTGGCTCTTCTCGCGCCAGCGCTACTGGGGCGAGCCCTTCCCGATCGCCTGGGTCAGCGAGGCCGACTATCGCAAGGCTGCTGCGCTGCGCAGCGATCTGCCCGCGCAGCCGGTGACCTTTGCCGAGAATGGCGTCACGCTCTACGCACTCCCGCTGCCCGACGCCGCCCTGCCCCTCACCCTGCCCGACGTGCAGTCCTACCTACCCAGTGGCAACGGCGAGAGCCCGCTCGCCAACGAGACCGCCTGGCTGGAAATCTGGCTCAACGCCGCCACCGGCGCCGCTCTGCCCGCCACCGAGCCCAAGCCTGTCGGTGAATCATGGATACGCGCACGCCGCGAGACCAACACCATGCCCCAGTGGGCCGGCTCGTGCTGGTACTACCTGCGCTTCACCGATCCGAAGAACGCCGCCGCCCTCGCCTCGCCCGAGGCGCTCAAGTACTGGGGCGTGCCCGACCTCTACGTCGGCGGCGCGGAGCACGCGGTGCTGCACCTGCTGTACGCGCGCTTCTGGCACAAGGTGCTGTTCGACCTCGGCGTGGTGCCGCAGAGCGAGCCGTTCACCAAGCTGTTCCACCAGGGCATCATCCTCGGCGAGGACGGCGAAAAGATGTCGAAGAGCCGCGGCAACGTGGTGAATCCCGACACGATCATCGCGTCGCACGGTACCGATACGCTGCGCCTCTACCTCATGTTCCTCGGGCCGCTTGAGGCCATGAAGCCGTGGAATCCCAACGGCATCGAGGGCGTGCACCGTTTCCTGCAGAAGGTCTGGCGACTGTGCCTCGATCCCGAGGGTCAGGTGCATCCCCGCATCAACGAGACGCCTGACGCTCCCGAACTGACCAAGCTGATGCACGAGACCATCAAGAAGGTCGGCGACGACATCGAGGGCCTGCGCTTCAACACCGCGATCTCGCAGATGATGATCTTCGCCAACGCGCTCCAGAAGGCGACGACGATCCATCGCAGCACGATGCTGGCCTTCCTGCGCCTGCTCGCGCCGTTCGCTCCGCACATCGCCGAGGAACTCTGGGCCCGCTTGGGCGAAAAACCCTCGATCCAGCAAGCCGACTGGCCGGTCTTCGATCCGGCCGTACTGGTGGTGAGCCAGGTGAAGCTCGTCTTCCAAGTTAATGGCAAGCACCGGGGTGACGCCCTCGTCCCGGTGGGCCTGTCTGAAACCGACGCGCTCGCCCTCGCCCACGCCCATGAGCGCGTAGC
>JAFEGO010000031.1 GCA_018239845.1 Verrucomicrobiota bacterium
GGCTGCATAATTTATAAGCCCGGCCACCGGCCGGGCCTACAATAAGAGCACTGCTACCGGGCAGACGCCTGGTGCCGCCGGCGGTAGCCGCTCGCGTCCAGGCCCGTGAAACCGCGGAAGACCCGGGCGAAGTACTGGCTCGAGCTAAACCCGCAGACGTGAGCGATCTCCGTCACGGATTGATCCCCGCCCTTGAGCAGGTCCTTCGCGCGGTCCACCCGCAGGCGATTCACGAGAGTGAGCGGGCTGTCGCCGGTGAGACGCCGGCAAAGCGCGGCGAACCGCGTGCGGCCCAGCCCGCACGCCGCGGCCATCTGCGCCAGCGTCCAGGTCTCGTCGCACCGCGGGCGCAGCGCCGCCACAAAGTCCCCCACCCTCCGCTCCGACTGCACCTCGGTCGCGCGCTCCTCCTCGCTCGCATCAATACAGCGCACCAGCTCCAGCACGGCGAGGCGGGCCAGTGCCCCCAGATATTTCTCACCATGTGTACCGGGCTGGGCCAGCTCCTCGACCAGCTTGGGCACGAGCCAGGCCATGCGCGGCGTCGCACGGTAACAGTGCCGGCCGCTGCGCGTGAGCAGCGCACTGATCTCGCGCGCCTCCGCCGCCGGGATGCCGAAGTCGGGGTGAAAGCCAAAGTGCTTCCGCGGCCGGTCGATCCGCCCCGTCAGCCCGAGCTGCGCCCAGTGCCAGTAGTGCCCCGGCTCGAACTCATCGACGCTCCCGTGCTTCTCCCACGGCAGCGAGAAATACACCGAGCCCGCCGTGACGCGCTCCACCCGACCCTCGGCGTGCCAGTTGAGCGCGCCCTTCTCCAGGAAGATGATCTCGAGCCCGTGGTCGCGGTGCGTGGGGAGGACGCGCGCGCTGCCGCGGCCGAAGCGGAGGATGCTTTTCACGATGTGTACGATTTGCCACTGCCCAAGGTTGGACGCAAGGCCCGTGCACGTTGTGCTATCGTGCCGCCGTTCCCTCCCCCGCCCCATGAAACTTTCCCCCGCCCAGATCGAGCAATTCCGCCGCAGCGGCTACGTCGCCGTGCCCGGCTTCTTCAACGCCGCGGAGACCGCCGCGCTCCAGGCCGACATCGCGCGCCTCAAGCGGAACGGCTTTCTCCGCAACGTCGCCACCGACGGCGACGGCAAGACGACCTCCGGCACGAAGCAAAACCTCCAGCTCTGCCCGGCGAACTTTTACAGCACGCTGATCCGCGCCGTGCCCTTCGCGCCGAAGGTCATCGATGCCGTGACGCGCCTGATCGGCGGGCCCGACATCACGCTCCACCTCGACCAGATCTTCCTCAAACCCGGCCGCACCGGCATGGGCACCGCGTGGCACCAGGACAACGCCTACTTCAAGATCCCGAAGCCGCTCCGCGGCACCGCCATGTGGATCGCGATCCACGACGCCACGGCGGCCAACGGCACGCTCCGCGTCGTCCCCAACGCGTGGGAGACGCTCCTCCCCCACGAGCGCGACGGCAACAGCGACCACCACATCAAGTGCGCGCCCGACGAGTCGAAGGCCGAGACCATCGAGCTGAAGGCCGGCGGCGTGATCTTCTTCTGCTACGGCACGCCGCACTGCACGGGCGACAACACGACCGACGCCGAGCGCGCGGGCCTCGCGTATCATTTCCTCTGTCACGACCAGACCGACGAGGCGTTTTACACCACGGGCCGCATCGGCAACCCGCGCCCGCGCCTGACCGGTGCCAAGGCGACGGGCGGCCGCGAGGAATACGGCTCGACCATCGCCGGCACATGGGACGCCGAGGTGGCGCAGGCCAACGCGAAGCCCTGAACCTCGGCGCCTCTTTTCCGGGTTACTGTGGGTGGGGCTTTACGCCCCACCCACAGTCAGTCATCGCATCAGCTCAGACGATTTCCCGCGCGTCGCGGTCCGGGAAGGCCGGGAACGGCGCGGCGGGGAGCGTCTGGTACCAGTACGCGACCGAGGCGATGTCGTCCTGCAGGGCGTGATAGCGCGCGTTGGGGAGGCCGTGGTCGCGCCAGCCGAGCGCCTGCATCGTCACCTTCAGGTCCTTTTTGAAGAACACCGGGTCCTGCATGTGGAAACGGTACATCGTCATGCGCGCGCCGGTCTGGCCGGACTTGCCGACGACATGCTGGAAACCGAAATACGGCGCGGAGAAATTGTCGGGGCTGAAGCACCACGCGCCGCCGAAGTAGTCCTCCGTGCCCGTACCGCAGATGGTCGGCCACTCGCGGTCGCCGTCGAGGTACATCTTGATCTCGCCCTCGCCCCACCAGCCGGAGCTGTTTTGCTGCCAGCTCATGAAGGTGCCGACGTAGTGGCCGTGGCCGGTGACGCCATCGAGGATGGTGTACACGTCCTTGTACGGCAGCGGATTCACCCGGCGAAACTGCGCGTGGAAATAGAGGCTCTCCTCCGGCACCGGCTCCAGGGTGTAGTTGATGGTGTAGAAGAAGTGGGGGATGTCGATCGACGCGCCGTTTTCCACCGTGATGCGCGCGTGTTTGCGGAAGGGCATCGGGAAAAAGCAGTTCATGCCGCCCTGCGGGTTCACATTGATGGGCAGGGCCGTGATGTTCTGGTCCTTGTTCCACCCCTGGCACATGAAGTCGCCGATGGGGCACTCGACCGAGGGCTGCGTCGCGCCATCCCAATAGATGCGGAGGATGACCTGGCGGCGGATCTTCTGGTCGAAGGTGATCCACATGTGCCGGATGACGCCGGGGCCGGCGTTGTCCATCAGCGTGACGGTCTCACCCGACTTGATCGGGAGGCACGGCGAGGCCTTCCAGCCGCGGCCGAGGTGGCGGCCCTGCTCCGGAGCGCCGGGCGTGAGGGACGTCTCCTTGGTGGCCATGCCGCCGGCGCCTTTTTCGCCGCGGAAATTTTCGGCCGAGAGCGAGCGGGACTCGGCCTGGCGCTTGAGGTAGATCGAGGAGAGATCGAGGGAGGTATGCATCGGGGAAAAGAAAGCGGTCAGCTGCGCGCCTCGAACGCGCCGTCGGCGCGCTTGGCCACGAGGCGCTTGAGCTCGAGCATCATCAGCGCGACGGAGACCTGCGCCGAGGGCAACTGCGTGTGCTCCGCGAGGGCATCGACGGAGAGAATCGCCCCGCCGGCAAAAGCCGCCAGCACCGCGGACTCCTCCGCCGACAAGCCCGCGGGCAGGGCCGGCGCGGCGCCCTCCTTCGGCGGGATCGCCTGCGGGCGCAGGCCGTCGAGGTAGTTCAGCTCGGAGAGGATGTCGTCCACGCTCGTCAGCAGCGTGGCTCCGTCACGGATGAGCTGGTGGCAGCCCGCGCTCGTCGGCTGGTCGATGCGGCCGGGCACGGCGTAGAGCAGGCGGCCCATCTCACCCGCGAAGCGCGCGGTGATCATCGCCCCGCCCTCGACGTCGGACTCCACGACCACCGTGGCCTCGCACATGCCAGCGACCACACGGTTGCGCATCGGGAAAGTCTGGCGGTCGGCCCGCCGGCCGAAGGGAAACTCGGAGAGGATCACGCCCGACGCCTCGATGGCGCGGTAGAGCGCGAGGTTTTCCGGCGGGTAGATGATGTCGATGCCGCAGCCGAGGACGGCGGCGGTCTTGCCGCCGACGGAGAGCGCACCCTCGTGCGCCGCGGTGTCGATGCCGCGCGCGAGGCCGCTCACGATGCAAAAGCCGAGCCGGGCCAGCTCGGCGGCGAGCTTCTTCGCCGTGGCCTGGCCGTAGAGCGTGGTGCGGCGCGAGCCGACGATGGCGATGCAGGGCTGGTCGAAGGCGTAATTACCCTTCCGGTAGAGCGCGATCGGCGGATCGTTGATCTCCAGCAGGAGTTTCGGGTAGGCCGCGTCGCGGGTCGTGATGAAGTCCGCGCCGCTCTGCGCCATGCGCGCCTCCTCGCGCGCGAGGTCGAAGTGCTCGCGCCAGCCCGTGATGCTCGCGCTGATGACCGGCCCCACGCCGCGCACACTTTCCAATTGGCGCGCACCGGCGGCGAGGACCGCACGGGGATCGTCGCCGAGCTCGGTGAGGAGGCGGTTGAGCGTGATCGGCCCGATGTTGGGCAGCGCGTTGAGGACGAGCAGCGCCTGCGCCTCGGTGAGTTCGGTGCTCATGATTCCACTACACGCAGGGCCGCCGGGAGATAGTCAAGCAACTGGGTCGTGTTGACCGCCACGGCACCGTGCGCCCGGGCGAGCAGGTCCGCCGCGCGGCCGTGCCAGACGACGCCGCGCGCCGCAGCCAGCGCAGGATCGCCGGGCGTCTGCGCGAGCAGGCCGCCCGTCAGACCGGCAAGGAGGTCGCCGCTCCCGCCACGCGAGAGCACCGGCCCGCCAAAAAAACTATGGCCCACCGTGGTACCGTCGTAGACGCGCGTGACCGGGCCCTTGAGGACCACCGTGGCATTCAGCTCGGTGGCGAGGGCGCCGGGCGTCTGGCCGCCAGCGATGCGGGCAAACTCGCCGGCGTGCGGCGTAAGGATGCGCGGCGTTTTCCCCGCCCGCACGAGGTCGGGCTGCAGCGCATCGGCATCGAGCACGACGGGGATCGTGATGTTCTTGAGGATCTGAATGACGAGCGCCTGCGTCTCCGCCTCGCGCCCGAGGCCGGGGCCAATCACGAGGGCGGTGGCGCGGCCGAGTTTCTCGTGCAGCAGGTGCCAGCCCTCCAGCGCGAGGCTGCCGGCCGAAGTCTCGGGCCAGCCGACCCACATGGCCTCCGGCGCCCGCACCGCGTAGGCGGGCACGAGCGACTCGGGCACAAAGGCCGTGACGAGCCCCACCCCGCTGCGCAGCGCCGCCAGCACGGCCATCAGCGCCGCACCGGGATACGGCAGCGAGCCGGCCAAAATGAAAACGTGGCCGTAGGTACGCTTGTCGGAGGCGGCGGGCCGCAGCGCGGCGAGTCCGGCGAGGACGCCGGGGGTGAGCACGCGGTTTTCGCCCGGCTCATCGCCGCGGAAAAACCCGAGATCGAGGTAGCGCAGGCGGCCGGTGTTGGGCGTATCGAGCACCGGCGTTTTCACTGAGCCGGTGGCGTAGGTGAAGTCGGCCCGGAAGAGCCCCGCGCTGGGCAGATCGACGGCGGCCCGCACGCGGATCGGGAGGGTATTTACTTGGTCGATCAGGGCGGCGACGCGCGGCTCGGCGGGCGCGCGGAATTGGAAACCGAAGATGCCGTCGAGGCAGAGATCGTAGGCGGCTTCTGGCGCAGAGATTGTGGTGGCCGCACTCAGCTCGCGTCGGGCACGCGCGGCGAGCGGTCGCAGGGCGCGTTCGCCGAAAACGAAATGGAGCTCCACCTGCGCGGCGGGAAACCGCCGCAGGATCTCGGCGGCGGCGATGAGGGCGTCGCCGCCGTTATGGCCCTTGCCGACGAGGACGAGGATGCGGCCGGCGGCGGGAAAGCCGCCGATCTCCTCAAAATCCGCGAGCACGGCGCGGGCGATGGCGCGGCCGGCCTGCTGCATCGCGGGCCACTCCTTCGCCTCGTCGCCGGCAAACAATCCCTCCTCCAGGCTGCGCGCCGCGGCGCAGGTGAGAATGGGGTGGCTCGCGGGGATCATGGTCAGGGTTTTTGGACCGGCTCGTTTTCGGGGCGCTTCGTCATCGCGTCGCGCAGGATCGTCCAGTTTTCGTGCTCCTTCTCGCGCAGCCAGGTCTTCCGCATGGCCTCGGTCTCGGTGAAACGCAGGGGGCTGTCGGGCAGATCCTCGCCGTGCGTGAGGATGGGCCAGGTCAGGCGGTCGAGGGGGCGATAGTAATAGTTACCGTTCGCGCGCACGACCTCGTAGAACTGGCTGAATTCGTTGGTCTCCGAGTCCCAGAGCGCGACTTGGGTCACGTCGTGATCCCAGACGGCATGCTCGCCCCAGCTGGCAAAGACCGCGTCGATCTTGTTGAGATCGAGCCGGGGAGCCGGCGCGGGGGTGCGCGCCGCGGGCTTGGTCAGCGCGGGCGCCTCGACCGCCCGCTCCGCCTTGGGCAGCAGCCAAACGAACAGCGCACCGACGATGAACCCCAGCAGCAGCCACGACGGCGTGCGCGACAGCGGCGGCTTGGGCGGCGGCGTAGGCTCGGGGTGGTCGTTGTAATCGTCGCCCATGATGGGATCAGCCGCGCACGAGGACGGCCATGGCCATCGCGTGCGTCTCGGTGTGGGAAAGGGACACGAGCACGTTGGTCGCGCCGACCTGGGCCATCAGCGCGCGGGCCTTGTCGTCGAAGCGCACGAGCGGCTCCTTGCGCTCGCCGTGGTAGATGGAGATGGAGGTCCACTCCAGCCAGGGGCCGATGCCGGTGGTGAAGGCCTTGGAGGCGGCTTCCTTGGCCGCCCAGCGGGCCGCGTAGTGCTTATACGGGTACTTGAGTTGCGAGCAGTAGGCGCGCTCCTCCTCGGTGAAGACCCGGTGCAGGAAACGGTCGCCGTGGCGCTCCAGCACGCCGCGGATGCGCTCGACCTCGATGAGGTCGCAGCCGAGGCCGAGGACGGTGCCGCCGGCCGGCAGGGAAATCGGCGGGGGCGTGCTCATGGATTCATCCGCGCCTTCAGTTCGCGGACGGCCTCGGTGATGCCGGTGAAGAGCGCGCGGCTCATGATGCTGTGGCCGATGTTGAGCTCGTGCAGGTGCGGCAGCGTGCGGACCTCGGCGATGTTGACGTAGTTGATGCCGTGGCCGGCGTTGACGGTGAGGCCGAGCTCGTGCGCGCGGACGCAGCCGAGGCGCAAGCGCTGGAACTCCTTGGCACGCGCAGCGCCGAGCGGGGCGTTGGCGTAGGCGCCGGTGTGCAGTTCGACCCACGGGGCGGAGATTTTCTTGGCGAGGTCGATCTGCGCCTCCTCGGGATCGATGAAGAGGCTGGTCTTGATGCCGGCGGCATTCATCGCATCGACGACGGCGCGGACGCGGTCGCGGTTGGCCACGACATCGAGGCCGCCCTCGGTGGTGATCTCCTCGCGGCTCTCGGGCACGAGGCACACGGAGTCGGGCTTCAATTTCAGCGCGAGCTCGGTCATGGCGGGGGTGCAGGCCATCTCGAGGTTGAGCCGGGTGGCGATGGTCTCGCGCAGGCGCCAGACATCGCGGTCCTGGATGTGGCGGCGGTCCTCGCGGAGGTGCACGGTGATGCCGTCGGCGCCAGCCTGTTCGCAGAGCACGGCGAGGGTGACGGGATCGGGCTCGATCGCGCCGCCCGCGGTGGCCGGGGCCTGCCGGTAGCGGGCCTGACGGAGGGTGGCACAGTGGTCGATATTGACGCCGAGAAGAATCATGGGCGGAGGTTTGACGCGAGTAAGCGGCCTGCGATTCTCCAACGCAAAAACGAAATGAGCTCCCCGTCCACCTCCGCCCCAGCCGCCGCGCCGGCTCCCGCCAAGCGGGAAAACATGCTGCTGAACATCGTGTTCAACATCGCGATCCCCGCGGTGATCATGGGGCAGCTCAGCAAGGAGGACCGCCTCGGGCCGGCGTGGGGCCTCGTGGTGGCGCTGCTCTTCCCCCTCGGCTATGGCATCTACGACGCGATCGAGCGCCGGAAGGCGAACTTCATCTCGATCCTCGGCTTCGCGGGCGTATTGCTCAGTGGCGTACTCGGCCTGCTGAAGCTCGACGGCCAGTGGTTCGCGGTGAAGGACGCGGCGATCCCCGCGCTCATCGCGGTGGTGCTCGTCGCCTCCCTGAAAGCGCGCGAGCCGCTCGTGAAGAGCCTGCTCTACAACGACCAGGTCATGGACGTGGACCGCGTGGGCGTGATACTGAAGGCGCGCAACAGCGAGGCGGCGCTCACGGCGCTGCTGCGCCAGTGCACGCTGATCGTGGCGATCTCCTTCCTCGTGAGCGCGGCGCTGAACTACTGGCTCGCGCGGTACCTGTTGAAGAGCCCGGGCGGCACGGCGGAGTTCAACGCCGAGCTGGCCAAGATGCACTGGCTGAGCTGGCCCGTGATCGTGGTGCCGAGCATGCTCATGATGATGCTCGCGATGTGGCGGCTCGTCAGCGGCCTGAAGGCGCTGACGGGGCTGACGACGGACGAGCTGTTCCGCGCGGAGGAGAAGAAGAAATAACGCCGGCGGATGCCGGCGTTACTCAGGCGCGCTGGTCGATGGCGACGTAGTCGCGCTTGACCGGGCCGACGTAGATCTGGCGGGGGCGGTAGATGCGGCCCTTCGGATTGGCGGCGACCTCGCGCCAGTTGGCGATCCAGCCCGGCGTGCGGCCGATGGCGAAGATCACGGTGAACATGTTCACCGGGATGCCGAGGGCGCGCATGATGATGCCGGAGTAGAAATCGACATTCGGGTACAGCTTGCGGCTGAGGAAGTAGTCGTCCTTCAGCGCGGCCTGCTCGAGGTTCTTCGCGATGGCGAGGAGCGGGTCGTCGATGCCGAGCTTGGCGAGGACCTTTTCGCAGGCGTCACCGATGATCTTGGCGCGCGGGTCGAAGTTGCGGTACACCGCGTGGCCGAAGCCCATGAGGCGGTTGCCCTTGCCGCCGGACTTGGCGGCGGCGATGAAGCGCGTGCCGTCGTCGCCCTCGTCGTGGATCGACTGGAGCATGTGCATGACCGCGGCGTTGGCGCCGCCGTGGAGCGGGCCGGAGAGCGCGGCGATGCCGGCGGAGAGGGACGTGAAGAGATTGGCGGCGCTGGAGCCGACCATGCGCACGGTGGACGTGCTGCAGTTCTGCTCGTGGTCGGCGTGGAGGAGAAGCAGGAGGTTGAGCGCGCGCGAGACCTCGGGGACCGCGACGTACTCCTGGTACGGCTCCGAGAACATCATGTGCAGGAAATTGTCGCAGAACGGCACGTCCTTCGGGTGCACGTACGGCAGGCCGTGCTGGTAGCGGTAGATCATCGCGCCGATGGTGCGGATCTTCGAAATGGCCATGGCGGCCGCGAGGTCGAAGTTCTGGAGGTCCTTCTCGAAGTTGTTCGTGGCGAGGTTCGAATAGTGCACCGCGAGCGAGCTCACGATGGAGGAGAGCATCGCCATCGGCGGCGCGTCCTTCGGGAAACCCTCGAAGATCTTCTGCATCTGCGTCTCGATCGACGCGTTCTTGCGGAGGAGCTGGCTGAAGGTCTTGCGCTGCTTCGCATTCGGCAGTTCGCCGTAGATGATCAGGTAAGCCGTCTCCAAAAATTCACTATGCGCGGCGAGCTGCTCGATCGGGTAGCCGCGGTGGCGGAGGATGCCGTTGTCGCCGTCAAGGTAGGTAATGGCGCTCTCGCAGGAGCCGGTGTTGCCGTAGCCCTGGTCAAAGCAGATGTGGCCCGTCTCCGTGCGCAGCTTGCGGACGTCGACGGCCTTCTCTCCCTCACTGCCAACCATCGTGGGGAGCGTATATTCCTTACCGTCGATTTTGAGAATGGCTTCGTTGGACATAGGGGGAATGAAGCGATTGCGCGGGGATTGCCAAGTGCGTTGCACCTGATCTTTCCGTCATGTGCCTTTAATAAGCACAAAGTGTGCGCTGTTGTAGCTCTGCTACGCGCCCGCTGCGGTTACGGCAAAGTTACGGTAGATCTGGAGGCCCTTGGCCTGGCTCTTCTCGGGGTGGAACTGCGTCGCGAAACAGCGCCCGCGCGCAATCGCCGCCGTGAACACCCCGCCGTAATCGCACTCGCCCAAAACCAGGGCCTTATCGGCCGGGACGCAGTGGAAACTGTGCACAAAATAGAAGGCCTCGCCCTCCGTCGCGAGCCCCGCGGCCAGCGGCGAATTGGGCTGCACGAAGCGCACGGCATTCCAGCCCATGTGCGGGATCTTGTACTCGGGCGGACGCTGGAATTTCACCACTTTGCCCGGGAAAATACCGAGGCCCGCAGTGCCGGCCGCGCCACCCTCCTCCGAGTGCTCAAAAAGCGCCTGCATCCCGAGGCAAACGCCGAGGAAAGGCTTGTCCGCGGCAATCCAGTTGCGCACCGCGGCATCGAGGCCGGTGGCGCGGAGCGAGCCGACGCAGTCGCGCAGGGCGCCGACGCCGGGGAGCACGAGGCCCTTGGCGCCGCTGGCAGCGAGCTCGGCGGGCGTGCGCACGACGGCGGGCTTGGCGCCCACGGCCTCGAGGGCCTTGGTGACGCTGCGGAGATTGCAGATTCCGTTGTCAATGACGGCGATCATGGCGCGATGAGGCGGGGCGCACGGCGGCGGTCCCCTGCCCTCCTCCTCAGATCAAACCCTTGGTCGAGGGCAGCTGGCCGGCCGAGCGCGGGTCGAGCTGCGTGGCGGCGTCGAGCGCGCGGGCGAGGCCCTTGAAGATCGCCTCGGCGACGTGATGCGGCTCCTCGCCGTAGATCAGCTCGACGTGGAGATTGGCCCCGAGGGCGTTGCTGAAGGCGCGGCAAAATTCCTTCACGAGCACGATGTTGAAATCGCGCACGAACATGGTGGGCGGTTCGGCCTTGTACACGAGGTGCGGGCGGCCGCCGATGTCGACGACGACGCGGGCGAGCGACTCATCCATCGGGAGCAGGAAAAAGCCGTAGCGGCGCATGCCGAGCTTGTCGCCCAGCGCCTCGCGGAAAGCCTGGCCGAGCACCAAGCCGACGTCCTCGACGGTGTGGTGGTAATCGACGTCGGTGTCGCCCTTGGCGTTCACCGTGAGATCGAAGAGACCGTGCTTCGCAAAGAGCGTGAGCATGTGGTCGAAGAACGGCACGCCGGTGCTGATCTTCGCCACGCCGGTGCCGTCAACGGCGAGCGTGAGCGCGATGTCGGTCTCCGCGGTTTTGCGGGAGATCGTCGCTATGCGTTGGTTTTTGCCTGTAGCCATGCGTCGAGGGTGTCGTTGAGGACGCGCATCTCGGCGTCCGTGCCGACGCTGATGCGGAGGAAGCTGGCGGTCAAGGCGTGGCTCGGGAAGTAGCGCACGAGGACCTTGTTGGCGTAGAGGAAGTCGTAGGCCGACTTGGCCACCGCCGGGCCGCTCTCGCCCCGGGCATTCTTCGGCTCGGTGAAGATGAAATTCGCCTGCGAGGGATAGGTAAACCAGCCGCGGGCGACATAGTTCGCCAGCGTGGCGTCGCGCGTGGCCTTGATGCGCTGGACGATGCCGGCGTAGTAGGCCGGGTCGCCGAGCGCGGCGACGGCCGCGGCCTGGGAGAGCCGGCTGACATTGTAGCTATCGCGCACGCGGTCGAGCAGGCCGACAATCTCGGGGTGCGCGAGCGCGTAGCCAACGCGGATGCCGGCGAGCGCATGCGCCTTGGAGAGCGTGCGAACGATGACGAGATTCGGGTACTTCGCGAAGAGCGGGATCGCGTTTTCCTCGGCGAAAGGCGCGTAGGCCTCGTCCACGACGAGCAGGCCCTTGTAGGTCGCGAGCACGCGCTCGAGGTGGGCGTTAGAGAAAGCGACGCCGGTCGGGGCGTTGGGCGACGTGATGAAAAACGCTCGTGCATCCGAAGATGCGATACGCTCAAACGGCAGCGTCATCGAGCGCTCGAATTCGATGACGGTCTTCTTGCCATCCTGGATCTCGATGAGAACGGGATAGAGCGAGTAGCTGGGAAAAGTGTAGCCAGCCGCGGCCTCGCTGGTGCAGAAGGCGCGGATGAGGAGGTTGAGGATGTCGTCGGAGCCGTTGCCGATGATGACGTTTTGCTCGCTGAGACCGTGGCCGTGCAGCTGCGCGACCGCGGCGCGGAGCGGGCCGCTTTTCGGATTCGGGTACAGGCGGAGCGAGGCACCGTCCTCCCCAATCTCGCGGCGAAGCGCTTCGGCCACGCGCGGGCTGGGCGCGTAGGGGCACTCGTTGGTATTGAGCTTCACCCAGCCCGGCTCCGTGGGCTGCAAGCCGGGGGTGTACGCATGCAGCTTCGCGACATGCGGCAGGGCGAGGGACGAGAGAGCGGTGCTGGGAGCGGTGGACACGGAAGGGAGAGAGTAGCGCAGGCGTCCCCGCCTGCAAGTAACGATGCGTAGTGGCTGCGGCGTCCTCGCCGCAGATCCTCAAACCCTGCGGCGAGGACGCAGCAGCCACTACCAAACCGACTCAGCGCGCGCGGATGCTCACGGAGCGGCCGTGGGCGTCGAGCTTCTCCATCGCGGCGAAGGCGGCGACGATGGGGTCGCCCTTCTTCACGCTGGTGCGGTCGTAGCGCACGATGCTCGTGCGGCGCTGGAAATCGGCGACGCGGAGCCCGCTGAAGAAACGGCCGGCGCGGCCCGTCGGCAGCACGTGGCTCGGTCCGGCGGTGAAGTCACCGAGGGCGGTCGGCGTGTAGTTGCCGACCATGATCGCGCCAGCGGTGGTGATGGCCTTGGTCAGCTTGGTCGCGGCACTGTCGCTCACGAGCAGCTCCAGGTGCTCGGGCGCGACGTAATTGGCGATCTCGGCGGCCTGCGTGAGGTTGGCCTCGATGGCGAGGAACCCCTCCTGCAGCACGCGGCTGGTCTTTTCCGAGCGCGTGAGATTGGGCAGCTGCGCCTCCACCTCGGCGGCGATGGCGGCGAGGATCTTGGCGGAGGTGGCGACGAGGTAAATTTTCTCGCGGCCGGAACCGTGCTCGGCCTGGGCGAGCAAATCAGCGGCGGCGAAATCCGCGCGGGCCGTGTCGTCGGCGATGATCATCACCTCGCTCGGACCGGGCAGCGAATCGACGCCAACGGTGCCGAAGACCTGGCGCTTGGCCTCGCAGACGTAGGCGTTGCCGGGACCGTAAACCTTGTCCACCGCGCGGATTGTCGCGGTGCCGTAGGCCATCGCACCGATCGCCTGCACGCCGCCGATACGGTAAACCTCATCGACGCCGAGCAGGTGCAGCGCGGCGAGAAGGCCGTCGGCGATCTTGCCGGACGCGTCGGAGGGCGTGAAAACAGCGACCTCGGGGCAGCCCGCGATCTTCGCCAGCGTGACCGTCATCAGTACGGTCGAGACCAACGGCACCTGGCCGCCGGGCACATACAGGCCGACGCGGCGGATCGGGTCGAATTTTTCGCCGACGGTCGCGCCGTGGGGATTCTTCGCCGACCAGTCGGCGGGGAGGCCACGCTTGTTGAAAGCCACGATGGCATCGCGCGCGGCGGCGAGGGCCTTGCGCTCGGCGGCGGGCAGGCGCTTCACCGCGGCGGTGAACTCGGCGGGCCGCACGCGGAAATCGCGGGCGCGCAGCTTGGCGCCGTCGAACTTGGCCGCGTAATAGGTGACAGCCTCGTCCCCCCGGGTGCGCACATCGGCCAGGATGGCGGCGACGGAATCGGCGATCTCACGCGGGACCACGGCGCCGCGGCAAAAGGCGGCCAGGTCGTCCGTGAAGGACTTGTCGGTGAATTTTAGCGAGCGCAAGGGACGGCGGAAACCGGATCACTCAGGCCCGAACATCGGCAGGGCAAATACGCTGCCGGGGATCTTCTCATTCACGACGACCTTGTTGAAGGTGACCTTGAATTTCTGGCTGACCCCGCCGGGGATCCGGCTGTCGGAGGTGATGGATTTCGGAAAACGGATGCCGTTGGCGATAATCTCGCCCTCCTCGCGGATGGTGCCGCCGGACTCGGTCTCCGTGAGCACGAGACGGCCGGTGGACTTGTCGAAGTAGCGGGTGAAGATGATGTCCTTGGCGTGGACGAAGGCAACCTTGCGGCAGGCGATGCCATCGATGGTGGCGTCGCCTTGGTCGATCACTTCCCCACCCTCCCGCTCAAGGCCGCGGTAGAACGCCAGACTCTGCCAGGCATTGGCCCGGAGCCGGCGGACCTGGGCGGGCCCGAGCAGGGACATGCGCTTTTTGGACGCGTCTTTGCCATCCACCGCGCGCTGCCAGCCGTCAAAGCCGTCGAGCGCGGTCGTCTCCGTGCCCTCGGCCGAGCTGGACTCGATGCGCTGCTGGTAAGGCGCCTGGAACGTGATCTCCAGCTTGGCATCGCCCTTCCCCACGGGATCGATCGGCGTGAGGGTGCCGTAAAAATGGAGGGACGTCACGGCGTTGAGCGCGGCCTCCGTGCCGAGATAGGCGCGGGCCTTGGCGATGATCGGCAGCTCGGCCCGGGCGGACACGGCGAGGACGTACAGGACGAGGGCCGCGGGAACGAACAAGCGAAGGAGAGACTTGGTCATGATGCTCGGAGGTTGAGGAAGATTTGACCCGGAGAAAAGCCAACGTTCCGGCTTATTCCCACTCGATGGTCGCGGGGGGCTTGGAGCTGATGTCGAGGACGACGCGGCTGACGCCGCGGACCTCGTTGGTGATGCGGCTGGAGATCTTTTGGAGCACGTCGTACGGGATCTTGGCCCAGTCGGCCGTCATGGCGTCGATGCTCTCCACGATGCGGAGCGCGATGACGTAGTCGTAGGTGCGCTCGTCGCCGAAGACACCGACGGTCTTCACCGGCAGGAAGACGGCGAAGGACTGCCAGACCTTCCAATAAAGGCCCGACGCCATCATCTCGTCCTGCAGGATCGCGTCGGCATTGCGGAGGATATCGAGCTTGGCGGCGGTGATGTCGCCCATCACGCGGACGCCGAGGCCGGGACCGGGGAAAGGCTGGCGCCAGACGACCTCGCGGGGGAGACCGAGGGCGGAGCCGACCTGGCGGACCTCGTCCTTGAAGAGCTCGCGGAGCGGCTCGATGAGCTTGAGCTTCATGCGCTCGGGCAGGCCGCCGACGTTGTGGTGCGTCTTGATGAGCGAGGCGGGATTGTTGCCGATGGAAACGCTCTCGATGACGTCGGGATAGAGCGTGCCCTGGCCGAGGAAGTCCGCACCGCCGATGGAGCGCAGGGATTTCTCAAAGACCTCGACGAAGGTGCGGCCGATGATCTTGCGCTTCTGCTCGGGCTCGGTGACGCCCTTCAGGCGGCGCAGGAAGAGCGCGGAGGCGTCGACCACGCGGAGATCGATCTTGAAGTTGCGCTTGTAGAGGGCCTCGACGTACTCGCGCTCGCCCTTGCGGAGGAGACCGTTGTCGACGAAGACGCAGGTGAGCTGGCGGCCGATGGCCTTGTGCAGCAGGGCCGCAGCGACCGAGGAATCGACACCGCCGGAGAGGCCGAGGAGAACGCGGGACTTGCCGACCTTCGCCTTGATGTCGGCGACGGTGTGGGCGATGAAGTCCTTGGTGGTCCAGTCCTGCTTGGCGCCGCAGACGCGCAGGAGGAAATTGCGGATCATGTCCACGCCGCGCTCGGTGTGGAAGACCTCGGGGTGGAACTGGATGCCGTAGAAGCCGCGCTTCGCGTCCTCAATCCCCGAATACGGCGAGTTCTCCGAGACGGCGGTGGCGACGAAGCCGGGCGGGAGCTTGGTGAGCTTGTCGCCGTGGGAATTCCAGATGCGGAGCTTGCGCGGGAGGCCGGCGAAGAGCTTGCCGGGCTTCTTGATCGTGAGGTGGCCGTGGCCGTACTCGCGGGCCTTGCTGAGCTCGACCTCGCCGCCGAGGAAGTGCCCCATCAGCTGCACGCCGTAGCAGATGCCGAGGACGGGCACGCCGAGCTTGAAAATCTCCGGATCGGGATGCGGCGCAGTCTTGGCGTAAACGCTCTGGGGACCGCCCGAGAGGATGATGCCCACGACGCCCTCGGCCTTCAGCTGCGCAGCGGGCGTGGAGAAGTGGTAGATCTTCGAGTAAACTTGGGACTCGCGGATACGCCGCGCGATGACCTGGGTGAGCTGCGAACCGAAATCAAGGACGGCGATGGTCTGTGGCATGTGGCTTCTTGGTAAAGGAAAAGAAGAACGTAAATCGGCAAGCGACCGCAAGAGAGATTACGGCCCGAAACGGAAAAGTCGCAGGGCCGAAATCCACTCGCGGACGCTCGCGGCTACAGGTGGCTGAGCACGCGCAGGCCGGGAATTTTTTGAAAATGCGTGTCGGCCGTGAGCACGGCGGCGTCGATCTGCAAGGCGCAGGCGGCGATCAACAAGTCAGGTGCGGGCAATAGTTCTCCACGCCGGTCCAATGTCCATGCGAGTCTTTCAGCCCGCTCCCAAATGGAAGCGCTGGTAGGAACACAGGGCATAATGGCGAACCGCTCGCGGAAGCGTTGTACGACGTTGGGATAGGCGCGACCGCGACACACCTCGAGCACGACCATGCCGCAGACAAAGAACTCCCAGTCGTCGGAATGCGCGCCCAACTCGGCAAAAGGATCAAGTCCGGCGCGCGAAGCGTTGATGTAATAATTACTGTCCGGCAGGATGCGATTTGCCATGAGTTCCGTAGGGCGCTTGCTCTTCAGCCACCATCAAATCCTTGGGCAGTGGTAACCCGTGACTGTCGAGTAAGTCGATCGCCGACGGGGCGAACGCAGCGCGAAGCTCATCCGGAGTAAGGCCCAATCCAGCGGAGAACAGCTCCTTCATCTTGTGCCGACGTGCCATGTCGTTTAGCGCGATTTTGACCGCAGCCGTCTTGGTCTTGGCCCCGGTGATCTTCATCACGCGGGCAAGGACATCCTCGTCGATGTGCATGGTCATTTTCATGATTTGACCAAAGTATGGCTACCAAGCCATACTTTCAACCACGAAGTATGGCTAGCGAGCCAACTAGCTTTTAATAAGCAATTTCTGAGGTTACAAAGGCCGGCAGGATACCGGCTACTCAGAACTTCAGCCGGGTATTTTCGTGCCGGCAACGGGGGCAGGTGCTCAGTTCGGTGCCGGCGGGGGCCGTATAAAGGTGGTCGCAGCGGATGCAGTGGAACGTGGTCTTGCGCCGCTCCAACTCGAAGCGCTGGTGGTCGCGGCGGTCGTAGTAGAACCACAGCCCGAGGAACACTGCGGCGACAATCAGGCAGTAAATGAGGGCGGCGGTGGGAAGGGTGAACATGGCGTGGTTCCGAGACTGGACAGGACAATGGGAGCAGAGGTCCCCTGCCCTGCAACCAAAAGCGGTCGCGCCGGAACCAACCGGAGCGATCCGGGCACAAAAAAGCGCGCCGAAGTTTCCTTCGGCGCGCTTGAATGGACTGGCGGGTGAGCGGACGCCTCGGAGAGGCGTCCCTACCGGCTTAGCTGGCGGACTCGGCCTTGGGGGCCTCGGCGGCGGGGGCGGCCTCGGTCGCGGCGGGAGCGGCGGCCTTGGTCTTCTTGCTGCCCTTGGCCTTCTTACCCTTGGACTTCTTGTAGCCCGGGTCGTCGGCCTTCACGAACTCGATGAGGGCCATCTCGGCCGCATCGCCCTGGCGCTGGGCGCCGAGCTTGTAGATGCGGGTGTAGCCGCCGGCACGGTTGGCGAACTCCTTGTAGGTCTCGTTGAAGAGCTTGGTGACGGCCGTCTCGTCGCGCACGTCGCTCAGGGCGAGACGGCGGAGATGGATGGCGTCCTTGCGCTCGGTCTTCGCCGCGGCCTGCTTGGCCTTGGTGATGATCTTCTCCACGAAGGGACGGAGCGCCTTGGCCTTGGCCAAAGTGGTCGTGATGCGGCCGTGCGTGATGAGCGCGGCGCTGAGGTTGGCCATGACGGCCCGGCGGTGCTCGACGGTGAGGCCGAGGGAGGCGTGGTGTTTGTTGTGACGCATTGTGTTTTGGTTTTAGGCGGTCCCCGATCGGCAATCCGGTCGCAGCGTTGAGCGGCAGCGGACGGCGCGAGGACCGAAAGATTTTGGATTTCGGAAACCGGATACCGGATGGTTTCTGGCCATCCGGTTTCCGGTATCGAGGTATCCGGTTTGGCTCAGGCTTCCTTCTTCGTGTCGAGGAGGCGCTCGTCGAACTTCATGCCCAGCGACAGGCCGAGGGCTTCGAGCTTTTCCTTGATCTCGTTGAGGGACTTCTTGCCGAAGTTGCGGTACTTGAGCATCTCCTGCTCGGTCTTCATCGCCAGCTCGCCGACGGTCGTGATGTTGGCGTTGTTGAGGCAGTTCGCGGCGCGGACGGAGAGCTCGATTTCGTTGACCGACATGTTGAGGAGCTTGCGGAGCTTGTTCTGCTCCTCGCTGACCTCGGACTGCTGGTTGTCGAATTCGAAGGTCTCCTCGCTGACGCGATCAAAGACATCGAGGTGATGCTTGAGGATGGAGGCGGACTGCTTGAGGGCGTCGTCCGGCGTGATGCGGCCATCGGTCCAGACCTCGAGGACGAGCTTGTCGTAATCGGTGATCTGGCCGACGCGGGTGGCCTCGACGGAGTACTTCACCAGGCGGACCGGGGAGAAGAGGGAGTCGATCGGGATGACGCCGATGGCCTGCTCTTCCTTCTTGTTCGCCTCGCCGGGGTAGTAGCCGCGGCCCGTCTTGATCTCGATCTCGGCCTCGAAGGTGCGCTTCTGGTCGAGGGTGCAGATGAGCTGCTCGGGATTGACGATGGTGATGTTGGCGTCGGACTGGATGTCGGCCGCGGTGACGGGGCCGGCCTTGCTGGCCTTGATCTGGAGGGTGATCGTATCGCGCTTGTGGGCGACGATGAGGATCTTCTTCAGGTTCAGGACGATCTCGGTGACATCCTCAACGACGCCATCGATCGACTGGAACTCGTGGTTCACGCCGTCGATCTTGATGGAGGAGATGGCCGCGCCCTCGATGGAGCTGAGGAGCACGCGACGGAGAGAGTTGCCAACGGTATGGCCGTAGCCGGCCTCGAAGGGCTCGGCGATGAACTTGGCGTAGGATGGCGTGGCACCTTCCTCGACCTTGGTGAGTTTGGAGGGAAGTTCGAACTTTCCAAGACGTTTGGGCATGGCGGTGACTCTGGTTGGGATTGGAGGGTGAGAGGGAGAGAGATCAGAAGCGCGAGTAGAACTCGACGATGAGCTGCTCGTTGATGCCCTGCTCCATTTCGTCGCGCGTCGGCAGACGGTTGCAGACGGCCTTGAAGGCCTCGGCATTCATCGTGAGCCAGCCGGGGACGTTGCGGATGCGATTCTCCTCGAGGCAGCGCGTGGCGAGCTGGCGGGAGGCGGTCGCGTTGCGGACCTCGATCTCGTCGCCGGGCTGCACGTTGTAGCTGGCGATGTCGACCTTGTGGCCGTTGACGCGGATGTGGCCGTGGTTGACGAACTGGCGGGCCGCGGCGCGGCTCTTGGCGAGGCCGAGGAGATAGACGACGCTGTCGAGGCGGGTCTCGAGGAGCTGGAGGAAGCGCTCGCCGGTGACGCCGCGCTCCTTCTTGGCGTTTTCGAAGACGCGGCGGAACTGGCGCTCGAGCAGGCCGTAGGTGTAACGGAGCTTCTGCTTTTCATTGAGGCCGACGGCGTATTCGGAGACTTTGCGCTTGAGCTTGGCGCCGTGCACGCCCGCCGGGAAGGGGCGGCGTTCGAAGGCTTTGCCCGAGCCGAGGAAGTGCTGGCCAAAGCGGCGGCTGATGCGGGTGGTGGGGCCGGTATAACGAGCCATGGTGGATGTTCTGTTTTTAAAGTTACTGTTGTAGTGACCGGACCATTACACGCGACGGCGCTTGCGCGGGCGGCAGCCGTTGTGCGGGACCGGGGTCACGTCGATGATGGACGTGATCTCGAGGCCGATCGCCTGGAGGGCGCGGACGGCGGAATCGCGGCCGAGGCCGGGACCGGAGATGCGGATGACGACGTCCTTGAGGCCGTGCGACATGGCGTTGCGGGCAGCATCCTGGGCGACGACCTGGGCGGCGTAGGCGGTGGACTTGCGGGAACCGCGGAAGTTGCACTTGCCGGCGCTGGACCACGCGATGACCTGACCCTTGGAGTCGGTGATCGAGACGATCGTGTTGTTGAAGGAGGCGAGGACGTTGGCGACGCCGGAGGTGACGTTCTTGGAGCCCTTGGCCTTGCGGACCTTGATGGTACCGAGCTCCTCCTTCAGGAGGTCCTCGGCGGTGGGCTGCTTGGCAACGCCGCCGATGAGCTCGACGGGCTTCTCCGGGGCAGCGGGAGCCGCGGCGGCCGCAGGAGCGGCGCCTTCGGCAGCGGCAGCGGCCTTGGGGGCCTTGGCCTTCTTCTCGGGAGCGGGCGCAGCGCCTTCCGCAGCGGGAGCGGCGGCAGCCTTCGCGGGTTTCTCTTTCTTGGGAGCGGACTTTTCTTCGGCCATGGGTGTAATGGATTATGCTTCTTTGGCTTTGGTGACACCCACGGTCTTACGAGGACCTTTGCGGGTACGGGCGTTGGTGCTGGTGCGCTGACCGCGGACGGGCAGGCTGCGGCGGTGGCGGACGCCACGGTAGCAGTTGATCGCCTGGAGGCGCTTGAGATTGCCGGCGATCTCACGGCGGAGGTCGCCCTCGAGCACCCACTTGTGCTCGCCGATCAGATTGAGGATCTTGTTGAGCTGCTCTTCCGTGAGGTCTTGAGCGCGCATGTCGGGATCGAGGCCGACTTCCTTCACGAGGAGATCAGCACGGGCGGGGCCGATGCCGTTGATATAACGGAGGGAGTACGCGACTTTCTTCTTCGCGGGAATTTCTACACCGAGGAGACGTGGCATGTGTTGTTTTTAGTTGAGAGTTATATGTTGAAAAAGTGTGGGAGGCAAAAATCAGCGGGAAACTTGAGCGGCGGGCGGGAGCGTGAGGATTTCGGGGCCCTGCTCGGTCGTGAGCACGGTGTGTTCGAAATGCGCGGAGGGCGATCCGTCGGCCGAGACGACGGTCCAGCCGTCGGAGAGCGTCTTCGTCTTGTATCCGCCGAGGTTGACCATGGGCTCGATCGCGAGGGTCATGCCGGGCTTGATCTTAGGTCCGGTGCCTTTGCGGCCGAAGTTGGCGACCTCGGGCGGCTCATGCATCGCGACCCCTACCCCGTGGCCGACCATGTCGCGGACGACGCTGAAACCGGCGTCCTCGACGTGGCGTTGGATGGCCTGGGAGATGTCGCCGATGTGGTTGCCGACGGTGGCCTGACGGATGCCGAGATCGAGGGCCTCGCGCGAGATGCGGAGGAGTTTTTCGAGTTCGGGAGAGATCGTGCCGACGGGCATCGTGTAGGCGTTGTCGCCGACGTAGCCGTTGTACCAGACCACAATGTCGAGGGAGACAATGTCGCCGTCGCGCAAGACGCGGCGGAAGGACGGAATCCCGTGGACGACTTCGTCGTTCACCGAGATGCAGGTGTGCGCCGGATAGCGGCGCGAACCGTGCTGATAGCCATAACAGGCGCTGCGGGCTCCATGACGGGCGATCAGATCGCGCCCCGCTTCTTCCAAGTCCTGCGTCGTGATGCCGGGCCGAACGAGGGGCTTGAGCGAATCAAGCACCGCGGCGGCGATGGCACACGCCTCGCGCATGCGGGCGATCCCCTCTTTGTTTTTAAGCGGGATCATCGTCATAGCGTGAGGTCGCCGGCCGCCGTGAGGAGGCCGAGCGTGCAATAGTGATCGACCACGGACTCGGAGGAGCCGGGGCCGGCGACGACGCCATGCAGGCTTTCGTCGCGGGCATCGAGCCATTCGTCGAACACTTTGGCTTGGAGCAGCGTAGCCGGGAAGTCCGTGAGGACAAATCCCGCATCAGGTTTGCGCGCAAAGAACCACCGGCGCATCAACGCGAGGGTGGCGGCTTCATCCGTACCGGCAGGGCCGGGACGGCGCGAAATCTCCGACCGCAGTTTGGCGGGAGAGACGTGCTCAAGATTCAAAGAACGGACCCGGTCCATCAGCTTTTCAGGGTGAAAATCAGGTGAACCGAGGAAGAGGAGCTTGGTTTTGGCCGGAGGGCCGGACCGAGCAGAAGGGTCGTTGATGGCGGCCATCTCGACCGGAGTAAAGAACTAAAGTGCGAAGTGCTGAATCAGCCAGGAGACCAGGCCGACCAGGAAGATGATCGAGACCGGGATCGCGATCTTCATCAGGGCCTCGGAGGTGAGCGCCTCGCCCGTCATGGCACCCTGGAGGGCGCTGCGGGAACGGATGCGGCCCTTCTTGAGGAAGCCGTCGTAGTGGCGCTGCAGGAGGAAGGTCTCGACCTGGCGCATGGTGTCGAGGATGACGCCCACGGTGATCAGCATGCCCGTACCGCCGAAGAAGATGGCGACGCGCTGGGGGACATGCAGGGAATTGAGCAGCAGGTCCGGCATGACGGCGATGATCGTCAGGAAGACGGCACCGGCCAGGGTCAGGCGGGTCATGATGAAGTCGAGGAACTGCGCGGTCGGCTCGCCGGGGCGGACGCCGGGGACGTAGCCACCGTACTTCTTGAGATCGTCGGCGATCTGGATCGGCTTGAACATGACCGAGACCCAGAAGTAGCTGAAGAACAGGATGAGGGTCGTGTAGAGGGCGTAGTAGGTCCAGTGGCCGCGGACGAGGTCGCTGGAGATCTCGCGGAGGAACTTGATGTCCCACGCGCTGCCGGCCCACGAGAAGATCTGCTGCGGGAAGAGCAAAATCGCGCTGGCGAAGATGACGGGCATGACGCCGGAGTAGTTGACCTTGAGCGGGAGGAAGGAGCTCTGGCCGCCCATGACCTTGTTGCCGACGACGCGCTTGGCGTACTGGACCGGGATCTTGCGCTGGCCCTGCACCACGGCGATGATGCCCATGGTGACGGCGAGGAAGAGGATGAGCATCATCGCGCCCTGCAGCGGCCCGAGGCCGGCGCCGGTGCCGATGGGGTGCACGAACATCTGGTAGGTCGCCACGGCGGCCTGCGGGATGTCGGCCAGGATGCCGACGGTGATGAGGAGCGAGACGCCGTTGCCAATGCCGCGCTGGGTGATCTGCTCACCGAGCCACATGAGGAGCATGGTGCCGGCGGTCATCAGGATCACCGAGGTGATCATGAACCACGCCCGGTTGACCAGGACGATGTGGCCGTAGAGGTTGACGTCGTAACCGGGGAAGAGCTTGCCGGGATTCTCGAGCGCGAGCACGAGCATGGCACCCTGCACGAGACAGATGATCAGCGTGGCGTAGCGGGTGTACTGCGTGAGCTTCTGGCGGCCGACATCGCCCTCCTGCTGGAGGCGGCTGAGGGCCGGCACCACCGCGGTCATGAGCTGGAAGATAATCGAGGCGCTGATGTAGGGCATGATGCCCAACGCGCAGACGGCGCCCTTGATGAGCGCGCCGCCGGTAAACATGTTCCACAGGCCGGCGACGTTGCCCGCCGCGCCACCGCTCGCGGTCTGGTCGGCGAAGAACGTCTGGAGCGGGTGCGGATCGATGCCGGGGAGCGGGATGTGCGCACCGACACGAGCGATGAACAGGAGGACGAGCGTGTAGAAGATGCGCGAGCGGAGCTCAGGGATCTTCAGGGAATTCGTGAACGCGGAAAACATCAGATTGCGGATTGCGGATTGGAGAAGGCGGATTGGAGACCTGCGCGAAAGGCGGATTGAGGAAGCTTGGTTTCCTCAATCCGCATTCCAAAATCCGAAATCGACTCAGGCGACGATCGCCTGGCCGCCGGCCTTTTCGATCTTGGCCTTGGCGGATTCGGTGAATTTCGCAGCAGTGACCTTCAGGGCGCGGGTGATTTCACCATCGCCGAGGATCTTGACGGTCTTTTCGCCATTGCGGATGAGGCCGGCCGCGGCGAGCGCCGTGGCATCGACTTCCTTGACGCTGGCGTCGAGGGCGGAGAGGTCACCGACGTTGAGGACGGCGATCTCGGTGCGGAAATTGTACGAATTGAAGCCGCGGTGCGGGAGCTTGCGGTAAAGGGGCATCTGGCCGCCTTCGAAGCCGGGGCGGATGGAGCCGCCGGAGCGGGCCGTCTGGCCCTTGCCGCCGCGACCGGAGGTCTTGCCGTGGCCGCTGCCTTCGCCGCAGCCGACGCGCTTCTTGCGGTGGACCGCGCCTTTGACGTTCTTGAGTTCGTGAAGTTTCATGATGGTTCCTGATGAGGGGCGCCCCACCCCGCCAACGGGCGGAGCAGGACTCGGATTTTTGTGTAAGTGACTTAGCTGGTCTTGCGGACCGCAGCGATGTTCTCCGCGAGACGGAGCTGCTGGAGGCCGTTGAGCGTGGCGTGCACGACGGCGATGTGGTTCGAGGAACCCATCGACTTCGTGAGGATGTTCTTCACGCCGGCCGCCTCGAGGACGGCGCGGACGCCACCGCCGGCGATGAGGCCGGTACCGGGCGAAGCCGGGCGGAGGAGAACCTTGCCGCCGTCGTACTGACCGAAGACGTCGTGCGGGATCGTGTCGCCCTTGAGCTTCACGTTGACGAGATGCTTGTGGGCGTTGGCGGTGCCCTTCTTGATGGCGTCGGGGACCTCATTGGCCTTGCCGTAGCCGATGCCAACCTTGCCCTTGCCGTCGCCGACGACCGCGAGAGCGGCGAAGGAGAAGCGGCGGCCGCCCTTGACGACCTTGGCGCAGCGGTTGATGAAGACGACCTTCTCGATCATCGTCGGGCCGTCGCCCTCGGGCTTCTGGTCGCGATCACGGTTGTCGCGGCGGGGACCGCCACGGCCGGGGCCGCCCTGACCGCGGTTGCCACCGGGGCCGCCACGGTTGAACTGACGGGGGGCGCGCTCGCGCTGACCGCCCTCGGGAGCGGAGGTGGTATCGGCGGCGGGAGTAGATTCGGTGCTCATGCTGATTTTTAGAATTGGAGGCCACCTTCGCGCGCGGCGTCGGCGAACACTTTGACTTTACCGTGGTAGGGAGCGCCGGAACGGTCGAAGACGACCGAGCCGATGCCGGCGGCCTTGGCCTTGGCGGCGAAGGCGCCGCCGAGGATCTTGGCGCTGGCGATGTTGGCCTTGAGCTTCTGCTTGCGCAGGTCGGCGTCGAGGCTGCCGAGGAACACGAGGGTCGTGCCGGCGTCGTCGTTGATGGCCTGGGCGTAGATGTGCTTCGCGGTGAAGCGCACGCAGAGGCGCGGGCGGGCGGCGGTACCGTTGACCTTTTTGCGGATTCTCCAGCGGCGTTTCTGGAGGAGGGTGGACTTGGAAGAGGTGCTCATGGGAGTTGTCCCGTAGGTGTATTTTGGATATGGAGGGCGGCCGCCTATTAGGCGACGGTCTTGCCTTCCTTGCGGCGGACGCGTTCGCCAACGATGCGGACACCCTTGCCCTTGTAGGGCTCGGGCGGATAGTAGCCGCGGATCTCGGCGGTGACGGCACCGACGAGCTGCTTGTCGGCACCCTCGACCTTGACCTTCGTCTGGTCGGTGACGGTGACTTTGATGCCGGCGGGGATCTCCATCAGGATGGGATGGGAGTAGCCGAGCGCGAGGTCGAGGGTCGAACCCTTGAGGTTGGCCTTGAAGCCGACGCCCTGGATTTCGAGCTCCTTGACGTAGCCGTCGGTCACGCCCTTCACCATGCCGGCGACGATCGAGCGCGCGGTGCCATACATGGCCTTGGCGAAGCGGGTCTCGTCGGCCGGGGCGAAGGTGACCTTCTTGTCGGCGGTGGAGACGGTGACTTTGACGACGGGCGAGAAGGTCTTCTGGACCTTGCCCTTGGGACCCTCGACGAGGACATTACCGTTCGAGACGGTGATCTTGACCTTGTCGGGGATGGAAACGGGTTGTTTGCCGATGCGGCTCATGGTGCTTGGCTCCTTACCAGACGTTGCAGATCAGTTCGCCACCGGCCTTGTTGCGGCGGCAGTCGGCGTCCTTCATCAGGCCCTTCGAGGTCGAGAGGATGCTGATGCCGAGGCCGTTGAGGACGCGCGGAATATCGGTGTAGCTGTAGTAGAGACGGCGGCCCGGCGTGGAAACGCGGGTGAGGCCCGTGAGGGCCGGCTGGCCGTCGACGTACTTGAGGGCGACGATGAGGGTCTTGTGGCCCTGGGCGTCAACGCCGTCCTTGAAATCGGTCACGTAACCCTCGGTCTTGAGGATCGCGGCGATGCTCGCGCGGAGTTTGGAGTGCGGGGAAACGCACTCGGCGAGACCGGCCTTCGACGCATTGCGGAGGCGGGTCAGGAAATCACTGATCGGATCGGTCATGGTGGATGTTTGTTTTAGCTGGTGGCGCGCGGGTCATATCCGACCCCCGTGGCCAGAAAGGTTTACCAGGAGGACTTGGTGACGCCGGGGATCTTGCCGGCGAGGGCGAGTTCGCGGAACTGGATACGGGAGACGCCGAACTTGCCGATGTAGGCGCGCGGGCGGCCGCTGAGCGAGCAGCGGTTGCGGATGCGGACCTTGGAGGAATTCTTCGGGAGCTTCGCGAGCTTCTTCTGGGCGGCGAAAAACTCGGCGTCCGAGATGGAGGGAGTCGCGAGGAGGGCCTTCAGCTCGGCGCGCTGCTTGGCGTACTTGGCGACGAGGGCGATGCGCTTCTTGTTGCGCTCGATGGCGGAGGTCTTGGGCATGGTCGGAAGGATTAAGCGGCGTTGGTCTTGGCGGCCTGGGTCTCGGTGCGGCGGAAGGGCATGCCGAGGAGCTTCAGGAGTTCGCGGCCCTCGTCGTCGGTGGGGGCGCTGGTCACGATCGTGATGTCGAGACCCATGGTCTTCTTGACGTTCTCGACGGTGATCTCGGGGAAGATGGTGAAGTCGGTGATACCGAGGCTGTAGTTGCCCTGGCCGTCGAACTTCGACGGGACGCCGCGGAAGTCGCGGATCGTCGGGAGGGCGACCGCGAGGAGGCGGTAGAGGAACTCCCACATGGCGGGGCCGCGGAGCGTGACGCTGCAACCGGTGACCTGGTTGGGCTTCAGCTTGAAGTTGGCGATGGCCTTCTTGGAGCGGTTCAGAATCGGCTTCTGACCGGCGATGAGGCCCATGTCGCGGGCGATGTCGGCGATCTGGTTCTTGTCGGCGTCGGAGTCGATGCCGGTGTTCAGGTTGACCTTGAGGATCTTCGGAACCTGATGCGAATTCTTGTAACCGCGGCTCTTCACGAGCTCGGGGACGACCTGCTCGGTGTAGAGTTTCTTGAGGGAGGGAACGTAGCTGCTCATTTGCTTGGCGACCGGATTACCGACCCGGAAGCGTTAAATGTGATGATTTTGAGAGGAAAAGCGCCCAGTAACGCAGGCTTGGGGCCCGGTTGGCAAGCGCACAGTGGCGCAAAGTTTAGGCGGCGGGAGCGGCTTTCTTGCGCTTGCTCGCGTCGAAGGCCGACTGGAGCATCAGGTTGGAGATGTGGACCGAGCCCTCGAGCTCCGAGATGGCACCCTGCGGGTTCTTCTCGGACTTCTTGAGGTGCTTCTTGATCATGGCGACGCCCTCGACGCGAGCGCGCTGCTTGCCCGCGAGGATCTCGAGGACCTTGCCCGACTTGCCCTTGTGGGAGCCGGCGATGACAACGACCTGGTCGTTGCGCTTGACGTGGAATTTCGTAGCCATGTTAGAGGACCTCCGGAGCGAGCGAGATGATCTTCATGAAGTTCTTCGCGCGGAGCTCGCGCGCCACGGGCCCGAAGATGCGGGTGCCACGCGGATTGTTCGTCGCGTCGATGATGACGACGGCGTTGCTGTCGAAGCGGAGGTAGCTGCCGTCGGGACGGCGGACGGGGGCCTTCGTGCGGACGACGACGGCCTTGGCGACCTCGCCCTTCTTCACGGTGGCCTCGGTGGCGCTCTGCTTGATGTGGACGGTGATCACGTCGCCGACGGAGGCGGTGTTGGTGATCTGGCCGGTCTTGCTGATCATGGCGGCCTTGCGGGCGCCGGTGTTGTCAGCGACTTCGAGAACGGAACGGAGTTGGATCATGGCGATCTTCCTTTTTTAAAGCGGTTGGGAGGGAGAAGGCGCTCAGGCCTTCGTGGTCTTGGTGGGGACTTGCTCGGCCACGTCCTTTTCGGTGATGGCGACGGCGTCGGTGGTGACGGCCTTCTGGATGATGGCGGTGACGCGCCAGCGCTTCAGGCGGCTGAGGGGGCGGGTCTCCATGACCTCGACCTGGTCGCCGACCTTGGTCTCGTTCTTCTCGTCATGGACGTGGAGGACGGTCTGGCGGTTGACGACCTTGTGGTAGAGCGGATGCGGCACCTTGTAGGCGATGGTGACCTTGACGGACTTGTCGCCGGAGCGGCTGCTGACGAAGCCGATTTGGGTTTTGCGCGTGTTGCGCGAGCCGGGAGCGGAGGAGGACATGGTGATTTAAGCGTTTAAGCAGCGGGCGCTCAGGCGGCGACGGGCTTGCGGTTCTTTTCGTTGAGAATGGTCTCGAGGCGCGCGATGTCCTTGCGGAGGGAGCGGAGCTGGGAGGTCTTCTCGACCTGGCCGGTCTGCTTGCGCAGGCGCAGCTGGAGGAGTTGCTCGCGGAGTTCGCGGAGCTTGGTGGTGATCTCAGCGGGAGCGAGATCGCGGATTTCTTTGGAAGTCATGACGGTGCGGCTTTCGAGGTTGCGGACTTACTTATTAGGCGGCGTTGGTGTCGCGCTGGATGAAGCGGCAGTGGAACGGCAGCTTGGCATCGGCGAGGCGGAAGGCCTCCTTGGCGATGCTCTGGGAGACACCGGCGAGCTCGAAGAGGATGGCGCCGGGCTTGATGACGGCGACGTAGAACTCGACGGGGCCCTTACCCTGACCCATGCGGACTTCCGCGGGCTTCTTGGTGACGGGCTTGTGGGGGAAGACGCGGATCCAGAGTTTGCCCTTGCGCTTGAGGTGGCGCGAGATGGTGACGCGGGCGGCTTCGATCTGCTGGCCGGTCATGGGGCCGCGGGTGAGCGACTGGAGGCCGAATTCACCGAAGGCGAGGGTGTTGCCACGCTTGGCATTGCCAGCGCGGGAGCCTTTCATCGTCTTGCGGTATTTGGTACGGGCGGGAGCTAGGGCCATGGGAGGATTCTCCTGAAATTAGATGTATCCGGAAACCGGATTAGTTGTTGTCGGATTCTTTTTTGCAGATCCAGCACTTGACGCCGATCTTGCCGTAAACGGTGAGGGCTTCGGCGAAGCCGTAGTCGATGTTCTCGCGGAGGGTGTGCAGGGGCACGCGGCCCTTGCGCTGCCACTCGCGGCGGGCGATGTCGGCGCCGCCGAGGCGGCCCGAGCACTGGATACGGATGCCTTCGGCACCGAGGGCCATGGCCATCTCGACGGCCTTCTTCATGGCGCGGCGGAAGGCGATGCGGCGCTCGAGCTGGAGGGCGACGTTCTCGGCGACGAGCGCGGCCTCGATCTCGGGCTTCTTCACTTCCTGGATGTCGAGGAGGATCTCCTTGCCGGTGAGCTTCGCGAGCTCTTCCTTGATCTTCTCGATCTCCTGGCCCTTGCGGCCGATGACGATGCCGGGACGGGCGGTGTAGATCTTGACGCGGACGCGGTTGGACGCGCGCTCGATGAAGATGCGCGGCACGGAGGCCTGCTTCAGCTTCTCCATGAGCTTCTCACGGATGATCTGGTCCTCGAGGAGGAGCTTCGGGAAGTCCTTCTTCGTGGCATACCAGCGGGACTGCCAGTTGCGGCGGACGGCGAGACGGAAACCGGTGGGATTAGTTTTTTGGCCCATGGAAGTGTATTAGTTGGATTGGCCGTCGGAGAGGACGATGCGGATGTGCGACATCTTCTTGCGGCGGGGCATCGCGGTACCGCGAGCACCAGCCTTGAAGCGCTTCAGGACGGGGCCGCACTCGATGAGCGCGAGCTTCACGGTGAGGCTGTCGGCCGAGAGGTTGTTGTTGTTCTCGGCGTTGGCGATGGCGCTCTTGAGCGTCTTGCCAATGAGGCGCGCGGACTTGCGCGGGATGAGCGCGAGGTACTCGGCGGCTTCCACGGCCTTGCGGCCTTGGATGATGCGGGAGATGTCGCGCATTTTCTTGGGCGACATGCGCGCGTAACGGGTGAGGGCTTGGACTTCCATGGTGGTGAGGACGATTCCGGAGCGATGACTCTTTCCGGCGATAGCAGCGGGGGCGAGGCCCCCACCCTACCCTTTGGTGGTTTCGTTGTTGGTTTAAAAAAGGAGGTTTAGATTTCCTTGCGCGTCATGCCGCCGTGCGACTTGAAGACGCGGGTGAGCGCGAACTCGCCGAGCTTGTGCCCGACCATGTTCTCGGTGACGTAAACGGCGGTGAAGACCTTGCCGTTGTGCACGCTGAACGTGTGGCCGACGAAGTCGGGCGTGATCGTCGAGCGGCGGGACCAGGTCTGGATGGGCTTCTTGACGCCGCTCTTGGTGGCCTTCTCGATTTTCTCGAGCAGGTGGTAGTCGACGAAGAAACCTTTTTTGATGGAACGTGCCATGGTGGTGCGAAGGGGTCGGGATTACTTCTGGCCACGCGGCTTGCGGCCGTTGTGGTGGGTGATGATCTGGCTGTTCGACTGCTTCGAACGGCGGCGGGTCGGGAAGCCCTTGGCGAGCTGGCCCCAGGGGGACACGAGCTGCTGACGGCCACCACCACCCTTGGACTTGCCCTGGCCACCACCGTTGGGGTGGTCGACGGGGTTCATCGCCATACCGCGGACGGTCGGGCGGACGCCGAGCCAGCGACGGCGGCCGGCCTTGCCGAGGGACTGCTTGTTGTGGTCGCCGTTGCCGACGGAGCCGATGGTGGCGCGGCAGTTGGCATGCACGCGGCGGAACTCGCCGGAGGGCATCTTCAACTGGGCCTGGCCGTTCTCCACACCGATGAGCTCGAGGGCGGCACCGGCGGAGCGGGCGATCTGCGCGCCACGGCCGGGGATGAGCTCAACCGCGTGCACGAGGGTGGACGGCGGGATGAGGTGGAGGGGGAAGTTGTTGCCGACGATGAAGTCGTTCGTCGAAGCCTTGTTGGAGGCGACGATCTTGTCACCGGCCTTCAGGCCCTCGGGCGCAAGAATGTACTTCTTGATGCCGTTGGAGTAGACGACGAGGGCGATGTTGGCGGTACGGTTGGGATCGTACTCGATCGCCTCGACGACCGCGGGCTGATCGAGGATGTCGCGCTTGAAGTCGATGATGCGGTACAGCTGCTTGTGGCCGCCGCCGATGTGGCGGGTGGTCACGCGGCCGTACACGTTGCGCCCGCCGGTCTTCGGCTTGGGCTCGGTGAGGGACTTCTCAGGACGCTTCTTGGACAGGCCTTCGCGCTTGTTCAGCTGCGTGAAGCGGCCCGAGGGCGTGAGGGGGCGGAATGAAATGATAGCCATGGTGGATGTCTCCGGGTGGTGAGTTCGCGGTTTAGACGAGCTCGATCTTGTCGCCGGCCTTGAGCGTGACGATGGCCTTCTTGTAGTCGGAACCGACGCTCGGGCGGCCCTGGCGGCTGCGCTTGTTCTTGCCGCGGTAGGTCTGCGTGTTCACGCGGCGGACGGTGACCTTGAAGGTCTGCTCGACGGCCTCGGCGATCTGGTGCTTGTTGGCGTCCTTGAACACCTCGAAGGTGTACTGCCCCAGCTCGGAAGAGAGCTTGTTGGACTTCTCCGTGAGGCGGACGAGTTTGAGAACTTTGTCGGCTTTCATTAGTTCTTACCTCCCTTGACGCGGGCGATGATGGCCTCGAGCGCCTTGGTGCTGACGATGATTTTCTTGTACTGCGCGAGATCGAGGGTGTTGAGCTTCGCGGCTTCCTGGAGGGTGACGCGGGCGATGTTGCGCGAGGCGCGGGCGGCCTCGGCGGCGAACGGGGCGTCAACGAGGAGCACCTTGCCCTTGGGGGCGATGCGGCCGACGACGGTGTTCATGGCCTTGGTCTTGGCGGCCGGGGAGACGAACTGCTCGATGACGGCGATTTCGCCGGCAACAGCGCGATCGAAGAGCGCGCGGCTGAAGGCGAGATCCTTCACCTTGCCGTTGATCTTCTTCGAGTAGTCGCGGGGCTTGGGGCCGAAGACGACACCACCGCCGACCCACAGGGGGGAGCGGATGGAGCCGGCGCGGGCGCGACCGGTGCCCTTCTGGCGCCAGGGCTTCTTGCCGCCGCCGCGGACCTCGCCACGAGTCTTCGTGGAGTGCGTGCCCTGGCGGTTGTTGGCGTTGATGGCGACGATGACTTCCTTGACGGCCTGAAGGCCCTTGTCGCCTTCGAAGGTGGGCAGACCGGCGAAATCCTTCTCGCTGCTGGTCGTGGCGTCGGAATTAAAAACGGTGAGTTTCATGGCTGGGTGTCTCCTTAGGCTTTGGCAGCCTTGGGCTGGCCTTTGATGGCGGAGCGGACGACGACGTCGTCGCCGTTGGCACCGGGGATCGCACCCTTCACGAGGATGAGATTCTTGTCGGCGATGATCTTGACGACGCGGAGGTTCTGGACCGTCTGCGCATCGCGACCCATGTGACCGGGCATCGCCTGGTTTTTCCAGGAGCGGCCGGGGGTCTGACGCATGCCGATCGAACCGATGCGGCGGTGGAACATGGAGCCGTGCGTGGCGGGACCGCCGGCGGCACCGTGCTTCTTGACGACGCCCTGGAAGCCTTTGCCCTTGGTGACGCCACTGACGTCAACGAGCTGGCCTTCCGAGAAAGCGGCGACGGTGACGACATCACCGACCTTCAGGGTCGGGGCGTCAGCGAAGCGGACTTCACCAAGGACGCGAGGGGCGACGTCGAGGCCGGCCTTCTTCGCGTGGGCGAGTTCGCCCTTGCTGGTGTTCTTGGGCTTCTTGGTGGAGAAGCCGATTTGGACGGCGTTGTAGCCATCCGTTGCGACGGTCTTGACCTGGACCACGGAGCAGGGTCCAGCTTCGACCACGGAGACGGGGACCAGGACGTTTTGAGCGTCGTAGACCTGCGTCATGCCGAGTTTTTTGCCGAGGAGCGATGAGATCATGGGCTAAGCGGTAGGTGGAATGATTTCCGTTTAACGACCTACATTAGTCGAAACCCAGAGGTGCCGCGGGGGCACATGGGCAGCTGCTAACGTTGTGAGTTAAAAGTACTTCGTGTTAGACGTTGATGGTGATATCGACGCCAGAGGGGAGGTTCAGTTTCTTCAGCTCGTCGACCGTCTGGGCGGTCGGCTCGATGATGTCGATGAGGCGCTTGTGCGTGCGCGTCTCAAACTGCTCCATGGACTTCTTGTCCACGTGCGGGGAGCGGTTGACGGAGAGTTTCTCGATGCGGGTGGGCAGCGGAATGGGGCCGGAAACCCGGGCGCCGGAGCGCTTGGCGGTTTCGACGATATCCTGGGCCGACTGGTCGATGACGCGATAGTCGAAGCCCTGGAGTTTGATGCGAATGCGTTGGCCTTTCATGGCGATAAAAAGAACGAGGGTTTAGGTACGGGCAGGGCCCTTGGCGTTGGTCTCGACAATCTTGGCGAGGAGCGCGTTGGGGACCTGCTCGAAATGGGAGGGCGTGATACCGGCGCTCGCGCGGCCCTTGGAGAGGGAGCGGATGTCGGTGACGTAGCCGAAGAGGAGTTCGAGGGGGACGAAGGCGGTGATGATGCACGCGCCGGCCTTGTTTTCCATGCCCTGGATCTGGCCGCGGCGACGGTTGATGTCGCCCATGAGGTCGCCCTGGTATTCTTCCGGGGTGGTGACCTCGACGCCCATGATGGGCTCGAGCAGGATCGGGTTGGCCTTCTTCATCGCATCCTTGAACGCGAAGATGCCGGCCATCTTGAACGCGAGTTCGGAGGAGTCGACTTCGTGGAACGAGCCGTCGACGATGCGGATGATGACGTCCACGACCGGGAAGCCGGCGACGACACCGTTGTTGGCGCCTTCGAGGAGACCGTCGGTGGCGGGCTTGATGAATTCCTTCGGGATCGAGCCGCCAACGGTTTCGTTGATGACTTCGACGCCCTTGCCCTTCTCGGCGGGCTCCATCTTGATGACGACGTGGCCGTACTGGCCCTTGCCGCCGGACTGACGGATAAATTTACCTTCGCCGTCGGCGGAGGCCTTGATGGTCTCGCGGTAGGCGATCTGCGGCTTGCCCGCGGTGGCCTCGACCTTGAACTCGCGCTTCATGCGGTCGCGGATGATGTCAAGGTGGAGCTCGCCCATGCCGGCGAGGATGGTCTGGCCCGTGTCCTGGTCGGTCTTGACGCGGAGGGTGGGATCCTCGGCGACGAGGCGCTGGAGGGCGTTGCTCATCTTCTCCTGGTCGGCCTTGGAGTTCGGCTCGATGGACATCGAGATAACGGGCTCCGGGAAGGACGGCGGCTCGAGGCGGATGTCGAAATCCTCGTCACACAGCGTGTCGCCGGTGATCACATCCTTGACGCCGACGACGGCGCAGATGTCACCCGAGTAGGCCATTTCAATTTCCTCGCGCTCGATCGCGCGCATGAGGACGAGGCGGGAGACGCGCTCGGTGCGGCGGGTGCGGGGATTGTAGAGGGCCATGCCCTTCGGGAGCGTACCGGTGTAAACGCGGTAGAAAACGAGACGGCCGACGAACGGGTCGTTCCAGAGCTTAAACGCGAGACCGGCGAGCTTGGCCTTGTCGCTGACGACGGCCTCGACTTCCTTGCCGTCGCTGTCCTGGCCCTTCATCGGAGGGACGTCGATCGGGTTCGGGAGGTAGTTCACCACGCAGTCGAGGAGGCGCTGCACGCCCTTCTTCTTGAACGCGGAACCGGGGATGACGCCCGTGAACTGGAGGGAGATGGTGGCCTTGCGGACGCCGAGGAGGAGCTCGGGGACCGTGATCTCTTCGCCGCCGAGGTACTTCTCCGCGATGGTGTCGTCGAAGTCGGAGACGGCCTCGATGAGCTTGTCGCGGTATTCCTTGGCCTGGTCAGCCATGTCGGCCGGGATCGGCATCGTGGTCGGGTTGAGGCCGAGCTGGTCGTTCGCGGCTTCCTCGAAGGAGTAGGCGACGTTCTGCACGAGGTCGATGAGACCGGAGAAATTCTCTTCCTTGCCGATGGGCAGGAACAGCGGATGGGCGTTGGCCTTCAGCTTCTCGCGCATCTCGGAGACGGCGCGGAAGAAGTCGGCGCCGGTGCGGTCCATCTTGTTGATGAACGCGACGCGCGGAACCTTGTACTTGTTGGCCTGGCGCCAGACGGTCTCAGACTGGGGCTGCACGCCGGCGACGGCGCAGAAAACGGCGACGGCACCGTCGAGTACGCGGAGGGAACGCTCCACCTCGGCGGTGAAGTCAACGTGTCCGGGGGTGTCGATGATGTTGATGCGCTGCTTGATGCCCTTCCAGGGACCCCAGGAGGCATTCCAAGCGCAGGAAATGGCGGCGGCGGTGATCGTGATACCGCGCTCGCGCTCCTGCTCCATCCAGTCGGTCACCGTGGTGCCCTCGTGGACTTCGCCCATCTTGTGGACGGCACCGGAGTAGAAAAGGATGCGCTCGGTCGTGGTGGTCTTGCCCGCATCGATGTGCGCGGCAATGCCGATGTTACGCGTCCATTCGAGCGGGAAAGGACGTTCCTTGGCGTTGACCGGCGAGACCTTGGCCTTGTCGGTGACGATGGTGATGGCGGGAGCAGAAGAGGCAGACATGGGACGGGAACGAATGAACTAACCTTACCAACGCAAGTGGGCGAAGGCGCGGTTGGCCTGGGCCATCTTATGGGTGTCTTCCTTCTTCTTCACGACGCCGCCGGTGTTGTTGTACGCGTCGATGATCTCGGCCGCGAGGGCGTCCTTCATCGTGATACCCTTGCGGGCGCTAGCGGCATCAACGATCCAGCGGAGCGCGAGGCTTTCCTGGCGCTCAAAAGAGATTTCAACCGGCACCTGGTAGGTGGCGCCACCGACGCGGCGGCTCTTGACCTCGAGGCGGGGACGCGCGTTCTCCAGCGCGCCGAGGAGGAGGTCCACCGGATCACCCTTCTCGAGCTTCTCGGAGACCTTCTCGAACGCACCGTAAACGATGCGCTGGGCAAGATTCTTCTTGCCGCTCTTCATGATGACATTGACGAGGTGGGCAACGAGCGGGCTCTTGTAGCGGATATCGGGCGTGGCCTGGCGCTTAACAGCTTTGTGACGGCGTGACATGACGGAAAGATAGTTCTAAGGACGGTTGCTTACTTGGCGGCCTTCGGGCGCTTGACGCCGTACTTGGAGCGGGAGCGACGGCGCTTTTCGACGCCGGTGGCGTCGAGGGTGCCGCGGACGATGTGGTAACGGACACCGGGAAGATCCTTCACGCGGCCACCGCGGACGAGGACGATCGAGTGCTCCTGGAGGTTGTGGCCCTCGTCAGGAATGTAGGAGATGACCTCGCTGCCATTCGTCAGGCGGACCTTGGCGACCTTACGGATAGCCGAATTCGGCTTCTTCGGGGTGCGGGTCATGACCTGCACGCACACGCCACGACGGAACGGGTTGCCGGCGAGCGCCGGGGACTTGGACTTGGTGCGCACCTTGCGGCGGCCTTTGCGCACGAGTTGGTTAATGGTCGGCATACGAGTGGTGGAGAATGGAAATTGGAGAAAAGAGGAAGACGCTACCAAGCGCCAAAAGCTCGGCAAGAACTTTTTGGCGAAAAGTAACGGGTTTCGTGAAACGCGGTGGTTTTGGCCCGGTTCACGAGGGAAAACGCGTCGTGTCCGGAGGCGGGCACACGCGGAAAAATGCTGTGGGAGAGTCAGAATCGCCGGCTCCGGCAGGGATGACAAGCGGAATCAGTGAGTGGTTTTTACACGAAGACCGCAAAGGAAGCGAAGGATGGCCCCTCCCCTGCCCTCTGGGCTTTGTGATCTTTGCGCCCTTGGTGTAAAGTGGTCGGGCCACCGCTGATTTTGGATACAAAAACGCCCGGCCGGTGAGGGCCGGGCGATAACCATGGGGAGCTGAGCTCAACCCATGATTTTTTGGCGGGAGGAATTACAAACGTGACGGGCAATCCGCCTATGACAAGAGCAAATCTTTGAGGGGAGTTCTGGATCTTGCAGGAGGAAACGGAGGGAACGGAGGCCGGAGAAGCGTCTGTAATTAATTATATGATACAAACAGGGATTGGTGTAGGAGCGTGCTTGCACGCGATGTTGGA
>JAFEGO010000032.1 GCA_018239845.1 Verrucomicrobiota bacterium
GCCAGCGGACGTTTGGCACGGTCGGAGGTGACGGGCGTCGTCAAGCGACGCCCCTACATGGCCGGATCGAAATGTAGGAGCGTGCTTGCACGCGATGAGCGATCCGAGCCGAAGGAAAATCGCGTGCAAGCACGCTCCTACCCAAGCCATCGGATCTCCTACGCGCCCTGCAGCCGCCCCATCACTTCACCAAGCAGGTAGATCGACCCCGTCGTAACCACGACATCATCCGGCCCGCCGGCGGTGCACATATCCGGTGCCGGAAACAATCCCGCCACCGTCGCGCGCACGGTGCGGCCCTTCCATGTCGCCGGCAGCAGTGCTTCGAGTTCTTCGTACCCGCACGCGCGCGGCTGCGCGGGCACCACGAAGTGAATTTCCTTCGCATGCCGTGCGATGACTTCCAGCAGCGGTTTCGCCCGGTCCGCGCCGAGCACACCGACGATCACCACCGGGGCTTTGCCGGTCTCTTCCCGCAGCTTAGTGAGATTCGCGTCGAGCACCTGCGCGCCCTCGGGATTGTGCGAGGCATCGAGCACCGCGGGGCGTCCGCCGATGCGCACGCGCTGCCAGCGGCCGGGCCAGTCCACCTGCCGCAGCCCGCGCGCGATCACGGCCTCGTCGATCTTCCACTGCGGCCCGAGCGCGCGCGCCGCCAGCGTAGCGGTGGCGGCGTTCCACCGCTGGTAGTCGCCTTCGAGATTCGTCGCGGGATAATTTTCGCCGCTTTCGCCAAAGACTTCGCGCACCGAGGTCACGGGCGCGCCGCGCTCCACCGCGATTTTGCGCACCACGGCCTCCGCCTCGGGGGGCAGACGACCGATCACGACCGGACGCCCCGGCTTCACGATGCCCGCCTTCTCCGCGGCGATCAGCCCGATTTCGCCGCCGAGCAGTTCGCAGTGATCGAGGCCGATTGAAGTGATCACCGAAACTTCCGGCGTCACGATGTTCGTTGCATCGAGTCGGCCGCCGAGGCCCACCTCAATCACGCCGATGTCGCAGCCCTTCCGTTTGAATTGCAGAAACGCCATCGCCGTCAGCAGTTCAAAAAAGCTCGGCGCATCGTCCGCTCCGCCAGCCGCCTCCAGCTTGGCCCCGATCGGCGTAAGCTCGCGCACGTAGGCCACAATCTCCTCCGTCGTCAGCGGCTTCCGCGCCACCTGCACGCGCTCGCCGAGGTGCACGAGGTGCGGCGAGGTGTAGAGCCCGGTGCGCCAGCCGGCGGCGTGCAAAATCGCTTCGAGCATCGCCGAGACCGACCCTTTGCCGTTGGTCCCCGCGACGTGCACGACCGGCAGCCCGCGCTCCGGGTGGCCGAGCGCGGCGCTGAGCACGCGCATGCGGTCGATGCCGTGCTTGGCCCCGCGGGCCTTCAGGGCAAAGAGCTGGGCGGTGACCGCCGCGTAACCGGCTGGGTCGCTCGCGGACATGACCGGACCTCGCTTAGCTTTTGGCGGCGCCGGCGGGCGCGGCCTTTTTGCGGACGTGCAGCGCCAGCAAAATATCGCGCAGGCGGTCGCGCATCTCCAGGCGGGTCACGATCTGGTCGATGAGCCCGTGCTTGAGCAAAAATTCCGAGGTCTGGAAACCCGGGGGCAGCGTCTGCTTCGTGGTGTCCTTGATGACGCGCGCACCGGCAAAGCCGATCATCGCGCCCGGCTCGGCGATGATCACATCGCCCAGCGTCGCGTAGCTCGCGGAGATGCCGCCCGTGGTCGGGTTGGTGAGGACCGAGATGTAGGGCAGGCCCGCCTGCGCGAGGCGACCGAGCGCGGCGCTCGTCTTGGCCATCTGCATGAGCGAGAGAATGCCTTCGTGCATGCGTGCACCGCCGCCGGTGCTGAAAATGATGCAGGGCGTTTTTTTCTCGATCGCGCGCTCAATCGCGCGGGTGATTTTCTCGCCCGTCGCCGAGCCCAGCGTGCCGCCACAGAAGCGGAAATCCATCACGGCCAGCGAGACATCGATGCCGTGGATCTTGCCCATGCCGGTGATGACCGCTTCGGGCAGACCGCTCTGCTTCTCGTACTTCTTGATGCGGGTCGGGTACGGGGCCGAGTCCACGAACTCCAGCGGGTCGCCCGATTTCACGGCCGCATCCATCTCCGTAAATGACTCCGGGTCGGTGAGATGCGCGATGCGCTCCCGGGCGCCGATGGCAAAGTGATGCCCGCTTTTCGGGACCACCATCTGGTTGTCCTCGATCTCCTTGGTGAAGACCGGGTCACCCGAAACGGGATCCTTGGTGTAAATTCCTTGCGGAATCTCCTTCTTCCGGGTCTTGCGGACCGCGTAGGTCGGCTTGTCGAAATGTGTCATGGGGTGTCAGCCGTGGCCAAACGTAATCACGTCGAGGTTCAGCGCGCCAGAGCGGCGGAGCGCGAGAGCGCAGCTGTTGAGGGTCGAACCCGTGGTGAAGACATCGTCAACGAGGACATAGTGAAGCTCCGGATTAAGGGGCGCGCCCGGAGCCAGTGCAAAGGCATTTTTGAGGTTCAGCCGACGGGTCTTTTTGTCGTAATGTGTTTGCGAAACGGTGTCTGCCGTGCGCTGGAGCAACATCTCCACCCGCGCCGCCCCGCCCGCCACCCGGGCGAGCGCCGTGGCGATCAGCGCACTCTGGTTGTAGCCGCGCTCCCGCTCCTTGCGCGGGTGCAGCGGCACAGGCACCAGCACGGCGTCGCGGACCAGCTCCAGCACATGCGCCGAGCGACGGAAGACCGCCTCGATGTCCGTCAGCACATGCAAGCCGTGGTGGTACTTGAGTTCATGGACGAGGGTGCGCCCGGGGCCCTTCGAGAGCACCGCCGTCCTACCTTCCCGATACGCGGGCACGAGGTCCGTGCAGTGCGGACACATCTGCTCGCCGATCACCTCGCCGTAGAAGGGGTGACCGCAGGTCGAGCAGTGTGGCGGTTGCACGAAATCCACCTCCTTCACGCAGCGCGGGCACAGGTGGGCAAACTCACCGTCGTCCGGCACGAGCCCCCGGCAATGCACGCAGACCGGCGGAAACACCACGTCGCCCAGCCCGCGCCGTAACCGCTGGAGCACCGCCTTCACGAATAGAACACCTTCACGAGAAACAGTCCCTGCGGCGGCGCCGTCTGCACCAGCGCCGTGCGCTTGGCCGAGGCGAGGATGTCCTTCACCTGCGCGGGCGTGAGCTTCCCTTCGCCCACCGCCACCAGCACGCCGGCGAGGCTGCGGACCATCTTGTACATGAAGCCGTCGGCCTCCGCCGTGATCTTGATCCGCCGCCCGCGCTTCACGATCTCCAACCGGCGGACGTCGCGCACGGTGCTCTCGCGTTCGGAGCCGTTCTCCGCGGTGAAGGCCTTGAAGTCGTGTTTCCCCTGCAGCACCGCCGCCGCCCGCTGCATCGCCGCGACATCGAGCGGCCGGAACACCGGCCAGCAATACGGCCGCTGAAACGGGTCCGCGTCGCCGAGGTGAATGTGATATTCGTAGCGCTTCCCCGTGGCCTTGAAGCGCGCGTGAAAATCCGCCGCCACCACCCGGGCCGACTTGATCTGGATCGTCGGGGGCAGCCCGCTGCGCAGCGCCGCCAGCAGTTTCTCCGGGCCGTGGCGCCACTCCGCGTCGAAGTGAAACACCTGCCCCAGCGCGTGCACGCCCGCGTCGGTGCGCCCGCTCGCGTGGATGCGCACCAACCGCTTGAAGAGCACCTGCAGCCGCGCCTCGATCACATCCTGCAGGGCCGGCCGCTCCCCCGGTACCTGGCTCTGCCAGCCCGCGAACCCCGCGCCGTCGTAGGCGCAGACGCATTTCCACCGCTGGGTTTTGGGACTCGCCTCGGACATCGGTGGAAGGTTGCGCGCCCCGCCCCGCGGTGTCCAAAGTGTTTTATTTAAGATCCATGACCCGACTCCGCCACCGCCACCTCATCTGGGATTGGAACGGCACCCTCCTCGACGACCTCGACCTGAGCCTCAGCGTGATGAACGCGATCCTCGCGCGCCGCGCGCTGCCCCGGCTCGACCGCGCGCGCTACCATACGCTCTTCGACTTCCCCGTGCGCACCTACTACGGCCGCCTCGGCTTCGACCCGGCTCGCGACAGCTTTGAGCAGCTCAGCGTGGAGTTCATCTCCGGCTACGACGCCCGCCGCCTCGAGAGCACCCTGCACCGCGACGCCCGCCGCCTCCTCGGCGCCGCCCGCGACGCCGGCCTCCGCCAGTCGATCCTCTCGGCCTACCGCCAGGAAACGCTCCGCGAGATCGTAGCGCACTTCGGCCTCGACGGCCATTTCGACCACATCGCCGGCCTCGATAACATCCACGCCCACAGTAAGCTCGACCTGGGCCGCGATCTTATCCGTCGGCTGGATACGCCTCCCGGCGAAATCCTCCTCGTCGGCGACACCCTGCACGACCTCGAGGTCGCCCGGGAACTCGGCGTGGACTGCGCCCTCATCGCCGCCGGCCACCACCCCGCCGACCGACTGCAAGCCACCGGGGCCCCCGTGTACCCCGACCTCGCCGCCTTCGCCGCCGCCCACGGATTATAGGCGATTTTCAGGAGAGGCCCACGGAACACACGGAATACACGGAAACCGGAATTATTTCCGTGTATTCCGTGTGTTCCGTGGGCCAAAAACAGCTCAATCCTCGACGGGCTCGTCGTCCCCTGCCTCCAGCGGCGGGTACAGCTGGTTCAGGTAATCCTGCAAGATCAGCGTCGCCGCGCGTGAGTCGATGATGCCGCTCGCGCGGATGTCGCGGCGCTTCGACTTCGCGATGCTCGACTCCGCCTCATGGCTCGTCAGCCGCTCATCCACGAGGTGCACGGGGAGGCCGGTCTCGCGGTGCAGCTCCTGGGCGAAGGCCGCAGCTTCCTTCGCCTTCGGGCCCTCGGTGTCGTCCATGTTGAGCGGATGGCCCAGCACAATTTCCTGCGCGCGCCGCTCCTTCAGCACGGCCAGCAGCGCGGCCCGGCGCTGCGTCGGGTCGGCCTGGGTGAGTGCGGGCAGCGGCGTAGCCACCGCCAGCTCGTCGCCGAAGGCGAGGCCGATGCGGCGCGTGCCGAGGTCGATGCCGATGTAACGCATATGCCCTATCTCGGCCACTCGGCCGGGCCGGCGCAATTTCATTTGCGACGCACCGCCTTCGCGCTCTGTTAGGCGTGATGTCCGCCGATCTGCCCAGCCTTTCGCCTGCCGAGCTCGCGCGCTACAGCCGGCATATCCAGCTCGGCGAGCTGGGCGTGGACGGCCAGCGCCGCCTCGCCGCGGCCCGGGTGCTCATCGTCGGCGCAGGTGGTCTCGGCAGTCCCGCCGCCCTTTATCTCGCCGCCGCCGGCATCGGCACGATTGGGGTCGCGGACTTTGACCGTGTCGCCACTCACAATCTCCAGCGTCAGCTCCTCCACACCGACGCCACCGTCGGCCAGCCCAAGGTGGACTCCGCCGCCGCCCGGCTCCGCGCGACCAACCCCCACATCAACGTCGTCACGCATCCCGAGGGCGTGACCGCGGACAACGCCCTCGCCCTCTTCGCCGACTACGACGTCATCCTCGACGGCACCGACAATTTCGCCGCGCGCTACCTCAACAACGACGCCGCGTTTTTCGCGAAAAGGCCGCTCGTCTTCGGCAGCATCTTCAAGTTCGAGGGCCAGGTCGCCGTCTTTGATTCCGCCTCCGGCGGCCCGTGCTACCGCTGCCTGTTTCCCGCGCCACCCGCCGCCGGCAGCGTGCCCGGTTGCGGCGAAGCCGGGGTGCTCGGTGCCCTCTGCGGCGTGATCGGCAGCCTGCAGGCCCTTGAGGTCCTGAAACTCATCACCGGCCTCGGCTCACCGCTCACCGGTCGCCTGCTGACCTACGACGCCCTCGCTCCGCAGGTGCAAACCCTGTCCCTCCCGCGCGACCCGCATTGCCCGCTCTGCGGCTCCTCGCCCACCATCCGGACCCTGCCCACCTGCACCGCCGCCTGCGCCACCCCTCCTTCCATGTCCACCGAAGCCCATCCGCTCGAAGTCACCGTCACCGAAGCCCGCCAGCTCCTCGACACCGCCGCCGACCGCACGCTGCTGGTCGATGTCCGCGAGCCGTTCGAAATTGAGATCTGTCAGATCAAGGACGCCGAGCTCATCCCGCTCCGCCAGATCCCCGAGCACGTCGGCGCGCTGCCGAAGGACAAGCACCTGCTCATGCTCTGCCACCACGGCCGCCGCAGCCTCAATGCGACGGAATTCCTCCGCGCCAACGGCTACACTGCCGTCAGCAGCATCGCCGGCGGCATCGACGCCTGGGCCGAGCAGATCGAACCCACGATGGTTCGCTACTGAGGATTTTAACCGCAAATGGACGCGAATAGACGCGAATAAAATGGTTCGGATTCGCGTCTATTCGCGTCCATTCGCGGTTACTTCATCATCAAGTCTATCCCACCCGCAGCTCGGGGTGCTTGGCAATGTACCCGCGCACGTAGTCGGCAAAGGCGGCCTTCAATTTCAGCGTCACGGTGCCCTCGCCTAGCTTGAAGACGCTCGCATCGATCGAGCGCACCGGCGTCACGTCTTTCGTGGTCGAGAGCAGGAAGCACTCGTCCAATCCCTTAAAATCCTCCGGCCGGATCGTGGCTTCGCGCAGCTTGATCCCCGCCGCCGGGGCGATCTCGTCGATCAGGAGTCCGCGCGTGATGCCTGCCAGCAAACCCGCCGAGAGCGGCGGCGTCAGCACCTCGTCGCCGCGCACAAAGCCGATGTTCGACACCGCTACTTCGGTCACTTCGCCGGCTTGGTTGAGAATCACGGCCTCATCCGCGCCGCGGGCCCGCGCCTCGCGCAGGCAGAGGATGTTGTTGAGATAGTTGCCGGTCTTCCACGCCGGGTTGAGCGCATCGGCCGGGTTGCGGCGGAGCTGCGTCGTCAGGGAGAGGTTGAGGCCGGCGCGGAATTTCTCCGGCGGGTGCTCCTTGTTGGGCTGCACCAGCAGCACGTAGTCGCTCGCATCCGCGAGGGCGGTGTCGAGCCCGATGGCCCCGCCGCCACGCGTGATTTGCAGCCGGATGTACAGCTCGCCCTTATCCTGCGTCGCCGTCCGATAAGCTGCTACCGTACGCTTGATCTCCCCTAGCATCGGCTCGGGGGCCAGCGGCAGGGTCATACCCAGTGCCGCCGCCGACTGCTCCAGCCGGCGCCAGTGCTCCATCCAGGCAAACAGCGTGCCTTGATACGTCCGCCAGACTTCGTAAATCGCGTCTCCGTAGAGAAATCCGCGATTCAACGGGGAAACGGAGGCCTCGCGGGCGTCGTGCAGGCGGCCGTTGGTGCAGGCCTGGATGTAGGCGGTGGACATGGAGGAAGAGACCGGAAAATGCGGCCAGCGGTCCGCAGGGCGACAAAAAAGCCCCCGCCGGAGCGGAGGCCGTTTGGCTTTGGACTCGTTCGTATTGGCGGGCAATTACTTGCGCGCTTTGACGAGGCCGAGCTCCTTCTTGATGTTCTGCACGCTGGGCTGGGAGATGCCGACGAGCTTGGCGATCTGGGCGCCGGTCTTGTCCGCCGCAACTAACTCCTTCACCTTGGCCTTGATAGCATCGGTAATGACGGCGCGGGTACGCTTGCCGCCCTTGGCGCCCTTGCGGGCCACCGGGGTGCCGTTGACCGCAGCCTTGAAAGCCTTGATGAAAGCCTTCGGGCTGTCGTATCCAAACTTCGCGGGCAAGCTCGCGAGTTCCTGGGACATTTCGTCGGCAATGGACTGCTCCAACTGCGCGAGTTTAGCCTTCGCTGCTTCCAGCTCTTTGATCTTATTTGTGACCATAATTGAAATATATGTAGCGGATAGCCGATTATAGCAAGAATTTTGAAATAGACTCAGGTGAATATTATTAGTTCCGTCCGCGACGAAATTCCGCCGGCCCGCAGCCCGCATATTGTTTAAAAACCCTGCTAAAATGGTGGCGGTTCGCAAAACCGACGGCCTCGGCTATATGTTCGATCGACTCCTCCGCATAGGCCAGCCGGCGGCAGGCTTCGCGAATCCGTCTTTCTGCTACATAAACCGCCGGCGTGCGGCCTGTATTCAATTTAAACCAACGGATAAAGGCCTCTACACTGAGCCCGGCCTGCGCCGCCAGCTGCTCGTTGGTGATCTCGGCGGCGAGGGAATGCTGGATCCAGGTCAGCACCTTGCGCAGCCGGGGTGGAGCCGTCTCGAAACCCTCCGGCCATGCTTCAGCGAAAACAAGATGCAATAACGCCGCCGCGTACGCCGCCACCGGGGTCGTCTTGCGACTGCCGACAAGGTTTTGCAATTCCTTCACCACGCTCCCGGTTGTCCGAGTCACCGACACTTCCATGATCGTATTGGTCGGCTTGGTCAGGGATAGATATATGGAAAAATGGATCCAGAGGTGGGGGACCACGGCGTCGCTCCCGCAATTGAAGGGCACGCCGTCCGGGACCAAGATGAATTTATCCGGCCCCAGCGTGACGCGCCGGCCGCCTGACTCGACCCACGCCCCGGGCTTTAAATCATAGTAGAGTCGCCAGAAGGGGCTGCAGACGTCGCGAAAACTCCACTCCCGCCCGTGGTCCATCGTGCCGCATTCATGGATCTGGAAAGTCGCCCCGCCCTCGCCCGGCGGCGGTTTCAGACCCAAGGCGGTAAAGGGGTCACGCCAGGTCCTTTGGTCAATTTTAGGCACAAAGAAAGAGATTGCAGACATTGCCCCCGGGCAAGCTTTGTTGCTAGTATTGTCCCATCATGAGCACCCTCGCCGAAGCCCCTGTTGCGAACGCCCCCCGCCGCGTCCTCATCACGTCCGAGTCCAAGCAGAAGCCCACCATCGTGGACCTGCTCAATGACTGGCAGTATATGGAGAAGGCCACCCACCGCCTGATCTGCGCGTGGGGCCGGGAGATCGCCCCGTGGTTCGACAAGAGCGCCATCCACCGCCATGTCTGGGACCAGGCCGAGTGCGTCCGCCGGCTGCGCGAGCGGGTCGCCCAGTTCCCCGGCGGTAAGCCCGACGCCCCCGTCTCCCCCAAGCTCGAGAAACTCGCCAACACGGTGCTCCTCGCCCCGACGGTCGAGGACGCCATGGACGGCATCTACGAGATCCTCCTCAAGGCCCTGCTGACCGCCTACGGCGCCTACTCCGCCGCAGCCCATCCTGTGCACGATGCCCCCACCATCGCGCTGCTCCACGAGATCAACCAGATCAAGAGCCAGGAGTTCCTCTGGTACCGCGACTACCGCCGCCGTCACCCGCACACGACCAACGCCGCCTACCGCGCCGCCGTCGAGCAGCAGATCGCGGCCTGCGGCGGTTTCAACGCCGCCCTGCCCCTCGTCCCCGGCGAGACCCCCGCCCAACCCGCCGGCGTCGCCACCGACTTCAAGCTCGCGAAGTTCAGCCGTCGCGACGTCCCCATGCGCTCCAAGCATGAGTTCGGCGAGTATCTCCGCGTCGATTTCCCCACCAGCATCGAGGCCCGCCGGCTCTTCTGGGGCTTCGGCTACATGATGGAGAAGAACCTGCCCGACGACCAGCTCTGCTGGATCTACGACGGGCACTTTATGCCTTGGGAGTGGCACCACGATATCTCCCGCCACCTCTGGGACGAGTCCCGCCACGGCGACTCCGGCTACTCCCGCCTGCGCGATTTCGGCATCGATTTCGACGAGATCGGCTTCCCCGGCTACGACCAGGCCGAGCGCCTGAAGTACCTCGAAGCCGCCGCCAAGGAGCACAACATCACCCTCGACGAGGCGATCCGCGACTACCCGAAGTATCTCGACCATGTCCGCGCCGAGCACATCACCCGCGCCGAGCTCTACCAGCACGTCTTCATGATCGGCCTCGTCGCCGAGACCGGCCACTTCATCGTCAAGCAGGAGGGCTACCAGGACTTCAAGGAGGGCCAGGACCTCGAGTCGGCCGAGATGATGCTCTTCGACATCATCGACGAGACCGCCCACGTCCAGTACGCGCACAAGTGGCTGCCCCTCCTCGGCGAACTCTGCGGCGTGGACAACTCCGACTACCGCGAGCGCGGTGCCAAGCTCCGCGAGGAGTATCAGAATAACAACAACAAGCGCGCCGCCGAGTTTTCCCAGAAACTCTCCCGCACGCCCGGCGACCCGGCCTACGATTTCTACCAGAGCCTCCTCGAGCGCATCCGCCGCGTGAAGCCCCTCGCCAACGCCGCCACCTGCGGCCCCCGCTCGCCGAAGCCGATGTGATCTCACCCAAGACCGCCCGCGAGGCGGTCTTGTTCTTTTGGGCCTTGGAGCCGTAGAGTAAGGTGATGCAAGCCAACCTGAATCACCTCGGTCAGCCGGTCGGCGAACCGCTCCCGGATTGGCAGCCTCCGGCTTTGCCCCCGCACACACCGCTACAGGGGCGTTACTGCAGGCTGGAGCCACTTGCCGCGGAAAAACACGCCACCGACCTCTTTGCCGCCAACCAGCATGATGCGAAGGGCCGTAGCTGGACTTACCTCCCCTACGGTCCGTTTGCCACGTTCGCCGACTACGAGGCGTGGATTCGTCTCAGTGCCACCGGGACCGATCCGCAGTTTTACGCGATCATCGACCAGCCCTCCGGCCGCGCCATGGGTATCGCCAGTTACCTTCGCATCAGTCCGAAGGTCGGCACCATCGAGGTGGGCCACCTGAATTTCTCGCCGCTCCTGCAAGGTACACGGGCCGCCACCGAGGCGATGTTCCTGATGATGGAACGCGCCTTCGCCCTCGGCTACCGGCGCTACGAATGGAAGTGCAACGCCCTGAACCAACCCTCGCGCCGCGCTGCTTTGCGCCTGGGCTTCACCTTCGAAGGCATCTTCCGGCAGGCCGTCGTCGTCAAAGGCCGGAATCGCGATACCGCGTGGTTCTCGATCATCGACCGCGAGTGGCCCGCGCTCCGGTCGGCGTTCGTCCGCTGGCTCGCGCCGGAGAACTTCGATGCGCAGGGCCGGCAGCGCGTGGCCTTGTCCGCACTGACCGCCGCGCTCTCCGTCCCATCCTAGTCGGTCTGACCGCGGCTCTTTCGCCGCCGAATTTTCACCGGCATTCGGCTTGCGCGTCCCTCGGGCGCAGGGCTTTAATGCCCGTCCATGGCCCGTATTCCCCTCGAGGACAATTTCAACGACGTCATCAACAAGGCCCAGCGCGGGATGAAGATCACCGACGAGGACCTCGCCCAGCGCGCCGAGGTATCCGCCGAGGACCTCGCCGCCGTGAAGGGCGGCGAGCCCATCGTCGCCGTCATCCGCCGCGTCGCCCGCCATCTCCGCCTCGGGCCCGATGCCCTCGAGACGCTCGCCGCCAAGGCGTGGTATCCCGCGCAGCCGAGCTTCCCCACGGGCTTCGCCGCGTTCAACACGCCGTTCGAGGACATGACGGTCAACAGCTACCTCATCTGGGACGGCCGCACCAAGCTCGCCGCCGCCTTCGACACCGGCGCCAACGCCGATGCGATGATCGACACGATCCACGCCGAGGGCCTCAACGTCCGCTACATCTTCATCACGCACACGCACGACGACCACATCGCCGACCTCGCCAAGCTCCACGCCGCGACGAAGGCCGAGGTCTGGTCGAGCGAGACCGAGCCCGTGAATTTCCCCGGCGCGAAGTACTTCAAGGAGAACGCGCACTTCCACCTCGGCCCGCTCGCGATCAAGACCCTCTTCACCTGGGGCCACTCCCCCGGCCAGACGACGTTCTACGTCACCGGCCTCAGCTGGCCGCTCGCGGTCGTCGGCGACTCCATCTTCGCCAGCTCGATGGGCGGCAGCCCGACCAACTACGCGGACCAGTACCGCAACAACGTCGAGAAGATCCTCCCCCTCCCGCGCGACACCGTGCTCGCCTGCGGCCACGGCCCCCTGACCACCCTCGGCCAGGAAAAGCAGCACAACCCGTTTTTCACCCGCTAAACCTCGTACCTCAAAAACCGATACCTATGTCCGAAAAAATCGCCTTCGTTGGAGTTGGCCGCATGGGCGGCAATATGGCCCGCCGTCTCAAGGACTGCGGCTACACCATTTCCGCCGTCTATGATTCCTACGCGCCCGCGGCCGCTGCGCTCGCCAAGGAGCTCAAGACCAAGCACGCCAAGACCCTCGCCGCTGTCACCGCCTCGGCCGACGTGATCTTCACCGTCGTCACCGACGACGCGGCCCAGCTCGGCGTCTTCGCCGAGTCCGGCGACTCCCTCCTCGTGAAGGCCAAGGGCAAGGTCTTCGTCAACTGCGCCACCATCACCCCCAAGACCCACGTCGAGGTCGAGCGCCGCGCCAAGAAGGCCGGGGCCGTCACCCTCGAGGGCTGCATGGCCTCCTCGATCCCCCAGGCCCGCAACGGCACGCTTTATCTCATGTGCGGCGGCGACGAGAAGACCTTCAACCGCATCAAGCCCATCCTCGAGAAGCTCTCCACCGCCCTCCGCTACATCGGCAAGACCGGTCAGGCCGCGCAGGTGAAGGCCCTCGTCAACATGGTCATGAACATCAACACCGCCGGTCTCGCCGAGGGTCTCGGCCTCGGCCAGGCGCTCGGGCTCAACCTCGATGTGCTCCGCGAGGTGTTCTCCCAGACCGGCGCCAACTCGCAGGTCCTCAAGACCGACGGCGAGGACATGCAGAACCGCGCCCACGACTGCTATTTCTCCGGCGCGCACGCCGCGAAGGACAGCACCATCGCCTGGGTCCTCGGCGCCGAGGCCGGCATCAACATGCCTCTCGCCGGCGCGACCAAGCAGCAGTTCGACAAGATGGTCGCCCTCGGTCTCGGCGGCCTCGACAAATCCGGCGTCGCCGAGCTAACCTTCAAGGGCCGCCACGCCTGATCCCCCAACTTCCCCCTATCCCATGTCCAAAATCGCCCACATCGCCAACCTTTGGTCGCTCGTCAACCACCCCTCGGCCGCCAAGCAGTGGTCCCTGGAAAAGAAAATCAAGGCCTGCGCTGACGCCGGCTTTGACGGTATCACGACCGGTCTGACCCCCGAGCACCGCCGCCTCGCCGAGAAATACAATCTCGAGCACCTCCTCGGCTTCGTCTCCACCTCCTCCGGCGACCCGAAGGATTTCGCCGCGCGCATCCGCTCCCAGAAGGAGGGCGGCGCCGTGCAGATCAACGTCCAGCTCGACGACCACGACACGCCCCCCGCCCTCGCCACCAAGCATTGGATCGCCATGGTCCGCGAGGCCGAGAAGATCGGCGGCGTCGTCCTCTCCCTCGAGGTCCACCGCGACTGCTGCACCGAGACCCCGGAGAAGACCTACGAGATCGCCGAGCGCTACCACAAGGCCACCGGCGAGATGATCAAGATCAACTTCGACTTCTCGCACTTCTCCGTCGTGAAGCATCTCGGGCCGGGCAACTACGCCGAGCGCCTGCTCGACCACCCCGACCTCGTGCAGAACTCCGACCAGTCGCACTGCCGCCCCTTCAACGGCCATCACTGCCAGGTGCCCGTCACCTACAAGGGCGCGCTCAGCGACGAGGCCAAGAGCTACCTCGATTTCTGCGTCGCCCTCTTCAAGTGCTGGAAGTCCGCCAAGAAGAACAAGGACCGCACCCTCTTCGTGTGCCCGGAGATGGGGCCGTACCACGAGGGCGGCGCCGGCTACAACATCAGCGGCCTGCCCCCGGCGTGGCCCGATGCCGTCGTCCTCCGCGGCGAACTCGACAAGGCCTGGAAGCGCGCCAAGTAAGCCGCACCAAGTCGGATTATCTCCCCGCCCCGGGCGCCTCACGGCCTCGGGGCTTTTTGTTCGGCGGCCGCACCGTCTCCGCCTCGCTGCGTGTAATAGATTTCCCGATACCCAAATTTACAGGGTTTTTACGTGGTGGTTTTCTCCCAGGCCGCCCTTGGGATAGGCCTAATTACACATGATTGCGCAGCGTTTTGGTTAGACTTCTCCCGTACTTGCCAACAACTTTCACCGCATTCGCAGGACGCCCCCATGCAAAGAAAAACGATCCTGATTTTCTCGCTGTCCATCGCCCTCGTCATCGCGCTGATGGTCATCATTTCACAGGAGGACCTGCGCGAGCGGCTGGGTGAGACGTATTGGGTCATTGCCCTCGCCATCATCGGCTGCGTGCTCCTCGTCCTCGCCGGCTACGTCTGGGACCACACCCTCCTCCAGCGCGTCAAGACGCTCAAGGATTCCGCCCAGCTGCCAGCCCAGATGGGCGATCCGGGCGACGAAAGCGACCCCGACGAGATCATCGGCCTCGCCCGCAAGATCGAGCGCATGGCCCGTTCCCTCCAGACCGTCGAGGCCGGCTACCGCGGCATCGTCGAGGACCAGGTGGACCTCATCTGCCGCTACCGCGCCGACGGCAAGCTCACCTTTGTCAACGGCGCATACGCCCGCGCCTTCGGCCGCAAGCGCACCGAACTCATCGGCCAGCCCTTCCCCTACATGGATGCCTGCGGGCCGGCCGACAGCGAGGGCGTCTCCACCTTCGAGCGCGAGCTCGATCTCCCCGACGCCCGCCGCATCTGGGTGACGTGGACCCAGCGCATCAACACCGACCAGACCGGCGAGATGCTCGAGTACCAGGCCGTGGGCCACGATGTCACCGCCCGGCGCGACGCCGAGGCCGCGCTCCTCCGCGCCAAGCTCGCCGCCGAGGAGGCCGACCGCGCCAAGAGCGAGTTCCTCGCCATGGTCAGCCACGAGATCCGCACGCCCATCAACGGCGTCGTCGGCTTCTCCCGCCTGCTCGCCGACACTCCCCTCTCCCCAATGCAGCGCGAGCAGCTCGCCATGATCCGCTCCAGCGGCCTCGCGCTCGAAAAACTCATCGGCGACATCCTCGACCTCTCCAAGATCGAGGCCGGCAAGGTCGAGATCGAGCAGACTCCCTTCTCCCCGGCGAAATGCATCGAGGAGGTCCGCGCCTTCTTCGCCGACCAAGCCCGCGAAGCCAGCCTCCGCCTCGAGGTCCACACCGAGGCCGACGTGCCCGTGCTGGTCAGCAGCGACGAGGGCCGCCTGCGCCAGATTCTCATCAACCTCGTCGGCAACGCCCTGAAGTTCACCGAACGCGGCGGCGTCACCGTGCGCCTCTCCTGCACCCGCTCCGATCTCGCCCCCGACCCCCGGCGCAAGGCGGTCCGCCTCTTCATCGCGGTCACCGACACCGGCATCGGCATCCCCCTCGACAAGCAGGCCCTGCTCTTCCAGCCCTTCAGCCAGGTGGACACCTCGTCGAAGCGCCGCCGCAGCGGCACCGGCCTCGGCCTGATCATCTCCAAGCGTCTCTGCGAGCTGATGGGCGGCACCATTTCCGTCGAGAGCCGGCCCGGCGAAGGCACGACTTTCCGTTTCTCGATCGCCGCCGTCCTCCCCTCCGAGGAAACCCTCGCCCCCTTCAACCACGCCCAGGCCAAGACCGCAGTCGGTTAATCGCGTCTCGCGACGCTCGCGAAGCACGCGACGTTCCGATCCGTGTCTCTTTTTGCCTTTCGTCGCGCCCGTCGCGAACGTCGCGAGACCTTTCGGCTAAAAAGCCTCAGCGCACCTGCAGCGTATCGCCGTCGTAGCTCAGGCCGAGCGAGGGGATCTCGACCGCCTTGCGCGTGCCGTCCTTCTTCACCTTGCCCGCGAGCCACGCATCATACCCGGCGGCCTTCGCCGCCGCGAGCACCGCGTCCGCATGCTGCGGATCGACGTAGGCCGCAAAGCCCACGCCCTGGTTGAACGTCGCGTACATCTCGCGCTGGCTGATCGGACCCGCCTGCGCCAGAAACTCAAACAGCGCCGGCGCCGGTCGCGGCGCGGTAATCTCGTACACAAAGGGCTCCTCCAACCGCATCAGCTTGCGCCAGCCATGGCCGGTCACGTGCGCCGCGTAGTTGAGCTTCAGCCCGCGGCGCTGGCACTCGCGCACAAACGCCACGTAGATCACCGACGGCGCGAGCAGCGCCTCGCCGTACGTGCGCGCGTCGCCAAAGCCGATCGGCGTCTGGTAGCCCTGCGGCAGCCGGTCCGCGATCAGGCGGCAGAGCGAGAGGCCGTTGGTCTGCACGCCCGAGCTCGCGAGGAAAATGATGCTGTCGCCGTCGCGCACGTCGCCGGTGATGCGCAGCGCCTTCGGCGAAATCTTACCGACGGCCGAGCCCGCGAGTACGATGGTGTCGGCGTTGACGATGCCCTTGAGCGTCGGCGTCTCGCCGCCACCCCAGACCGCGCCGGCCTGCCGGCAGCCTTCGGCCCAACCGGCCACGAGCGCGTTCATGCGCACCGCGTCGCCAAACCACTCCGAGGCGCCCACCGCCGCGTGCATCGCCACCGAGATCGGCAGCGCGCCGCAGGTGGCGAGGTCGTTCACGATCGTCGCCACCGTATCGATGGCGATCTCGCGGTAAAAGCACTTGCCGGTCGCCCCGTACACCGCGTCGGCCACGAGGTTCTTGGTGCCGAGGCCTTCCTCAACGTGCGCGAGGTAATGGTCCGACGCCTCCATCAGGTAGGCGCTCTCGCCGCGCGTCGTCGCCGGCTCGGCATAGCCGTGGTCAGCCAGCAGCCTCGCCGTCGTGCGCGCCGCCTGCTGGCAGGCCCGCTTGAACGCATCAAGCTGGTCGTACTTCACCCCTGAACTCTCGTAAGATAAACTCATGAAGAAGAGCCCACGGAATACACGGAAGACACGGAAAACGAAATCATCTTTCTGTGTATTCCGTGTGTTCCGTGGGCCAAAAATCAGTAACTCCGCCCTTCCGACTTTTCGTAGTAGTTCAGGTACGCCTGGTTCACCACGCGGTAGCCGCCCGGGGTCGGATACTTGCCGGTGAAGTACCAGTCGCCCGTGTGGTGCGGCACGGCGGCGTGCAGGTTTTCCACCGTCTGGAAGATGATCTCGATCTCACCCTGCCACTCGATGCCGTGGGGGCGCACGCGCTCCACGATCTTCGCCGAGATCTGCTCGGGCGTGAAGGGCTCGTAGATCTTCCGCACGTGGTTCGTCGAGCCGCCGCGGGCGACTTCGTCGCGGCAGAGGGCGTACACCTCGTCGAGCAGCGCGGCCTGCCCGCGCTCCTTCAGCAGCTCGACCGCGGCCTCGAAGGCCACGAACTTGCCGAGCTCCGACATGTCGATGCCGTAGCAATCCGGATAGCGGATCTGCGGCGCGGTCGAGACGATGACGATCTTCTTCGGGTTGAGCCGCGCGAGGATGCGCAAAATGGATTTCCGCAGCGTGGTGCCGCGCACGATCGAGTCGTCCACGCACACGAGGTTGTCGCCCGCCTTCACCGAGCCGTAAGTGATGTCGTACACGTGGCTCGCGAGCTGGTTGCGCATGCTCTCCTGCCCGATGAAGGTGCGGAGCTTGATGTCCTTCGACACGACTTTCTCGCCCCGCGGCCAGTTGCGCAGAATGAGGTCGTCGAGCATCGACTCGGTGAGCTTGCCCTCGGTCGAGGCCTTGAGGATCGCCGCCTTCACCTCGTCGCGTCGCCGCGTGCGCAGCGCCGACATCAGGCCGTAGTAGGCCACCTCGGCGGTGTTGGGGATGAAGCTGAAGACCGTGTTCGCCCAGTCGTGGCCGATGGCCTTGATCACCTGCTCGGACAGCCCGCCGCCGAGCGCCTGGCGCTCGCGGTAGATGTCTAGGTCGTTGCCGCGGGAGAAATAGATGCGCTCAAACGAGCACGAGGTGCGCGGGAGCGGCGCCGTGAAGGGATTCTCCGTCACCTGGCCGCGGCGCTTGATCACCACGACGTGGCCCGGCTTCACCTCGCGCACGTCTTCCACGCCGAGGTCAAACACCGTCATGAGCGGCGCGCGCTCGGAGGCGAAGGCCACGACCTCGTCGTTCTGGAACCAGAAACAGGGACGGATGCCCGAGGGATCGCGCGCCACGAAGGCGTCGCCGTTGCCGATCAGGCCGCAGAGGGTGTAGCCGCCGTCCCACTTCTGCGAGGCACGCGTGAGCACGCGCGTGAGGTCGAGATCCTCGCTGATGCGCTGCGAGATCTCCGAACCTTCCAGGCCGCGGGTGCGCAGGTAGCGGAAGATGTCCTCATGTTCCTCGTCGAGGAAGAAGCCGATCTTTTCGAGGATCGCCTGCGTGTCCGTCGCGAAGATCGGGTGCTGGCCCATGCCGATGAGCGACTTGTTGAGCTCGGCGGTGTTGGTGAGGTTGAAATTGCCGCAGAGCGCGAGGTTGCGCGTGGGCCACGGGCTGCGGCGGAAGAACGGATGGCAGGACGAGAGGTTGTAGCCGCCGCTCGTGCCGTAGCGGAGGTGGCCCATCAGCAGCTCGCCGCCGAAGTCGAAGTGCTTCTTCACCGTCTCCGGGAACTCCGGGTGGATCGTCCCCGCATCGACCTTCTCGTTATACTGCGCAAGCAGGGCCTTGAAGATCTTATCCAGCGGGTTGGACTTCACGCTGCGCTCGCGGAACATGAAGGCCTCGCCGGCCGACATGTCGGTCTTTACGCAGGCCACGCCCGCGCCGTCCTGGCCGCGGTTGTGCTGCTTCTCCATGAGGAGGAAGAGCTTGGTAAAGCCCCACAGGGGCGTGCCGTACTTCTGCTGGTAGTAGGCGAGCGGCTTCAGGAGCCGCACGACGGCGATGCCGCATTCGTGAGTGATCCGGTCGCTCATGCGCGCGTCCCCGGGCAGCCTGCAGTCCGTGGACCGAGGACGTTATGCTTGGGCGTCGTTGGCGTGGCGATGTTCCTCACGTGGCAAAGCTGTGCATTCCGCCGACCCAAAGCAAATCGTCAACGGCTTTCTCTGCCATGCCGCGTACAACCGCGTCTTGGCCTCCACTGTAGGAGCGGCTTTATGCCGCGACCCGGCCCAGTCGCGGCATAAAGCCGCTCCTACAGCTTATACACACTTCCGTTCCTTGACGCCCCCGGGGAGTTGTGGGGAAAATCATGCTCCGACCATGCTGATCCTCCGCGGCTCACCTGCCCTCTCCTCCTTCCGTCTCCAAAAGCTCCTCGCCGATCTCAACGCCGCCGGGGTCCCCGCCCGCGCCATCGCCGCCGAGTTCGTGCACGTCGCCGCGACCTCCGCCCCTCTCACCGCCGAGCACCAGGGCGTCCTCGAAAAGCTCCTCACCTACGGTCCGCGCCGCGCCGCCGCACCCGTCACCGGTCTCACCCAGGTCGTCGCTCCCCGTCCCGGCACCATTTCCCCTTGGTCGTCCAAGGCCACCGACATCGCCCACATCTGCGGCCTCGACTCCATCACCCGCATCGAACGCGTCATCGCCTACACCGTCGATCTGGGCGACAACACGTCCTTTGATCGCACCGCCCTCACCGCGAAGCTCCACGACCGCATGACGCAGGTCGTGCTGCCCGACCTCGCCGGCTGCTCCATCCTTTTCTCGCGCGGCGAGCCCCGCCCGATGACCAGCGTGCCGGTGCTTGCGCAGGGCCGCGCCGCGCTCGTCGCCGCCAACCAGTCCCTCGGCCTCGCTCTCGCCGAGGATGAGATCGATTACCTCGTCGCCGCCTTCACCAAGCTCGGCCGCGACCCCAACGACATCGAGCTGATGATGTTTGCGCAGGCCAACTCCGAGCACTGCCGCCACAAGATTTTCAACGCCTCCTGGGAGATCGACGGAAAAGCGCAGGACAAGTCGCTGTTCCAGATGATCAAGAACACGTACAACCTGCACAGCGACGGCATCCTCTCCGCCTACAAGGACAACGCCGCTGTGCTCACTGGCACCCGCGGCGGGCGTTTCTTCGCCCCGCCCGGCACCAACGAGTACGCCGCGCACGAGGAAGAGATTCATATCCTCTGCAAGGTTGAGACGCACAACCATCCCACCGCCATCTCCCCCTTCCCCGGCGCCGCCACCGGCAGCGGCGGCGAGATCCGCGACGAGGGCGCCACCGGCCGTGGCTCCAAGCCCAAGGTCGGCCTCACCGGTTTTTCCGTTTCCAATCTCAAGATTCCCGGCGCCGTCCAGCCGTGGGAAAAGGACCACGGCAAGCCCGGCCGCATCGTCTCCGCCCTCGACATCATGATCGAGGGGCCGCTCGGCGCCGCGGCGTTTAACAACGAGTTCGGCCGCCCCGCGATCAACGGCTACTTCCGCACCTTCGAGCAGGAGGTGCCCAATGCCCGCGGTACCGAAATCCGCGGCTACCACAAGCCCATCATGCTCGCCGGCGGCCTCGGCAACATCCGCGCCGATCATATCAAGAAGGGCGCGATCAACCCCGGCGACCAGCTCATCGTCCTTGGCGGGCCCGCCATGCTCATCGGTCTGGGCGGCGGCGCGGCCAGCTCCATGGCCAGCGGCTCCGGCCAGGAGGACCTCGATTTCGCCAGCGTGCAGCGCGACAACGCCGAGATGGAGCGCCGCTGCCAGGAGGTCATCGACCGTTGCTGGGCGCTCGGTGACGAGAACCCCATTTCCTTCATCCACGATGTCGGCGCCGGCGGCGTGTCCAACGCCCTGCCTGAGCTGGTCAACGACGGCGGCCGCGGCGGCAAGTTCAACCTCCGCGCCCTCCCCAACGACGAGCCCGGCATGGCCCCGCTCGAGATCTGGTGCAACGAGTCGCAGGAGCGCTACGTCCTCGCCGTCCCCGCCGCGCGCCTCGCCACCTTCCGCGCGCTCTGCGAGCGCGAGCGCTGCCCCTTCGCCGTCGTCGGCGAGGCCACCGAGCAGAAGGCCCTCGTCCTCGAGGACCCGCATTTCAAGAACACCCCGATCGACCTCCCCCTCGACGTACTCCTCGGCAAGCCGCCGCGGATGCACCGCACCGATACGACGCGCCGCCGCCCGCAGCAGGCCCTCGCGCTCGGCAGCCTCACGCTCAAGGAGGCCGTGCACCGCGTGCTCTCGCACCCCGCCGTCGCCGACAAGACCTTCCTCATCTCCATCGGCGACCGCACGCTCGGCGGCCTCATCGCGCGCGACCAGATGGTCGGCCCGTGGCAGGTCCCCGTCGCCGACTGCGCCGTCACCGCGGCGAGCTACGACGTTTACACCGGCGAGGCCATGGCCATGGGCGAGCGCACGCCCGTTGCGATCAACAACGCCGCCGCCTCGGCCCGCCTCGCCGTCGGTGAAGCCCTCACCAATCTTGCCGCCGCGCAGATCGGCGACCTCGGCCACGTCAGCCTCTCGGCCAACTGGATGGCCGCGCCCGCCCTCGCCGGCGACGGCGCCGACCTCTACGCCGCCGTGCGCGCCGTGGGCCTCGAGCTCTGCCCCGCCCTCGGCATCACGATCCCCGTCGGCAAGGACTCCATGAGCATGAGCACCGCCTGGTCGCAGGACGGCCAGTCGAAGCGCATCACCGCGCCGACCTCGCTCATCGTCTCCGCCTTCTCCGCCGTCCGCGACATCCGCCTCACGCTCACGCCGCAGCTCCAGCCGGTCGCCGACAGCGTGCTCCTCCTCATCGACCTCGGCCGCGGCCAGAACCGCCTCGGCGGCTCCATCCTCGCACAGACCGTTTCGCAGATGGGCGAGGCCACCCCAGACGTCGATGATCCCATCGACCTCAAAAATTTCTGGACCGTCATCCAGCTGCTCGGCCGCGAGAAAAAGCTGCTCGCCTACCATGACCGCTCCGACGGCGGCCTCCTCGCCACCGTCACCGAGATGGCCTTCGCCGGCCACACGGGCGTCGACGTGGAAATCCCCGCCGGCCACAACCCCTTCAGCGCGCTCTTCGCGGAGGAACTCGGCGCCGTCATCCAAATCCGCGGCGAAGACCTCGACGATGTGATCCTCGCCCTGCGCAAGCACGGCTTCAAGGCCTGCACCACGCAGATCGGCACGCTCAACGCCACCCACACCCTCCGCATCAAGCGCGCCGGCCAGACCCTCTTTGAGGAAAACCTCTTCGCCCTCCGCGCGATCTGGTCCGACGTCACCCACCGCATCGCCGCCCTGCGCGACAACCCCGCCGCCGCCGCCCAGGAGCACGCCCTCCGCCTCGACCCCAAGAACCCCGGCATCACCCCGAAGCTGACCTTCAAGATCGGATTGCCCACGGAACACACGGAAAACACGGAAAAGAAATCCGTGGTTAAAAATCCGAATTCCGTGTCTTCCGTGTATTCCGTGGGCAACTCCTCCTCCCGCCCGTCCGTCGCTATCCTCCGCGAACAGGGCGTCAACGGCGAGGTCGAGATGGCCGCCGCGTTTACCCGCGCCGGCTTCCGCGCGATCGACGTCCACATGACGGATATCCTCAGCGGCCGCGTGAGCCTCCGCGATTTCCGCGGCCTCGCGGCCTGCGGCGGCTTCAGCTACGGCGACGTCCTCGGCGCCGGCGAGGGCTGGGCCAAGAGCATCCTCTTCAACGCCCGCGCGCGCGCCGAGTTCGCCGCCTTCTTCGCCCGCGAGGACACCTTTGCCCTCGGCGTCTGCAACGGCTGCCAGATGATGAGCAACCTCCACAGCATCATCCCCGGCTCCGACCACTGGCCCCGCTTCGTGCAAAACCAGAGTGAGCGCTATGAGGGCCGCTTCGTCTCCGTGAAGATCGAGGAGAGCCCGAGCATCCTCTTCCGCGGCATGGCCGGCAGCGTCATCCCGATCGCCGTCGCGCACGGCGAGGGTTTCGCGGAGTTCACCGATACGGCGGCGATGCAGCGTTGCAGCGACTCCGGCCTCGTCGCCGGCCGCTTCGTGGACAACCACCACGCCCCGACCGAGCAGTATCCATTAAACCCCAACGGCTCGCCGCAGGGCATGACCGCCCTCACGACCACCACCGGCCGCGTGACGATCATGATGCCCCACCCCGAGCGCGTCTTCCGCAGCGCCTGCATGAGCTGGAGCCCCGCCGACTGGGGCGAAGACTCCCCCTGGATGCAGCTCTTCTACAACGCCCGCCGCTGGGTGGGTTGATTTCACGTTTCAATAGGGCGGGTCTCTGACCCGCCCTTTGCTTTTTATATGCCCCAAATCTCCGCCCTCCCCACGGACCTCTCCACCCGCGTCGAGCCCTCCCCGCTCCGCGAGTACCACGTCGCCCCCACGCGCGTCCTCTGGCAGAGCAAACACGGCGTTGCCCATGCCGACACGCTGCTCACCGCCGCGCCCGGCCAGATCGGCCTGAGCGAGACCGTGCCGCCCTGCACGCTCACCGCCTCCGCCAAGCGCGGCCCGGCCAGCGTACTCATCGACTTTGGCCGCGAGCTGCACGGCTACATCGAGCTCTTTTGCCCGGGCCGCGAGAGCAAGGAGCCCACGCCGATCCGTGTGCGTTTCGGCGAGTCCGCCTCCGAGGCGATGGCGGAGCTTGGCGAGAAGGGCGCGCAAAACGACCACGCCCTCCGCGATCTCCGCGTGCATCTCCCGTGGATGGGAAAGATCCGCGTCGGCCCGAGTGGTTTTCGTTTCGTGCGGCTCGATGCGCTCGATCCCGCGCAGCCCGTGATCCTCGCGCAGGTGCGCGCCGTCCTCGTCGTGCGCGATTTGCCGAAGCACGGCAGCTTCCGTTGCAGCGACGACCGCCTCAACCGCATCTGGGAAACCGGCGCCTACACCGTCCATCTCAACCTGCAGGAATACCTCTGGGACGGCATCAAGCGCGACCGCCTCGTGTGGATCGGCGACATGCATCCCGAGACGAGCACGGTCAACGCCGTGTTCGGCCACACCGACTGCGTGACGCGCAGCCTCGACCTCACCCGCGAACGCACGCCGCCCGACCAGTGGATGAACGGCATCAGCAGCTACTCCATGTGGTGGGTGCTCATTCACGAGCAGTGGTGGCTGCACCACGGCGACCGCGCCTACCTGAAGCAGCAGGCGCCCTACCTGCGCGTGCTCCTCGCCAAATTCGCCGCGCTCGTCGGCCCCGACGGACACGAAAAACTCGACGGCTGGCGCTTCCTCGACTGGCCGAGCTCGCCCAACCAGACCGGCGTCACCGCCGGTCTCCAAGCCCTCCTCGTTCTCACCCTCGACGCCGGCGAACGTCTCGCCCGCGCCCTGAAGGACACCGCCACCGCGCGCCTCTGCGCCGCAGCCGCGGCCCGCGCCCGCCCCGTCGTGCTCGACGCCAACGGCTCCAAGTCCGCCGCCGCGCTGCAAGTCCTCGCCGGCCAGCGCGACGCGGGTGAAGCCGCCGCTACCGTCCTCAAACCCGGCGGCGCACAAGGCGTCTCCACCTTCTACGGTTACTACGTGCTCAACGCCCTCGGCCGCGCGGGCGAGATCACCCCTGCGCTCGACCTCATCCGCACCTACTGGGGCGCGATGCTCGACCGCGGCGCCACGACGTTCTGGGAGGACTTCGACCTCGCATGGCTGAAGGGTTCCGGTCGCATCGACGAACTCCCCAAGCGCGGCGAGAAAGACCTACACGGCGACTACGGCGCGTACTGCTACGAAAAATTCCGCCACAGCCTCTGCCACGGCTGGGCCAGCGGTCCGACCGCCTGGCTCAGCGAGTACATCCTCGGCGTGCAACCCGCCGCCCCCGGCTGCGCCCGCGTAAAAATCGCCCCACAACTCGGCGACCTCACCTGGGCCGAAGGCACCTACCCCACCCCCCGCGGCCCCCTCCACGTCCGCCACGACCGCCTCCCCAGCGGCAAAATCCGCACTCGGATCAAGGCCCCCAAAGGCGTGAAGATCGTGCGCTAATCGAGCGCGGCCGATATTTGTCAGCTGCGCCAGGCAGCAGTCACTTGCACCAAATGGCGCTCAGCAGTGGCGCACGAACTCGCTGATGAAGTGATCGACGTTGTGCCCGGAGACCTGCGCCTCGATCTCGCGGCGCAGGCCGCGGATCTTCTGGGTCAGCTGCACTTTCACACCCAGCCTTTGCCCGAGTTCGAGGATGGCCTGCGGCTTGCCGAGATCCCAGAGCCAGCAGGAGAGGCCGACGCAGATGGGCTTGGTGGACCGGGCTTCAGGAGTAGCGGTAGGGGTGCTCATGGCTGCGCTCCATGCAGCCGGATTCACGCCAAATCCGATCACTTTCCCGGGTAAGCGTGGCATAACTCCAACCGGGAAATTTCAAATGAAGTCGCAGCCGCCGCGCCATCAGCCCGCGCCCAGGATCGGCTGGATCCGGCGCGCCGCAGAAACGCAAAAGACTGGTGCGATGGGCGGCTTGTTGATATAATAACGGCATGGCGGCCAAGGTTCTTTGACAGCGAGTTCACCGAGATACGATTTGACCGCCGTGATCGGACACTATCGGACAAATGTCGGGTTTTGTCCGATATTGTCCGATTGTGAAACTATTTATCCTAAAATGAGTTAACTCAAAATTTGCAGAGTTTTGTCCGATAAATTTTTACCACCCATGCCAGGAGAAGCGCGTTTGATCGTGCGCTCCGTGCGACGGCCGCTTCACTCGCGCCATGCACCGCTACGTCGCCTTCCTCCGCGGGATCAACCTCGGCAAGCGCCGGGTGAAGATGGACGACCTGCGCGCGCTCTTCGTGGCGCAGAAATTCGCCGACGTCTCGACCTTCATCGCGAGCGGCAACGTCCTCTTCTCCAGCCGCAGCGCCGATGCGCGCAAGCTCGAGGCCCAGATAGAGACCGCGCTCCAGGCCGGGCTCGGCTACGCGGTGGACACCTTTGTGCGGACGCGTGACGAGGTGGCGGCGATCGCGGCCTACCGCGCCTTCGCCGACGCGGACATGGATCATCCTGACCACACCGCCTACGTGGGCTTCCTGCGCGAGGCTCTGCCAGCCGCGCAGGCCAAGGGTCTCGTCGCCTGCGCCACGGCGGTGGACGCGCTGCATGTCCAGGGCCGCGAGTATTACTGGCTCTGCCGCATCAAGTCCAACGAGTCCACGGTCTGGACCTCGCCACCGATGCGGGCGCTCAAGCTGCCCACGTCATCCGTGCGCAACTTGACGACCATCCGGAAACTCGCGGCGCTGCCTTAATCCGTCAGCTTCTTTTCGATCCGGCTGTCCGGGCAAAGCCACACCAACGCGACACACGCGTACAGGGCGATGCCAAGCCAGGAGTTGACGAAGGCGAGGCCGATGCCCGCGGCATAGAGCACGACGGAAATCCGGCCCTTGAAATCGGAGCCGAGCGCCTGCGCGAGCGTCGAGTCGGGGCCGTGCCCCGCGAGCAGCGTGCGCACGAGGATGTAGTAGGCCACCGCCGCCATGATCAGCACGATGCCGTAGGTGACGACCGGCCAGGGCGCGAAGTGGTTCTCGCCCATCCAGCCCGTGACAAACGGGAACAACGAGAGCCAGAAGAGGAGGTGCAGGTTGGCCCAGAGCACCGCGCCCGTGACGTGTTTCGCGGCCTGCAGGAGGTGATGGTGGTTGTTCCAGTAGATGCCGACGTAGAGGAAGCTCAGCACGTAGCTGAGGAACACCGGGATGATCGGCCCCAACGCCGCGAAGTCGGTGCCGTGGGGCACCTTCATTTCGAGGACCATGATCGTGATGATAATGGCGATCACGCCATCGCTGAATGCTTCGAGTCGGCCTTTGTGCATGGAGGGAGTGGAGTGACTGGACGGCAACCAGCTTGCGGGTGTGACGTCGCCGTGTCGAACCGAAGCACAAAAGGCTTTTCAAGCGCCCGCGCCGCCGGTTTCGTCCCTGTCGTGGCCGATACCCCGCCTGCCCCTCCGTCCTCCCCCGCCCGCTTGCTGCTTGCGACGCGCGGCGGCCGCTGGTCCTTGCTCGGCCTGGCCGCGGTCCTGGCGATCACGATCACCACGGTGCTCAACGCGATGTGGGACAGCCCGCCGCCGGCCAACCGCCCGATCAAGGTCCCCGCCAATGACTACGTTTCCTCCGATTCCTGCCGCTCGTGTCACCCGGGCAACTACGCGAGCTGGCACACGTCGTTTCACCGGAGCATGACCCAGGTGGCGAAGCGGGAGAATTTCGCGGCCGACATGGACGGCCTCGAACTCAGCTACGGCAAGGTCGACTACCGCGTGGAGCGCAAGGGCGACACCTACCGCGTCCTGACCAAGCCCACCGGCACGCCCGCCTCCGCCTACGGCGATCCGCGCGACATCGTGCTGCTCACCGGCTCGCACAACTTCCAGGTCTGCTGGACCGAGACCACCGACAAGCAGGGCGGCCGCAAGCTCGGCCAGTTTCCCTTCGGCTACATCATCGCCGACAAGATCTGGACGCCGATGACCCAGACCTTCCTCGCGCCGCCCAACATCGAGAATTACTACGCCGACGGCGATTGGAACAACGGCTGTATCAACTGTCATACTACAAATGGCCGCTCCCGCCCGGGGCCCGGCGGCACGTACGATTCCCAGGTCAGCGACTTCGGCATCTCGTGCGAATCCTGCCACAGCGGCGGCAAGGAGCACATCGCGGCCAACCGCAACCCGCTCCGCCGCTTCGCGCTGCACCTGTCGGACAAGGGGGACCAGACCATCGCCAATCCCGGCAAGATGGATGGCCCGACCGCTTCGCTCGCCTGCGGGCAATGCCACAGCTTCTGGGCCTTCGAGTCGAACGACACGTCGGTGTGGGACCAGCATGGCGCCAAGTTCCGCCCCGGCATGAAGGAGCTGGACCAGCGCTGGGTGACCCAGCCCAACAGCACCATCCATCCGGACCGCCTGGAAAAGATGGTCCAGGTCAACCCGCACCGGTTCGACAACAGCTTCTGGAGCGACGGCCTGGTCCGCATCACCGGCCGCGAATACAACGGCATGATCATGTCGCCCTGCTACAAGGGCGGCCACTTCTCCTGCGTATCCTGCCACGAGATGCACCCGGCCGACACAACACCGGCCAACCTCAAGGAGTGGCGCGCCACCGGCCAGACCAAGCCCGGCATGCGCGGCGACCTCGCCTGCACCCAGTGCCACGGCAACATCCAGGCCAATATCCCCGCCCATACCCACCACGCGGCCGATTCCCCCGGCAGCAGCTGCCTCAACTGCCACATGCCGCACAGCACCTACGGCCTGCTGCGCTCCCTCCGCGCCCACACCATCACGTCGCCCAACGTGCTCGAGAGCGTCAAGGTCGGCCGGCCCAACGCCTGCAATCTCTGCCACCTCGACCGTTCGCTCGGCTGGACCGCCGGCAAGCTCGCGGAGTGGTACGGCCAGCAGAGCCCGGCCCTAGACCGCGAGCAAAAGGAATTATCCGCCGCGGCCGTCTGGGCGCTGAAGGGCGACGCCGGCCAGCGCATGTTGATCGCCTGGAGCATGGGCTGGGAGCCGGCGCAGCTCGCCTCGGGCCGCGACTGGCTGTACCCCTATCTCATCATGGAGCTCAACGACCCCTACGCCGCCGTGCGCTACCGCGCGTGGAAATCGTTGCGCACCCTCCCCGGCTTCGAGGAGTTCCCGATGGACTACAATGCGGACGAGGCCGCGCTGGATGAGCTGTTCGGCCGCGCCTACCAAAAATGGGGCACCGAGGTGCGGAAGCCCGCGGCCAGCTACCCCGCGGGCGCATTGCTCCGGCCCGACGGCACCTTCGTCCAGCCGGAATTCCAGCAGCTGTTCGACCAGCGCAGCAAGCGCTCCATGCTGCTCGTGGAATGATCCGCCCGCCCTTTTCCATCTGTTTCATCACTCAATATCTTTCATGAATCCTTCCGACCGACATCTCCGCCACGGCTGGTGGTCGCTCTTCATTTTCCTCGCCCTCGGCGTCGTGCTGGAGACCCTGCACGGCTTCAAGCTCGGCTGGTACCTCAACGTCGATGTCGAGATGCGGCGCCTCATGTTCACCCTCGCGCACGCGCACGGCACGCTGCTCGCGCTGGTCAATATCGCGCTCGGCCTGACCCTGCGCAACGTCAAGGGCCTCGTCATCACCCGCGGCGCCTCGCGCGCCATCCTGTGGGGCGCGGGCCTGCTGCCCGTCGGCTTCTTCCTCGGGGGGCTCATCATTCATGACGGCGACCCGGGCTTCGGCGTGCTGCTCGTGCCCGTCGGCGCGCTGCTGCTGCTCTACGGCGTCTTCTCCGTCGCCCGCGCACTGAGCCGCACGGCGCCCGAGACCCCGGCTCCCGGCAAAAACCGTTGAGCGGAGCTGATCCGGTTACCCGCGGTTGCGCGGGTGGAATTTCTCGTGGTGGTCCACGAGGCGGCGCGGCTCGACCGCAGTGTAGATCTGCGTCGTCGAGATGCTCGCGTGGCCGAGCATTTCCTGGATCGCGCGCAGGTCCGCCCCGCCCGTCAGCAGGTGCGTGGCGAAGGAGTGGCGCAGCGCGTGGGGTTTTACCTTTTTCGTGATGCCCGCGCGCTTGGCGTAGTCCTTCACAAACATCCAGAGCGCCACGCGCGAGAGCGCCTTGCCGTGCTTGTTGAGGAAGAGCTGGCTGCCCGTGATCGAGGGTTTAACAAACTGCGGCCGGCCCGCGCTGATGTAGGCCGCGAGCGCGTCGAGGGCGCGCCCGCCGACGGGCACCACGCGCTCCTTCGAGCCCTTGCCAAAGACGCGCAGGAAACCGTTTTCCAAATCCACCTGCTGGAGCGTGAGTCCTGCCAGCTCGGATACGCGGAGGCCGCTGGAGTAAAACAGCTCGAGGATCGCCCGGTCGCGCAGGGCGCGGGCGTCGCCCCCCGTCACTGCGCCGATCAGCCGAGCGACCTCGTCGGTGGACAGCGTGCCGGGCATGCGCCGCGTGAGCTTGGGCGCATCGAGCAGCGCGGTGAAGTCGTCGTCGCGGATCTTCTCGCGCACGAGATGGCGCGCGAGGCCGCGCAGCGCGGTGAGCTTGCGCGCGAGGCTCGTGACCGTGTAACGCCCCTCCCCCAGCGAGTGCGTCCACTCCGCGGCCTGCGCGCCCGTGACCGCGCGCCAGTCGGCGACGCCGCGCTGCGCGAGGAAGTCCGCGGCTTGGTCGAGGTCGCTGCGGTAGTTGACCAGCGTGTTTTTCGACAGGCCGCGCTCGAGTTCGCAGTACTGGAGGAAACTGTCGGTATCCCCGGCGAATTTCGCCGACGCCCGGCTGCTGGTGCTGTCGTCGCGTTTCACAGGCACAAAAAAGACGCCGCGGGTCGGCGGCGTCGAATTTTTAAAATCAGCGGGGCGGCGCTCAATACTGGCGGCGGCGCGGCGGCGGGACGTAGTTGCTGTTCGTCTCCTTCATGCGGAAGGTGATGCGCGCCTTGTCGAGGTCGTACGGGCTCATCTCCATCTTCACCATGTCGCCGGCGGCGATCTTGATGAAGTTCTTCCGCAGCTTGCCCGAGATGTGGGCGAGCACCACGTGCTGCGTGGCGTTGTTGAGCTGCACCTTGAACATCGTGCCGGGCAGCACGGCGACGACCCGGCCCTCCACTTCGATCGAATTACCGTCGGCCATGGTGAGAGCGGAGCTTGCCCGGAGTGTGTTGAATCATAGGTGCGTGTGCGGAAAAGCCCCTTGTAAGGCGCAAACGGCGTGCGTAAGCAAGGTTTTCCCTCGCGCCACCGCCACGATGTCTGATCTCCCGCCGCCTCCTCCCTGCCCCTTTGAGAAACGCTTCCCGTCCCAGCTTGTCCGGGACGACCGCTTTTTCATGAGCCTCGCCTACAATCAGGCGATCGACGCGTGGCGGCAGGACGAGGTGCCGATCGGCGCCGTCATCGAGCACGGCGGCGAGGTCATCGCCTCGGCCCACAACACCGTCGAGTCGGCCAAAGACCCGACCGCCCACGCCGAGGTGCTCGCCATCACCCAGGCCGCCGCCCGCCTCGGTGACTGGCGCCTCGAAGGCGCGACCGTGTACGTGACCAAGGAGCCCTGCCCCATGTGCTCCGGCGCCCTGCTCATGGCGCGGGTGAAGCGCGTGTGTTACGCCGTGCCCGACCCCAAGATGGGCTGCCTCGGCGGCGCGACCAACCTCAACGACCTCCCCCGCGTGAACCACCACTTCGAGCTGACCCCCGGCGGCGTGCTTGAGGATGAGTGCCGCGAGCTCCTGCAGGCCTTCTTCAAGGCGAAGCGCGTGCAGGAAGGCTGAGGGCTATGCCACGGCGAATTGCCCGCCGGAGTTGACGGGGACGGCAGGCGGATACAGGTTGGGGCGTCTTTCCTTCAACCCATAACCCATACATAACATCATGGCTTACGAACTCCCGAAACTGCCCTACGCCCCGAACGCCCTCGAGCCGCACATCGATGCGAAGACGATGGAGATCCATCACGGCAAGCATCACCAGGCTTACATCACCAACGCCAACAATCTCCTCAAGGACCACGCCGACCTCGCGGCCCTCGACGTCAATGTCCTGATCGCCGACCTCTCCAAGGTCCCCGAGGCCATCCGCGGCGGCGTGCGCAACAACGCCGGCGGCCACTCCAACCACTCGTTCTTCTGGACGATCATGGGCCCCGGCAAGGGCGGCACCCCGAGCGGCGCGCTCGCCACGGCGATCACCGCCACCTTCGGCTCCTTCGACAACTTCAAGGCTGAGTTCGCCAAGGCCGGCGCCACGCGCTTCGGCTCCGGCTGGGCCTGGCTCTACGTCGGCGCCGACAAGAAGCTCGCGATCGGCTCCACCGCCAATCAGGACAGCCCGCTCATGGGCAAGGCCGTCGCCGGCATCGAGGGCAAGCCCGTCATCGGCCTCGATGTCTGGGAGCACGCCTACTACCTCAACTACCAGAACCGCCGCCCCGACTACATCACGGCCTTCTGGAACGTCGTGAACTGGGACGAGGCCGGGAAGAACTTCCTCGCCGCGACCAAGTAAGCGCGCCTGCGATTCAAAAAACAAAAAGCCGCACCGGAAGGTGCGGCTTTTTTGTGAGCTGTTGCAGTGGCTGCCCGCCTTACGGGGTCCAGACGTTGGCCGACTGCATCTGGCCGAGGGACGTCGGGCTGATCGGCACGCTCGTGCCGGTTTCAGTATCCAAAATGCAGATGCGACTCGTGCTCGCCGTGCGCGCGGTGTAAACGAGGTGGCGGCCATCGGCGAGCCAGCTCGGCTCCACGCCGTCGAACGGCGCCTTGGAGACCTTCTGGCTCTGGCGGGTCGAGAGGTCGAGCACCGCGATCTGGAAATTGCGACCCTGCATGACCGTGAAGGCGATCTTGTTGGGATTGGTGCGGCTCCAGTCGGGCTCCGCGCAGTAGGTGAAGCCCGAGGACACACGCGAGACCGGGCCGCCGGCGGTGGACATCACATAAAGCTGCGGACCGGGCTCCATCGCGAAGACGACGCGCGAGCCGTCCGGCGAGAAACAGGGGGAGGACTTCACCGCGTCGGAGCGGGTTTTGCGCGACACCTGACGACCCTGCGCGTTGCTGATGTAGATTTCCGGCGTGCCCTCGCCGCTGAGCACCATGGCGACCTGCTGGCCGTTGGGGCTGTAGCGCGCGCTGCTGTTGGTGCCGCGGAAGCTGACGAAGGTCGTGCGCTGCGAGCTGCGCAGGTCGATCTGGAAGATGTCGGGGGCGCCGGACTTGAAGAAGCTCGTGTAAAGCAGCTTCGAACCGTCGGGCGACCAGCGGGGCATGAGGGCGAAGGCGTTGTCATGCGTGATCTGCTTCACCTCGCCGAAGAAGAGGTCGGAGGTGTAGATCTCCGGCTTGCCGGTGCGCGTGCCGATCGAGGCCAGGCGCGCGGTGAAGAAGCCCTTCAGGCCGATACCGTTGGTCTTCTCCACGGCGAAATCGGCGGCGCGCAGCAGGGCGTTGCGGGCGCTCGTGCCCGTCACCGTCGAGGAGGCGAAGGGCGCCGTGCCCTTGCTGATGTCCACGCGCACCTGCGTGGCCCCGACGGAGGTGAAGCGGATATCGTAGGCGTACACGCTGCCCGCGGTCACCTTGTAGAGGCCGTGGGCGCCGAAGGCCCGCTGGGCGAGGTCGTTGAGCTCGGCCGAGGGCGAAGACACGCGGACGAGGATGACCTTGTTGTTCGCGCGGACGTCGATGGTGCCGATCTGGGCCGACACCGTCGTGGCCGTCGTGACGGTCAGCGCGAGGAGGAGGAAAATGCGGAGGAAATTTTGCATGGCGGGAAAAGGGGTTATACGTTCGAGAACTTCGGCATTTCTATTTACAGCCCATCCGCGCATAACAACTTTATTTCCTCTCAAGGCGACGATTTCTCTCCCGTGACCTCCGACCAACTCAAGGAACAGCTCAAGCAAGTGAAGTATCCCGGCTTCAGCCGCGACATCGTGTCGTTCGGCCTCGTGAAGGCGGTGGCGCTGGTGGACGGCACGGCCAAGGTCTCGCTCGGGCTCACCACGAGCGACCCGAAGATCCCCCTTCACCTCAAGCGCGAGGTGGACCAGTGCCTGCGCGCCATCCCGGGCGTGAAGGAGACGATCATCGACATCGCCGTCGCCCCGGTGAAGACCGCGGCCCCGGCCAACGCCGCGGGCGGCAACCTCGGTGGCAACGCCGGTGCGCCCAAGACCATCAAGTACGCCGTGGCCATTGCCTCCGGCAAGGGCGGCGTCGGCAAGAGCACCTTCGCCGTCAACCTCGCCTGCGCCCTCGCCCAGGTCCTCACCGCGCAGGGCCGCCCCGGTCGCGTGGGCCTGATGGACTGCGATATCTACGGCCCCAGCGTGCCGCTGATGATGGGCCTGAGCGGCCGCCCCGAGGTCGAGGGCGACGGCGCCGAGGCGATGCTCATCCCGATGGAGCACCACGGCGTGAAGGTCATGAGCATGGGCTTCCTCGTCGATGACAACACGCCGGTCGTCTGGCGCGGCCCGATGATCATGAAGACCGTGCAGCAGTTCGTCCAAAACGTGAAGTGGGGCGAACTCGACGTGCTGCTCGTCGACCTGCCGCCCGGCACAGGCGACGCCCAGCTCTCCCTGGTGCAGACGCTGCCGCTCGACGGCGCGGTGCTCGTCACCACCCCGCAGCTCGCCGCCGCCAACGTGGCGCGCAAGGGCGGCCTGATGTTTCAGAAGGTCAACGTGCCCCTCCTCGGCGTCGCGGAAAACATGAGCTACTTCGTCGATCCCGCCGGCCAGCGCCATGCCCTCTTCGGCACCGGCGGCGGCGCGTCCACCGCGGAAAAGCTCGGCACCTCGCTGCTGGGCCAGGTCCCCCTCATCCCGGAGATCCGCGAAGGCGGCGACTCCGGCACGCCCATCGTCGTCAGCCAGCCGCAGGGCCCGGCCGGCGGGACCTTCCGCGAAATCGCCCAGACCCTGCTCCTGCGCCTGGCCAAGCCCGCCGCCCCGCGCGTGTGACATTTTCGGGAAATCCATGGCATTGACAGGCGCGGCTGCGTCCGTCTCCCTTTCGACGCGCAGCAACGTACGAATGACTTCGACCGCATCAGAGCCCGCGACCAATCGCGAATTCGTCAAGCAATCCAGCCTCTACCAGGAGTTCCTGGCCGAGCGGGAAGAGATCCTGAAGCACAAGTGGCTGGAGTCCGAACGGCTCGGCTACGACATCGGCTTTGAGCGCGCCCTCCTCGACTGGATCCGCAAGCACCGCGAAGGCTGGCGGGCCGCCCGCCGCCAGCAGCAGCTGGTCGCCTCCGGTCAGGGCAGCCAACCGCCCTTCACCGGCGACAAGCCGAATTCCCCCAGCGCCTGAAGCGCAATAACCGCCCAACCCCGGCGGTTTTTTTGTGCCCGTTGAAAAGGGGGCACAAAAAAGCCGGACCCGAGGGTCCGGCTGGTAAAATTCGACTGATGGGAGACTTACTTGATCTCCTTGTGCAGCGTGTGGCGCTTGAGGTGCGGGTTGTATTTCTTCTTCTCGATACGCTCGGTGACAGTCTTCTTGTTACGGAAGGTGAGGTAACGGGAAGTGGGCTTGCCCTCTTTCTTGGCTTCAGTGCACTCCAAAGTGACGAGTTCTTGCATGGTGATAAATGGGTTGAATGGTCAGAAGAAACGATTCCGGGCTCCCGGCGCAATCTTAAAGTAGCGCAGGCGTCCCGCCTGCACCCGGTCGATGGCAGGCGAGACGCCTGCGCTACTTAGCGCCGCTTGTCCGTCAGGGGCAGCATCACCCCGCGCCGGAAGAGCGTGACCTGCCCGGTACTGGAGGAAACCACGATCGAAATGCACTGCGCGCTGAC
>JAFEGO010000033.1 GCA_018239845.1 Verrucomicrobiota bacterium
GAAGTCAAAGGCCTCGTTAAAACCTACGGCGACAAGCGCGCCGTGGACGGCATCACCTTCACCGTCCGCCGCGGCGACATCCTCGGCTTCCTCGGCCCCAATGGCGCCGGCAAGTCCACCACGATGAAGATGATCACCGGCTTCCTCCGCCCCGACGCCGGCACCGCCAAGGTCGATGGCATCGACGTCGCCACCGATCCCGTTGCCGTGAAGCGCCGGCTCGGCTACCTGCCCGAGAGCGCCCCGTCCTACCCCGAGATGACCGTCGGCGAATTCCTCGGCTTCATCGCCGAGGTCCGCGGTTTCCGCACCGCCGCCGGCAAGCGCGCGCAGGTGGACCGGGCCATTGCCCTCACCCATCTCGAGCCGGTCCGTACCCAGACGATCGAGACGCTCTCCAAGGGTTACCGCCAGCGCGTCGGCTTCGCCCAGGCCCTCCTGCACGATCCCGCCGCCCTCATCCTCGACGAGCCCACCGACGGCCTCGACCCCAACCAGAAAAACGAGGTGCGCCATCTCATCCGCGACATGGCCGTTGAGAAGGCTGTGATCCTCTCCACCCACATCCTCGAGGAGGTCGATGCCATTTGTAATCGCGTGATCATCATCTCGGCCGGCCGCGTCGTCGCCGACGAGACGCCCGCCGCGCTGCACGCCCGCAAACCCGGCGCCCGCCTCGACGAGATCTTCCGCACCCTCACGCAGAGCGACCTTTGATTCACGCCCCATGAAGCAGATTTCCCCGATCTTCAAACGCGAGTTCCTCGGCTACTTCCGCACGCCGATCGCGTACGTCATCCTCTTCGTTTTCGTGCTCCTGAGCGTCGGCCTGGCCTTCTTCGTCGGCAATTTCTTCAAGGGCAACTTCGCCTCATTGGAGAGCTACTTCACGTTTCACCCGTGGGTCTTCCTCTTCCTGATTCCGGCCGTCGGCATGCGCCTCTGGTCCGAGGAAAAGCGCACCGGCACCGTCGAGTTGCTCTTCACTTTGCCCGTCACCACGCTGGAGGCGGTCCTCGGCAAATTTCTCGCCGCGTGGGCCTTTCTTGCCCTCGCGATTCTGCTCAGCCTGCCCCTCGCCGCGACCGTCGCCTACCTCGGCTCGCCCGACTGGGGCGTCGTCATCACGAGCTACCTCGGCAGCATTTTGATGGCCGGGGCCTACCTCGGCATCTGCTCGCTCACCTCCGCCCTCACCAAGAACCAGGTCATCAGCTTCGTCGTCAGCATCGTGATCTGCTTCATTTTGCTCTGCCTCGGCTGGAGCCTCTTCAGCGGCCTGCTCGGCACGATCCTCCCGGTCTGGGCCGTCGATCTGATCGCGAACTTCTCCTTCATCACGCACTTCAGCGCGTTCACGAAGGGCATCATCGACCCGAAGGACATCATGTTCTTCCTCTCGCTGACCGGCTTCACCCTCTTCCTCAACGTCGTCGCCCTCGAGCGTTAATCCCGCGCGCCCGTCCCCATGAAATTCAGCGCCAAAGCCCTCGCACTCGGCCTCCTCTTCGTCGGCCTCGTCCTCGTCAACTACCTCGCTTCGCGCCTGCCTGTGCGCTTCGACGCCACCGCCGACTCCATCTATTCCCTCTCGCCCGGCACCAAGGCCATGCTCGGCAAGATCGAGGAGCCCGTCACCCTCGACCTTTATTTCTCCAAGGACGTCGCCGGCCTCCCGATCGTTTACAAGAACTACGCCGCGCGCGTGCAGGAGATGCTCCGCCAGTACGTCCGCGCCGGTCGCGGCCACCTCACGCTCAACGTCATCAACCCCCGCCCCGACTCCCCCGAGGAGGAGAAGGCCACCGCCGCCGGCCTCACGCCGCAGCTGATCCAGCAGGGCGGCGAACAGTTTTTCTTCGGCCTCACCGTCACGCAGGCCGACCAGCAGAAAAACATCCCCGCGTTCAACCCCCAGCGCGAATCTTTCCTCGAATACGATCTCTCCAAGCTGATCTACGGCGTGCAGCAGCTCGACAAGCGCAAGCTCGGCCTCCTCAGCAGCCTCCCGCTCAAGGGCTCCAGCCCCGAGGAGATGCAGATGCTCATGATGTCCCGCCAGCAGCCGCGCCCGTCGCAGATGGTCATCAACGAGTGGGAGCAGACCTTCCAGATCGTGCCCATCGAGCCCGACGTCGCCACGCTCCCGCCCGGCCTCGACACCCTCGTCGTCATCCATCCGGAAAATCTCCCCCCGCGCCTCCAGTTCGCCATCGACCAGTTCCTCCTCAGCGGCAAGCCCGTGGTCCTCGCCGTCGATCCGTCGTCGCAGTACTTCAAGCGCCAGGCCAGCCAGCAGCAACAGATGATGGGCCAGACGCCGCCCAACGTCTCCAGCGACCTCCCCACGTTGCTCAACGCCTACGGCATCGCCTACGACCCGCAGAAGATCGTGGGCGACCTCGACAACGCCGCCCAGGTCCAGACCAACACCGGCGGCATCGTCCGCTACCCCGTCTGGCTCAACCTCACGAAGGATAATTTCAACGCCGCCTCCCTCGCCACCGCCCAGCTCAAGAATGCGATGTTCATCGAGGCCGGCAGCATCGCACAAAAACCCGGCAGCACCCTCACCTTCACGCCGCTGGTCGAGACCTCCGCCCACAGCGGCGAGGTCGCGGCGATGCAGCTGCAGTTCGCCCAGCCCGACGACATCGCGAAACAGCTCGTCCCCTCCGGCAAGAAGACCATCGCCGCCCTCGTCACCGGTAAGTTCCACTCGGCCTTCCCGGATGGCATGCCCGGCGAGGATCCGAAGAAGCCCGCCGATCCCAAAAAGCCCGCGCACTCCGACTCTCAACCCTCAACCCTCAACTCTCATCTCAAAGAGTCCGCCTCCACGTCCACGCTCTTCGTCATCGCCGACACCGACTGGCTCTTCGACGACTACAGCGTCCGCAAATACAACTTCTTCGGCCAGACCGCCGCCGAGCCCTTCAACGACAACCTCGCCTTCGCGGCCAACACCGTGGAGTACCTCGGCGGCTCGCCCGACCTGATCTCGATCCGCGGCAAGGGCAGCTCCCTCCGCCCCTTCACGGTCGTCCGCGCCATGGAGCTGGCCGCGCAGAAGAAGTATCAGGAAAAACTCGCCAGCCTCGATGCCCAGCTCGCCGACGTGCAGAAGAAACTTAATGAGGTCCGGGGCAAGAAGACCGAGGGCAACCGCCTCGTCGCCACGCCGGAGATGACGAAGATCATCGCCGACTTCCAGCAGCAGCAGGCCGACGTCAACCGTGAGCGGCGCAAGATCAAGCTCGCCCTCACCGAGGACATCGACCGCCTCGGCAACGAACTTCTCTTCATGAACCTCGCCCTCCCCGTCCTCTTTGTCGGCGGCATCGGCCTGTGGTTCCGCTCCCGCCGCCGGAAGGCCTGATCCCCTCCACGTCGCCCCCCGCCGATGAAACTCCGCACCCTCCTGCTCACCGTCGTCATCCTCGCCGCCCTCTCGGTCGCCGCCTACTTCGCCACGCGCCAGCCGGCCGCCGTCGCCACCGACTCCCGCGTGGGTCAGCCCCTGGTCAGCCGCGCCACCGTCGAGCAGGCCGCCAAGTTCCGGCTCACCGACCAGGGCAAGACCGTCACGCTCACCCGCCAGTCTGACGGCACGTGGCATGTCGCCACCTACCACGACCTGCCCGCGGAGTTCGGCAAGCTCGCCACCTTCATCGATGCCCTCACTGAGGCCAAGCTCGACCGCCTCGTCACCAGCAGCCCCGAGCGCATCGCCCGGCTGGATTTCAAGGATACGACGATCGCCCTGCTCACCGCCGACGACAAGCCGCTCTGGCGCATCACCCTCGGCAAGACCCCCGACACCGGCTCCGGCCGCTTCTTGCGCTTCGGCACCGAGAACAAGGCCTTCCTGACCAACGCCAGTCTCTGGCTCGATCCCGAGCCCAAGAACTGGGCCGCTACCGAACTCCTCGCCCTCAAGGCTGATACCATCGCCAAGGTTGAGATTCCCTTCCCCGACGCCCCTGCGCCGCTCACCTTCACCCGCGCCAAGCCCGAGGAGCCCTGGACCTCCTCTGCCACACCCGCAGGCGAGCAGGTCAGCGCCGCCAAGCTCGCGTCGGTCATCAGCACGGCCGGCAGCCTGCGGTTCTCCGACACGTCCGACCTCACCGACCCCGCCGTCGCCGCCGCCCGGGCCCACGCCCGCACGATCAAGCTGACCACCTTCGACGGCAAAACCTTCGCCGTCACCTTCGCGCGCAAGCCCGAGGAAAAGAAGATCAAGCCGCCCGTGCCCGACGCCAAGACCGTCGCCCTCGGCTCCAGCGCCGCCCCCGCGCCGCACGACGCCAAGCCCGCCGCCTCCGTCGGCCCCGAGTTCGAGACGATCCCCGCCGGCCCCGTCTTCGTCGCCATCGCGGCCGGCGACCCCGCCGCCCCGGTCAACGCCCTGATGCAAAAGCGCGCGTATCAGATCTCCGATTACTTCTACACCGCCCTGCCCGGCAAACCCGCCGACCTCTTCGAGCCCGCCCCCAAGCCCGAGCCCACCAAACCCGCGGCCCCCGCCAGTAAGCCTTGATTAGGTAGGGACGCCTCTCCGAGGCGTCCGCATCCGCTTCACGATTCGGACACGGGTGTCCCGCCCGTGAGCGCCTCCATCCCCCTCCAGCATTCGCGCCCGTTCGCGTGATTCGCGGGCCAAAATCTTTCACACGCATTCCATGCTTTACATCATATCATCATAACCGCATATGTTGATTTGTAATGCCGCCCGACCTCCCGATTTCTTCGCTCTTCGCCCCGCAACGCCCGCTGCGCTCCCTCGAGTTTTTCCCGCCGAAGGATGACGCGGGCGTTGCTGCCCTCCAAGCCACCGCGCACGCACTCCGCGCGATGGCGCCTGATTTCGTCTCCGTCACTTACGGCGCCGGCGGCACCACCCGCGACCGCACCGCGCAGGTCAGCGCACTGCTCCGGCATGAGTTCGGCCTCACGGTGATGCCCCACCTCACCTGCGTCGGCCACACGCGCGACGAGCTCTGCGCCATCGCCGACCGCATCCACGCCGAGGGCTTCCGCAATATCATGACCCTCCGCGGCGACCCGCCGAAGGGCGAGACCACCTTCACCCCGTACCGCGACGGCCTGCGCTACGCGAGCGACCTCGTCGCCCTCCTCAAGGCCCGCCACCCCGACTTCTGCCTCGGCGTCGGCGGCTACCCGGAGAAGCACCCCGAGGCCCCCTCGGCCGAAGCCGACCTCGCCGCCCTCAAGCGCAAGGTCGATGCCGGCGCGTCGTTCATCACCACGCAGCTCTTCTTCGACAACGCCGTGTACTACCGCTTCGTGGACAAGTGCCGCGCCGCCGGCATCACCGTCCCGATCGTCCCCGGCCTCATGCCCGTGCTCTCGTTGAAGCAGATCCAGCGCTTCACCGTGATGTGTGGCGCCACGCTCCCCGCCGCGCTGCTGCGCCGCCTGGAAACCGCCGCCGAAAACCCCGACGTCGTCGAGATCATCGGCGTGGACTGGACCCTCGACCAAATCCGCGACCTCCTCGCCCACGGAGCCCCCGGCTACCACCTCTACATCATGAACCGCGCGAAGAGCGCCCTCGCCCTCGCCGCCGGCCTCGCCGCGTGATTACTGCGCGCGAAACTGATGCGTGACCCGGATCGGTCCAACGATCCGCCGGTTAAACTCTGCCAGCGCTTCGGCTGGAACCCAAAGTTCCTCATGGGCCGAGCCCCCAACCACCTTGACCGGAAATTGGGTCAAATAGTCTGACTCCACATCAAAGGCCGTGACGTATCCGACGGACCCGTTCTGGGCATCCTTCGTATTCCAATCCCGGGCAATCTGGATGGCGTAGGCTTCGTTCAAGACCGGATAGAAAATCGGCTGCCAAGCCAGGCGCGGCGGAAAGGCCGCAAAGCCACTGCCGGCAATCAGGTCGAGTTCCTTCTGTCCGACCGGTCGGTAAAGCGTGATTAGTTTCATCTTACCCGCCCGCAAACACCGGCCTGAAGCCCGCGTCGGTCAAAATCGCGGCGATCTTTTCGCGCTGGTCGCCTTGGATCTCGATCACGCCGTCCTTCACCGTGCCGCCGCAACCGCAGGCGCCGCGCATCTTTTTGCAGAGGGTTTCCTTCTCGGGCAGGCCGATCCCCACGAAGCCGCTCACGGTCGTCACGGTCTTGCCGCCGCGGCCGCCGGTCTCGCGGCGGATTTCGACCCGGCCGCGGTTCTTTTGATTGGGGACACCGGATACCGGAGACCGGATAGCACCGGAATCAGGCTTTCCGGTTTCCGGTTTCGCAGATCCGGTATTCATCTGCGGCAATCCTGCCGCAGTGAGCGCCCCAAACGGGTTCTGCCCGAGTCCGTTGCCGCCGTCCGTCGCGATCTTCTTATGGTCGCTCATGATAAATTCAGCTTTGCGGCCGTGCCGCCCGGCCCCCGCAGGCCCCCACCGGAATGTCGGTTTCGCCGCCGAGGAACATCACGGCCTTGGCGTAGCTGCGATTTTGCAGAAAGTGCACCAGCTGAGGATGTAACGTCAGCCGTCCCCGCGCCAGAAAGTCGTCCAGGCGGGCCATTTCGTCGGCGATGACCTGCCCATCAGCGGCCTTGATGCCGGCGAGCAGTGAAATGAGGGATTCTTTTATCTGGGTCTCCATGGCCGGAAAGGTGAATTAACTAATTGGGCTGTTACCCACCTTAAGCCTGATTGCAATCACGTACCCCCTGCCCCTGCGAAACTTGAGTCCGGTGTCATATCGTGCTCCAGTGTCGGAATATATTCTCTAATGACCCGCCCAGCATGGGACGCCTTCAAGGCGTTTCAGGTCGTGCGATTTCCTAATCCAGATGAATTCTCATTCCTTCCCCGCCACTGCCAATACCGCTGCCATCGAGGCGGCTTATGAGGCGTGGCTTCAAAACCCCGACTCCGTCGACCCGACGTGGCGCGCCTTTTTCCAAGGCTTCTCGCTCGGCAGCACAGGCGGCACCCCGGCCACCGCCCTCGCCGTCGCCTCCGCGACCGACGCCCCCGCCGCCGTCACCGCCCCGATCATCGACAGCCTGAAGCAGTCCGGCGTCCACCACCTTATCAGCAGCTACCGCGCGATCGGCCATCGCGAGGCCCATCTCGATCCCCTCGCCGGTCCCCCGCCCCCGCACCCCAAGCTCGCCCTCACCAATTTCCACCTTTCCGACGCCGACCTCGACACCGCCTTTGATACCGGCACCTACCTCGGTGGCGGCCAGATGAAGCTCCGCGACATCGTGGCCTCCCTCCGCCAGACCTACTGCGGCCACGTCGGCGTCGAGTACACGCACATCCAGGACGTCGAAGTGCGCCAGTGGCTCCAGGAGAAGATGGAGGCCTCGCGCAACCAGCCGAAGTTCTCCGCCGCGGAGAAGGTCCGCATCCTCCGCCGCGTCCACAAGGCCGAGCTCTTCGAGCGTTTCCTGCACACCAAGTACGTCGGCCAGAAACGCTTCTCCCTCGAAGGTGGCGAGACGATGATCGCCGCCGTCGATGCCATCATCGAGCACTGCCCGCACGTCGGCACCGAGGAGGTCGTCCTCGGCATGGCCCACCGCGGCCGCCTCAACATCCTCACGAGCGTGATGCGGAAACACTTCGACCTGCTCTTCGAGCAGTTTTCGGAAAATTACATCCCCGAAGCCGTCGGCGGCGACGGCGACGTGAAGTACCACCTCGGCTACGAGGCCATCCTCGACACCGCGGCGGGCAAAAAGGTCGAGGTCCGCCTCAGCCCCAATCCCTCCCACCTCGAGATCGTCGATCCCGTCGTCGAGGGCCGCGCCCGCGCGCGCCAGCGCATCCGCGGCGCCACCGGCGACCGCAACCGCGTGCTGCCGCTGCTGATCCATGGCGACGCCGCGTTTGCCGGCCAGGGCGTCGTGGCCGAGACGCTCCAGTTCTCCCAGCTCCCGGGCTACAAGACCGGCGGCACCGTGCACTTCGTGGTTAATAACCAGATCGGTTTCACGACGCTGCCCCGCGACGCGCGCTCGACGCTCTACTGCACCGACGTCGCGAAGATGATCGAGGCACCCATTTTCCACGTGAACGGCGACGACCCCGAGGGCGTCTGCATGGTCGCGCAGCTCGCGCTGGAGTTCCGCGCTAAGTGGGCCCGCGACGTCGTCATCGACATGTTCTGCTACCGCAAGCACGGCCACAACGAGACCGACGAGCCCGCCTTCACCCAGCCCACGCTCTACAAGATCATCGGCAGCCACCCGCAGGTCTCCGCCGTGCTCACCGCCCGCCTCATCGCCGACGGCACGATCACCGAGGCCAAGGGCGATGCCATCAAGGCCGAGTACACCGCCGCGCTGGAGAAAAACCTCGAGCAGGCCCGCGCCGCCGAGGCGGCCAAGCGCGCCGCCGCCAAGCCCGCCACCGAGGCCGACAAGTTCCACGGTTCCACCGCGGTCTTCCAGGGCAACTTCAACTTCAAGCCCGTCCCCACCGGCGCCAGCCCCGAGCTGATCGAGCGCACCGTGAAGGGTCTCACCACGCTGCCCGCGACCTTCAAGCCCAACCCGAAGATCCGCCGCTTCCTCGACGCCCGCGCCGCCGCCTACCGCAACAACGGCGCGATCGACTGGGGCTTCGGCGAGGCCCTCGCCTACGGCACGCTCGTGCTGGAGGGCTCGCCCGTGCGACTCAGCGGCCAGGACTGCGAACGCGGCACGTTCAGCCACCGCCATGCCGTGCTCCACGACATGGAGACCGACGAGGCTTACGCCCCGCTGAAGAACCTCGACCCCGGCCAGGAGCGTTTCTGCGTTTACAATTCCCTCCTCTCCGAGGCCGCCGTGCTCGGCTTCGACTACGGCTACTCGCTCGACTACCCCAACATGCTCTGCATCTGGGAGGCACAGTTCGGCGACTTCGCCAACGGCGCGCAGGTCGTCATCGACCAGTTCCTCGCCGCCGGCGAGTCGAAGTGGCAGCGCACCAGCAGCATCGTCCTCCTCCTGCCGCATGGCTACGAGGGCCAGGGCCCCGAGCACAGCTCGGCCCGCCTCGAGCGCTTCCTCCAGCTCTGCGCCGAGAACAACATGCAGGTGGCCAACATCACCACGCCCGCGAATTTCTTCCACGCCCTCCGCCGCCAGGTGAAGCGCGACGTGAAGAAGCCGCTCATCGTGATGTCGCCGAAGTCCCTCCTGCGCCATCCCGCCGCCGTCTCCAAGCTCGAGGACTTCACCTCCGGCGCCTTCCAGGAAATCATCGACGACGCCTCGCTCACCGAGAAGGCCAAGCGCGTGATCTTCTGCTCTGGCAAGGTTTACTACGACCTCGTGGATTACCGCACGCGTAACAAGATCACCGATACCGCCATCGTGCGCGTCGAGCAGCTCTACCCGCTCCACCGCAACCGCCTCGCCGAGCTCGCCGACCATTACAATGGCGCCCGCATCGTCTGGTGCCAGGAGGAGCCGCAAAACATGGGCGCGTGGTCTTTCATCTCCCCGCAGATGTCCGAGATCTTCGGCTTCAACCCGCTCTACGCCGGCCGAGATGCCGCCGCCTCCCCCGCCGTCGGCGCCCTCGCCATCCACCGCCTCGAACTCTCCGCCCTCCTCCAGGACGCCTTCCACATTTAATAAAGATTAGCGTTCATTCGCGTCCATTCGCGGTTAGAACCAAAAAACACTCCTTTCATCATGCCTCTCCTCGAAGTCAAAATCCCCCCGATGGGTGAATCCATCACCTCCGGCATCCTCGCCAAGTGGCACGTCAAAGACGGCGACGTGGTCAAAAAAGACCAGCCCCTCTTCGAACTCGAGACCGACAAGATCACGAGTGAAGGCACCGCCGAACAGGCTGGCAAAATCTCCCTGAAGGCCGCCGCCGGCGATGAGGTGAAGATCGGCCAGGTCGTCGCCACCATCGACTCCGAAGGCGGCTCCGCTCCCGTAGCGGCGAGCGCCAGCGAGCCGAAAGCCGCCGCGGGTGCCGCCAAGCCCGCCGAAGCGCCCCAATCTCCTGCCGTGCGCCGCCTCGCCGCCGAGACTGGCGTCGATCCCGCCACGGTCGCCGGCACGGGCAAGGATGGCCGCGTCACCAAGGGCGACATGCTCGCCGCCAAACCCGCCGAAAAGGCCGCGGCCGCCGCTCCCGCACCCACTCCGGCTCCCGCTCCCGCGGCCGCCCCGGCCAAGACCGGCGACCGCCAGACGCGCAAGAAGATGACGCCCCTGCGCCAGAAGATTGCGCAGCGTCTCGTCGCCGCCCAGCACGAGGCCGCCATGCTCACGACCTTCAACGAGGTCGACATGTCCGCCGTCATGGCCCTCCGCGCCAAGTATCAGGACGACTTCGTGAAGAAGAACGGCCTCAAGCTCGGCTTCATGTCCTTCTTCGTGAAGGCCGTCGTGCACGCCCTCAAGGAGGTCCCCGGCATCAACGCCCAGATCGACGGCGACAGCATCATCGAGAACAATTACTACGACATCGGCGTCGCCGTCTCCACCGACAAGGGCCTCATGGTCCCGGTCATCAAGGACTGTGACACCCTCGGCATGGCCGCGATCGAGTCCAAGATCGGCGACGTCGCCAAGCGCGCGCGCGATGGCAAGATCACCCTCGCCGACCTCGAGGGCGGCGTCTTCACGATCACCAACGGCGGCACCTTCGGCTCGCTCCTCTCGACCCCGATCATCAACCCGCCGCAGTCCGCCATCCTCGGCATGCACGCGATCAACGACCGTCCCGTCGCGGTCGCCGGCCAGGTCGTCATCCGCCCGATGATGTACATCGCGCTCAGCTACGACCACCGCATCGTGGATGGCAAGCAGGCCGTCACCTTCCTCGTGAAGGTGAAGCAAGCCATCGAGGATCCCGCCCGCCTCGTCCTCGGCATCTGAGCGGAGGTTGAGAGTTGAGAGCTGAGTGTTGAGAGCCCCGAACCTGGGACCGGCACTCCGCCCGACTCTCAACACTCAACCCTCAACTCTCAACTTACATGGACTCCTTCGATCTCATCGTCATCGGCGCCGGCCCCGGCGGCTACGTCTGCGCCTTCCGCGCCGCGCAGCTCGGCCTCAAGGTCGCGCTCATCGACAAGCGCGCCACCCTCGGCGGCACCTGCCTCAACGTCGGCTGCATCCCGAGCAAGGCCCTGCTGTCCTCCTCTGAGCACTACGTCTTCGCGAAGCAGCACGCCGCCGACCACGGCGTGAAGCTCGGCTCCGTCGAGCTCGACCTCGCCACGCTCCTCAAGAAGAAGGACGCCGTCGTCGCCAAGCTCACCGGCGGCGTCGCCCAGCTCGCCAAGGCGCGCAAGATCACCGTCATCACCGGTGCCGCGAAGTTTGCCTCGGCCAATACCGTCGAGGTCGGCGACCAGAAACTCACCGCCAAGAACATCGTCATCGCCACCGGCTCCGCCCCGGTCGAGCTGCCGTTCATGAAATTCGATGGCAAGACCGTCGTCTCCTCCGACCAAGCCATCGCCTTCGACTCCGTGCCGAAAAAGCTCGTGGTCGTCGGCGGCGGCGTCATCGGCGTCGAGCTCGGCTCCGTCTGGGCCCGCCTCGGCAGCGAGGTCACCGTGGTCGAATTTCTCCCCAAGATCATCGCCACCTACGACGACGACATCGTCCGCAACTTCACCCGCATCATGCAGAAGCAGGGCTTGAAGATCGAGGTCGGCGCCAAGGTCACCGGTTACGACAAGGGCATCCTCACCGCCGAGCGCGGCACGGAAAAACTCTCCTTCCCCGCCGACAAGGTCCTCGTGGCCGTCGGTCGCCGCCCGTACACCGACAGCCTCGGCTTGGACAAAGCCGGCGTGGAGCTCGACGAGAAGAAGCGCATCAAGGTCGATGCCCACCTCAAGACCACCGCCCCCGGCATCTGGGCCGTCGGCGACGTCGTCGCCGGCCCCATGCTCGCGCACAAGGCCGAGGAGGACGGCGTGGCCGTCGCCGAGTGGATCGCCGGCAAGGCCGGCCACATCAACTGGGATCTCGTCCCCGGCATCGTTTACACCGACCCCGAGGTCGCCAGCGTCGGCCTCGGTGAGGACGCCGCGAAGGCCGCGGGCATCGCCGTTAACATCGGCAAGTTCAACTTCGCCGCCAACGGCCGCGCCATCGCCGCCGATGCGACCGACGGCTACGTGAAGATCATCGCCGACGCGAAGACCGACAAGATCCTCGGCGCCCAGATCCTCGGCCGCAACGCCGGCGAACTCATCAGCGAGATCGTGACGCACATGGAATACGGCGGCAGCGCCGAAGACCTCGCGCGCACGATCCACGCCCATCCCACGATGAGCGAAGCCGTCAAGGAAGCCGCCCTCGCCGTCAGCAAGAGCGCCCTCCACGCGCTCTGATTCGACCCCGTAGGGGCGCGCCTCGCCGCCCTCATAATATGCGAAACCTCAACCGAGGCTGCTTCGCATTTCGCAACGTCACGGGGCCGTCCGCGGACCTGCTTTCCCGAAATGAAATTCGCGTGAATCGAGATCGAAGCTAAATGGCGCGCCCTCATCATAGTCGACCCTGCGCATCCCGGTTAAAACGCGGTCTCGCACGATCATATCGTACATCCCATCAACCGATATTCGGTCACTGGCCCAAATCTCCCGACCATCTTCGATGATGCGTAAATGCGTATCACCCGCAATAAAGTGGCCCGTAACCGGATCGTAAGCGACGTCTTCGAGAAACACACCTTGATACTGATTTTGCAGTTTTCTACGGGTTGCATCCACCAGATAGGCGAAGCCTCCCGCAAAGACGAAGAACCGATCCGGCTCTATCACCTTGGTCACACGCATTGACGACGTCACTCCGCAGCCAAACTTCCCGATCCATTCAGCTGCGCCGTCGCGATCACTGAACAAAATCCATAAGGTATTACCAGTGTCCGATCCAAAGAGGATTTCCTGGTAAGCGCCCGACGGTGGCTTCTCATGAATGATTTCAGCTCGCTCAATGGGAGTAATGGTTTTGTCGACCATATTGCACCCATAAATCGCGCGTAACTACTTCCCAAGCACAAACCGCCACGGTTTCGCCGCCCAGATCGGTCCGGCGTAATCCACGCCGATCCGCGGCGTCGCCATGATCTTGCTCCGCGGCACCTTCACTCCGCGGTCCTCGATCCACAGTCCGCTCGCCTCGCCGGCCAGGCTGCGGTTCAGCTTCCGGTCGATCCCCAGCCGCTTCGTCACGCGTCCGGGGCCCGGGATGCCTTCGACCCCGCGGATCAGCACCGCCGAGGGCCAGTCCTCCGGCCCCACCACGAGATTCAGCATCTCGTGGATGCCGTAGCAGAGGTACACATACCACACCCCGCTCGGCGCGTAGAGCACCTCCGTCCGCGCTGTTCGTCCCGCGCGGGCATGGCACGCCAGATCGTGCTCCCCGTCGTACGCCTCCACCTCGGTGATCATGTGCGCCGTCGTCCCGCCCTCACCCGCGCGCACCAGATATTTTCCGAGCAACCCGCGCGCATGCTTCACCGCCCCGCGCGCCGCCCATTCGTCCCGCGTCAGAATTTTCCCCGGTGTCTCGCTCATCGTTTTCGTGCGGTCTCTCTACGCCGAAATCCCGCCCGCGCAACTCCGGCACGACCCGTCCGACGGCCGGCATCCGATGTTCATTCGGGCCGATGCCGCGCTTTCCCTTTGATAACATTTTCCACATCGCTTGATTCCTGCCCGCCGTGCCTGCCCACGATTCGAGCTCTCTGCCTTCGCCCGCGCCCGCCCCGGACACCATCCCCGCGTCGGCCCTGACGCCCGCGCAGCGCAAGCGCGACCTGCAGCTGAGCCTGCGCCTGTGCACCGCGGAGGGTTTCATCGCCAACCCCATCGTCACGATGGCGCTGCCGGTGAATGTCTTCATCACCGCCCTCGTCGCCAAGGCCTTCGTCATCCCGATGCCGCTCATCGGCCTCATGAGCGCGATGCCGTTCGTCGGCAATTTCCTGCAGCTCTTCTTCGCGTCCGCGCTCATGCGCTGGCGGCCGGCCAAGACGATCTCGATCACCTTCGCGGCGCTGCACATGGTCTCGTGGGCCGCCCTCGTGCCGCTGCTCTCCCTTCTGCCGCACGACAAGCCCGAGGCCTGCGGCTGGTGGCTCATCGCGTGGTTCTTCGTCTCCAGCCTGCTCATCGCCGTGGCCGGCGTCTCGTGGAACTCCTGGGTGCAGGAGTGGGTGCCGGCCCGCATCCGCGGAAAATATTTCGGCCGGCGCAACCGCCTGATCCAGGTCGCCACGCTCGCCTTTCTCCTCGCCGCCGGTTGGGTGCTCGCGGAGTGGAACTACGCCTTGCCGGCCTTCCAGGCCATCGTCGCGGGCGTGTGTATCCTGCGCTGCTTCTCCCTCCGGTGGTCGGTCCGGATGCCGACGCACTCCCGCCTGCCGCCCGCGGCGCGCGTGCTCTCGCTGCGTGAACAGATCGCCGTGCTGCGCCGCTCGTCGTCGTTTCTCCTCTTCATCGCGTTTGGCACGGTCTGGTCCTTCGCGGCCAATTGCTTCGGTCCGTTCTACCATGTGTTCATGTTCGAGCAGCTCGACTTCTCCGCCTTCGACGTCGGCCTTTTCGCGACCCTCTCGGCCTTCGGCGGCGCGCTCTCCATGCCGGCCTGGGGCAGCCTCCTCGACCGTTTTGGCAACAAGTCGGTCATGACCTTCTCCCTCATCCTCTGGCAGGTGCAGAATTTTCTCTGGTGTTTCCTCACCCCGGAAAACCGCTGGCTGCTCTACGGCATGTGGCTCTGGGGCGGCGTCACGAGCGCCGGCTTTGTCCTCGGGCAGTTCACCATCGTCCTGAAACTCATCCCGCCCGAGGCCAAGAACCTCGCCCTCGCCCTCAATCTCGCGGTCACTTCCCTCGGTGCCGCCATCGCCCCGATCCTCGGCGGGGCGGTGCTGCAGTGGGCGCTCGCGCACTGGTCCGACGCCTTCGCGGTGTACCATGTCTGCTTCCTCGTCCAACCGGTAATCGCCCTCAGCGGCGCGCTGCTGCTGCTGCGGGTGCGTGAGTCCTACGCCAGCGATTTCAACAGCGTCGTCGGCGCCATGCGCAACATCCGCACGCTGAGCGGCGTCCTTGGCCTCGACTTCCTCGTCAACTACGTGTTCTACCGCCCCCGGAAGCGATGAACCCCACCCCCGCCATCCTCACGCTCACCGGCAACCTGCTCTGGGAGCGCACCCTCGATTTCCCCGCCTGGGCCCCCGGCCGCACCCAGCGGGCCACCGGCGACTCGTTCCAGGTCGGAGGCAAGGGCATCAACGTCGCCAAGATGCTTCGTCGGCTCGGCGCGCCGAGCCGCGCCCTCTGCTTCACCGGCGGCGCTACGGGTGACGACTGCGCCGCGTGGCTGCGCGCGCAGGGTTTTGATTTCCACGCCTTCGCCAGCGACCGACCGACCCGCCTCGGCCTCGTCGTCCGCGGCGGCGCGCAGCCCGAGACCACGTTCTTCAGTCCCGACGTCCCACCTTCGGCCGAGGCCCTGCGCGCCTGCGCCGACTACCTCGACGCCCAGCCCGCCGGCGGCATCCTCGCCATTTGCGGCAGCATCCCAGGCTGGAGTGAGCCGCGCTTCGATCCGCTCCGCGCCGCCCTGGAGCGCTGGATGGCCCGCGGCACCCTCGCCGTCGATACCTACGGTCCGCCCCTCGCGTGGTTCGTCGCCCGCCCGGTCGCCCTCCTGAAGATCAACGCCACCGAGCTCCGGTCTCTCGCCCCGGCCGCGCCCGCCGGACTCTCCGCGCCGGCCTTGATCGACGCGCTCGCCGCCGAGCCCGGCCGCTGGGCGGTCCGCGCGTGGATCGTCACCGACGGCCCGCAGCCGGTGTGGTTCCGTGAGGCCACCCTGCCCGCCCGGAGCGTCCAGCCACCTAAGGTCCACGAAGTCTCCCCCACCGGCTCGGGTGACGTGCTCCTCGCCGGCCTCCTCCACGCTCATTTTGGGCAGCGGCTCAGCCTCGCCGAGGCCCTCGCGTACGCCATGCCGCTGGCCGCCGCCAACGCCGCCCACCCCGGCGTCGCCGACTTTCCCCTGCCTTGATCGCATGGGGTCTTGAAATTTCCCGCATATCAGGCCAAATTAATCCTTGCGTTCACCTCCGCAAAACGGCCTTATCTGCTCTTTTATTTTATGAAAGCCACTATCAAGACCCAAGGACAGCAGTTCACTGTCACCGAGGGCGACATCCTTATCGTAAACCGCTATCCGAATACGGAAGCCGGTGCGACGGTTGAGATTAAAGACGTCCTCGCGGCGGGCGAAGGTGCGGCCTACAAGGTCGGTACCCCCACGCTGGCCGGAGCCTCCGTCTCCGCCAAGATCCTCGAGAACAAGCGCGGTGATAAGGTCATCGTCTTCAAGAAGAAGAAGCGCAAGGGCATGGAGCGCAAACGCGGCCACCGCCAGGAGCTTTCCGTCATCAAAATCGAAACCATCACTGCCTAATCCGCATTACCCGTCATGGCGCATAAAACAGGTCAGTCATCTTCCAGCAACGGTCGTTCGAGCCGCTCCAAGCGTCTCGGGGTGAAGCTCTTTGGCGGCCAGACCGTCACCGCGGGCAGCATCATCGTCCGCCAGCGCGGCAGCAAGCTGCACGCCGGCAAGAACGTCGGCACCGGCCGCGATTGGACGCTCTTCGCCCTCAAGGACGGCGTCGTCAAGTTCGACAAGCCGCACCGCAGCGTCGAGATCGTCGCGAGCGCGAGCTAATCCGCTCCTCTCCTTTCAAAAGCGCCGCTAACCCCGGCGCTTTTTTTGTGCCCCAAAGTAACGCCGGCATCCTGCCGGCCCTCGTCTCAGTGGCTGCGGCGTCCTCGCCGCAGAGCGTTTCAAAGGTCGTTCCTACGCTCATTGTAGTTTGCCACTCCGCTCAACCCCTTTCACGGTCGCTCCGTGAATCCCGACCGGCTCGCCGAACTCCGCCGCCAGCGCGCCCAGCTCACCGAGCACCTCGCCTGGCTCGACCGTGAGATCGCTTCCGCCAGCACCTCCGCGTCTCCATTTGCGCACACGCCGACTCCGACTGCCGCTCCCGTCCCGGTCCCTGCCACACCCGCCGACCCGTTGCCCGAGTCCGCCTTCGGGAGTTACCAAGCCAATCCCGCAAGCATCCACACCGACACGCGGCGCGGTTGCTTTGTCTATCTCGCGGCGGCACTCGTCGCCTTCTTCCTCGGCCTCGCAGTGATCTACTTCGCGTTTTACCGCGACCGGCCGATCATCCTTGTCAGCTCGCCGCCGCCGGATAGCTCCCCAGCCACTTCACCAGCGGGCAAAAACTCTGCAGCTCCTTCAAAGCCTCCTTCATCGCCGGATCATCGTAGTGACCCGTCACATCGATGAAGAAGTAGTAGTCCCACGGCCGTTTCTTGCTCGGCCGCGACTCGATCTTCGAAAGGTTCACGCCGCGCTCCGCGAAGGGCATCAGCATCTTCAGCAGCGCGCCCGCGTGCGCCGAGGCCGCGTCCCCGAGGGAGATCGCAAAGCTCGTGATGTCCTTGCCGCCGCCGACCGAGCCCGAGGGCTTGCGGCCCAGCACGAAGAAGCGCGTGGTGTTGTCCGCCTTGTCCTGGATATTCTTCGCGAGCACCGGCACGCCGTAGGTCGCCGCCGCGAGCTCCGTGGCGACCGCCGCCGCGCCGGGCTCTTCCTTGGCAATCTGCACCGCGCGCGCCGTGCTCGGCGCGTCGATCAGCTGCGCGTGCGGCACGTGGCGCTGCAGCCAGTTGCGGCACTGGGCGAGGGCCTGATCCTTGGAATAGACCTTCTTGATGCCTTCCAGCGGCGAGTTGGAGATCAGCGAGTGCGTGATCTCGAGGTAAATCTGCGAGACGATCTTCAGGTCCGACTCGATGAAGAGGTCCAGCGCGTCGCGCACGGAGCCTTCGGTGGAGTTCTCGATCGGGATCACCGCGTAGTCGGCCTCGCCCTTCTCCACCGCCGTGAAAATATCCCCGATGGTCGCCATCGCGTGGTAGTCCACGCTCGCGCCGAATTTCTTCATCGCCGCCTGGTGCGTGTTCGTCGCCTCGGGCCCGAGGTACGCGATCAGCAGCGGCTTCTCCAAGGCAATCGCTGCCGACATGATCTCGCGGTAGATCGCGCGCAGCGCCTCGTTCTTGATCGGGCCTTGGTTCTGCCCCGTGACTTTGCGAAACACGGCCTCCTCGCGCTCAGCCACGTAGATCTGGCCGCCCTGGCTGCGTTTCACGCGGCCGATCTCGGCCGCCAGCGTCAGGCGCTGGTTCAGCACGTCGACGAGCTGCCGGTCGAGTTGGTCGATTTTTACGCGGATCGCGTCGATGTCCATGTCGGTTAGGAAGTCGGTTTCGTGCTTTCGTCCGTCGTCGTGGACTCCGGCGCGGGGCCGGGCTCGGCTCCCGCCGTCGCCGTCGCCGGGGCGCTCGTTTCTGCCGCCGGAGCCTCGGCCGTGGCGACAGGCGTCTCCAACGGGATCTGTTCGTTGGCGAGGCCCATGTCCGTGTCGCTCGGCGCCTGCGCGGGCGACATCGCGTTCTTCAGCCACGAATCGATCTGGCGCGACGACAGCACGTCCGACGCCGGCAGCTCGTCGATCGACTTGATGCCCACGAACTCCAGGAAATGATCCGTAGTCCCGTACTGGATCGGCCGGCCCGGCAGATCCGCGCGGCCCACCACGAAGATCAGGTCGCGCTCCAGCAGCTTGTTGATGCCCGCCTCGGCCGACACACCGCGGATCGTCTCGATCTCGCCGCGCGTCACCGGCTGGCGATACGCCACGATCGCGAGGGTCTCGATCGACGAGGCACTCAGCTTCAGCGGCGGCGGCTCCTGCCGCAAAATGCGCACCCAGCGCGCCACGCGCGGATGCGTCACGAGCCGGTAGCCGCTCGATCCTTCGATCAGGAGCAGGCCGTCGTCGTTCGCCTTCAGCTCGGCGGAAATCTCATCCATCACCTCGCGCACCTGCGTCGCCGTGATCAGCGAGGGCACTTCCTGATAAAGCTCCGCGTCCACGGGTTCCGCAAAAACCTCGGTCGCTTCCCCCGCCGGCTCGGCCGCAGGAGCCGGGGCGGGTGCGGCGTTATCCCCGGCGGGTTTCGACGCACTGTCCTCGGCCGCGGCTTCCGCCGCCGCGCTGGCCGCCGCCTGTTCGTGGAAGCGCGTGAACGCGGCCTGGATGTCCTTGATCGCGAGCGGCTGGCTCGACGAGAAGAGCAGCGCCTTGAGCACTTTTTTGAGGTTGAAAGCCATGCGGGAAAGTCGCCCCGAGTGAACACGCCGCCCTCCCGCGCACGCAACCCGAATCTCTGTCGCCTCCCCCGGCCCCTCCCGCGTCCTATCCCGACAACGCTCTTGCGGCTCCGCCCCGACCTGCGTTCACTGCCCCTCCCATGTCCTCGTCCACGCCCAAATTTCAGTACCGCTCCCGCACCTCCACCGCCGGCCGCAACATGGCGGGCGCCCGCTCCCTCTGGCGCGCCACCGGCATGAAGGACGCCGATTTCACCAAGCCCATCGTCGCCATCGTCAACAGCTTCGTGCAGTTCGTCCCCGGCCACGTCCACCTGAAGGACCTCGGCCAGCTCGTCGCCCGCGAGGTCGAGGCCGCCGGCGGCGTCGCCAAGGAGTTCAACACCATCGCCGTGGACGACGGCATCGCGATGGGCCACGACGGCATGCTCTACTCCCTCCCGAGCCGCGACATCATCGCCGACTCCGTCGAGTACATGGTCAACGCCCACTGCGCCGACGCCATGGTCTGCATCTCCAACTGCGACAAGATCACCCCCGGCATGCTGATGGCCGCCATGCGCCTCAACATCCCCGTCGTCTTCGTCTCCGGCGGCCCCATGGAGGCCGGCAAGACCCAGCTCCTCAACCCCAAGACGCAGACCGTCGAGACCAAGAAGCTCGACCTCATCGACGCCATGGTCATGGCCGCCGACTCGAAATACTCCGACGCCGAGATCGCCCAGGTCGAGCGCTCCGCCTGCCCCACCTGCGGCTCCTGTTCCGGCATGTTCACCGCCAACTCGATGAACTGCCTCACCGAGGCCCTCGGTCTTTCCCTCCCCGGCAACGGCACCGTCCTCGCCACCCACTCCGACCGCGAGCAGCTCTTCAAGCGCGCCGGCCACCTCGTGGTCGAGCTCTGCAAACGTTACTACGACCAGGGCGACGAAAAGGTCCTCCCCCGCGCCGTCGGCTTCAAGGCGTTTGAAAACGCCATGACGCTCGACATCGCCATGGGCGGCTCGACCAACACCATCCTCCACATCCTCGCCGTCGCGCAGGAGGCCGGCATTTCCTTCACGATGCGCGATATCGACCGCCTCTCCCGCGTCGTCCCGCAGCTCTGCAAGGTCGCGCCTAACTCCCAGAAGTACCACATCGAGGACGTCCATCGCGCCGGCGGCATCATGGCCATCCTCGGCGAGCTCGACCGTGCTGGAAAACTGCATACCGACGTCCCCACCGTCCACGCCCCGACGATGAAGGCCGCCCTCGACCAGTGGGACATTGCCCGCTCGCCCTCCGAGGAAGTTAAGAAATTCTATAGCGCCGGCCCCGGCGGCATCCCCACGCAGACCCCCTTCAGCCAGAGCGCCCGCTGGCCCAGCCTCGACACCGACCGCGCCAACGGCTGCATCCGCTCCTACGACCACGCCTTCTCCAAGGAGGGCGGCCTCGCCGTCCTCTACGGCAACATCGCGCAGGACGGCTGCGTCGTGAAGACCGCCGGCGTGGAAGACAGCCTCTTCGTCTTCGAAGGCCCCGCCCACGTCGTTGAGTCGCAGGACGAAGCCGTCGAAAACATCCTCGGCGACAAGGTGAAGGCCGGCGACGTCGTCGTGGTCCGCTACGAAGGGCCCAAGGGCGGCCCGGGCATGCAGGAGATGCTTTACCCGACGAGCTACATCAAGGCCAAGGGCCTCGGCAAAGCCTGCGCCCTCCTCACTGATGGTCGTTTCTCCGGCGGTACCTCCGGTCTCTCCATGGGCCACTGCTCGCCCGAAGCCGCCGCCGGCGGCGCGATCGGCCTCGTCCGCAACGGCGACCGCATCCGCATCGATATCCCCAATCGCACCGTGAAGGTCCTCGTCAGCGACGAAGAACTCTCGATGCGCCGCCAGGACCAGGACAAAAAAGGCTGGAAGCCCGCGAAGCCCCGCCCCCGCAAAGTCTCCGCCGCCCTCAAGGCCTACGCCCTCCTCGCCACCTCCGCCGACAAGGGCGCCGTCCGCGACCTGTCCCTCCTCGGCGACTGAGCCTCGATTCAAAGGAAGGATGGGAAACATGAGTACAACTCTTCCCATTCCCTGGCTCCTCGACTCTGAACCCGCCCTGCGCTGGCAGGTCCTGCGTGATCTCACGTCGGCTTCCGCCGATGAGGTCGCCGCTGAACGGGCCAAGGTCGCCACCACCGGTCTCGGTGCGCAGCTCCTCGCCCTCCAAGCCCCCGATGGCCGCTGGGCCGGCACCGCGTGGAATCACGGCTACGATTCCACGATGCACGCGCTCATGTTGCTGCGCGACTTCGGGCTCGATCCGGCTGGCGCTCCGGCTCGCCGCGCGCTCGACCTCGTGCGCACCCACGTGACGTGGCAGGGCTGCGGCCCCGAAGAGTGCGCCAGCAATACCTTCTTTGCCGGCGAGACCGAGCCTTGCATCAATGGTCAGGTCGCCGCCACCGGTGCGTACTTCGGCGCCAACGTCCGCGGCCTCATCGTGCGCCTGCTCGGCGAACAATTGCCCGACGGTGGTTGGAACTGCGACGTCGAGCGCGGCTCCACGCACTCCTCCTTCAATACCACGCTCTGCGTCCTCGAAGCCCTCCTTGCCTACGAGCGCTCAACGCCCGAAGCCCAGCCCGCCGTCACCGCCGCCCGCCTGCGCGGTCAGGAATATCTCCTCGAGCGCCAGCTCCACCGTCGCAAATCCACCGGCGAGATCATCGCGCGCGACCGCAAGAGTGGCGCCGACTGGACGCACTTCGCCTTCCCGACGTGGTGGCACTACGATCTCCTCGCCGCCCTCGACTACCTCCGCGCCGCCCGCGTCGCTCCCGACCCGCGCCTCGCCGAAGCCCTCGCCATCCTCGTTGGAAAGCGCACGGCCGACGGCCGCTGGCTCCTCGAAGCCCAGTACCCCGGCCGCATGCCCGTCGATCTCGGCGAGACCCTCGGCCAGCCCAGCCGCTGGCTCACCCTCCGCGCCCTCCGGGTTCTGCAGTGGTTCCAACCTTCCCATTAGTCCCATTCCTCTCATACTTCCCCTTCAGCACCACCGCTCCCCAGCATGAACTGGTCCCGCTTTAAATCCCACTTCTACCACAACGCCGACCTCGGCCTCTCGCTCGACGTCTCGCGCATCCCCTTCCCCGACGAGTTTCTCGCCACCATGGCTCCGCGCATGGAGCAGGCCTTCGCCGCCATGGAAGCCCTCGAAAAAGGTGCCATCGCCAACCCCGATGAGAAGCGCATGGTCGGCCACTACTGGCTCCGCGCCCCGCAGCTCGCCCCCACACCCGAGCTCCGCGCCGAGATCACCGACACCCTCGCCGCCATCAAGGCCTTTGCCACGCAGGTCCACTCCGGCGCCATCGCCGGCCCCAAGGGCAAATTCAAGAATCTCCTCGTGATCGGCATCGGCGGCTCCGCCCTCGGCCCGCAGTTCGTCGCCCATGCCCTCGGCCAGCCGCGCAAGGACAAGCTCGCCGTCTCCTTCTTCGACAACACCGACCCCGACGGCATCGACTACGTCCTCAACACCCTCCGCGGCCAGCTCGCGAAGACCCTCGTCGTCGTCATCTCCAAGTCCGGCGGCACCGCCGAGACGCGCAACGGCATGCTCGAGGCCATCGCCGCCTTCAAGGCCGCCAGCCTCGACCACGCGAAACACTTCGTCGCCGTCACCGGCGCGGGCTCCAAGCTCGACGCCACCGCCGTATCCGAGAATTGGATCGCCCGTTTCCCCATGTGGGACTGGGTCGGCGGCCGCACCAGCGAGCTCTGCGCCGTCGGTCTCCTGCCCGCCGCCCTCCAAGGCCTCGACATCCAGGCCATGCTCGACGGCGCCGCCGCGATGGACGTCGTCACGCGCACGCCTTCAATCGCGCAAAATCCTGCCGCCCTTCTCGCCCTCATGTGGTACTTCGCCACCGATGGCCGCGGCGCCAAGGACATGGTCGTGCTCCCTTACAAGGATCGCCTCCTCCTCTTCTCCCGCTACCTCCAGCAGCTCGTGATGGAGTCCCTCGGCAAGGAGTTCGACCTTCAGGGCCGCGTCGTCAACCAGGGCATCGCCGTTTACGGCAACAAGGGCTCCACCGACCAGCACGCCTACGTCCAGCAGCTCCGCGAGGGCGTGAACAACTTCTTCGTCACCTTCATCGAGGTCCTCAAGGATCGCGACGCCAAGACGTCCCTCGAGGTCGAGCCCAACATCACCGCCGGCGACTACCTCCAGGGCTTCCTCCTCGGCACCCGCGACGCCCTGAGCGAGAAGGACCGCCATTCCGTCACCATCACGCTCGCCGACGTCTCGCCGCGCTCGATCGGCCTGCTGATCGCCCTCTACGAGCGCGTCGTCGGTTTCTATGCCTCGCTCGTCGGCATCAACGCCTACCACCAGCCCGGCGTCGAGGCGGGCAAGAAGGCCGCCGGCGGTGTCATCGCGTTGAAGCTCAAGCTCTCCGCCGCCCTCGCCGCCGCCCCCGGCCAGCGCTTCACCGCCGAGGAGCTCGCCGCCCACATCGGCGCCAGCGAGCAGACCGAGCTCGTCTTCAAGATCCTCGAGCATCTCGCCGCCAACAAGTCCAGCGGCGTCAAAAAGCGCGCCGGCGCCCACTGGCACCAAGCCAAATACAGCCGCTGACCGGCGGACGTCCTTTCGCATCTCCCACGGAACCAACCACCCCGCCCGCGGTTCTCACCATCCGCACCAGCCCGGATTTCCTCCCTGCGTCCTTGCACATCGGCGATTCCGCGCTATCAACTACCCAAGTCATGAACACGCTCAAGCAACCCCTCTTCGGTCTCCTCCTGCTCGCCTTCGGCGCGCTGCTGCTGGGCGGCTGTTCGACCCGCACCCCGAAAGACTCCTCCATCCCGTGGAGCCGTCCCGCCGATTGGGAAGGCCAGGTCCCCGGCATGGCGGGCACCGGCACCGGACGCTGATCTGTCCTTTCGCCTCTTCTCGAAAAATCCGGCCCCGTGTGCCGGATTTTTTATTTCCCGCTTCCCACCATGTCTGACGCCGCTCCCGTCAACGCGTCCCTCACACCGCAACCCGGCCACCTCTACGTCGTCGCCACGCCCATCGGCAACCTCGCCGACCTCACTGAGCGCGCCCGTGCAATCCTCGGCGCCGTCGATCTGGTCGCCTGCGAGGACACCCGCACCACCGGCGGCCTGCTCACCCGCCTTGGCCTCCGCCGCGACCTGATCGCCTACCACGACCACAACGAGACCGAGGTCGCCGAGCACCTCGCCGCCCAGCTCGCCGCCGGTAAATCCGTTGCCCTTGTGAGCGACGCCGGCACGCCTGCGATCAGCGACCCCGGTTTCCGCCTCGTGCGCGCCTGCCGCCGCCGCAATCTCCCTATCGTGCCCGTCCCTGGGGCCTGCGCCCTCGCCGCCGTCGTGAGCGCCAGCGGCTTGCCCACCAACGGGTTTCTTTTCGCCGGTTTTCTCATCGCCAAAACCTCCGCGCGCACCGCTTTCCTCGAAAAATACCGCGATTTCGAATACACCCTCGCGCTATACGAGAGCTGCCACCGCATCGACAAGTTCGCCGAGGAGATCGTCGCGACGCTCGGCCCCGACCGCATCATCTGCATCGCGCGCGAAGTGACCAAACTCCACGAGACCTGGTACGTCGGCCGCGCCGCCGACGTCCGCGACCGTCTCCTCAAGGGCAGCCTCAAGGGCGAATTCGTCGTCCTCATCGCCCCCGCCGACTTCGTGCTCTGATGTAGCTGCGGGCTTGCGCGCGTGAGACGCGTAATCCGCGCTCGCCAATCCGCCATCCGCGAGCCGAAATCCGGTTTCCCACATGCCTTCTCCGACCGCCGTCCCTTCCGTCGCCATCATCGATATTGGCAGCAATTCGATCAAACTCATGGTCGCCGCGCGCCATCCCAACGGCGCGCTCCTCTCCCGCAAGACCCGCACCCTCGACGCGCGCATCAGCACCGGCATCAGCGAGGCCAATCCGCGCCTCGCGCCCGATGCCATGATGCGCGGCCTCGGCGCGATCCGCGAACTCCTCGACGAGGCCTCTTCCTACAAGCCCGCCCGCACCATTCTCGTCGCCACCAGCGCCGTGCGCGATGCCACCAATGGCGCCGAGTTTCGCGAGAAGGTCCGCGCCGCCACCGGCCACACCATCCGCATCCTCACCGGCGACGAGGAGGCCAACCTCATCGGCCGCGGCCTCACCGCCGATCCCGCCCTCGCCGCGCTCAAGGATTTCTACGTCTTCGACCTCGGCGGCGGCAGCCTCGAGTGCCTCGCCTTCGCCGGCCGCAAGATGCAGCAGGCCGTCTCGCTTCAGCTCGGCTGCGTGCGCCTCACCGAAAAATTCCTCCCCAAGCCCGAGGAGCCCTTTCCCGCCGAGGCCGCCGCGGCCGTCGCCACCCACGTGCAGGCTACGTTCACCGAGAACAAATTCGCCTTCAACCTCCCCGCCGGCGCGGTCGCCGTCGGCACGGGCGGCACCGTCACCACCGTGCGCACCATCCTCGGCGCGCGCAACGGCCGCCAGCTCGACGCCACCGACCCCACCGTCACCGTCGCCCAACTGCAGGCGCTCCTCGCCGAGCTCGGCGCCCTCCCCCTCGCCGACCGCAAGCGCATCCCCGGCCTCCCCCCGCCGCGCGCCGATGTCTTCCCCGTCGCGCTCGCGACACTCATCGCCATCGCCCAGCTCGGCAATTTCAGCTTCTTCCGCAACTCCCTCTACAACCTCCGCTGGGGCCTCGCCGCGGAGGCGCTGGAGAAGTAATTCCGCCAAATCACGCCTCGCGCACGTGCGCCGGCGGCGGCACCTTCTTCTTCGGCTTCGCCCGCATCGCCGCTTCGCTGCCTTTCATTTTCGCGTCCTTCGCCACCGCGGCCACCTTCTTTAGCTGGGCGATCTGCGCCTTGAAGTCCTCCGGCAGCGGCGCGCGCAGATCGATCGTCTTCCCCGTGATCGGATGCGTGAAAATCAGGTGCTCCGCGTGCAGCATCACCCGCGGCGGCTGCACCTTCAGCTCCCGCATCGGCTTAAAACCGTACACCTCGTCGCCCATCACGATATGCCCGAGCGACTTCAGGTGCACGCGGATCTGATGCGTGCGCCCGGTGTGAATCAGGCAGCGCACGAGCGCCGCGGTTTTTCCAAATTTCTCCACGACCTCCCAATCGGTGTGCGCGTCCTTGCCACCCTGCTCCGTCTCGACGACCGCCATCTTGTGCCGCTGCTGCTTGTTGCGTCCGATGGGCTTTTTGAGCGAACCGCTCATGAGCTCCGGCACGCCGACCACCAGTGCGAGGTATTCCTTCTGCAGCGCGCGCTCGGAAAACTGCTCCGCCAGCCCGCGGTGCGCCTTGTCGGTCTTGGCCACCAAGATGATGCCCGAGGTCTCGCGGTCGAGCCGGTGCACGATGCCCGGCCGCTCCACGCCGCCCACGCCGCTCAGTGTGCCTTCGCAGTGTGCCAGCAGCGCGTGCACGAGCGTGTCCTCGCCCGTGCCCGCGCCCGGGTGCACGATCATCCCCGCGGTCTTGTTCACCGCGAGCAGGTGCTTATCCTCGAAGATCACCTCGAGCGGGATGTCCACCGCCTTCAGCTCCGCCGGCTTCGTA
>JAFEGO010000034.1 GCA_018239845.1 Verrucomicrobiota bacterium
AGTAAGGCTAGGTAGGCCCGGCCACCGGCCGGGCCTGCGGCAGGGTGGGCATGCCATGGGGCGCACGCATTTGTTTTCGTGTGTTTCGTACATTTCGTGGTTGTCTCAACCCCCATGCCTAACGCGCTCGCCACGGAAAAATCGCCCTATCTGCTCCAGCACGCGGACAACCCCGTGCAGTGGCTGCCGTGGGGCGAGGCGGCCTTTGCCAAGGCGCGCGCGGAGCAGAAGCCGATCTTTCTCAGCATCGGCTACTCGACGTGCCACTGGTGTCACGTGATGGCGCACGAGTCGTTTGAAAACGAGGCGGTGGCGGCGCTGCTCAACGAGTCCTTCATCTCGATCAAGGTGGACCGCGAGGAGCGGCCCGATGTGGACAAGGTCTATATGACCTACGTGCAGGCGCTCACGGGCCACGGCGGCTGGCCGCTCAGCGCGTGGCTCACGCCGGAGCTGAAACCGTTTTTCGGCGGGACGTATTTTGCGCCAGAGGACCGGCAAGGCCGCGCGGGTTTCCCGACGATCCTGCGCGCGATCGCGAAGGGCTGGCGCGAGGAGCGCGACAAGCTCGTGGCCGAGGGCGACCGTGTGCTCGGCACGCTGCGCGAGCACGCCGCAGAAAACGCGAAGCGCCAGCGCGGCACCGGCACCGAGAGCGCACAGGAACTCGTGGTCGCGGCGGGCGAGGCCTTCGAGAAAGGCTTCCAGTATTTCTACGAAGCCTTTGACGCGACCAACGGCGGCTTTGGCGGCGCGCCGAAATTCCCGCGCGCGAGCAACCTGTCGTTTTTGCTCCGCTGCGCGGCGCTGCAGGGCACGGCCTCACCCCTCGGGGTCGAGGCGGTCAACATGACAGCGGCGACGCTGCGGGCGATGGCGCGCGGCGGTATTCACGACCACGTGGGCGGCGGCTTTCACCGCTACTCGGTGGACGAAGGCTGGTTCGTGCCGCACTTCGAAAAGATGCTCTACGACCAGGCGCAGATCGCGGTCAACTGCCTCGACGCGAAGCAGGCGAGCGGCGACGAGCGCTTCGCCTGGATGGCGCGTGATATCTTTGAATACGTCGCGCGCGACCTCACCTCGCCGCACGGCGGATTTTACACCGCGGAAGATGCGGACAGCGCGCTCGCCGGCGGCGGCCACGCGGAAGGTGCGTTCTACGTCTGGACCGCGGACGAGCTGCGCGCGGTGCTCGGCGCGGACTACGCGTTTGCCGCGGCGCACTTCGGGGTGGTCGAAAACGGCAACGTGCCCGCGCAGCTCGACCCGCAGGGCGAGTTCACCGGGAAGAATATCCTCACCCAGCGACGTTCGCTCGCGGAGACGGCGCGTGAGGCAGGGCTTTCGTTGGAGCAGGCCAACGACCGCCTGCTCGCGGGGTTGGAGAAACTGCGCGCGGCCCGCGCAACGCGGCCCCGGCCGCTGCTCGACGACAAGATCGTGACGGCCAACAACGGGCTGATGATCTCGGCCCTCGCGCGTGGCGCGCAGGTGCTCGACGGGGACGAGGCGGCGGGGCTTTTGCGGGCGGCGAAACGTGCGGCGGAGTTTGTGGAGCGCGAGCTGTACGACTCCGGGCGCGGTGTGCTCTACCGCTGCTGGCGCGAAGGCCGCGGCGCGGCAGAGGGCTTTGCGGAGGATTACGCCTATCTCATCCAAGGCCTGCTCGATCTCTACGAAGCGTCGTTCGAGCTGCGCTGGCTCCAGTGGGCGATGCGCCTGCAGGCGACGATGGACGCGCGTTTTTGGGACGAGGCGGATGGCGGCTATTTCAACTCAGCGGCGGGCGACGCCCACCTCGTGCTGCGGCTGAAGGAAGACTACGACGGCGCGGAGCCGGCGCCCGGCAGCGTGGCCGCGCTCAATCTTCTTCGCCTCGCCGGCCTGTTGCACGACGATGTACTGCGGACCCGCGGTCGCGCCGCCTGCGAGGCGCTGCGCGGGCAGTGGGGCAAGGCCCCGCAGGCGCTGCCCCAGCTCCTCTGCGCCCTGGAGCTGGCGCTCGAGCCGCCGCGGCAGATTCTCTTGGCCGGCGATCCGATGGCGGAGAAATTCCGCGCGCTCGTGGCGGTGGCCCACGAAAAGACCGGGCCGCGCCGCCTGCTGCTGGCGATCACCCGCGAGACCGACCGGGCGTGGTGGGGCGCGAAGGCGCCGTGGCTGGCGGCGGTGCAACTGCCCGCGGCCGGCCACGCGACGGCGCAGGTGTGCGAGGGGAACGTCTGCCAGGTGCCCGTGGGCGAGCCGCAGGAGCTGAGGGAAATCCTTCAGATGGCTTGAAGAATCAAGCCCGGCGGGTCTCTTTTGGCCTGGGTGACTTTTGCGAGCCTGACGCATTCACCATTGCCTGACCGGGTAAAAGCACCTTCTCGTTAACACAGATGAAAATCCTCGCGGTCGAAGATGATGCCGTGTCCCGCGCCGTGTTGCGGCAGGCGCTGCGCAAGCTCGGCCACGAAGTCATCGAGGAGGCCGACGGCAAGGCGGCGTGGACGCGGCTGCAGGCCGAGCCGGTGCGCGTGATCGTGAGCGACTGGGTGATGCCGCAGGCCGACGGGCTGGACCTGTGCCGCAAGGTCCGCGGCAAGGTGGGCGGCGAGTACGTCTATTTCATTTTGCTGACGAGCAGCGACGCCACCGAGGCCAACCAGCGCATGGCGGCGGATGCGGGCGTGGATGACTTCCTGACGAAGCCGCTCAACCTCAACGAACTCTGGATGCGCTTGCGCGTCGCGGAGCGGGTGCTGCGCTACACCACCCAGGTCCGCCAGCTGGAGGAGCTGATGCCGATCTGCTCCTACTGCAAAAAAATCCGCGACGACCATAACTACTGGCAGCAGATCGAAGGCTACATCAACGAGCGCACGGGCAGCGAATTCAGCCATTCGATCTGCCCGGATTGCTACCAGAGCGTGATCGTGCCCCAGCTCGAGGCGATGAAGGCCGGGTCCAACTCCAATCCTCCCGTTGCAAGAAAGCATTAAACGCCTCGAAGAAAAGGTCGCCTACCTCGAGCGCCACGTCACGGAGCAGGACAAGGTGATGCTGGAGTTTGCCGAGGAGCTGACCCGCCTGCGGCGCGAGCTGCTGCGGATGCGCGAGCGCGCGGCCCCGTGGGCGGCCGGCGAGGCGGAAGTGCGCACACCGGAAGAAGAGCGGCCGCCGCACTACTGAGCGGTTGGCGAGTTTAAGATCCCTAGCGGCGTCCGTTGTTGTACGCTTTATCCAGTTCCTCGGTGCGCCAGTCGTAGGCGCGGTAGAGCGCCTGCTGCATCTCTTTCTTCAGTTTTTTGGCGGCTGCCTTGTCGCCGACCATGAGGGCCGCGCCGAGGGTGTCCTTCATCCACCCCAGGTTCTCCTGGCGCTTTTCGTCCCGCATCATCTGCATGGCGGCGTTGGGCGCGCTCTCGTCGATGGCATTGGCGCTGGAGCCGGGCGCGACATACCCGGCAAAGTGCTTTTTTAGATACGCCGCCCGGCCTTCGTTGGAGAGGAACAGCCAATCGCTCGCGGCGGGCGGCTTGGCGCCGCTGACGATCATGGCGGGCAGCAGGATAATGGCCTCGGTGCTGCCCGGCGCGGGGGTGGCGACCGCGGGGGCGGACGGAGGTGCGGTGTATTTCGGCACACTCTCGGCGACTGCTGCCGTGATGCGGGCGGAGACCGGGTGAAAGCCAGGCGCCGGATCGGCGGCGAGGCCGGCGCAGGGGGTGAGCAGCAACCAGAGGACGTGCGGGGGCAGTCGTTTCAAGCGGGGGCGGGAAAATCCCGCCGGGAAGGAGACTGCCGGGAGCCGGCGCCGTTCCCAAGGATTTTTCCGGGCACAAAAAAGGGGTCACGCCTTGCATGGCGTGACCCCGAAACCACCGAAAAAAATCAGAACGACACGGTATTCGTCAGCAGCCAGTTGCGCCCCGGGGAGAGCACGAAGGAGCCTTCGGAGTACTGTTTGTCCGTGAGGTTGTAGATGCCGAAGGACGAGGTGATGTCGTAACGGAAGAGACGCCACGGATAGCCGACGGTGGCATCGAACACGACGTAGTTGCCCGCCTGGTAGCCGCCGGCGAGCGGATTCCAGTCCACGGAGCGGCTTACAACCGTCTTGGACGAGTAGCGCGCGCCGCCGCCGATGGAGAGCTTTTGGAGCGCGCCGTCGAGGAAGGTGTACTTGCCGAAGGCGGTGAACTTGTACTCCGGCACGTTCTCGATGCGGGCGTTGTAGTAGATGTCGGAGGCGACCTTGCCCGCGGTGCTGAGGGCATTGTAGGCGGTGGAGCCGGGGGCCGGGCGCGTCTTGTCGTAGAGCGTCTTGGCGGTCCAGAGCCACGAGCCGTTGATCACGGTCTGCAGGTTGGGCATGGGCGTCCAGATCACCTCGGCCTCGGAGCCCTCGATGCGGTTCTTCAGGTTGGTCGTGCGCCAGCGGAAGACGCGGGTGTTGTAGCCGACCGTGCCGGGGGCGAAGAGCGTGGTGTTGCTGTTGAGCGGCTCCTCGAGGTTCGACTGGCGCGCGGTGTCGTCGAGCTTCTGGTTGGTGCGCTCGCCGCGGAAGAACGAGAGCGTGCCGACGATCTTGCTGTCGGCGGTGGAGATCTTGGCGCCGAACTCGTAGTTCATGCCCGTCTCATCCTTGAGGTCGTCGTAGGCGCCCTTGGCCGCCTGGATCGCGACGAGCTGGTCCACCGACGTGATGTTGGTGCCCTGGTACATGAAGTGGCCGCCGTTCTGGTCGAGGGCGCTCTGGATGACGGGGCGCTCGTTGCCGGTGAAGACGCCACCGACGTTGCCGAGGTTGAACTGGAAGGTCTTCGAGACGGAGGTATAGACGGTGAGGGCCTTCGTGACGGCAAAGGAGGCGCCGCCCATCCACGCGTCGCCATGGCGGCGGTAGATATTGGTCTTCACGTAATTCGCGCTATAGCCGTAAACATCCTCGGGGTACTGGGAGGGATACTTCCACGCATCGACCGGCACGACGTACCACGGGTAGTTGGAGGCCAGATACTGGCCCTTCTCCTCGCGCCACTGGCGGCGGAAGCCGGCGATGACGTTGAGCCGGTCGTCGAGGGCCGCGGCCTGGTAGTTGAGGTAGCCGGCATCGAGGATCGGCTTGTAGCCGTCGAGCCACGCGCGGTTGAGCGGGAAGAGGATGTCGATCGTGGGGTAGGTCTCGTAGCCGGGGTCGAAGTCGCTGTACACGGCCTTGACGAGCTTGATCTGGCCGTTGCGGTCGCGGACGACCTGGTTGACGACCGGGACGCCGGTGTCGTGGCCGCGGCCCTCGCCGACGAGGTTGTCGGCGACCTGCGTGCCGCCGGTGGTGCCGTAGCCGGGGTTGGCGATCGGGTTCGTGGCGCCGGGCACGTGGCCGTAGTAGGGCGTGAACTTGATGTCGTTGCCGAAGTAGTTCTGGAGCCAGACCGTGCGGTTGTAGCCGGTGAGGAGCTTGTGCTTGATGCCGCCGGTCTCGAACTTGAAGATCAGGTCGAGCTGGTGGGTATCGGTGTTGCGGTAGTAGCCGGAGGTGGCGCTGGCACCGACGTTCCAGTGGATACCGTCGGCGTAGGGCGTGGTGACGCCCTCGATGTTGTTGAAGCGGCTGTTGTCGTGCTGGAAGACATACCGGCCGTCGAGCCAGGACACGGGGGAGAAATCCACGGTGGCGGTGAAGGCGGCGACCTCGTTGTTGGTGCGCGCGCCGCGCGAGGTGTAGTTGAAGGCCTTGTCGTGGATGAAATTCCCCGAGGCGTTCGTGTAGTAGGCGCCGCGCTCCACGCTGGTGTAGGCGGGCAGGCTGTAGTTGCCCGTCGCGATGCGCTTGTTGTTGATGTAGGTGGCGTAGGCGAGGCTTGGCGTGTTGACGGAGTTGGCAACCTTGGCGCTGCCCGCGGCGGCGGCCTTCCAGCCGGCGAAGTCGCTCCAGATCCAGTCATAGTCATTCTGGTTGAAGCTCTCGTTCACGTACTCCATCGCGAGGTTGACCGTGAGGACCTTCGAGTCGAAGGGGATCAGGGTGACGCTGGGCGTGAGGTTGTAGTTCTTGCGGAATTCGAAGCGGCGCTCGCCCTGCTGGTCATCCCAGGCGCCCGTCATGCGGAAAGCCGCGTACTTCGAGAGCGGCTTGTTGAAGTCGAGCACGAGCTTCTGGCCACTGTTGTCATTGATCGAGTGGCGGAACGTGTCGGGGATCTTGGCGAACGAGGGCTGCTTCGTGACGTAGTTGATGACGCCGCCGGGGTAGCCCTGGCCGAAGAACACCGCGGCGGGGCCCTTCACGATTTCGACGCGGTCCACGTTGTCGATGTTGTAGGAAATGTAGCGGAAGACGCCGTTCTCCATGAGCGTGTTCACGGGGAAGCCGCGCATGGTGAAGGCGCCCTGCGGGGTGGCCTCGTTGCCGGGCCGGCGCATGGCCCAGCGCGTGTCGCCCGAGGAGGACGAGGTGTAGCGCAGGATATCCATGAGGCTCTTGGCGTTGGTGTCGTCGATGAACTCGCGCGATACGACGGAGATGTTCATCGGCACCTTCTGGATCTCCATGCCGATGCGCGTGGCGGTGGCGGCGTTGGTCTTCAGGTAACCATGGTCCTTGTCGCTGGTCACCGAGAAGGGCGAGAGCATGACGACGTCCTCCGACGAGGCGGGGGAGTTCGTCGCGACGGGGGCCGCCGGGGCCGTGGTGGCCGCGGCCGGAGCGGCGGGCGTACCGGGCTGCGCCGCGGGGGCGGGGCTCGGCGGCGGCGTCAGCGCGTCGAAACGCTTGCGCAGGTCGGCGTTCTCCTGACGGAGGGCCGCGTTTTCTTCCATCAGTTTCTTGAGCAACGCGTCATCCGCCGCCTGGAGGGGGCGGGGCGACACGGTCAGCAACAGCGCGAGGCAGACGGCAACGAGCAGGCCGAAGCCCCGGCGGGGGAGTGCGTGGTTTGGTTTCATGGGCGTGTGTAGGTCAGGGGGAAATGAGCGGACGCATCCGCGGGCCGGCGACAGGCGGTTGGCTGGCGCATGAGGCTGGGGGAGGCCGCGGGTTAAGTCCGGTAGGGGTTGGGGGATACGGGCTGGCCCGGGTGAAAAAATGGACTTGTCCGGCGATGTCGCCCCTCCAGTTTTGCAAGCGTTGCAATGCCCGGTTTGACCCTGAGTAATATCGCCCAGAGCTGCGGGATTTCCCCCGCCACGGTCTCGCGCGCCCTCTCCGGCCACCCGAATGTGCGCCCCGAGGTGCGCGAGCGCGTGCTGGCGGCGGCGCGGAGCCAGGGTTACCAGCGTAACCACTTAATAAGTACGATCATGGGGCAGGTGCGAGGGGCGCGCACCCAGCGCTACGTGGGCAACCTTGCCATCGTGCACGTGGCCTCGCCGAAGCAGCCGGAGGCCAATCCCATGCAGCAGCGCATGGTCCAGGCGGCGGAGGCCCGCTCGGCCGAGCTGGGGTTTCAGGTCGAGTCCTTCAATCTCGGATCCCGGGGGCTGCACGCCGCCGGGCTCGGCCGCATGCTCCGGGCGCGCGGGGTGCTGGGCGTGATTTTTCTACAACCCGACTCCAATAACGTCACGGAAGGCTTCCCGTGGGACGACTTCGCGTGCCTGCAGATCGACTACGACTCGCCGCACCTCGTGCACCACACGATATCGCTCGACCACCATTTCACGCTGGTCGCGGCGCTGGAGCGCCTGCATGCGCTGGGCTACCGCCGCATCGGCCTCTTCATCGAACGGCACAAGAACGAGCGCCTCGTTTACAAGTGGAGCGCGGCCTTCCGCGCGGTGCAGGAGAACCACCGCGACATCGGCCGCGTGCCGGTGCTGAAGACCGATGTCGTGCAGGGCGCGGAGTTCCTTGCCTGGCAGCGGGAGCACGAGCCCGACCTGGTGATCGGCCACGTGGACCGCGCGGTGGTGTGGCTGAGAAAGGCGGGCCGGCGCGTGCCGCAGGACATCGGCTTCTTCAACCTGAACTGGAACGAACGCAGCCGTCCCTGCGCGGGGCTGGACCTGCGGCCCGAGCTGCACGGCGTGGTGGCGGTGGAGACCCTCGCCGCGCAGATCCAACGCAACGAGCGGGGCATCCCGGGCGACCCCCGCACCGTATCCATTTCCGGCCGCTGGGTGGACGGGCCGACGCTGCGGAAGGCGGGTTGAGGGCTCGGCCGGGCCGATGAGCGGGTAGGGACGGATCGGAGAAGCGTCCCTATCCCGATCGAGGATACGCTCAGAACTTCGCGGCGACTTCCCGCTGGTGGCCGGGGGCGAGCTTGATCGTGCCGACGGTGGTGCACTCGACCTCGTCGTTCTTGTAGAGCTTGCAGGCGAAGGGCACGGTGGCCTCAGCGGATTCCCAGCGCCACTTGCCGATGGAGACAAACTGGAGCGGCACGCCCTTCTCCCAGCTCAGGCCGGGACCGTCGCCGCGCACGAAGAGGCGGTTGCCGATGCCGATGTAGGCTGTGACGAGGAGACGCGTGGCCCCGTCGGAAGAGAGGACGTGCTCCGGCTCGTCGTCGGGCGCGGTCTGCGAAAATTCGTCAGAGGTCAGGACGAGTGCGGGTTCAGCGGCAGGCTCGGACGCGACGACCGGTTCGGGCTCAGGTTCAGGTTCGGGCGTGGGCTCGGTCGGCGCAGGTTCGGGGGCGGCGGGCTCCGGGGCGGGCTCCGGCGCGGGCGCTTCTGCGGGCGTGTGATCAGAAAAAGGCTCGGCGGAAGCGGGCGCGACCGGCTCAAACTCGGCGACCGTTTCGGTGGGAGCGGGGGCGGGCTCTTCGGCCGGGGCGATGGGCTCTTCCGCGGGCGCGGGGGCAGCGGCTTCGGCGGCGGTTTCGCTGGCCGCGGCGAAGGCGTTGGATTCAGCCTCGGGTTCGATGGCAGGATCGATGCCCGGGTCGGTGATGGGTTCGGCGGCGGGCTCGGCCGGGGCTTCTGCCGCCGGTTCGGCAGCAACCTCAGTGACCGGCGCGGCGGCCGGCTCTGGCGCGGCGGTGGGCGCGCTGGTTTCGACGGCGGGCGCGGCGGCGATTTCAGGGAGGGTCTCGGAGGCCAGCGCGAACGCCTGGGATTCCACCTCGGGCTCGATGGCGGGATCGATCGCCGGGTCGGTGACGGGATCGGCCACGGGCGCGGGGTCGGCGGCGGGCTGTGCAGCGCGCGCGGCGGCCTTGGCCTGTTCGCGCTCCAGCTTGCGACGGGCTTTGCGGCTGAGATGCGGGGTGGGGGTGGGCGCGGCTTCGTCGGCGGCCGGCGGCGTAGGCTCGGGGGCCGCGGGCGGAGCCGAGGCTTCAACCGGAGCGGTTTCGAGGGCGAGGGTGGGCGCGGCGGCTTCCGGCTCAGGCGTCGGGGCAGCAGCGGCGGGCGCGTCGGCCGGTTCAGCTGCGGGGGTCGGGGCGGGTGCGGGCGTAGCCGGCGCAGCGGCGGTGACGGGCTGGCTGAGGGCGGTGCCGATGGCGGCCACGGCGGCGGCGACCTTGGTGGTGATGAGGGTCTCGGTCGCGAGCAGGGCGGCGGCCTGCGCGGCGGCGAGCGCGACGGACGACTCGTTGGCGGAGGCGTTGAGGGAGCGACCGGCCTCGGTGGCGGTCGTGTTGAGCGCGCGGCCGGCTTCGGCGGCGGAGGCGGCGAGGGTGTTGCTTGCGTCGTGCGTGGAGGCGGTGATGGCGCGCGTGGCGTCGGCCGTGGCGGTGGCGATGGACTGCGTGGCGGCAGCGGTCGCGGCGGCGACGGCTTCGGTGGCGGCGCTCGCGGCGGCCTGGAGGGCGGCGGTGGCGCCGGCGTGGGCCTGGCCGAGGGTGTCGGCGGTGGCGGTGAGATTCTTTTGCGCGGCGGCTTCGAGGCGCCCGAGCTCGGCGACGGCCTGGTGGATCTTGTCGGAGGCACCCTGGAGGCGTTCGCTCTCGGAGGCGCGGAGCTCGGCGAGCTCCTTTTCCATTTCCTCGCGGGCATCGTCCCGGGCGCTTTCCAGCTGGGCGGTGAACTCGGCGATCTTTTCCTGGAGCTTCTGCGGGAGCTGCTCGGCCTGCTTGAGGTTTTTCTGGGTGAGCTCGGCGATGGTGTTGAGGCCGTTGGCGGCGATGCTGATCTGCTCGGCGGAGGCGCCGATGGTCAGGGCGAGGGCCTCGAGGGCGCGCTGGCGGTCGTCGAGCGTCTCGTTTTTCTGCCGCTCGTAGCGGGCGATGAACGGCACCAGGCAGACGATGGCGCCGAGGACCACGCACGCCACGATCGAGAGCATGGCGGCCTCGGAGAGCGGATGCCCTTTGGCGACCGAGGCCTTCGCGATGAAGAAAGCGGTGCCGAGCAGCACGGCGTCGGTCAGGAGGAAAACCCAGAGGGGAAGTTTGGAGAGTTTGGCGGAACGACTCATGGAAGCGGGAGGATGCGCGGCCGGAAGCGCGGGAAGCGCCGGACCGGGGCGGACGCGATGGGAAAAGGTGTGCGCGGCAGGCGCGGGCTTTTCAACCCCTGATTGCACGCGGTGAGATTTGGGTTTCCAACGGGGCGGAGCCGTGCCACGTTGCCGGCATGGCCCTCGGCGATTTCATGCGGATCGAGCGCGAAGAGCGGGATGGTTCACGGCACTATGTGGTGCATACGCTCGCCCCGAAATTTTCCATGGAGCTCGCGCCCGACCGCGACGCGAAGGACAAGCACGGCAAGGGTGTGATCAAGCGCATCCGCGTGCCCAACTCATGGGCCGGCGACTACGGCAAGTACGCCAAGCTCATGACCGCCGCGCAGGAGTTTTTCGCGCAGTCCTTCGCCGAGCCGGTCGAAAAGACCGTGACGAAGCGGTACGGGATCTGAGCAAGTAGCGCAGGCGTCCCGCCTGCCAGCCTCCATCCTGCAGGCGAGGACGCCTGCGCTACTCCCTATAGCCGCCGCCAGACCAGCACGGCGAGCGAGCCGAGGAGCCCGATGCGGACGGCGCCTTCGAAGGTGAGGATGACGAGCACCCACTTGATCCCGGTGTTGCGCCGCAGGGCGAAGCCCGTGGCCGAGACCGCCAGCAGGCCCAGCCCGTGCAGCCGCGTGACCGAGGGGAAGAGCAGGCAGAGCATCCAGAGCCAGTAGAGCAGGATCGTGCCGCTCCAGAAAAACGCGATGACCTCCGAGAGCCCGAGCGTGCGTGGGTCGCCGTTGCGCGCGATCTGCTTGATGCCGAGATAGCGCTCCCCGATCACGAGCTGCCAGATCTCAAAGATCAGGAAGAGCGGCGCGAGGAGAATCAGCGTGAGCATGGCGGACGGCGAGAGTCTGGCGGACGGCGCGGTCTGAGCCACCTTATTTATGAAGAGAGAGGCCCACGGAATACACGGAAGACACGGAAATCCGATGGTCAGTTTTCCTTCCGTGTTTTCCGTGTGTTCCGTGGGCCAAAAAACGAAACGCCCGAGGCCCGTTTCAGAGGGCATCTCATCATTTCTGCAACTTTGGCGGAGGGCGGTGGGTTGTTAGGCAACCACCCGCCTCACCATGATGTCCGATCTCCGCCTCACGCTGCGGGCTCTCCGGAAGAGCCCGGGCTTCGCCCTTGTCGCCATTGTCACGCTCGCGCTGGGCATCGGCGTGAATGCGGCGATGTTCTCCATCGTCAACGGCATCGTGCTGCGCGGGCTGCCGTTTCCCGAGCAGGAAAAGGTCATCTCCGTCTATACCAACAAGGCGACCAGCCAGCCCAACGAGCGCGAGGGGCTGTCGTGGGGCGAATTCACCGACCTGCGCGCGCAGCAGCAGAGCTGCCTCGACTACGCGGTGTATCAGGATCTCTCGGCCACGCTGAGCAGCGTCGGGGGCGACCCGGAGCGCGTTGAGGGCACGGCGATGTCGGCCCAGGGTATGGCGCTGCTGGGCGCCCCGATCGCGCTCGGCCGCTGGTTCACCGCCGCCGACGACCAGCCCGGCGCGCCGGCCACGATCGTGCTCGGCCACGCGATCTGGCAAAACCGTTTCAAGGGCGACCCGGGCATCATCGGCCGGCAGGTGAAACTCAACCGCGAGTCCGCGACCGTCATCGGCATCGCGGCGGCGAATTTCCGGTTTCCGGAGCAGGCGGACGTCTTTTTTCCGGTGCGGGACCGTTACCGGGAGGACAAGCGCGACAACCGCCGGCTGCTCGTCTTCGGCCGGTTGAAGCCCGGCGTGAGCGTCGCGCAGGCGCAGGCCGAATTCAACACCGTCGCAGGGCGCTTCGCCACGGAGCACCCGGCGGAGACGAAGGGCGTCGTGTACCACGTGCAGACGATGCGCGCGATGTTCGTCGATGCGGAGACGCGCATATTGCTCGGCGTGATGCTCGGCGCGGTGCTCTTCGTGCTGCTGATCGCGTGCGCCAACGTCGCCAACCTCCTGCTCGCCCGCGCCGCGGTGCGCGAAAAGGAGCTCGCCGTGCGCGCTGCGCTCGGGGCTGGCCGCGGCCGCGTGGTGCGGCTCCTCTTCACGGAGACGCTGGTGCTCGCGGGGCTCGGCGCGCTGTTCGGCCTCGGGCTGGCGCAGCTGGGCGTCGTGCTTTTCCGCAACCACATCACCGATCTGCAGCCGCCCTACTGGATGGTCTTCGAACTCGATGCGACGGCCCTGCTCTACACCCTCGGGCTCACGGTGCTGGCCTGCGTCCTCGCGGGCATTTATCCCGCGCTGCGCGCATCGCGCACCGATCTCAACGCGGTGCTGAAGGACGGCAGCCGCGGCTCGACCAGCGCGGGGATGGGGCATTTCCGGCGGCTGCTCGTCATCGGCGAGATCGCGATGTCGTGCCTGTTGCTCGTGCTCTCCGGCCTGATGGTGCGCTCCGTGGTAAAAATGCAGAGCGCGCCGCTGGGCTTCGACCCGGCGGGGATCTACCACGGGCGCATCGCGCTGCTCGACCGCGAGTCGAAGGGCGCCGTGCAGCAGCGCGCGTTTTTCCGCCAGCTCGCCGAGCGGCTGCGTGCCGCGCCGGAGATCGAGCAGGCCGGCCTCGTGGACGCGGGGCCGACCTACGGCGGCAGCGAGCCGATCACGATCGACGGCCGCCCGCCCGCCCCCGACGGCGAGCGCGGCCCGGCGGCCAACATCAAGGCCGCCTCGCCCGACTACCTGCCGACGCTCCGCATCCCGCTCCTCTCCGGGCGCAATCTCACGGACGCCGACTCGGCCGAGGCGCCCGCCGTGGCGGTGATCAGCACGGCCTTTGCCGAAAAATTCTGGCCCGGCCGCAGCCCGCTCGGCCAGCGCTTCCTGCGCGGCGGCCCCGCCAAGCCCGGCGAAAAGCCGGAGTGGATCACCGTCGTGGGCGTCGCGCGCCAGGTGATGCTGGGGAATTTCGATGGCGAGATCGTGCCGCAGGCCTACGTCTCGTATCAGCAGGTTAAGGACATGGACCGCATGAGCGTCTATGCGCGCTCGCGGAGCGGCGACCCCGCGCTGCTGGCCCCGGTGCTCCGGCGCACGGTGCGCGAGCTGCGCGACGACCTCCCCGTGTATTTTGCCGAGACGATGGACCAGCAGCTCGCCGAGGCCGGCGCCTCGAAGCGGCTCATCGCCGCGCTCTTCGGGGTGTTTGGCGTCGTGGCCTACGGCCTCGCCGCGGTGGGCCTCTACGGCGTGATGAGCTATGCCGTGAGCCAGCGCACGCAGGAGATCGGCGTCCGCGTGGCGCTCGGCGCGACGCCGGGCAACATCCTCCGCCTGATCTTCCGCCAAGGCGGCGGCCAACTCGTGATCGGTCTCGCCCTGGGCCTCGGCGTGGCGTGCTTCGCCGGCCAGCTCCTCGCGAGCCAGCTCTACGGCGTGACCCCGCGCGACCCCGTGACCCTCACCGCCACGCTCCTCTCCCTCGCGTTCGCCGGCGGCCTCGCCCTGCTGATCCCCGCCCTCCGCGCCCTGCGGGTCAACCCCGTGGTCGCCCTGCGCAACGAGTGAGAATTTTTACAGGAGGCAACGGAGGAAACAGAGAGAGGAATCGAAACCGAATAATCCCACCTCCGTTTTCTCCGTTATCTCCTGTAAAAACAGAGCAACTGCGTGAATCCCGTGGTGGCGTTGCGCAACGAGTGAGGAGGGAGGCCCACGGAATACACGGAAGACACGGAAATCAGATCATCGGTTTTTCTTCCGTGTCTTCCGTGTGTTCCGTGGGCCAAAACCAAGACCTGAACCGTCCTCGCCGCAGTTTCGCCGGGGCCATGTTCGTATTACGAACATCTGCGGCGAGGACGCCGCAGCCACTCAGCTCAGAGCGAGCTACTGGAAGCGCGGGCGGCTGGCCCGCATCCGTCAGATCAGGGTAACTTCAAAATCACCCCGCTGATCACCGGCTGAAACTCCGGAGCTAAACGCCCCGGATCAACCGACCTTGGGCTTTGTCGCAGGGCCTCTTCAGAACTTGCAGTGTATTTTCAGGCCTTCGTCGCTGCTTTGTTTTATTCCTCCCTTGTTCTAAGCGAGGCGATCAACGATAAGGACTGCAGGCCGGTGCAGGCCTTTCGGCGATGATCCCCTTCAGCCACCCCCTCCGGCTTATTTTTCCAGTCCCGCCTCGCCCATGTCGCGACCGGGCTGAAGCCGCATGAGTCCCTCGTCGCCTTCCTCGGGTTCGGCCATGCATCTGCCCAGCCACCACCTTGGCTGGCGTTTTTGGACCCAGAGCATCGGGCCTTGGATCATCGCCGCCTTCGCCATCCGGGCTTTGGTTTATCCGGAATTAACGACCGCGGGATTGCGTGCCGCCGGTTTGTTTTGGGGCATCGCGCCGATCACGGCCATTTTGCTGACGCTGCTTTGCGCGACCTTGGGCTGCCAGTGGATCCGACCTTTGGCGCGGTTCCGCATGCGGCTGCTGTGGACGGGCGGGGCGGTCATCATCCTTGCCGCAATTTATCTCCTGTGGTGCCGGGCGACGGGCCGGGTTTCACCGGCGGAGCATTGGTTTGAGGCCCGCGTCATGGTGGGAGGGCGCGGCGTCCCGCGCACCGGGCCGCAGACCGCGATTTTGCTGCTGGCCTCGACCCTCTCCATGTTCGCGCTGTATTCGCGCCTTCGCCGGTGCGAGAAGGTGTGTGTGGCCGGCATCGGGCTCGCGCTGCTCATCCTGGTCTTTGGCTTTATCTCGGGCATGGCGTTCGCGGCGGGCAATCCCCTGGGCATCACCTCCGACTGGCTGCCGCCGATGAACCAAGGGATGATCAGCCTCTGCGCCTTCAATTTTTTGCTGCTCCTGAATCCGGTCGCGATCAACCGGATCCGCCGCTGGCTTTTCGGCGCCAACGACACGGGCGACTGGCAATCCCGGATCCCCTGGGATGAGCGGCTGGCGATTGCCTTGATGGCGGGCGTGGCCGTGATCGCCACGGCGGCTTGCGTTTACTACCTGCGCGTCCGCACCCGCGACCAACAGGCGCGGTCACTGGAGACGGTCGTGACCCTGACCGACCTGAAGCTGCGCGAGATCGTCCAATGGCGGCGTGAGCGTCTGGCGGATGCGCAGGCTCTCATGGCGCTGCCGGCCTTGGGCGACGTCGTGCTGGGGACCACGGCCGACCGGGCCGATGGCTTTACGCCGATACGTTTGCGCGAGTGGCTGCAGAAGCTCGGCTCGGATTACGGCTACACCAAGATCATCGTTTTCAACGGCGCGGGGAAGCCGGTCGCGGCCTTCCCTGACGGGGCGCGGCCGGATGCGCCGGATTTGCCGGGCCGGCTCGCCGCCCTGAAGGAGATCACAAAGGTCGTCGAAATCCCGCCCTATCTGATCGGTCCGGAAAAACTCCGCTGGGATCTGCTGGTTCCCATCCGCGCCCCCGGCACCACTGCGGTGGTCGGCGCAGTCTGGTTGCAGACCGATCCGGCCAGGGCCATCTTCCCCAGCTTGAAATGGTGGCCCGGCGATTACTCGACCGGCCAGACCGTCCTGTGGTTCAGGGACGGCGATAACATGGTGGCGATGGGCGGAGTCCGCGAGGCCCCCGGTGTGAGCCGGGCGCAGACCCTGCCTTTTGCCGAGAAGCGGGTGATTTCCCAACTGCCCGCCACCTCCATGCTTGCCCGCTGCCTCCGCGGCGAAATCACCGCGGCGGAAGGGGTGGATCACTTCGGCGTACCCATTTTTGGATATGGAATTTCCGTGCCGGATTCGCCCTGGTACCTGACGACGCGGGTCGATGCCCGCGAGGTGTACGGGCCGCTGCGGCGGGATGCCTGGTCGCTCGCGACATCGGCGGTGGGCCTGCTGGGCCTCGCCGGCGCCGCCACGAGCTGGCTGTGGCGGCTGCGGCAGGCCAACCTCGTGCGCCAGCGCCAGGCCGCCGAGCAGGCGCGGGACCGGTCGTCCGTGCGCTTCGGCCGGGTGATGC
>JAFEGO010000035.1 GCA_018239845.1 Verrucomicrobiota bacterium
CGTCCTTCTTGGCCGGCTCGGCCGGACGCTGCGGAGGCTGGCCGCCCCGGCGCCGCGGGGCATTTTTGTCCCGCATGAGGCCGCTCAGGATGAGGTTGGTCAGGCTCACGATCAGCGCCCCGCCGAGGGCCGACCAGAAGCTGGCGACGTGAAAACCATCGACCAGCTTGCCGACCCAAAAGAACAACAAGGCATTGATCACGATCACGCCGAGCCCCATGGTGAGCAAAATGAACGGCAACGTGAAGATCAGCAGCAACGGTTTGATGATGGCGTTGAAGAAGCTCAGGAGCAGCACGACCTTGATCAGCACCGTGGTATTATCACAGCTGAGGCCGGTTACGATATTGGTCGCCAGCGTCACGCCCAGCGCCAGCACGGCCCAGCTCACCAGCAATTGAAGCACACGGTTGTTCATGGGAATGTCACTTTCCCCCCAGCAGCTCCCCGGGCAATGAAAATCCTCTTCGTCCAGGATTGCCTCCGCAGCGGCGGCACCGAGCGCCAGACGGTGCTCCTCGCCAACGCCTTCGCCGCCGCCGGCCACGCGACGACGCTGCTGACCTTCCGCCCCGGCGGCCGGCTCGCCCGCACCGTCTCGCCCCAAGTCGCACGCCGCACGCTCCAGCCGTTCGACACGCACCTCGACTGGTTTGCGCCGGGGCTCCTCCGAGCAGCAGGAGCCATCGCACCTGATATCATTCTTTGCATGGGCCGCATGGCCAACGGCTACGCCGGTCGCCTGCAGCATCGTTTCCCGGCGGCCGCCGTGGTCGGCACGATGCGCACCGGCAAATCCCTTCCCGCCGTCTATCAGCGCTCGCTGCGGGCCGTTAGCCACATCGTCGCCAACAGCCACGATGCCCGCGACACGCTCGTCACCCGCTACGGCCTCGCGCCGGAAAAGATCGCGGTCATCCACAACGCCCTCGTCTTCCCGCCCGAGTCCGCCCTCTGGCGCAACGAGCCGCTCCGCGTCCGCTACGGCGCCACCGCCGCCACCCGCGTCCTCCTCAATGTCGGCATGTTCCGTCCCGAGAAAAACCAGCGCGAGTTGATCGAGGTCGCCGCCGGCTTGCCCGCGCAGCTCGACTGGCAGCTCTGGCTCGCGGGCGACGGCCCGACCCGACCCGCTTGCGAGCGTCTCGTCGCCGAAAAGAAACTCGGCTCCCGCGTAAAATTCCTCGGCTTCCACCAAGACCCCACGCCGCTCTACTGCGCCGCCGATCTCGCCGTGCACGCCTCGGTCAGCGAGGCCTTGTCCAATTTCCTGATCGAGGCGCAGGCCCACGGTCTCCTCGCCGTCGCCAGCGAAGCGCAGGGCATCCGCGAGTGCTTCCGGTCCGGCCGCACCGGCTGGGCGATTCCGCAGGGCGACCGCGCGGCCTTCCGCGACACCCTCACCCGCCGCCTCAGCGAACCCGCCCTCGCGCACGCCGAGCGCTCCGCCGACGCCCGGCGTTTCGCCCGGGAGGCCTTCGACCCGCAGACGCAGGTTGCGGCCTACCTGAATCTCTTTAAAAGTCTCCTCCGCCACCCATGACCAACCAGCAGCGCATCGACCTCATCGAGCGTTTCATCCGCGAGCACAAGTACGCCGATCTCCAGACCCTCGCGGCCAAGTTCAGCGGCTCGCTCTCCACGGTCCGCCGGGCTCTCGACGCCCTGGAGTCCCGTGGCGTGGTCCGGCGCCACCACGGTGGCGCGTCCCTCGTCGAGACCGACGCCGTTTCCCAGGAGTACGATTTTATCGCCCGCGATCAGCGTCACCCCGAGGAGAAATTCGCCATCGCCAGCATCGTCGCCGCCCTCGTGAAACCGGGCATGACCGTAATTCTCGACGGCGGCAGCACCACCTACGCCGTCGCCCGCCTGCTCGCGGAAAAACGCCTCCAGATCATCACCAACTCCCTCCCCGTCGCCAGCCTCTTCAGCGACATCGGCAGCGCCGAGACCATTGTCACCGGCGGCAATATCTACAGCCGCCTCGGCGTCCTCGTCGGCCCGCTCTGCGAACAGTCCTTCGACCAGACCCACGCCGACCTCGCGATCCTCGGCGGCGCCGGCATCACCGAGAGCGGCATCTGGAATCACAACGCCCTCATCGTCGCTGCCCAGCGCAAGATGATCGCCGCCGCCGAGCGCACCGTCTTCGCCCTCGACGAGTCCAAGTTCGGCCGCAAGGCCCTCAGCCTCACCAGTCCCTTCGACGCGCGTTTCACCATCGTCACCAACACCCGCCCTGCCCCCGCCGTCGTCCGCTCCATCGCCACGTCCGGCGCGACCCTCACGGTCGCGGCCAAATGAAACCGGAATCGGCCACAATCGGACACAATTGGACCATTCGCCGCGCGCCAAAGCGGCGCTCCTGACAACCCTCTGTCAGCAGACTTCGTTTTCCGCTCGCCCCGGATTGCCAACGTCCAATCCGTGTTCATCCGTGTCCTTCCGTGGTTAAAAAATCCTCCACCTCCGCCGTCGTCCCTAGCGCCGCTCCCGAGCACATCCGCCTGCGCGGCGTCCGACAGAACAACCTCAAGGGCTTCGACCTCGACATCCCGCTCGGCAAGTACATCGCCGTCACCGGCCTGAGCGGCGCGGGCAAGTCCTCCCTCGTCTTCGACACCCTCCACGCCGAGGGCCAGCGGCGCTACGTCGAGACGTTCAGCGCCTACACCCGCCAGTTCCTCGACCTCCTCGACAAGCCCAAGGTCGACGCCATCGAGAACATCCGCCCCTCCATCGCCATCGAGCAGAGCAACACCGTCAAGACCTCCCGCTCCACCGTGGGCACGATGACGGAGCTCACCGATTTCTTCAAAGTCTGGTTCAGCCACGTCGCCGAGTGCTTCGACCCTGCCACCGGCGAAAAGGTCGAGGACGACAACCCCCAGTCCATCTGGGCCAAGACCGCCGCCGCGCACGCCAACCGCTCCGTCATCGTCGCCTTCAAGGTCACGAAGCCCGACAACCTCACCTGGCCCGAGATCCTCCAAAGCCTCAAGGGCCAGTCCTACGTCCGCGTCCTCCTCGCCGACGGCACCGTCTATCGTATCGACAATTTGCTTACAAGCACGCCCGCCGCCCTCACGACCCACCTCTACGTCGCCCAGGACCGCCTCGCCGTCGCCCCCGCGCAAAAATCCCGCTTCCTCGAGGCCGTCGAAACCGCCCTCCACTTCGGGAAAAACGAGGTCTTCCTGTTCGCCACCCCCGAGGCCGCGCCCGCCTCCGCCCCCTTCGGCGAGATCGGCCATTTCTCCCGCGGTCTGCACTCGCCCAAAACCGGTCGCACCTTCCGCCCCGCGAGCCCCGCGCTCTTCTCTTTTAACTCGCCGCTCGGCGCCTGCCCGCAATGCCGCGGTTTCGGCCGCGTGATCGAGATCGACTACCGGCTCGCCGTCCCCGACCAGTCCCTCTCGCTCGACGACGGCGCCATCAAGTGCTGGGAGAGCGAGATCTACGGCGAGTCCAAGAAGGACCTCTATGTCTTCGCCAAGCGCCGCAAGATTCCCACCAACATCCCCTTCGCCAAACTCACGCCCGAGCAGCAGGCCTTCGTCATCGACGGCGAGCCCGGCTACGGCGAGGAAAACGGCAAGACCTGGCCCACCTACTGGTACGGCGTGAAGGGTTTCTTCCGCTGGCTCGAAAAGAACACCTACAAGATGCACGTGCGCGTCTTCCTCGCGCGCTACCGGGCCTACAATCCCTGTCCCGCCTGCGGCGGCCAGCGCCTCCAGCCCGAGTCCCTCTGCTGGAAATGGCAAGGCCGCACCCTCCCCGACCTCTACCAAATCCCCGTCAGCGACCTGCTGTCCCTCATTAGTCATTGGACATTAGGCATTGGTCATTCAGGCGAGTCCGCCCACAGCGCTGACTTGGCCTTTGATTCGATCCGGACTCGTCTGCGCTACCTCCAGCAAGTCGGCCTCGGCTATCTCACGCTCGACCGCCAGTCGAAGACCCTCTCCGGCGGCGAGGTCCAGCGCGTCAACCTCACGTCTTGCCTCGGTACTTCATTAGTTGATACGCTCTTCGTCCTCGATGAGCCCAGTGTCGGCCTGCACCCGCGCGACATCGACCGCCTGATCGCGATCATCCGCACGCTCACCGACACCGGCAACACGGTGGTCGTCGTCGAGCACGACGAGGCGATGATCCGCGCCGCCGACCACGTGATCGAGGTCGGCCCCGAGCCCGGCAGCAAGGGCGGCAACATCGTCTTCACCGGCTCCGTCCCCGCCCTTCTCAAATCGAAGGACAGCATCACCGGCGCCTACTTCTCCGGCCGCGAGAGCATCCCCACGCCCGCCCAGCGCCGCACCGTCACCGCGGCCACGCCGCGTCTCACCTTCAAAAACGCCACCAAGCACAATCTCCGCGGCGTCACCCTCGCGCTCCCGCTCCAGCGCCTCGTCTGCCTCTCCGGCGTCTCCGGCTCCGGCAAGTCCACGCTGCTCAACCACGTCATCTACCAGGGCCTGCTTGCCCAGCGCCTCCAGCTCACGGAGGACGCCGCCGTCATCGAGTCGATCACACCCGCGCCGGCCGACGCGCCGTTTTCCGAAATCCTCCTCGTCGACCAGTCGCCGCTCTCGCGCACCCCGCGCTCCAATCCCGCCCTCTACACCGAGGCCTGGGACCTCATCCGCGAGCTCTACGCCGCGACGCCCGCCGCCAAAGAAGCCGGCTTCACCCACTCCTCCTTCTCCTTCAACAGCGGCGACGGCCGCTGCGACCACTGTCAGGGTCTCGGCTACGAGCGCGTTGAGATGCAGTTCCTCTCCGACGTCTTCGTGCCCTGCCCCGTCTGCGACAGCCGCCGCTTCAAGCCCGAGGTTCTCGCCATCCGCTGGTCCGACCGCTCCGTCGCCGACCTCCTCAACACGTCCGTCTCCGACGCCCTCGTCCTCTTCGCCGATCACCCCGAGATCCGCACGCGCCTGACGCCCCTCGAAAGCGTCGGCCTCGGCTACCTCACCCTCGGCCAGCCCCTCAACACCCTCAGCGGCGGCGAATCCCAGCGCCTCAAGCTCGTCCGCTACCTCGGTGGCTTCACCTCCGAGCAATCGAAAATCGAGAATCCAGAATCGAAAATCCCAACAGGAGCCCTGCTCCTGTTGGACGAGCCCACCACCGGCCTCCACCGCCACGACGTCAAACGCCTCCTCACCGTCCTGCAGGCTCTCGTGGACCGCGGCCACAGTGTGATCGTGATCGAGCACAATCTCGACGTTCTCAAATCCGCCGACTGGCTGATCGAGGTCGGACCCGAAGCCGGCGCTGAGGGCGGCCGCATCATCGCCGAAGGCCCGCCCGAGTCGGTTGCCAGAGCGGAGACGGCCACCTCTCCCTTCTTGCGCGAAGTGCTTGCCGATTTCGGATCGGCAATACCGGATACCGGATTACTCGCCGCCGAAGACCCCGCTCCTTACATCCCCTTTCCGGTATCCGGTATCCCCGATCCGCAATTAGTCATCACCGGCGCGCGCGAGAACAACCTGAAGAACCTCTCCCTCGCCATCGCCCACCGCGAGCTCACGGTCGTCACCGGCGTCTCCGGTTCGGGCAAGTCCACCCTCGCCTTCGACATCGTGTTTGCCGAGGGCCAGCGGCGGTTCATGGAGTCGATGTCGCCCTACGCGCGGCAGTTCGTCGAACAACTCCCGCGGCCCGCCGTGGACCGGCTCACCGGCATCCCGCCGACCGTCGCCATCGAGCAGCGCGTCACCCGCGGCTCCCGCAAGTCCACCGTCGCGACCATCACCGAGGTCGCCCAGTACCTCCGCCTCCTCTACGCGCGCCTCGGCACGCAGCATCACCCCGACACCGACAAGCCCGTCACGCCGCTCTCGCCCGGCCAGCTCCGCGCCCTGCTGACCCGCGTGCTCGCCACGCCCGCCGCCAAACGCGCAAAGCATCTCTACCTCTGCGCCCCGCTCATCCGCGGCCGCAAGGGCCACCACCAGCCCATCGCCACGTGGATCGAGAACCAGGGCTACGAGCTCATGCGCGCCGACGGCAAGCTCACCCGCGTCGATGCCTTCCAAAAACTCGACCGCTACAAGGAGCACGACATCGAGGTCGTCGTCGCCGACCTGAAGGACAAGGAAACCAAATCCGGCCCGGCCCTCGACCGCGCGCTAAAGGTCGGCAAAGGCGCCTGCTTCCTCCTTACGCCGCAGGGCGATGTCCTGTCGTGGTTCTCCACCACGCGCACCGACATCGAGACCGGTGAGAGTTTCCCCGAGCTCGATCCGAAGAATTTTTCCTTCAACTCCCCGCGCGGTTGGTGCCCCACCTGCCGCGGCCACGGCCACGTTTTTCCGTGGATGCTGGAGGAGACCGACGACGAGGAGAAGGAAGACCCCGCCGCGCGCCTGCGCGAGTTCGGCATCGATTCGGCCGACGACCTCACCGATGAGGGCACACTGTGCCCCGAGTGCCACGGCGCCCGCCTCAACCGCGTGGGCCGCTCCGTTAAACTCCACTTCAAGCCCGCCGCCAAGCAGCCGCCGCTCTCCCTGCCCGGCCTGCTCGCCTCCGTCCCGTCGCAGCTGCTCACCCGACTCCGCGCGCTTGAGCTCGACGCCCGCGGCAAGCTCATCACGCAGGACATCGTGCCGCAGATCGAGGAGCGCCTGAAATTCCTCGATCACGTCGGCCTCGGCTACCTCTCGCTCGACCGGCCCACCGGCACGCTCTCCGGCGGCGAGGCCCAGCGCATCCGCCTCGCCGCGCAGCTCGGCACCAATCTCGCCGGCGTCCTCTATGTCCTCGACGAGCCCAGCATCGGCCTCCACGCCCGCGACAACGACCGCCTGATCGAGACGCTCCAGTCGCTCCGCGAAAAAGGAAACACCCTCCTCGTCGTCGAGCACGACGACGAGCTGATGGCCCGCGCCGACAAGATCCTCGACCTCGGGCCCGCCGCCGGCATCCACGGCGGCGAACTCCTCGCGCACGGCACCCCCGCCGAGATCCGCGCCAGCCAGAAATCCCTCACCGGCCTCTTTCTCGCCAAAGGCATCAAGCACCCGTGGCGTGGGGAATACCGGATTTTGGAAACCGGAAACCGGAAACAGCCGTGGCTAGAAATGAGCGATATCCGCTTCCGCAACCTCAAGGGCTTCGATCTGCGCCTGCCCCCCGGCAAGCTCATCATGGTCGCCGGTCCCAGCGGCGCCGGCAAATCCACGCTCTTCCGCGATCTCCTCCAGCCCGCCGTCAGCCACGCGATCAAGACCCAGAATAATAAGCTCACGGGCAAAGCCTTCGTCAAAGCCACCGGCTTCACTGCCGACGACGCCAATCCGGTATCCGGTATCAAAAATCCGGTATTCAGCACCCTCACCGGCGCGTCCGGTTTCCGCTCGGTTATCGAGGTGGACCAATCGCCCATCGGCAAGACGCCGCGCTCCACGCCCGCGACGTACCTCGGTATCTTCGATCTCATCCGCCAGTTCTTCGCCTCGCTGCCCGAGTCGAAGATCCGCGGCTTCGGTCCCGGACGTTTCTCCTTCAATACGGCGGGCGGACGCTGTCCGACCTGCGAAGGCGCGGGCCGCATCAAGCTGGAGATGGCGTTCATGCCCGACACGTATCTGCCCTGCGACGACTGTCGCGGCTCCCGCTACAGCCCCGACCTCGCGGAGATCACCTGGAAGGGGAAGAACATCGGCCAGGTCCTCCAGCTCACGTTCGAGGAGGCCGCGACGTTCTTCGATTTCCACAGCCAGCTCTCGCAGGTGTGCCAGCTCATGGTCGATTGCGGCCTCGGCTACCTCACGCTCGGCCAGAGTTCGCCCACGCTCTCCGGCGGCGAAGCCCAGCGCCTCAAGCTCGTCACCGAGCTTTCCGCCGGCCTCGCGACCTACCGCGAGCGCTCGCGCGGCACGCTCCCGCGCAACCTATACCTCCTCGAGGAGCCGACCATCGGCCTGCACCTGAGCGACTGCGAAAAGCTAATCCCCGTGCTGCACTCGCTCGTCGATCAGGGCCACACGGTTGTCGTGATCGAGCACCACCTCGATCTCCTCGCCGAGGCCGACTACATCATCGAACTCGGCCCGGTCGGCGGCCCCGCTGGCGGCGAACTCCTCTACCAGGGCGAGCTCGCCGGCCTCCTCAAGGTGAAGCGCAGCCCCACCGCCCCCTACCTGAAGGCCAAGCTGAACCAGTTCAAAAAGTAACGCCCACCACCTGTTTTTACACGAAGATCGCAAAGATCGCCAAGGCTGAGCCGTCTTTCCTTCGCGGTCTTTGCGATCTTGGTGTAAAGCAATCAGTCGATCACTGGGTCCTGCCCAGCGCCGCCCAGATCACCCGCGCCAGCTCCTCCGACGGGATCGGTTTCACCAGGCACGCCGCCAGGCCGGCGAGCGAGACGCTGCGCGAGATCAGCTCCGGATTGGTATAGCCGGTGATCATGATCCGCATCGTGCCCGGGTGCCGCTCCTTCGCGAGCCGCAGGAAATCCAACCCGGTCGTATGGTGCATCAGGTGGTCCGAGACCACGACGTCGTAAGAGCGCGTCGCCATCAGCTTTTCCGCCTGCTCGGCCGAGGCCGCGGTCTCCACGTCAAACTGCGGCGCGAGTCCGAGCTGCATCACCTGACGCAGCGGTGCCTCGTCCTCCACGAGCAGCACGCTCGGACGTTCGGGGAGTTGCGACGCCGTTGGCTTCATGGCGTCGCGTCTCTCGCACTCAGCCCGCCGCCACGCTCACGTCGTGCGCGCGGGCCGCATCCTGCACCACCTTGAGCAGCTCCGTGATGGAGATCGGCTTGAGCAGGTAGCGGAAAAGGGCGGCCTCGTTCACCGAGCGCATCAGCATCTCAGGCTTCATGTATCCGGTCACCAGCACGCGCTGGGTATGGGGAAACTCCTCGCGCGCGCGCACCAGCAGGTTCATGCCGTTGCCGCCGGGCATCAGGTGGTCGGAGATGATCACCTTGAAGGATTTCTTGTGCAGGATGAACTCCGCCTCGCGCGCCGACTGCGCCGTCGTCACCTCGAAGGCCGTGCTGAGCGCGGCCGCATAGATGTCGAGCATGGGCTTCTCGTCGTCGATCACCAGGACGGCGTCCTTGGGGGCGGGGGTTGACGCAGGTTTTGCATCCGAAGGTTTCATCGGAGGTGAGCGTGGATTCCGCGGCGGGCTTGGCAAACCGAAAGCGGGTCGCGGTTCCTGCGTTGGTGACGGGATTTAGGTTTGCTTCCGGCCGCGACCGAAACTTTCATCACCGCCCAAGCGCCCATGGAAAGTCCAGACCTCCATCAAGCCGCCCGCACCGGCCAGCTCGATCTCCTGCCCGCCGCCGCCCTCACCGTCGAGCGGCTCACCGCGCGCAACTCCTCCGGCAACACCCCGCTCCACTCCGCCGCGAAGTACGGCGCCCTGAGCGTGATCCCCGCCGCCGTGCTCACCGCCGAGAACCTTTCGCTGCGCAACGACTCCGGATACACGCCGCTCCACCACGCCGCCCTCGGCGGCCACCTCGACCAGGTGCCCGCGCAATTTCTGACGCCCGATCTCCTCGGCATCATCAGCAACTCCGGCTACACCGTCTTTCACGTCGCCGCCGCCAACGGCCATCTCGACCAGCTGCCCGCCGCGCTCCTCACCCCCGCGCTCCTGCTCCAGCGCACCCACCTCGGCAATACCCTGCTGCACGAGGCGGCGGAGGCCGGCACGCTCGACCGCCTCCCGGCCGTGTGGCTCACCGCGGAAAATCTCGCCGAGCCCAATCTCGGCGGCGAATCCGTCCTCCACGTCGCCGCCTTCAACGGCCACCTCGACCAGCTCCCGCCCGCGCTGCTCACCACCGCGGCCCTCCTGCGCAAGACCAACACCGGCGACACCGTGATCCACGCCGCCGCCATCTCCGGCCACCTCGGCCAGATCCCCTCCGCCGCGCTGACCCACGACAACCTCGTGCTCTCCAGCAAGACCGGCTTCACCGCGATCCACGCCGCCGCCGAGTCCGGCCAGCTGGACCAGATCCCCTCGGACCGCCTCACCGCCGATCTCCTCCTCACGCGCAACGACAACGGCGACACCCCGCTCCACGCCGCCGCCTACGAAGGTCACCTCGACCAGGTACCCGAGCGCCTGCTGACGTTGGAGAATCTCAACGTCCGCAACTACGACCGCGTGAGCGTGGGCCGCACCGCCATCAACCGCGGCTTCACCCACCAGATCCCGCCCGCGCACCGTCCCAAGGAGCCCGGCCCCGTCGGCCGCTTCCTCACCAAGATCGGCGCGACCACGCCTCCGTTCTGAGGGCTCGGGTAGCGCAGGCGTCCCGCCTGCCGTCGCACCGTTGGCAGGCGGGACGCCTGCGCTACTTTCATCATGCCGCAACGCGGACTTGCACCGCTGCGCCCGCCCCGGCACATCTATTGCTCCTTTTCTCTAAATGAACACTACCATCACCGCCATCACCGCCCGTGAGATCATCGACTCCCGCGGCAATCCCACGGTCGAAGTTGACGTCAAGCTCGCCTCCGGCGCCCTCGGCCGCGCGGCCGTTCCCTCCGGCGCCTCCACCGGCGAACACGAGGCCATCGAGCTTCGCGACGGCGACAAAAAGCGCTACGGCGGCAAGGGCACCCAGAAGGCTGTCGGCAACGTCAAGGGCCTCATCGCCCCGGCGCTGATCGGCTTCGACGCCGTGGACCAGGTCGGCATCGACCACGCCATGATCAAGCTCGACGGCACCTCCACCAAGTCGAAGCTCGGCGCCAACGCCATCCTCGGCGTCTCCATGGCCACGGCCAAGGCCGCCGCCAACGCCCTCGGCCAGCCCCTCTACAAGTACCTCGGCGGCCCGAACGCGAAGGTCCTCCCCGTCCCCATGATGAACATCATGAACGGCGGCGCGCACTCCGATGCCCCGATCGATTTCCAGGAATTCATGATCATGCCCACCGGCGCGAAGTCCTTCAGCGAGGCGCTCCGCATGGGTTGCGAGGTGTTCCACTCCCTCAAGAAGGTCCTCAAGGACCAGGGTCTCGCCACCGCCGTCGGCGATGAGGGCGGCTTCGCCCCGAAGCTCGCCTCCGCCGAGGCCGCGCTCGACGCCATCGCCCTCGCCGTGAAGAACGCCGGCTACAAGCTCGGCAAGGACATCAACCTCGCCCTCGATGTCGCCGCCTCCGAGTTCTACGTGAAGGAGAAGAAGAGCTACGTCTTCAAGAAGTCCGACGGCCGCGTGCTGTCCGGCGACGAGATGGTGGCCTTCTACAGCGCCCTCACCGCCAAGTACCCGATCATCTCCATCGAGGACGGCTGCGCCGAGAACGACTGGGCCACCTGGAAGAAGCTCACCGACGCCATCGGCGACCGCGTGCAGCTCGTCGGCGACGATCTCTTCGTCACCAACACCGCCTTCCTCAAGAAGGGCATCGAGACCGGCACCGCCAACTCGATCCTCGTCAAGGTCAACCAGATCGGCTCCCTCACCGAGACGTTCGACGCCGTGGAGATGGCCAAGGAGGCCAACTACACCGCCGTCATCAGCCACCGCTCCGGCGAGACCGAGGACGTAACGATCGCCGACATCGCCGTCGCGACGAACGCCGGCCAGATCAAGACCGGCTCGCTCTGCCGCACCGACCGCGTCGCGAAGTACAACCAGCTCCTCCGCATCGAGGAAGAGCTCGGCGCCAGCGCGATCTACGGCGGCAAGATGTAAGTAGCGCCGGCATCCTGCCGGCACTCGTCTCTCTCAGGCCGGGCTTAAACGCCCGGCCTTTTTCTTTTTCCGCCGCGGGGAACCACGCGGTCCTAAATCGCGTCAATCCCCTCGACTCCCCGCACCTCCGCCGTAGTTTGACCTCCTGCGTCGTATCATGAAAACCACCGCCTTTGCCGCCCTGCTCCTTCTGGCCGCCCCTGCCTTCGCCGCCGACGCGCCGCCGCCGGCCGCCGAGCCCAAGCCCAACGTGAAGGACGAGCTGAAAACCCTCGTGATCGAGGACGCCAAAAAGCAGCCCGTGGCCCCGGCGCCCGCTGCGGCCACGCCCGGCGCTCCCGCCCCCGTCGCCTCGAACCCCCTTGCCCCTGCGATCCCTCCGCTCACGCCGGCCGCACTTCCGCCCGCCCCGCCCAAGCCGGCCGCGCCGACGACTCCGCCCGCCTCCGAGGCCACCGCCGCCCTGCCCCGCGTCGAGGTGCGCAGCACCCGCATCACCGAGATGGACCTCAAGATCCGTCAGCAGGAAAAGGACATCGCCCGCGAACAGGAGAAGACCAAGCCCACCGAGATGGACAAGGCGCTCAACGGTTCGAAAGTTTCCAAGGCCCTTTCCATCTTCGGCGGCCAGTCCGCCGATACGCGCGCCGGCTTCGCCGAGGAGCGCGTCGCCATGATGGAAGCCGAGAAGGACGTCATGGAAGCCATCAAGCAGGCCAAGACCAAGGAAGAGAAAGAGGATCTGCAGAAACAGCTCAACGAGCTGCAGGACGCCCGCCGCGACCTCGAGAAGGCCTCGCGCGAATCCAGGTAAGCCGGGCCGCGGTGGATTGAGGTAGTAGCGTGCTTGCACGCGATTCCCTGCAGGCGGGCACACTCATCGCGTGCAAGCACGCTCCTACGCCCTGAGCCGTCACTCCACCCGCACCACGTACCCGCGCAGGTACTCGCTCTCGGCCATCGTCACGAGCACGGGGTGGTCGGTCGGCTGGTGGCAGAACTCCAGCACGCGCACCTTGCGCTTCGCATCGGCCGCCGCGCCCGCGAGCACGCTCCGCAGCTCCGCATCCTGCATGTGGTGCGAGCACGTGTAGGTCGCCAACACACCGCCCGGCGCGAGCCGCTGCAGGGCGCGCAGGTTGATCTCCTTGTAGCCGCGCAGCGCGCCTTCGAGCGCGCTCTTCGATTTCGCGAAGGGCGGCGGGTCGAGGATGATCACATCCCACAGCGCCTCGTCCGCGCGCGCCGGATCGTTGAACCAGTCGAAGACGTTCGCACCGGCAAACTTCGCCGTCGCCGCCACGCCGTTGCGCACGGCGTTCTTGTTGGCCGCCGCCACCGCGTCAAAGGCGCTGTCGAGGCCCAGCACTTCCTTCGCACCCGCGCGCGCCGCGTGCAGCGCAAAGGGGCCCTGGTTGCAGAAGGCGTCGAGCACGCGCTTGCCCGCGCAGTATTTCGCCACGACGGCGTGCTGCGCGCGCTGGTCGAGGTAGAAACCGGTTTTCTGCCCGCGCTCGAGGTCGAGCCAGTACTCGAAGCCGTCGATGTTTACCCAGCGCGGCTCCCACGTTTTTCCGGAGTGCGTGTGCACCTCCATCGGCAGGCCTTCGAGGCGGCGGATCGGTGCGTCGTTGCGGAAGATGATCTCAGCGGGCTTCACGATGTCGGCCAGCGCATCGCTGACGAGCGCCGCGCGCTTTTCCAACGCGATGGTCTGAATTTGCACCACGAGGGTGTCGCCAAATTGATCGACCACCACGCCCGGCAGGTCGTCGGACTCCGACCAGATCAAGCGCCGGTTCGCGCCCGGCTCGCGGCGCGCCACCGCGCGCTCGACCGCGCCGCGGATGAAGGCCGCGTCCAGCGCCGTGCGTTCGCGGCTGAAGCGCCGCCACACGATCTGCGACTTGGAGTTGTAGATGCCCGTCCCGATAAAGCGATCCGCGCGGTCGCGGCACTCGACGGCCTCGCCGTCGTGCACGCCCGGCAGGAGCGCCTCGACTTCGTTGGCAAACACCCACGGGTGGCCGCTGAGGACCCGGGGCTTGGCGTTGGCTTTGAGTTTGAGCGTGGGAACGGACATGCCGCCACCTTGGGCGACTCGCGCCGCCTGCGCCAAACTTAAATCACCGCGTCCCGGTCGCCACCGGCGGCAGCGTCCGCAAATAAGCCCACAGCGCGCCCAGCTCGGTGTCGTTCATCGCGGCAAAACCCCGCGGCATCACCGGGCTCAGCGCCGTGCCGTCGGGCCGCTGGCTCGCGCGGATCGCACGGAAGAAATCGGCCTCGGTCCATTTCGCGAGGTCGCCCGTGGCGTGCGGGGTGAGGTTGCGCGCGGGCGGCCAGTCCGGCGGGCCGATCGCGATTTTGCCGCCCGAGAGATTCGGGCCGTGGCAGCCCGAGCAGGCCACCGCGAGATATTTGCCGTACTCCGCCGTCACCGCCGGCGTGACGACCGGAGGCACGAGGTGGGCGTGGTCGATCACGTCGGCCGAGAGTTTCATCTTGCCCGTGGCCAGCAGCACGCGTGAGACCGGCCCGAAGGACAGCGGCACATCCGCGCGCTCGACCGCCGGGAGGGTCTTCATGAACGCCACGAGCGCGCCCACGTCGGCATCCGAGAGTTTCGAGTACTCTTCCGAGGGCATGATGAAGACGCCGTGCCCGTCGCGCGCCACGCCGTGGCGGATCGCGCGCACCCAGTCGAGGTCCGTGTAGCCCGCCATCGCGGCAGAGCCGGGCGTGAGGTTGCGCCCGTAGATGCGCCCCATCGCGCCGTCGTCCATCACCTTCGCCCCGGCAAAATCCTTCCCGTGGCAATCCACGCAACCGCGCGACAACGCGAGATGCTCGCCCCGCTTCACCGCTTCCGGACCCGTCGGAATTGCGATGGGTTGCACCGCCACGGGGTGCGTGCGCGTGAGCTTCGCGTTGCTGGAGACATAGACGATCACCGCACCGATCACGATCAGGCCCACCAGTCCGAGCACAGTGCAAGCCAGCCATTTGAGGAGTTTTTTCATGGGTAGGGGCGCTTGTTCAAGAGGCCCGCCGCCTTCATCGCAAACCGATTTCATAAGTTAACCGCGAATACACTTCGGCGCCGCCGCCCGCTTTTTGGCCCGCGTGAATTCGCGTGCATTCGCGGGGCCAAATCTCTTCCCTTGGCGGTCCTCATGCCCACGCCTGCCCAGGAAATTGCCCGCCGCCGCACGTTCGCGATCATCTCCCATCCCGACGCGGGCAAGACCACGCTCACCGAAAAGTTCCTCCTCTACGGCAACGCCATCCATCTCGCCGGCTCCGTCACCGCGCGCAAGAACCAGCGCGCCACCGCCTCCGACTGGATGGAACTGGAGAAGCAGCGCGGCATTTCCATCAGCTCGACCGTCCTGCAGTTCGACTACAACGGCTTTGCGGTCAACCTGCTCGACACCCCCGGCCACAAGGACTTCTCCGAGGACACCTACCGCGTGCTCACCGCTGTTGACGCCGTGGTCATGGTGATCGACGCCGCCAAGGGTATCGAGGCCCAGACGCGCAAGCTCTTCGAGGTCTGCCGCCGCCGTGGCGTGCCGATCTTCACCTTCATGAACAAGTGCGACCGGCCCACGCGCAACGCCCTCGAGCTCCTCGACGAGCTCGAGCAGGTGCTCGGCCTGCAGTCGTCGCCCGTCATCTGGCCCCTCGGCAACGGCCCGTCGTTCCGCGGCGTATTCGACCGCCGGAGCCGCGAGGTTCACCTCTTCGAGCGCACCCCCGGCGGCAAGTACCAGGCGCCGGTCAACGTCACCTCCCTGGAGGACGACTTCGTCCGCACCAAGCTCGACGACTACACCTTCGACCAGGTCCGGGAGCAGCTCGACATGCTCGACGGCGCGGGGCATCCCTTCGACCTCGCGGCCGTCCGCGCCGGTCAGCAGACGCCCGTGTATTTCGGCAGCGCCGTAAATAATTTCGGCATCCAGCTCCTGCTCGACGGCTTCCTCAAGGACTCGATCCCGCCCCAGCCGCACAAGTCGGTTTCGATCCAAAATCCGAAGTCCGGCATCGAGGACCGGATCGTGCCGGTGGACTACCCGAAGTTCTCCGCCTTCGTCTTCAAAATCCAAGCCAACATGGACCCGCGCCACCGCGACCGCATCGCCTTCGTGCGCATTTGCTCGGGCAAGTTCGAGCGCGACATGATGGTCACGCACCAGCGTACGGGCAAAACGATGCGCCTTTCCTCCTCGCACAAGCTCTTCGGCCAGGAACGCGAGACGGTGGACGAGGCCTGGCCTGGCGACGTCATCGGCCTCGTCGGCCACAGCGAGTTCGGCATCGGCGACACGCTCACCGAGGACAAGACAATCTATTACGACGAGATCCCGCGCTTCCCGCCCGAGGTCTTCACCTTCATCGCCAACCCGAGCCCCGCCGACGCCAAGAAATTCCGCGCCGGCCTCGACCAGCTCCTGCAAGAGGGCGTCGTCCAGTCGATCACGCTCCGCGCCGGTATGACGACCTCGACGCTGCTCGCCGCGGTCGGTGTGCTGCAGTTCGAAGTCGTGCAATGGCGCCTCCAGTCCGAGTACAACGCCGAGTCGCGCCTCGATCCCGCGCCGTGGTCCGTGATGAAATGGCTCGCCGCCGCCGAGCCCGGCCAGCCCGCGCCCGACACCTCGCGCCTGCTCACCCCGAGCGGCGTCGCCTTCGGCACCGACAAGCTCGGCCAGACCGTCGCGCTCTTCCCGAGCGAGTGGACCATGCGCTACTTCGCCGAGAAAAACGCCGACGTGAAGCTCCACGACCTCCCCCTCGAGCAGAAGGGTTGAGCCGAATAGCCCAATCCTCCCGGGCTGATTTGTCTTTACCCGGACCGCCAGCCGCGCCTAATCCGCCACCATATGATCGAACGCCGTGAGTTCCTCCGTTACCTCGCTTTGACCGGTGTGGCTGCTGCGGTCGGTCCTTCGCTCGTGAACGTGATCGCCCGTCCCGCGCCCGCTGCGGCGGACCAGCCGGTCGCCGGCGTTATGAGCGCCGCGGCTTTTTCAAAGCACGCGGGCAGCCGTTTTCACGTCGAGGACGGTAGCGCCGGCGGCCAGTGGCTTTCCTTGGAAAAGATCCGAACCGGCCGCGTCCAGCCGAACGTCGAGTGTTTTTCCCTGCTGTTCCACGGCCCGGCCTCGGCTCCGATGGCTGGCGGCACCTACCGCCTCACCCACGCTGACCTGGGCGTCATGGACGTGCATGTCATCCCCGGGACCACGGAAGACGGCTGCAGCCGTTACCGCGCCTCCTTCGCGCGGAAGATCGCATAAGTCCCGCTGCGGGTCCACCCGCCGATTCGCGCGGGATTGTCTGTCGTGTCCGCGTGCAGCATCTCATCCGCATGCCCGATTCCGTCTCCGACTCCAGTCCACGCCAAGGCTTCGCGGCCTTCAAGGCCTTGGTCATCGCGAGTCCCGCGCTGTTTCAGGAACTGGCCGCCGAGGAACACCCCATGCGCTTTCAAGACCGTGTCATCGAACTGGCCCGGCTTCATGGCTGCGCTGTCAGCAGGGAAGAGCTTGAGGCCGAGACCCGGCTGGCCCGGCGCCGATGGATTGAGAGGCGGGTGCTATGAGCGAACCCAGCCTGCAGGGTTGGACGCCCCTCAGCCTGACGGGCAGTACCGACGGGCCCGCGGTGGACTGGTGTAATTTCGGCCCGGTCCGGTTTACCGATTCGTTCTTCGAACAGACCGCGGCGCGCGCGTTGCGCAATCCCGCCCGCCAACTTTTCCGCCGCCAGACCGGGCTCGAGGTGCTGGAGCACTGGGATGAGCGCGTGCCCAGTGTGCGGCCCACCGGGTTTATCTACCATCTCTCGCGCTGCGGTTCCACCCTCGCCGCCCAGATGCTCGCGGCGTCGCCGCGCAACATTGCCCTCTCCGAGCCCATTCCCTTCGACCAGGTGCTCAGCCTGCCCCTCGCCGACGACGAGGCGAATTCGCGGAGGATCGCCTGCCTCCGTGGCGTCGTGCACGCGATGGCGCAGCCCCGGGCCGGGGAAACGCGCTGCTTCATCAAGGTCGACAGCTGGCACACGCATGCGCTGCCGCTGATCCACGCGGCATTTCCTGATGTGCCGTGGATTTTTCTCTATCGTGATCCCGTGGAAGTGCTCGTTTCGCATCACCGGCAACGCGGCGGCCAGATGATCCCCGGGCTGATGAATGCCCGGTTGTTCGGGCTCGATCCGGCCGAGGTGTTGCGCATGTCCCCCGATGAATACTGCGCCCATGTGCTCGCCAGCATCAGCCGCGCTGTGCTGCGCCACGCCGGGCTGGGCCACAGCCGTTTCATCAATTACCGGCAGCTTCCGGGCATCCTCTGGGAATCCCTCGGTGATTTCTTCGGTGCCGAATTCGCCCCGGAGGAAATCGCGCTGATGCGCGAAGCCTCGTGCATCAGCGCCAAGCAGCCCCACCAATCCTTCGCCCCCGACGCCGCCGAGAAACAGTCCGCCGCCACCGAGGAGATCCGCCGGCTCGCCGCCACGCACCTCGCCGGGCCCTACGCGCAGATGGAAGCCCTGCGCGCCGGAGCCTGAGCGGGAGCTTTTCAGCCCGCCGCCTGCGCATCCGCGAGCAGCCGCTCGCGCAGCCAGTCGTTGACGACGCAGTCGATCGCCAGGTGTATCCGGTCTGTCACGCCGCGGTTGTTCACGCTGTGGGTCAGGTTGAAATCGTTGTACCAGCACTCACCCTCGGCCATGACCACCCGCTCGCCGCCGAGCACGAAGAACACCTCCGGATTGGTGTGGACCGGGATGTGCAGCCGCACCTCGCCGTCCTCGAAGCCGAGGTTGTAGTCCTTGTGCGCCTTGATGGACGAGCCCGCCTTCAGCCGGAGAAAGCGCACGGCCAGCTGCGGACAGGGGAAATAGGCGAGCACCTCGCGCACGTAAGGGCAGCGGGCGAGCAGCGGGGTGTCGGCGAATTGATCGCCCTTGGTCGGATCCGGATAGATCTGCGTGGCCGACCCGCCGATCGAGCGCAGCGCCACCACGCTCCAGTCCCCCTGATAGTACGCCTGGTTGAAGTGCGGGATGTATTCGCTGTCGACGATGCCCCTCAGATCCGCCTGCAGGCGCTGCGCATCGAAGGCCACGGAAAGCTTGAAACTGGACTGCATCCGCGCAGCCAACGGCCCCGGCCATGCCCGCGCAACACCAACCGTCAGATAACTTGACGGACCCGCGCTCCGCCCGTTGACCTGCCCGCCTCATTTCTCATTCTGCCCGCCGTCCAACCCGAATCCCGCATGGAAAGCTCCGCCCCCGCACCGACCGAGGCCACCCGCGCCTTCCAGGAATTTTGTGCCCTGGTGGTGCAGGATCAGACCCTGTTCGATGCGTTGCGCGCCGAGTTCGACGTCTATTCATTTCGGCGGGCCGTGGTGGCGGCCGGACTCGCCCGCGGTTTTTCGTTCACCGAGGAGGAAGTTCGAGCCGGTCTGCTCACCGCGCGCCAGACCTGGCGGGATCGCTTGAACCCATGAACCCCGCTTCCTTCCGCGGCTGGACGCCCATCCGCATCTACCCGGGCGCCGACGGCCTGATGGTCGACTGGTGCCATCTCGGGGAACAGCGTTTCGTCGAGCCATTCTTCGATCAGTCCGTGTCCGGCGCGTTGCGCAATCCCGCGCAGCGGCTTTTCCGGCGGCAGACCCCCATCGCCTTCCTTGCGGACTTTGCCCGCGAGTGCCCGGGGCTGCCGCCCTCGGCGCTGATCTACCATCTGTCCCGCTCGGGGTCCACGCTCGTGACCCAGATGCTTGCCCAGATCCCGCACAACCTCGTCGTGTCCGACGCTCCGCCCCTGGATCGGGTGATCAATGCGCAGCTGCATGATCATGCCGTGACCGACGAGCAGCGCATCCTCTGGCTGCGCGGCCTGGTCAGCGCGCTCGGGCAGCCCCGCCACGGCGAAACCCGGTTTTTCCTCAAGCTCGACAGTTGGCACATCCTGCAGCTGCCGCTGATCCAGCGGGCCTTCCCGACGGTGCCGTGGATTTTCCTCTACCGCGATCCGCTCGACGTCCTGCTCTCGCATCATCAGGTCCGCGGCACCCAGGTCCTCCCCGGCGTCCTGCCGGCCGGGCTCTTCGACCTCGATCCGCCGTGGGCGCCGCCCGCCACCTTCGACGACTATGCCGCCCGGGTGATCGCGCAGCTGGCCCAGGCCGCTATCCGGCACACCACCGCGGGACGCGGCCGGTTCGTCCACTACACCGAGCTGCCAGGCGCGGTCGAGGAACTTTGTAACTTTTTTTTCGATACGAGACTCGTCCCAACGGAAGTCGCCGCGATGCAACAGGCCCTGCCCTTCCACGCCAAGCACCCCCACCTCCCGTTTGTGGATGCGACAGCAGCGCGCCGCGCGGCGGCCGGCCCCGAGCTCCTCGCCCTGGCGCAGACCTGGCTGGCCGAGCCGTACGTGCGGCTGGAGGCCATCCGGCTGAGTCAGCCGCCGCTGCACCGCACCTGACCGACCCTCAGGCCTCGCGCCTGCCCGGCGGCCACCACTCTATGCTGAGGTGGATGCCGTCGTCCTCCGTGGCCATCCAGCCTAGCCGCTGCCACAGTTTCCACGCGCGGTTCGACTTCAGCACATGGGCGATCAGCGGCCGGCCCGTGCGCTCCGCCTCCGCCATCACGTGCGCCAGCAACTGCCGGCCTAGCCCTGCACTGTTATGCTCCACGCCGTCCACGACAAAGATCGGCAGGGTCCCGATATCCACGATCCGAATCGCCTCGGTCTCACGATTCAGCACCAAGGCCCCCATGGGCACCCCTTGCACCGTCGCGATCGTGGTTTCAGCCTGCGGAAACTGCAGGCGGTACCCTTGCTGCCTCATTCGGTACTGCATGCTCAGAAAGACCTGTTGCTGCTCCACGCCCCACCCGGTCAAAGCCATCTCCTCGGCGCGCTCCGCCGCGTAGAGCCGATACAAAAAATCCTCATCCCCGGGTCGGACATCGCGCAGCTCAAATGCAAAAGAGTTGTTCATGCGGAGACCAAAAATCAGCGGCTTAGGTAGAATATCCCAATGCATTTATCTTGGTTTTTAGGTGATTCAACTCATCTCTCTCATAGTCCCCCACCTACGCACGCCTCCAACTCACGATCACCATGGCTGAACCCTTCATCGGACAAATCATCCCCTGCGCCTTTAATTTCGCGCCCCGCGGCTATGCGCTCTGCAACGGTCAGTTACTGACCATTCAGTCGAACACTGCGCTTTTCTCCCTGCTCGGCACCTATTATGGCGGTGACGGCCGAACCACCTTCGGTCTCCCCGATCTGCGTGGTCGCATCACGATTCATCAGAATCAAACGACCTACGTCATCGGCCAGACCGGCGGCGAGGAAACCCACTCGCTCCTGCTTACGGAAATGCCCCAGCACAACCATGTGCTGAATGCCACCAATGCCGTAGCCACGGCCCACACACCGAATGGCAATTTCCTCGCGGCCACGACCAGGGCCGATGCCGCGCACTACGCCGCCTCCTCCGATGGTTCGACGCTGGCCGCGACCACCGTGGCCATCGCCGGTGGCAGCCAGCCCCACAACAACCTGCCGCCCTACACGGTCGTGAATTACTGCATTGCCACCGTGGGTATTTTCCCGAGCCGCAACTGATCCGGGCATCCCCCGCAGCCCTTTACCTCCATGGCCTCCCAACCCTACATCGGGATGATTTACTCCTTCGGGTTCAATTTTGCCCCCCGAGGCTGGCATCTTTGCGATGGATCCCTCCTGCCCATCTCGCAGTATACTGCTCTTTACGCCATCATCGGCACGACCTATGGCGGCGATGGCATCTCGACTTTTGGCCTGCCCGATCTGCGCGGACGCACCCTCGTCCACCAAGGACAGGGACCCGGCTTGGGTATCCGCGTGATGGGCCAGATGGCCGGTGCCGAGACCGTCACCCTGGCCAGCACCGAGATCCCTGCGCATTCACACTTGATTGCCGCTTCCAATGCCGTCGGCACCACGCGCGCGCCCTCCGGGGCTTTCCCCGCTGCGACCAGCCGCGCCGAGGCCAACGACTACGCCGCCGCCAATGATGGCTCCGCGCTCAGTGCTCAATCGGTCGGCCTCACCGGTGGCAGTCAGCCGCACAACAACCTGCCGCCCTATCTGGTGGTGAATTACTGTATCGCCCTCGAGGGCGTCTTCCCGGCCCGAAACTGATTTTGCCTTTAACCTCAATTTGTGGGGTGCCGTGCGTCCCGCGGCACCCCTTTTTATTTTCCGTCCCTTCCTAGCCGGGGCTCCCTCCGGTTCATTTATTCCGCCTCCCTCCGCTTCATGAATCCCGTTTCCGCCCTCCGCCACCGCCTCGCCGCCTGCCTGCCGTCGTCCCGCGCCGCCCGCCCGTTGGCCGCGGTTTCGGCCGCCTTCCTGCTGGCGGTCCGCCTCGCGGCCACGCCGCAGGGCGTGAGCATCGGCGACCTCGTGGTGGCGGATGCGGGCGCCTCTTCCCTCAACGCCGCGCTGATCCAGGTGGCCCCTGCGACCGGGACCAAGACCACGCTCAGCGGCAGTGGTGCCACGATGGATACGCCGCGCATCATCGCCCCCGCCTCCACCACCGCGGTCTATTATTACGAAGCCGCCGACGCGACCAACGCCGGCAAGATCGTCCTCTTCAATCCCTCGACCGGCGTCCGCAGCGTCATCCCTGGCAGCGCCTTCACGGCCGTCACGGATATGGCCTGGAATTCCCTCACCTCGCGCCTCCTCGTCGCTGATGCCGGCACCTCCTCCGCCACCGCCGTGATCTACAGTGTCGATCCCTCGACCGGCACCCGCACCACCATCACCGGCAACGGCACCGGCAGCGGCGCCTCGCTCGATATTCCCCGCCATCTTACCTGCTCGCCCACCGGCACGATCTACTACTCCGAGTCTCAGGATGCCACGAACGCCGGCAAGCTCGTCTCCGTCGTGCCCGCCACCGGCGTCCGCACCGTCGTCGCCGGCAGCGCCTTCTCCGCCATCAGCGCCCTCAACTGGGATGCCGTCAATTCCCGCCTCATCGTCACCGACGCGGGCACCTCGGCGTCCAATGCCACGATTTACGGCGTCGATCCCTCCACCGGCGCGCGCACCACCCTCACCGGCAACGGCACCGGCAGCGGCGCCTCGCTCGACACCCCCCGCTACGCGGCGACCTCGAGCACCGGCGCGATTTATTACTACGAGTCGGCCGATGCGACCAACGCCGGCAAGGTCGTCTCGGTCACCCCCGCCACCGGTGCGCGCACCGCTTTGGCCAGCAGCGCTTATACCGCCTTCTCCGCGCTTTCCGTTGTGCCCTCGAGTCTGCCCTCCCCCAGCGCCCTCGGCTCTGCCGCCTCCGTCACCATCGCCGACACCCTGAGCTACACTCTGCCCGCCGGTAACAATCGCCTGCTGGTCGTCACCGCTTCCCATCCCGACAATGGGGGCGTGGCGCTCACTTCCGTGACCTTTGGCACCCAGGCGATGACCCAAGCCGTGCTCAGCACCGATGGCTCGGCGGCGATCGATTCGATCTGGATTCTGCCCATGGGCTCCAGCGGTGCTCCCACCACGGCGACCATCACCGTGACGCGCAATGCCGGCGCGTCCACCCGCCTCTGCGCCTTCATTTCGGCCCAGGCCTTCAAGGATGCCAACCAGAGCTCGCCGATTCAGACCGTCTCTGCGGCCAATGTCAGCGGCGGCACCGGCAACTCCACCCTGACGATCACCAGCTCCGCGACCGACACGCTGTTCGACCTTTTTGATGCCTTCTCCAGCAGCAACAGCCTCACGGCGACCGCCGGCAGCAACCAGACCGCGATCTCCAATTCCGCCGTTTACGAACTCAAGAACGCGGGTGTAGCCAATTACGCCGGCTATGGTTTGTGGAAGACCTCCACCAAGGCCGGCACCGGTGCGACGACCAACACCTCCTGGACCTCCAACGACAGCGCCTACCTCTCCGCCGCGATCAGCATCAAGCAGGCGCCAGCCGTCTCCAGCCCGACCATCACCTCCCCGACCAAGACCGCCATCACTGGCACCACGGCCACCCTCGGGGCCAACGTCACCGCGGATGGCGGCTCTGCCATCACCAAGCGAGGCGTGCTCTACGCCCCGAGCAGCACCAACACCAATCCCACCGTGGGCGGCACCGGCGTCCTCGAGGTTGACGATTCCTCCCTGACCACCGGCGTCTTCACGGCGGCAGTGACCGGCCTCTCCCCCAGCACCGCCTATTCCTATGTCGGCTTTGTGGCAACCTCCTCGGGCACCAGTTACACGACCGTGGATACCTTCACCACGTCCGCAGTCTTGTCCTCCATCGTTGTGACGCCGGCCAACCCGAGCATCTCCCGGGGCGCCACCCAGCAGTTCGCCGCCACCGGCTACTACAGCGATACCAGCAGCCAGAATTTGACCGGCTTGGTCACCTGGTCTTCCGCCACCACGGCCAACGCGACGATCGACAGCGCAGGCCTCGCCACCGGCGCCGGCGTCGGCACCAGCACCATCACTGCGACCAGCGGCTCCGTCAGCGGCTCCACGACCCTGACCGTCACCGCGCCGACCATCACCCTCTCGCCCACCACGCTGACCGCCGCCACCGTAGCTTCCGCTACCAGCCAGACCATCACCGCCTCCGGCGGCACGGCGACGTATAGCTACGCCGTCACCGCCGGTGCGCTCCCCGCCGGACTGACCCTGGCGACCAACGGCGCCCTCTCCGGCACCCCCACCGCCGCCGGCACCTTCAACTTCACCATCACCGCCACCGATTCCAGCACCGGCACCAGCGCGCCCTTCACCGGTAGCCGCGCCTATTCGCTGACCGTCAGTGCGCCGACCATCACCCTCTCGCCCACCAGCCTGACTAATCCCGCCGTCGGTTCGCCCACGAGCCAGACCCTCACCGCTTCGGGCGGCACGGCGACTTATACGTATGCCGTCACCGCAGGTGCTCTCCCCGCCGGGCTGACCCTATCCTCCAGTGGCTCCCTCACCGGTACAGCCACGGCGGCCGGCACCTTCAACTTCACCGTCACCGCCACCGACTCCAGCACCGGTACCGGCGCGCCCTTCACCGGCAGCCGCGCGTACTCGCTGACCGTCAGTGCGCCGACGATCACCCTCTCGCCCACCACGCTGACCGCCGCCACCGTGGCCTCCGGCACCAGCCAGACCCTCACCGCTTCGGGCGGCACGGCCGGTTATACATACGCGGTCACCGCCGGCGCCCTGCCCGCCGGCGTCACCCTCTCCACCGGCGGCGCGCTCTCCGGCACGCCCACCGCGGGCGGCACGTTTAACTTCACGGTGACAGCCACCGACTCCAGCACCGGCTCCGGTCCCTTCACCGGCAGCCGCGCGTACTCGCTGACCGTCAGTGCGCCGACGATCACCCTCTCGCCCACCACGCTGACCGCCGCCACCGTGGCATCCGCCACGAGTCAGGCCATCACCGCCTCCGGAGGCACGGCGACTTATACGTATGCCATCACCGCGGGCGCTCTCCCCGCCGGGCTGACGCTGGCGACCAACGGCACCCTCGCCGGCACTCCGACCGCGGGCGGCACCTATAACTTCACCGTCACCGCCACCGATTTCAGCACCGGCTCCGGTCCCTTCACCGGCAGCCGCGCCTACTCGCTCACCGTCAATGCGCCGACCATCACCCTGTCGCCCTCCACGTTGACTGCCGCCTCCATCGCCACCGCCACGAGCCAGACCATCACAGCTTCGGGCGGCACCGCCGGTTATACGTATGCGGTCACCGCCGGCTCGCTGCCGCCGGGCCTCAGCCTCAGCACCGACGGCACCATCACCGGCACGGCCACAGGTGGCGGCACGTATAATTTCACTGTCACGGCCACCGATTCCAGCACGGGCTCCGGTCCCTTCACCGGCAGTCGCGCCTACGCCCTGACGGTCAACGCGCCGACCATCACCCTCTCGCCCACGACGTTGACCGCCGTCACCGTGGCCTCCGCCACCAGCCAGACCATCACGGCTTCGGGCGGCACCGCCGGTTACACCTACGCGATCACCGCGGGCGCCTTGCCCAGCGGTCTCACCCTCGCCACTGGCGGCACGATCTCCGGCACGCCAACCGCGGGCGGCGTGTTTAACTTCACTGTCACCGCCACCGACTCCAGCACGGGCAGCGGACCCTTTACCGGTAGCCGCGCTTACGCGCTCACGGTGAATCCTCCGACCATCACCCTCGCGCCCACCACGCTGACGGCCGCCACCGTGGCTTCCGCCACGAGCCAGACCATCACCGCTTCCGGTGGTACGGCGACTTATACGTATGCCATCACCGCGGGCGCTTTGCCGGCGGGCGTCAGCCTCGCCACCGATGGCACGCTCTCAGGCACACCCACTGCGGGCGGCACGTTTAACTTCACCGTCACCGCCACCGATTCCAGCACGGGCTTCGGTCCTTTCGTCGGCACCCAGACCTACAGTCTCATGGTCAATGTCCCGGTCATCAGCCTTGCGCCTTCCACGGCGTTGCCCGACAGCATCATTGATCGGACCTACACCCATTCAGTCACCGCCTTGGGTGGCACGGCACCCTACACTTTCGCCGTGACCGCTGGCGCGCTTCCGCCCGGTCTTACGCTGGATTCAAGCGGCCAGGTCAGCGGCACCCCGACGGCGAGCGGCACGTTTAGCTTCGCCATCACGGCCACCGACTCCAGCACCGGCACCGGTCCCTACAGCGGCGCCCGCATCTATTCGATCATCATCTCCACCGTCCCCACGGTGACTTCGCCCACCAGCGCAGACGCCACCGGCAATAGCGCCACCCTCGGAGGCGAGGTTTCGTCCGACGGCAGCTCCGCCGTCACCGCGCGCGGCATCGTGCTCAGCGTCACCTCTGTCAACGCCGAGCCGCGTCTGGGCGGCACGGGTGTCATCGATGTTCCTGCCGCCGGCACCACCGGTGTCTTTACGGTGCCGGCGGGTGGCTTCGTCCTGAACACAACGTATTCGTACGCGGCCTACGCCACCAATGCCGTCGGCACCTCCTACTCCGCCACCGGCACCTTCACCACGGCCAGCACCGGCAGCCTGCGCGACAACTCGCCGGCTGATTTCGATACCGGCATCACCGATGGCCTGAGCACGACGGAAAGCCCCGGGGACCTCGTGCTCGCCACGTCCACCGAGCCCGATCAGGAAAACACCACTATTGGCTCCGGCAGCACCGGCATCTCCACCAGCATCTGGGGTGGCCAGAGCTTTACGCCGTCCACCAGCGGATTCCTGACCTCCATCCAGCTCAACCTGTTCGCCACGGGCGTGACCGGCACCACGCCGGATATCACCGTGAGCATCCGCGCGGTCGATGTGAATGGTCTCCCCACCGGGGCCGATCTGGCCACCGCCACGATCGCGGGCTTCAGCAGCAGCACGCCGGCTGATCACACCGCCGAGTTCACCCAGCCTGTCATGGTAACCGCAGGCGTGCAATACGCCTTCCTCGTCCGCCCGGTGAGCAATCCCTCGGCCGGCTCTTACAATCTCAGCCGCAGCGGCACCTCCAACACGGGTGACGATGTCTATCCCGGCGGCGTCCGCCTCCAGGGTCCGGCCAGCGGTACGATCTGGGCCGTTGTCCTCACTCCGGCGGGCACTGGCACCACCACCGACCTCGTCTTCAAGGTCTATGTTGATCGCAATTCCGGCACTTTCACCTCATCTGTGAAGGACAGCCATCTTCCGGACGGTACCACCCACTGGACCACCCTCGCGTGGTCGGCTGACACGCCGGAGGGCACGAGCCTCAAGTTCCAGGTTGCCGCCAGCGACAACTCGGACGGTCCCTTCACCTTCGTCGGCCCCGATGGCACGGCCTCCACCTACTTCACGGAAAGCGGCGCCAACCTCATCCAGTTCTACGGCCACCGCTACCTGCAGTACCGCGCCTTCCTCGCCACCTCGGACGCTTTCGTCACGCCCGTGCTGCATGATGTAACGCTCGGTTACGACCTTGTCGCTCCGCCCGCGCTCACTGCCACGGCGGCGACGGATGTCACCGGCATCTCCGTTACGCTCGGCGGCAACGTCACCTTCGACGGCGGCGGCATCATCAGCGCTCGCGGCATCGTGCTCAGCCCGACCGCCACCAACGCCAATCCCACGCTCGACGGCCAGGGCGTCATCGTCCTCCCCGCGTCCACCAACGGCACCGGCGCCTACACCGTGGCCGCCACGGAGCTCACCCGCGGCACCGATTACTCGTACGCGGCCTACGCCACCAACCAGGGCGGCACCAGCTACTCGCCGGTCGCCACGTTTACCACCGTCGCCGTCCCGATCATCACCAACGACCCGCTCGCCACCGACGGCACCTACGGCACCGCCTTTGACCCGTACTCCATCGTGGCCACCAGTTCGCCCACGAGTTACACTGCCGATGGCCTGCCCGCTGGTCTCTCCCTCAACGCCGATACCGGCGTGATTAGCGGCACCCCCACCGCGACCGGCTCGTTCAACGTCGCGGTCAGCGCCACGAATATCGCCGGCACCGCCAACGCCACGTTTGTCATCACCATCGCCAAGGCCCGTCTCACCGTCACCGCCGATGCCAAGTCAAAGGTTTACGGCGCCGCCAATCCCGCGGCCACGGCCACCATCTCCGGCTTCGTGCATGGCGAGACGCTCGCCACCTCGGACGTCACCGGTACGCCCGCCCTTGTGGTCAACGCCGACGCCACCACCGCGGTTGGCAGCGCCACGATCGTGCCGAGCCTCGGTACCCTCGCGTCGAACCACTACTCCTTCACGTTCGCCAACGGTGCGCTGAGCATCACGAAGTACGCGCTCACCGTCACCGCCGATCCGAAGGTACGTATCTACGGCGCCGCGAATCCTTCGCTCACCTACACCATCAGCGGCTTCCTCAACGGGCAGAACCTCGGCACCTCCGGCGTCACCGGCGCGGCGGTGGTCACCACCACGGCCGTCCCGACCACCCCGATCGGCGCCGCCACCATCACGGTCGCCGCCGGCACGCTGAGCGCGGCCAACTACTCGTTCAGCCTCGTCAACGGCACGCTGACCATCAACCGCGCGACCCTCACCGTCACGGCTGAGCCGAAGCAGCGCACGTATGGCGCCGCCGACCCGGCCTTCGCAGCCACGATCACCGGCTACGTCAATGGCGAGACGGCTTCCGTCGTCAGCGGCACCCCGTCGTACACGACCAACGCCACCGCCACGTCGCCGATCGGCCAGTACGTCATCACGCCGGCCGTCGGCACGCTGAGCGCGGCCAACTACGCGTTCAGCTTCGCCACCGGCGCGCTCACGATCAGCCCCGCCACGCTGACCCTCAGCGTCAACGCCGCCACCAAGCCCTACGGCAGCGACAACCCCGTGCTCACCGCCAAGTACCTCGGCTTCCTCAATGGCGAGACCGACACGGTCGTCACCGGTGCACCGGTCCTCAGCACCACCGCCGTCAAGTCGAGCCCGGTCGGCAATTACCCGATCACCGTGACCGCCGGCACGCTCGCGGCCGCGAACTACGTCTTTAACACGACGAGTGTCCTCAGCTCCAACCAGCTCACCGTCACGAAGGCGCCGCTCACCGTGCGCGTCACCGATCAGGCCCGCGCGTACGGCGCCGCCAACGCCACGCCGGTCGTCACCTACGCGGGCTTCGTCCTCGAGGAGACCGCTTCCGTGCTCTCCGGCGCGCCCGTCGCCACCCATACCGCCACCGTGGCCAGCCCGGCCGGTGCCTACACCATCGCGCTCGGCGCCGGCACCCTTGCGGCGACAAACTACTCGTTCACGCTCGTGCCCGGCACGCTCACGGTGAACCAAGCGGCGCTCACGGTCACCGCCGACGCCAAGTCGAAGACCTACGGCGCGGCCAACCCCGCGCTCACCGTCACAATCTCCGGCTTCGCCAACGGTGAAAACCTCGCGACGTCCGGCATCACCGGCGCCGCCGCGGTCACGACCACCGCCACCACCTCCAGCGACATCGGCACCTATCCGATCACCGCTGCGGTCGGCACACTGGCCGCGCCGAACTACCGCTTCGGCACCTTCAACGATGGCGTCCTCACCGTCACCGCCGCCAGCCTCGGCGTCACGCTCGATGGCTTGAGCCGCACCTACGATGGCCAGCCCAAGTCCGTCACCGTCACCACGACGCCCTCCGGCGTCGCCACCACGGTCCTGTATGCCGGCAGCGCCACGCCGCCCACTGATGCCGGCAGCTACGCCGTCACCGCCACGCCCACCTCCGCCAACTACACCGGCTCCGCCCAGGGCACGCTGGTCATCGCGCAGGCCGCGCAGACCGTCACGTTCCCCGTGCCCGCCTCGGTCACCGTCAACGCGCCGATCACGCTCACGGCCACCGCCAGCTCTGGCCTGCCGGTGACGTTCTCGGTCGTCAGCGGCCACGCCACCCTCGCCGGCAGCCAGCTCACGGTCGCCGACAACGGCGCCGTCGTCGTCCGCGCCACGCAGGCTGGCAACGGCAACTACCTGTCCGCCACGAAGGACATCACCCTGAGCAACGTCGCGCTCGCTAGCCAGACGATCACGTTCGACCAGCCGGCCTCGCACACCACGGCCGAGACGTCGTTCGCGCTCGTCGCCACAGCCAGCTCCGGCCTGCCCGTTACGTTCACCTACGTGAGCGGCCCGGGCGCGGTCAGCGGCAACACCGTCACGCTCATCAACACCGTGGGCACCGTGGTCGTCCGCGCCTCGCAGGCCGGCAACACCAGCTACTCCGCCGCGGCCGATGTCACCCGCAGCATCACTATCACCGCAAAGAGCGCCCAGGTCTTCTTCGGCGGCTTCGGCAGCCAAGGCGCCAAGGACGTCTCCGCCACCGCCGTGGCGATCGGGGGCGGCCTCGCGGCCAGCCTCACGGCCGACGGCCAGAACAGCACCCTCATCGGCTACCTGCCCACGAGCGGTGACGGTTTCGTCCTGAAGTTCAATCTCGCCGCGGACGGCACCTTCAGCGCCACGACCACCTCTATCCCGAATCCCACCGCCGCCAGCCCCGTCGAGGTGCGCGGTCCCGGGACCCGCAGCGCCGCCGCCATGGCGCTCGCCGCGGCCACGCTGACCTTCCACGGCCAGGTCGCCGGCGGCATCCTCTCGGGTGTCATCGACGAGCTCAGCCTGCCGTTCTCCGCCGAGATCCAGCCCGACACCGGTACCACCGCCGCGCTCGCCGGTTTCTACCAGGCCGCGCCGCTGAACTCCGCCTCCGGCAACATCTACTCCGTCGTCAGCGCCAACGGCGGCGCTTTCGTCCTCGCCATCACCCCGGCCTACGTGGGCGGCGGCAGCGGCTCGGTCAACAACACCGGCAGCTTCACGATCAGCACGCCGCAGTCCGGCGTGGTCACCGGCAGCGTGGACGCAGCCTCCACCTCCGTCACCGGCACGCTCACACTGCCGAGCCAGCCCGCGCAGGACTTCGCCGGTCTCGGCAACGGCACCACGCGCACCGACCGTCTTGTGAACCTCTCCTCGCGCGCCCTCATCACGCCCAACTCCGGCGACAGCACGCTGATCACGGGCTTCGTGATCGGCGGCGCCAGCCCGAAGCAGGTGCTGCTCCGTGGCGTCGGCCCCGCCCTCGCCGGCTACGGCGTGCAGAATCCCGCGGCTGCGCCCCAGCTGCGCGTCTTCGACAGCGCGGGCCATCTCGTCGGGCAGAACAGCGGTTGGAACAACGACGCCACGCTCGCCACGCTCGCCGGCAACCTCGGCGCTTCGCCGTTCGCCGCCAACAGCAAGGATGCCGCGGTCGCCCTGACGCTCGCGCCCGGCGCCTACTCGATGCACGTGTTCACCACGGGCACCGCCGGCGTCGCCCTCGCCGAGATCTTTGATGCGGACAACACGCCCGCCTACCAGCGCCTGCTCAATATCTCGACCCGCGGTCCGGTCAGCTCCGGCGAAGGCGTCCTGATCGCCGGCTTCGTGGTCACCGGTAATTCGCCCAAGCGCGTCCTGATCCGTGGCGCCGGCCCCGGCCTCGCCCAGCAGGGCGTCTCGGGCGTACTCGCCGACCCGGTCGTCCGTCTGTACGACCACACGGGCACCGTCATCGCCCGCAACGACAATTGGGAGACGCCCGTCACCGTCGGTAGCGGCCAAACCGCCGCCACGGCCGCGGACATCACCGCCGCCAACGCCCAGATCGGGGCCTTTGCCTTCGCCACTGGCAGCAAGGACGCCGCCCTGATCGTCGTCCTCGCCCCGGGCGTTTACAGCGCCCAGGTCGGCAGCGCGACCGCCGCCAGCGGCAACGCCCTGGTCGAGGTTTACGAGCTGCCCTGAGCGGATTTTCAGTGAATGCGGTTCAGCGCCGGATTTTCAGACCGGCCGCTGAACCGCCCCGCCTTGTTCGCTTGCCGTTTTCGGCGTACGCTATGCTCTAGCGGCTTCCCCACCATGAAGCCGCTCCTGCTCCTCGCTTTCGTTTTCGCCGCCTTCAACGCCCGCGCCGCCGACCCCGCTCCCGTTATCCTCGCCGTCAAGGCCGGCCACCTCGTCGCGCCGCAGAGCGGCACGGTCCTCGCCGACCAGCTCATCGTCATCGAGGGCGAGCACATCAAGTCCGTCGGCCCCGCCGCCACGTTGCTGCCCACGCTGCCCGCCGGCACCAAGGTCATCGATCTCGGCAATGCCACCGTGCTCCCCGGCCTGATCGACTGCCACACGCACGTCACCTCGCAGCCGGAAAATTTCTACGAAGACATCTTCCGCAAGAGCCCGATCGACGAGGCGATCACCGCGCACATCTACGCGAAGCGCACGCTCGACGCCGGCTTCACCACCATCCGCAATGTCGGGGCGGACAACTACATCGACTTCGCCCTGCGCAACGCCATCAACGCCGGCAAGATCCTCGGGCCCCGCATGCTCGCCAGCGGGCCCGCCCTCAGCGCCACCGGTGGCCACGGCGATCTCAACCGCATGTCGCCCACCGTCCATGTTGACGGCATCAACGGCATCGCCGACGGCGTCGAAGCCGTGCGCAAGAAGGTCCGCGAAAACATCAAGTACGGCGCCGACCTCATCAAGATTCTCGCCACCGCGGGCGTGCTCTCCGAGGAGGAGTCCGTCGGCGGCCCGCAGTACAGCTTCGAGGAGATGAAGGCCGCCGTGGACGAGGCCGCCCTCTGGGGCCGCAAGGTCGCCGCCCACGCCCACGGCACCGAGGGCATCAAGATGGCCATCCGCGCCGGCGTCGCCTCCATCGAACACGCCAGCTTCATCGACGACGAGGGCATCGCGCTCGCCATTGCCCACGGCACCTACCTCGTTCCCGACATCTACAACGACGACTACATCCTCGCCGAATATGGCCGTCTCGGTTATCCCGAAAATATCCTCGCCAAGGAGCGTCTCGTCGGCCGCACCCAGCGCGAGAACTTCGCCAAGGCCGTGAAGGCCGGCGCCAAGATCGCCTACGGTACCGACGCCGGCGTCTATCCGCACGGTTGGAACGGCAAGCAGTTCCGCCACATGGTCAAGTGGGGCATGACACCCATGCAGGCCATCCAGAGCGCCACGACCAGCGCCGCCGATCTCCTCGGCTGGAAGACCAAGGTCGGCCAGGTCGCCCCCGGTTTCTTCGCCGACCTCGTCGCCGTCTCCGGCGACCCGCTCGCGGACATCACGCTCCTCGAAAACCCGTCGTTCGTGATGAAAGGCGGCGCCGTCATTAAATCGCAGTAACCGCCTCAGTGGCTGCGGCGTCCTCGCCGTCGTTCGCGTTTCCGCTCGCCCGTCGCCGCCAAATCTTTCTCTTTTCGCTATCCATGATTTTCCCGTCTGTTCTTCGCCGCCCTTTTCTTTTCCTCTGCTTTCTTCTCCCGGCTGTCGGCCTCGCCGCCAAGACCCGCGCCTCCCGGCCCGCCGCGGAAGAGGGCTCGTTCAAGGGCGCGATCGCGATCGACGCCGCCAGCGGCAACGTCCTCTACGAGAGCAATGCCGACATCGTCAGCCCGCCCGCGAGCATGACCAAGCTCATGACCTTCCTCATCGTCAGCGATAAGCTCCAGAGCGGCGCGATCACGCTCCAGACCCAGGTCCAGATCACCGCCGAGGACTCGCGCATCGGCGGCACGCAGGTTTACCTCGACCCGAAGGAGTCCTTCACCGTCGAGGAGCTCATCTACGCGATGATGATCCAGTCGGCCAACGACGCGGCCCACGCGCTCGCCCGCACCGCCGGCGGCTCCATCCCCGCCTTCGTCGAGCTGATGAATGCCAAGGCCCGCGCCCTCGGCCTCACGCACACCACCTTTCGCTCGCCCCATGGCCTGCCGCCTTCCAACCGCCGCATCGAGGACGGTGATCTCACCTCGCCCCGCGATTTCGCCAAGCTTTGCCGCGAAGCCCTCCTCAAGACCGACGTCCTCAAGTACACCTCGGTCAAGGAGCGCGACTTCGGCCCCAACCGCCCGAAGGGCCCGCAGCACATGATCAACCACAACAAGCTGCTCGGCAAAGTCGCCGGCGTGGACGGCCTCAAGACCGGCTTCACCAACGGCGCCGGCTACTGCCTCAGCGCCACCGCCCAGCGCAACGGCCGCCGCATCATCGTCGTGATCATGGGTGCCTTCGGTCCCGGCGGCGCCATCGACAAGGGCCGCTCACGCGACCTCAAGACGATCGAGATCATCGAGCGCGCTTTCGCGGCCCTGCCGCCTTCCACGCCGGAGTTCAAGCCGCTCGCCACCGCCGCGTCCGGCGCCGTTTCCCCGCTGTCCGCCGCCCCGCTGTCCGCCGAGGAAAAGGCCGCGGCCTCCGCCGAGGGCGGCCCGGTGATCAAGTTCAACGTTCCGGCCCGGAAATAATCCTTCGTGCTCACGCGTCCTCTCGAGCACTTTCACCAGCGTTACATCCTCCAGCGCCGTCGCGATTGCCTCGTCCGCGGCGTCAGCGCCGCGCTCGCTCCGTGGCGGCCCGCCCGCATCCTCGATGTCGGTTGCGGCAACGGCGAAATCACCCTCGGGATCGCCGCCGCCTGTCCTCAGCCCGTCACCGTCGAGGGCGTGGACGTCCTCGTGCGGCCCGACATCAAGATCCCCGTCGTCGCCTACGACGGCCTGCGCCTGCCGTTCCCCGACAACAGCTTCGATGCGGTCATGGCCGTGGACGTCCTCCACCACGCCGATTCTCCGACCGCGATTCTCGCCGAGATGACCCGCGTCGCCCGCCGGGGCGTCGTGCTGAAGGATCACAACCGCGACGGCCTGTTCGCCCAGCGCACACTCGAGCTGATGGACGACGTCGGCAACCGCCGCCACGGCGTGCGGCTCGTTTATCACTACCTGTGCCGCGCCGAGTGGTCCGCCGCCTTCGCCGCCAACCACCTCACCGTCGCCTCCATGAACCCGGTCCGCGACCTGTACCCCTTTCCCCTAAACCTCGCCTTCGGCCGCGACCTCCACTTCGTCGCCGCCTTGGAAAAGTCCGCCTAGTGTAGGTTAATGCCAATCGGACAAAACCCCGCA
>JAFEGO010000036.1 GCA_018239845.1 Verrucomicrobiota bacterium
TGGTGGCGCCGCCGGCTTTGCTGACGACAGCATGGTGCGTCATGAGCAGCTTGGGGATGTCCCGCGTCCAGCCGAGGATGGTGGCGGGGGCGCGGCGCGTGGCGGCGATGGCTTCGAGCTGCTTGCGCAGACCCTCGTCGCGGCCGACGGCACAGGTGATCTCCCAGTCGGTTTCGGTGAGGAGGCGGCGGGCGGTCTCCGGGGCATTGCGCGTGCCGGAGTTGATGATGTGCAGCACGCGGGGCGTGGCGCCGGCGGCGAGGTCGGGCGGGAAGAGCTTGCCGGTGTTCTCGGCGAAGAAGCCCGGCACGGGGAAGCCGCGGACGTGGACGAGGTGAGGCGGGACGCCGGCGCGCAGCAGCACGTCGGCGGAGTCGTGGTTGGGCAGAAACCAGCCGCGGCACGGCGCCTTGTACCAGAGCGAGTGGATGCTGATGGAGTCGGTGACGATGCTGTAGTGGGGAACAGCTACGCCGCCCCGGCGGACGATGCGGTTGAGGAGGAAGGCGTGGATCGGGTAGGTGCTGCAGATGACGTCGGGCAGCGTGCGGTCGAGCAGCTCGGCGAGGACGCGCTCCTCGCGGTGGAAGAGCAGCCGCGACCGGGTGACAAAGTCGGAGCGGTCGGCCCAGCGGTACACGCGGTTCCACAGGAGCGGCGTGCGGTTGATCATGCCGATGTAGGCCTTGCGGGCGATGGCGTTGAAGCGCGGGGCGGCGAGCGCGAAGATGTCCACGATCTCCGCGGTCGCGGGGACGTCGGGGCGGTTGAAGGCCTCGGCGAGGGCGCGGGCGGCGGCGTTGTGGCCCTCGCCAAAGCCCGCGGTGAGGATGAGTACGCGGGTCATGCGGCCTTGTGCGCGGCGACGACGCCGAGGAGATCGGCTTCGAAGCGGGCGATAACCCGGTCCCAGGACTGGGCGGCGGTGGCGGTGCGGGCGTTGGCGCCGAGGCGCCGGCGGAGGTCGGCGTCGGTGGCGAGGCGGACGGAGGCGGCCAGCAGTTGCTCGGGGTGGCCGAGAGGGACGGTGAGGCCGTTTTCTCCGTGCTGCACGAAGAGGCGGGCGGCGGCGTAGTCGAAGCCCGCGACGGCGAGCCCGCTGGCCATGGCCTCGGTGAGGACGTTGCCGAACGTCTCGGTGACACTCGCGTGGATGTAGATATCGCCCGAGGCGTAGTAGCGGCCGATCTCCTCGCGCGAATAGAAGCCCGCGAAGATGCACTCGGGGTGCTCGCGGACGAGCCGCGCCTTGAGCGGACCTTCGCCGGCGAGGACGAATTTGAGGCGGGGGTTGGCCGCGCGCATGGCGTCGTAGATGTTGAAAAGGAGGCCGTAGTTTTTCTCAGCGGCCATGCGGCCGACGTGGATCACCACCGGGTCGTCACCCTCGACGCCCCACGAGCGGCGCAGCTCGGCGGAGCGGCGCGCGGGGTGGAAGTGCGTGGTGTCGATGCCGCGGGAGAGCACGGCCATGTCGCGGAAGCCGAGCGCGCCCAGCTCGTCGCAGAGCTCGGCGGTGGGGGCGAAGGTGCGGCGGGTGCGGTTGTGCACGCGGCGGAGCCAGCCGAGGGCGAGACGCCGGAACGGCCCGAACCCATAGTCCTTCGTGTAGGCGTGGAAATTGGTGTGGAAACTTGAGGTCACGGGCAGGCCGGCGGCGCGGGCGGCAGTGATGGCGGAGGCACCGAGGGGACCCTCGGTCACGACATGGACGAGATCGGGCCGGCGGGTCTGCCAGTGCTTGCGGAAACGACTCCAGGCGGGGAGGCCCAGCCGGAGCAACGGGTAGCCGGGGATGGGCACGCCGGGCACGGGGACCTCCTGGTAATTGGGATTGGAGCCCACCGGGGCATCGGGCCGGTCGGGCCGCCACACCGTCACCTCATGACCGCGGCGCCCCAGCTCGCGGGCGATGTGGCCGAAGGTCATGGCGACGCCGTTGACTTCGGGCGGAAAGGTTTCGGTGACGATGGTGAGCTTCAAGGTGTGGATGGTTGCGGTAATCTTTTGGCGGGAAGCATGCCTGCTTTGTGTGTCAAAACCGTGGCGATCACGTGACAATCCGGCCAAAACACCCTAGAGGCCGATTGATACACTTCGGGATTGCACCAAAGGAGCCGACTTCTAGGTTCGGCCCTTTTATACGCGGATGCAGTCGCACGGCCCTAAGCGCGTTTATACACCTCAATCCCTCGAATCTTGGTTTAACCGCCTCGAAAACGACTGGGCGGGAGCATTCAGCGAAGGACAGCTGGAGGAAGGCCGCCGGATGTACCGGGACGGCGAGGTCCGCGAACTGGAACTCACGGCCGGGGATGCCATTATCCACCGCCGCGTCGAGAAGAAGGACGAATACGCCGTGATCGAGTGGAGCAGCGAGGGCGGCCTCGCCGTGCGCTCCTCCACCACCGACAAGGACGTGGCTCATGCGCTGGCGGTGGCGGGCCTGCACGAGATCGAGGAACTGGTCGCCGACGAGATTTCAGACCTGCCGGGTGAGCTGCCGCGTTCCCTGGCCAACGGCAATGGCAACGGCACCGCCAAGGGCAACGGTCCCGCCCCGGCCCAAAACGGCCAGGGCAACGGCCACCGCCCGGCTGCGAATGGCAATGGCGCCGCTTCGAACGGCAACGGCAATGGCCACGGCCACAGCACGGCGTCGCGAACGCTGCTGCTCGTGTTCAAGACCAAGACGGCGGGACTGACCTTCCAGGCGTTTTGGGCCGAGGCCGACGGCAAGACCCGCCACCCGGCGCTCGGCGCCGCGGCGCACGCCGACGGCAACGGCCACGTGACCTCCGGTGAGCGCGCGAAGCTCATCGGCCTCGCGGCCTACGCGCGCAAGGCTCACTTCCACTATCATCAGGACACGAGCCTCTACGTGCTCGAGTCGCTGGTGGAGATCCCGAATTTCCTCCGCACGGTGCTGCCGGCGTGGCGGAAGATGTTTGCCGTCGAGCTCGACGACAAGGCCGCGAACCTCCTCAAGGGCACGCGTGCGATCGAGATCGAGGCCGTGGCTGAGCGCGCACCCGGCGCCGCGGGCGCTGCCGCCAACAACGACGTCACGGGGCTCAACCTCCGCTGGATCTTCCGCGCGGGCGAGCGCCTGCTGACCGACGCCGAGGTGAGCACGCTGCTGAAGCGCAACGGCCAGCCGGTGATTTTGCCGAGCCTCGGCATCGTGGCGCTGACCGGGGAGCGCTGGGAATCGTTCACCGCGTGGCGCAACAACTTCGAGGAGACGCACGCCGACGGCGCGCTCTCGCCGTACCTGGTGTTCTCGCTCTTCAACGACGCGCGGCTGAAGCTCACGCTCTCGCCCGAGATCGAGGAGTGGCGCCAGCGCGTGCTCGCGCCGCCGCCCGCGCCGCCGGCCCTGCCCGAGCTGCTGCGCCCGTACCAGCGCCGCGGCGTCGAGTGGATGGGCCACCTCTGCGACGTGGGCTGCCACGGCCTCCTCGCGGACGAGATGGGCCTCGGCAAGACCCTGCAGGTGATCACGCTGCTGGCCACGCGGAGCATCGCGGACAAGCCCGGCCTGATCGTGTGCCCCGCGAGCGTGGTGCCTGTGTGGCGCGAGGAGATCGCGAAGTTTTTCCCGCACCTCGCGGTCGAGGTGCTCAAGACCGGGCACGATTTCAACACGCACCCCGGCCCCGTGCTGTGGCTCGCGAGCTACACCCAGCTCCGCAAACACCGCGAGATGCTGCCGGCGCGCGAATTCGGCTACGCCGTGCTCGACGAGGGCCAGTTCATCAAGAATCCCGACGCGAAGGTCACGCAGACCTGCTTCTCGGTGCGGGCGCAACACCGTATCGTATTGACGGGTACGCCGCTGGAGAACCGCCAGCTCGACCTCTGGAGCATCTTCCGCTTTTTGCTGCCCGGCCTGCTGGGCTCGCGCACTGCCTTCGAGGCGGCGCTCAACGCGGACCGCGCGAAGACCCTCGAGCGCCTGCGGGCGCAGCTCGCGCCCTTCATCCTCCGCCGTACCAAGCGCGAGGTGGCGACCGAGCTGCCGCCGAAGGTCGAGATGGACCTGCTCTGCCCGCTGACCGACGTGCAGCGCGCCGAGTACGCGCGCATCTGCACCGAGGGCCTCGAGCGTCTCGGCGACGATGTGGGCGCGGCGATGCGGGAAAAATCCTTCGGCTTCCTCGCGCTGCTCACGCGCCTGCGCCAGACCTGCTGCGACCCCGACATGCTGCCCTGGCTCAAGTCGCCGCTCGCCGACTCGGGCAAGATCAGCCTCCTCATGGAAAAGCTCACGGAGATCGTGAGCAGCGGGCACAAGGTCGTGATCTTCTCGCAGTTCGTGATGCTGCTCGACCGCGTGCGCGAGGCGCTGATCCAGCATTTCCCCGACCTGCCGCGCCATGAGCTGACGGGCATGACGCTCGACCGCCTGAAGCCCGTGCAGTCGTTCCAGCAGGCGAGCGGCGCGGCGGCGATGCTCGTCTCCCTCAAGGCCGCGGGCACCGGCATCACGCTGCACGCGGCGGACTACGTTTTCCTGCTCGACCCGTGGTGGAACCCGGCGGTCGAGGCGCAGGCGGTGGACCGCGTGCACCGCATCGGCCAGACGAATACGGTCTTTGTGTACCGCATGGTGACCGCGGGCACGATCGAGGAGCGCATCCAGGCGCTGAAGGCGGAGAAGAAAGACCTCTTTGATAAGCTGATCGGCGGCCTCGGCGGCGACTTCGACCTGAGCCAGCACTTCAACTCCCTCCGCGGCCTCGTCCAGCTCACCGCCCAGGTGGAGCAGGAACAGCCGCACTGAGCGGCGCCGGATGACGTGGGTGTGGCCCACGGAAGACACGGAATACGCGGAAGAAATGAAGGCGCGGCGCCAGCGGAGGTAGGTTGCGCGCTTGCGCGCAACAGCGACGGAGCAGGAGCGAGGCGAGGCGGAGCGGCAGCGTTGTTGCGCGCGAGCGCGCAACCTACCTTGGGACCGATTGGTCCTACGGTGTCTACCAGAGGGTAGGCGTGGCGAAGTCTGCGAAGATGGGATCGACGGTGACGAGGGTGAGACCGTCGAGCTCGGCTTGGGCGGCGAGGATGCGGTCGAAGGGGTCACCGTGAGCTGAGGGGTGCTTCCCGGCCCACGTGGCATGCGGGACTGAAACCGGGAGCAGGCTCCAGTTTTCCAGCCGCACGGTATCAGCCCAACCGTGCGTGAGGGCGGCCGGGAGACTGAGTTTGCCGAGGCGATGCTTGGTTTCGATTTCGAAGACGGAGATGGCGCTCAGCCAACATTCGTTGGCCGGATCGGCAATCGCCTCACGCGCCGCGGCGCTGAGACGCGGGTGGTCATCCAGCCACCACAGGACGGCATGGGTATCGAGCAGAAGCTTCACGGCAGCTCCAGCGGGTCGGTGGCGCTGGGCTTGAGGCCGGTGTGCTCGGGCGGCAAGGGCGCGAGCGACTCAGCGACGGTGAGCGGGCCGAACTGGCCTTTGAAGCGACCCGGTACGCGGGCTGGGCGGGCCTTCGGGCGCGCCGGCGGGACGAGCCGGGCAATGGTTTGTCCGCGGCGCGTGATAATGATTTCCTGGCCTGTTTCGGAGACCTCGCGACAGAGCTCGGAGAGACGGGTCTTGGCCTCAAAAAGACCGACGTTTTTCATGCCGCAAACCAACTAGTTGACTAGTTGATTGTCAAGGCGGGTGCGGCGAGGGAATGGACGGGAAATGTCCGATAAACGGACAGTCGGTCGAGAAATGTCCGATTTGCAATAACCGACAATAAGATGTAAATTATTGTTGGTATGATTGATATGAGCATAGAGCCGTGGCGAGCGGCTTCATGCAGATGAAAGCAGGCGGGACGCCTGCGCTACTCAGGTCGGCCAGGCGGGGTCGTCCTTGTAGGGGCGGTGGGGCATGCCGCGGGTGAGGTCGGCGATGGTCGGGCGCTGCTGCAGGAGGTGGGCGTGGCGGTCGAGCTCCTTGGCCGTGACTTTCCCAGCGGGGAAGTAGCGGAAGAAGAACGTGTGCTCGCCCTGGTCCTGCCAGGCGTAGTGCTCGAGCTTCTCAGGCAGCACCTTGGGATCGTGGTGAGCGAAGGGACAGGAGCGCAGGAGCGTGAGGTGCACGGCCTTTTCGTCGCCGCTGATGGCGAAGACCTCGGGGGCCACGAGGCCGGCGCGGGCGCCGCTCGCGAGCTTGAGGAGGGAGCGGTCGCGCAGGGGCAGCTCGCGGCCATCGCTGGCGCGGGGGAGGCCGCCGCCGGCGATGCCGTCGTCGCGGCCCTCGATCGCGGCACCGGGCGCCCAGGAGAGGCGCAGGAGTTTGTGGTGCTCGTGCCAGGTGACGCGGAGCTTGAGCTCGTAGAAGTCCTGCCCGACGTAGCGGCGCCAGTCGGCGCAGATGCGGCTCTCGCCGATGCGGCCGTCAATGCGCCAGAGCTGGCGGATGGGGCCGGTCTCGACGAGGACGGGCGCGCTCCAGTGCGCGTGGTCGAGCTGCGGGCCGGCGAAGCGGTCGAGGTTGTGGGACCAAGTGTCGGATTTTTCCTCGATGAGCTTCAGCTCGGGGAGCGGGCAGGACGCGCCGGTGGCGGGCGTGAGCTTGCCGGAGCCGTTGGCCGATACGGTGAGCTTGAAATCAGGCGCTGCACCCTTGAGCGCGGCGACCTTGCCGGAGGGATTGCGCGCGATGCGGACGGTGCGGAACTCGCCGGCGGCAATGTCGGCCGGGAAGAGCACGCGCATCGTGTCGGGCATGAGGGTCTCGGGCTCGATGATCTGGTGCGGCACGAGGCGGTTGCGCTCGTCGAGGAGGCACCAGTCGGGTTTCCAGTGGGTCCACTCCAGCCACGGCTCGTGCTCGACGAAGTCGGTGAATTTTTCGCCGGTGTAGTTGGCGAGGACGATGCGCTGGCGCGGATCGGCGGGCAGGGCGTGGGCCTTGCGGCGGAAGGTCTCGCTGAGGATCACCTCGGCTCCGGCCTTGGCGCCGGCGAGCTGATCGTCGGCGGCCTTGGCGGCGCTGGGCGTGCAGCTGCCGCCGAGGGTGTCGTGGAAGGAGTTGAAGCAGACGTTGCGCCACAGGTCGTCCATGGCGGGGGCGGCGGCCTTGCGCTCGGCGGCGGGGGCGGCCTCGAGGGCGCGGCGGGTGATCGCGAGCATGTTCTCGGCGCGGCGCACGCCAAGCTTCACGGGGCGGTGGCCGGTGTAGCAGCCGATGGCGTGCATCTGGAGCTCGCCGGTGACGGTGGGCAGGTGCTTGAGCTCGGGCTGGAGGGCCTTGAAGAAACGCTCGGGCGAGGAGAACTCCATGACGGCGCCGGGGATGGCGTGCTTGTTGGCGCGCACCCACTCGATCATGTGCTCGTTGGGGCCGCCGCCGTGGTCGCCCACGCCGAGGAAGCACATGGTGTGCGTGACGTTTTTGGGCATCGGCTTGAGCGAGGATTCGACCCACTCGAGGGTAGGCGGGAAAATCGTGGCGTAGCCGTAGGAGATGCGGAAGGCGGTGACGGTCTTGCCGCCGGGGTAGCCGCGCCACTTGAACATGTTGGCGGGCAGGGTGGTCTCGTGCGCCATCGGGCGCATGAAGACGTAGTTCTCCTGGCCGTGCGCGGCCATGACATCGGGCAGCGCGGCGGTGTGGCCGAAGGAGTCGACGTTGTAGCCGATCTTGGGGAAGAGCCCGAGGTGCTCCTCGAACCACGCGCGGCCGAGCTCGATCTGGCGGTGCATGTTCTCGAGACCGGGGAGATTGCAATCGGGCTGGATCCACCAGCCGCCGACGACGGACCAGCGGCCGGCCTTGATGTGTTTCACAATGCGCTTGAAGAGCGCGGGATCGTGGCGGCGCACCTGCTCATACACCCAGGCCTCGCCGCGCGTGAAAACGATGTCGGGGTGGCGGTCGAGGGTGTTACACATCGTGTAACACGTGTTGAGGGCCTCATCGACGCCGACCGTCCAGGGCCAGAGCCAGACGGGGTCGATGTGGGCGCTAAAAACGATGTGGATGGTACGCATGGGGAGGGTACGGGGAAACGGGGACGGGGTGGGAGCGGGGCGCGGACGGCTCAGGGAGTTAACGGGTCCCGGGCGCGGTTAAACACAAATCGGGCGGATGACGCGGGGATCAGATTTCCGATCCTTTAACCACGGATGAACGCGGATGAACACGGCTGCTGATCAGATCATGGCCGAAGCGGATATCATCCGTGTCTATCCGTGTGCATCCGTGGTTAAAAACGGATCGAAACCGCTTACGTGGCGTTCGCCACGTTGCGGGTCATGAGGTGGTTGCGGCCGCGGAGGACGAGGCGGGCGTTGGGGTGGTAGTTGTCGTCCTCGATCTTGTCGTGGCCGGAGTGCAGCTGCACGAGCACGGTTTTGCGGAGCTTGTCCGAACGGTTGTGCTTCGAGCCGTGGATCGTGAAGTAGTGGAAGAAGAGCACGTCGCCGGGCTCCGCCTCGATGACTTTGGCGCCGTCGAGGGGATACTTCTTGAGCAGCTTGGAGGGTTCCTGGCCACCGGTGTGCTTGGCGCGGCCGAGCTTGTGCGAGCCGGGGTAAACGCGGAGGCAGCCCATCTCGTCGGTCGCTTGGGAAACGTGGACGACGGCGGCGATCATGGTGTCCTTCACCGAGGGGAAGTACGACCAGTCCTGATGCATGGTGAAGGGCATGCCGTTCTCGGTGGGCTTCTGAAAAAGCTTCGTGTGGTGGAGGATGATGTCGGGCCCGAGGATGGCCTCGGCGATATCGAGGAAGGGCTTGTACTGGATGGCGTGCAGCCACGCGGCGGAGAAGCACTGCACGTTGTGCGTGTGGGTGATCATGCTCTTCTCACCGCCGATTTTTTTCTGGAGCTCGCCCTTCCACTGGGAGTTGTCCACGTCGCCGGTGAGGGCGAGCTGGCCGACGATGTAGTCGAACTCCTTTTCGAGGCGCTTCATGGTGGCGGGCTTGAAGAGGCCGCGGGCCACGTAGTACCCGTTTTTTTCGAAGAAGGTGCGGATGCTTTTGGGGGAGGGCATGGGGAAAGGGGCGGGCGCTTTAGTTTTTGGTGATGGCGTAATTGTTGGCGAGGTCGCGGGTCATGGGCTGATTCCAACCGCGGAGGACGAGGCGGGAGTCGGGGTGCATGTTGCCGGCCTCGACCTGGTCGTCGCCGGCGTACATCTGCACGAGGACGGATTTGCGGAGGCGGCGGGAGCGGTTGTGCTTCGAGCCGTGGATCAGGAAATAGTGGAAGAAAAGCACGTCGCCCGGCTGACCCTCGATGGGGATGGAATTTTCGAGGGGGTAGGCGTCGAGCGCGGCGCAGGGCTCCTGGCCGCCGCTGTGTGGGATGCGGCCGAGCTTATGCGTGCCGGGGTAGAGGCGGAAGCAGCCCATCTTGTCGGTCGTCTCCGAGACGTGGATGACGGCGGCGATCATAGAGTCCTTCACCGTGGGAAAGTACGACCAGTCCTGATGCATGCTGAAGGGCATGCCGTTTTCGGCGGGCTTTTGAAAAAGCTTCGAGTGGTGCAGGATGATGTCGGGGCCGAGGATGGCCGAGGTGAGGTCGAGGAAGCGCTTGGCCTTCATGGCGTCGAGCCACGCACCGGAGAAGCACTGGACGTTGTGCGTGTGGGTGAAGGTGGCGTTGAGGCCGCCGACCTTGGCCTGGCGCTCGCCGGTCCAGTGGCCCTTGTGTTTGTCGCCGTCGCGGTCGAGTTGGCCGACGATGCGGTCGAAGTCGCGGTGGAGGACCTTCATCTCGGCGGGCGAAAAGACGCCGCGGGCGTGATAGTAACCGTTTTTCGCGAAGAAGGTGCGGACGGATTTAGCGGAAGGGAGAGCGGCGGGCATGGGGTGGGGTGGGCGAAGAAAACGAATGCACAGGTGGGCCGGGCGTGAAGAAAAAGCAGTTGTCGGATTCCGCTTCCTGTTGTCTAAATTCAACCCATGGCGATCTCCACCCGCACGTTCCACTGGCCGCAGGCGGCGCTGCCGGCGATGCGGAATGGCGGGTGGTTTCCCATGCCGGAGTTCAATCCCGGGATCATCTACCGGTCGCCGACGGTCGCGCTGCACTTCTACGACTATACCGGGCGGATGTGGCTGGGGCGCCGGATGGTGCGGCTCCAGCGGGGAGATTTCACGATCACGCCCGCGGGCCTGCCCACGCACTACGACCTGGATGCGCCGGGGCAGCACCTGTGCCTGCACTTTGAAATGCCGCCGGTGGAGGGTCCGACGGTGGCGCTACCCCTGTACTGGCGGCCGGGTCCGCAGGCGCGGTGGCTGCGGGAGCGCTTGCAGGAAATCATCCATCTCCGCCGGCTGGCCGATGGCGAAACGGCCGAGGCAAAGCGCGCACGCGTCGCCGCCGGAACGGCGTTGCACGGGTTGCTGCTCACGATGGCGGTGATGGTGGGCGCGCATCCGCAGCCTTCATCCGCCGCCAAGCCGACCCGGCTGGACGGGGCGGTGGATGCGGCGCGCCGGTGGCTGGATGAGCACTACCGCGAGACGGTGGAGGTGCCGGCGCTGGCGCGGAAGTTTGGCGTGAGCCAGAACCACCTCTCGCGGCGTTTCCGGGCGCAGCACGGGGTGACGCTGCAACGCTACGTGCTCGGCCGGCGGATCGAGCTGGCCCGGCACCTCCTGGCGCACACGCAGATGCCACTCAAAGCCGTGGCGATCGAAGCCGGGCTGGGCAACCCGCAGTATTTTCACCGGCAGTTCGTGCAGGCGACGGGGCGCAGCCCGAGTGAGGAGCGGGAGCGGGCGGGGAGTAGCGCAGGCGTCCCGCCTGCCGAATAAAGGGAGGCAGGCGGGACGCCTGCGCTACGGTTGGGGTTGCCAGCCTGTCTGGCTGGCCCAGTGGGTGGCGGCGTCCCAGATGAGGTCGTAAACGGGGTCCTTGATATCGTAGTAAGTGTCCTCGTCGGCCGCGTGGTGCTTGGCCAGCTGGCGTTTGATCAGCGCGACGGATCGGGCGGAGCGAGGATGCGCCCGCAGGTAGTCGCGGAAGAGCAGCGGGTATTGTTGGTTGGGATTTCCTTGGACGCGCAGGTGCACGTTGGTGCTGCGCCGGTCGGCGGGACCGTTGAAAAACCACTTGGCCCACAAGTCGGCGGCGGCCGGCGCGCCTTCGGGCACATGGTCGTGGGTGATGTGCGGCTTCCAGCGGTACCCGGCGGCCGTCAGCAGGTCCGGCAGGTCAGGGGTGAGGGCTGCGACTGTGACCTGGACGTCGATCACGTCCTTGGCGGCGAGATCGGGCACGGCGGTCGAGCCGATGTGATCGATGCGCAAGGCGCGGTGGGCCAGGATCCGGGCCAGATCGCCGCGGACCGCCTGAAACTCCTCCGGCCAAGCCGGTTTGTAATCCTCGATCACGATCATGGCGGCGCGAAGATTCAGGCCGGCATCCAGCCGGCGCTCCGTCACATCCCGCGCTCTTGGAAGGCGCGGCTGAGCTCCTGCATGAAGCTCTGGGCATCGGCGGGGGAGGGGCGGTAGCCGGGCTGGCTGACCTGCGTGAAGCCGGGGCGGCCCTGGTTGTCCACGATCCACTTGCCGGTGACGCCGTCGCTGAAAGTCACGGTGCCGCTCGCGAGGGCGCCGGGGATGAGGTTCACCTTGTCGATCTCGACCGTGACGTTGCCGCCGGCGGGCGGGACGGCCTCGTCGAGGTCGTCGGCAAACTCGTCTTCGCCGCCGGGGAGACCTTCGTGGCCCGCGGGGGCTGCGGCGGCCGGCTTGGCGGCGGGCGGGGCGACGGGAGCCTTGCTGATGTCGCTGGTGTCCACCTTGGGCTTGGCGTCCACCAAGGCGAGATTGAGGTCATCGACGAGGAAGCGCACGTCGCGGTACGTCATCGAGAGTTTGAACTGCTCGGCGAGCTTGCGCTGGATGACGGAGAGATTGTCGCCGGCGGCGACCCAGGCGGAGACGGCTTGCTGTTGCTCGGGAGTAAGGGACATGTGATTTTTGATTTTGGATTTCCGATTTTCGATTGCAAGCGAAGGCCGTCACCATGCACGGGACGGCGGGAATCGAAAATCGCGAATCGAAAATCGAAAATTACTTGGACAGCTGCGTCTTGAGGAACTCCACGGTGCCCTTGGTGGAGGAGTCCTGCTCGCACATGTTGTCCACGGCCTTGCAGGCGTGGATGACGGTGCCGTGGTCGCGGCCGCCGAAGGCGTCGCCGATTTCCTGGAGGGAGTGCTTGGTGAGCGTGCGCGTGAGGTACATCGCGATCTGGCGGGGGATGGCGATGTTGTTGGGGCGGCGCTTGCTCGTCATGTCGCTGTGGCGGATCTGGAAGTGATCGGCCACGCGCTTCTGGATGATCTCGATGGTGAGGATGTTCTGCGCCTGCTCCATCAGCACATCCTGCAGGAGCATCTCGGTGGCGGGGAGGTCGATGGGCTTGCCGGTGAGCGCGGCGTAACTGGAGACCTTGATCAGCGCGCCCTCGAGGCGGCGGATGTTCTTGGAGATGTTCTGCGCGATGAAGTTGAGGACTGCCGGGGGGAGGTCGCACTTGAGGGTCGCGGCCTTGGTGCGGATGATCGCGAGGCGGGTCTCGAAGTCAGGCGCCTGGATGTCAGCGGGCAGGCCCCATTCGAAACGGGAGACGAGACGGGCCTCGAGCTTCTGGATCTCGCTGGCGCGGCGGTCGCTGGAGAGGACGATCTGCTTACCCGACTCGAAGAGGTCGTTGAAGGTGTGGAAGAACTCCTCCTGGATGCGCTCCTTGCCGGCGAGGAACTGGATATCGTCGATCAGCAGCACGTCCACGTGGCGGTAGCGCTGGCGGAACTTCGTGAGGCCGTTTTCCTGGAGGGCCTGGATGAACTCGTTGGTGAACTTCTCGGTGGAGAGGTAGGCGACGCGGGAATCCGGGTTGCGCTGCAGGATGGCGTGGCCGATCGCGTGCATCAGGTGGGTTTTGCCCAGCCCGGTATCGCCGTAGATGAAAAGGGGGTTGTAGGCCTGCGCGGGGGCCTGGGCGACGGCCATGGCGGCGGCGTGGGCCATCTGGCTGTTGTTGCCGACGACGAAGGTCTCGAAGGTGTTGCGGGCGTTGAGCGTGCCGGTGGTGGGGCCGCGGTCATCGTAGCGCGTGGTACGGCGGGCGGGCGTACGGGTGCGGGCGGGGGCCTCGTGGGCGGCGGGCTGGGGCGAGGGGGCGCGGTCGGAACTGGCTTTCTTCAGGACCACGTTGACGAGGTGGCCGGTGGTCAGGCGCAGGCGCTGGGTGATCAGGTCGAGGTAGTTGTCGTTGATCCAGATCGCGGCAAAGTCGTTGGGCACGCCGAGCGTGAGGGTGTCCTCCGTCGCCTCGAGGCAAACGAGCGGCTCGAACCACATCTGAAACACGTCCTCGGGGAACAGGGTCTTGAAGTCGCATTTCACGGTTTCCCAGTGATGGGGCGACAGGGAGGAGGTGGGCATGGGCGGGCGGAAAGGGCGGTTTTATTCACACTGCGGCCCGGCTAGGCCTTCATAGGTCTGTCACACGCTCGTTTTCCCTGCTCCTCGGACAACAAAATTCAGGCCTGACGCACCAAAAAGAGCGGGGTAAGGGCTCCGGGCTGTAAGACCATGGTGATCAATGGCTAGCGATGGCGGTTGTCGTGAAGTGTAAAAACGTGACGAATGGGACCTAGGAAAGAACAGCCGGACAGACAGACAGAACTGGCGAAGGGCGGAGTAACTGTGAACCCAAAAAGCATTTCAAGGCGAAGTTTCTGACATGTTGTTCACATCGGCCCTGCTCATAACTTTTGTCATTTTTTGGTTGCCAGCCCGGCGAAAACGGCGGCGCGAAAAACCCGCGGGGAAGCGCGTCATTTATGCCCCGTTACGCGGCGGCGGGGGAGGCTTCCAAAGCCGTCCGCGAGGTTACGAACCGGTGACGGTCCGGTGACGGAGATCAATATTTTGGATACGGCCGTGCGCGTCAGGCGGTGACGGCGGGGGGCTCGGCCCACTTGCCGTGCTCCTTGATGAGCGCGATGAGGCGCGCGTCGGCCTCGGCCTGCGGGATATTGTACTGCACGCACTGCTTGCCGACGTAGAGGTTGATCTTGCCCGGTGCGCCGCCGACGTAGCCGAAGTCGGCGTCGGCCATCTCGCCGGGGCCGTTGACGATGCAGCCCATGATGGCGAGCTTTACGCCCTTGAGGTGGCCGGTCTGCGCGCGGATGCGCTGCGTGGTGCTCTGCAGGTCGAAGAGGGTGCGTCCGCAGCTGGGGCAGGCGACGAACTCGGTCTTGGAGATGCGCGCGCCCGCGCCCTGCAGGACATTGTAACAAAGCCGCGTCGAGCGGGGGGCGTCAGCCTCGGTCTCGATGCTGATGAAGTCGCCGAGGCCGTCGCACAGCAGCGTGCCGGTGAGGATCGAGGCTTCGAGGAGCTTGGAGAGAAACGTGTTGTCGCCGCGGACGGCGGTGGCGGTGGTGTTGCGAATCCAGATCGGCGCGCGTGAACCAAGCGAGCGGAGGGTCTCGGCGAGCTGGCGGTACTGGGAAATTGCGGATTGCGGAGACCGGATACCGGATTGGCAGGAGAGGGTGAAGACGAACGAGGTGTCGCTCAGCTGGCGGAGGGTATCGGCCAAGGCGGGGAAATCGGACGGAGCGATCTCGGCGGCGACGACGAGCTGATGCTCGCGGGCAAACTGCGCGAAGGCGGTGAGAGCGGCGGCCTCGGAAGCGGCGAAGGCGCGGAGGAGCAGCGTGCCGGCGGGGAGTGCGGTGGCCTTGAGGTCGGCGACGGTGAGGGCGGGCGCGAGCTCGAGGACGAGGAAGGTGCCGGCTTGGCGGGAAGCGGTGGTCGCAGCGGCGAGGTCGGCGGGGGAGTTGATCGCGACGAGCAGGCCTTCGGCGGGGGTGTCGAGGAGCAGGCGCGGTTCGCGCAGGCCGGACTTGGGATTGCCCAGGTCGGCGAGGGTGGTGCGAACGATGACGCGCGGAGGCTGCTCGGGGCCTACAGTGATCTTTTCACCGAGGTGGAGCGTGGCGGTCTCGCGGCGAGTGAAGTGGAAAGGATCGATGGAATCGGTGGCGGGCGAGCTGACCGGGGCTGCCGGCTTCCACTGCGCCATGGCCTTGTCGGCGATGGCGCGGGCGACGGGGATCTCATACACGCTGTCCTCGGTGAGGGAGACGCGGATGGTGTCGCCGAGGCCGTCGAAGAGGAGGGAGCCGATGCCGATGGCGGACTTGATGCGGCCGTCCTCGCCATCGCCCGCCTCGGTGACGCCGAGGTGGAGCGGGTAGTGCATGTCCTCCTGCTGCATGCGCTCCACGAGGAGGCGGTAGGCCTGGATCATGACCTTGGGGTTCGACGCCTTCATCGAGAGGATGAGCTGGTCGAACGAATGGCTGCGGGCGATGCGGAGGAACTCGAGGGCGCTCTCGACCATGCCGAGCGGCGTGTCGCCGTAGCGGTTCATGATGCGGTCGGAGAGGGAGCCGTGGTTGGTGCCGATGCGGAGGGAGCGGCCGAGGGTTTTCGCGCGGAGCACGAGCGGAGAAAACGCCTCGTGCAGGCGCTGGAGCTCGGACTCATACGCGGCGTCAGTGTACTCGTGGACGGCGAACTTTTTCTTGTCGGCGTAGTTGCCGGGATTCACGCGGACCTTCTCGACATGCTCGACGGCCTCCATGGCGGCGCCGGGCAAAAAGTGGATGTCGGCGACGAGCGGGATGTGGGCGAAGCCGGCGGCGCTGAACTGCGCGCGGATGTCCTTCAGGCATTTCGCGGCGGCGACGTTGGGCGCGGTGATGCGGACGATCTCGCAGCCGACCTCGGCGAGCGCGATGGACTGCCTGACCGTGGCGGCGACGTCCTGGGTATCAGACGTCGTCATTGACTGGATACGAATCGGGTTCGCTCCGCCGACGCCGACGGCGCCGACCTTCACCTCGACGGTGCGGCGGCGCACGGTTTGGAAACGGGACGCACAGTAGGCCATGGCGGGAAGGACCGGTTTACTTCGTGGGCTCGGGGAGCTTGGCCGGGGCGGTCTGCGCCGGGGGCTCCTCCATGCGGCTGGCAATCGCGCGGCGGATATCGTTGAAGCTCACGTAAACGATCAGGCCGATGAGGAGGAAGAAGCACGTCGCGACGGCGCCCTGCATGAAGGCGGGGTTGAGCGGCTTGCCGCGCAGGCGGGCGAGGGTGGCGAAGAGGATGTGGCCGCCATCGAGCACGGGGATGGGCAGCAGGTTGAAGATCGCGAGGGAGACGTTGATGACGATCAGCAGGGCGAAGACCGACATGAGGCCGAAGGCGGCGGCCTGCTGCAGATTGTCCACGATGCCGACGATGCCGCTCATGTTGCGCACGCCGACGTCGGACTTGCGGTTCAGCAGGCTGGCGATCGTCTGGTAGGCCTGCGTGACGGCGCCGCCGATCTGGGCAAACGGCGTGGGATGGATCACCACGGTTTCAAAGCGCCAGGTGATGCCGACGAGCCAGACGGTCTGGCCCTCGAGGGTCTGCTGCTGGGGGGTGAGGGCGGCGGTGAGTTCCTTGCCGTCGCGCATGAAGCTGAGCTGGCTCGACGTGGTGGTCTTCTTTTGGAAGTGCTGGCGCAGGTCCTCGCGGCGGATGAGCACCTTGCCGTCCACGGCGACGATGCGGTCGCCGGGCCGCAGGCCGGCGCGGGCGGCGGCTGAGTTTTCGGCGACCTTATCCACGACGAGGTCGGTGCGCGGGGCGATGGCGAGCGTGCGCAGTTTCTCGCCGTTGATGAGCTCGGGATAAACCGCGACGGTGTGAAGCGTGCCGGCGCGTTCATACGTCACGTTGGTGACGCGGCGGCCGTCGGGCGCGATGTTGGAGCCGAGGATGACGGCGGTGATAATGTCCTGGAAATTGCCGACCGCCTTGCCGTCGATCTGGCGGATGATGTCGCCGGGTTGCAGGCCGGCCGCAGCGGCAGGACCGGGGACGAGCTTGCCGTCGGCGTTGCGGAATTCGCGGGCGATCTCGCCGACCTCGGTGGTGTTGAGCTCGGCGGGCACCTCCATGCCGGCGAACCAGACGATGCTGCCGAGGACGAGGGCGAGGACGACGTTGGCCGCCGGGCCCGCGAGGGAGACGAGGACCTTCGAAAGGTAGTCGCCCGCGGGCAGGCTGCGCGCCTCCTCCGGCAGGTCGCCCTCGAAGTCGCCGAGGTCGGCGAGCTGCGGGATCATCACATAGGCGCCGATGGGCAGCCAGCAGATGCAGTACTCCACGCCCCGCCAGTGCCAGCTGACGATCGGCTTGCCGAGGCCGAAGAGGGAGAAGCGGATCACCTTCAGGCCGCGCCAGCGGGCGACGAGGAAGTGCCCGAGTTCGTGGACGAAGATCAAGAGAGTGACGGCGGCGAGGGCGAGCAGGAGGCTCATGGTGTGTGCAGGGGGGAGAGGGCGGACGCGGCGACGCGGCGGGCTTCCGCGTCGGCCGAGAGCACCGCCGCGAGGGCAGCGGGCTCAAAGTTTTCAATGACCTGGAGAGTATGGTCGATGATGCGCGGAATCGCAAGGTACGGCAGCTGACCCGCCAGGAAAGCCGCGACGGCGACCTCGTTGGCGGCATTGAAGACCGCGGGGGCGACGCCACCGGCGGCCATCGCTTCCTTGGCGAGGCGGAAGGCCGGGTAACGGGCCAGATCCATCGGCTGGAAATCCAGGGAAAACGGCTGGTCAAGGCTCAGCGCCGGAGCCGTGGGCTGCGGGGCGCGCGCCGGATAGAGCAGCACGTGCTGGATGGGAAACGTCATCGACGACGGGCAGAGGTGCGTGAGCATGGCGCCGTCGTTGAACTCGATCAGGCAGTGTGCGGTGCTCTGTTTGTGCAGCACGGCCTGGCACTGCTCGGCGCGCAAGCCGAAGAGCCACTGCGCCTCGATGAGCTCGAGGCCCTTGTTGGCCATCGTGGCGCTATCGACGGTGACCTTGGGGCCCATGGCCCAGTTGGGATGCTTGAGCGCGTCGGCCGGCGTGACCGTGGCGAGGCGCTCCAACGGCCAGTCGCGAAACGCGCCGCCCGAGGCGGTGAGCACGAGGCGGCGGATGTCGGTCGTGCGGTGGCCCTCAAGGCACTGGAAAACGGCGTTGTGCTCGCTGTCCACGGGGAGGAGGCGGACGTTGTGCTTACGGGCCTCGGCCATCACGAACTTGCCGGCGAGCACGAGAATTTCCTTCGAGGCGAGGGCGAGGTCCTTGCCGGCGCGCACGGCGGCGAGCGCGGGCTCGAGGCCCGTGGTGCCGACAACCGCGACGAGCACGAGGTCGGCCTCGGGCAAGGTCGCGAGGGCGGTCAGGCCTTCGAGGCCATGCTGGAGCTGCGTGCCCGCGGGCACCGCGCTGGAGCGGCGCGCGACGGCCGCGGCGGCCTCGTCGAAGAGCGCGGCGTGCGGCACGCGGAATTCGCGGCAGATCTTAAAGAGCGCGTCCGCATTCTGCCGGGCGGCGACGCCGACGAGCTCGAGTTTGTCGGGGTGCGCGCGGAGGACGCGCAGGGTGTTTTCGCCAATGGAGCCGGTGGCGCCGAGGAGGACGACGCGTTTGCGGGAAGAGGACATGCGCGGCTCAGGGCAGGCGGAATAGCAGGTAGCCGAGGGGGGCGGTGAGGAGGAGGCTGTCGCTCAGGTCGAACATGCCGCCGATGCCGGGGATGATGCCGCCGGAGTCCTTGATCGCGGCGCGGCGCTTGATGACGGATTCGACGAGGTCGGAGACGATCGCGACCATGGCGACGGGCGCGGCGCAGAGCGCGGCGACGGGCGGCGTGAGGAAGGCGGGGAAGTGATCGCGACCGAGCCACGCCACCAGCGCGCCGACGCCCATCGAGACGAGCACGCCGCCGACCGCGCCCTCCCAGGTCTTTTTCGGCGAGATCACGGGCGACATCTTGTGCCGGCCGAACGCGAGGCCGGTCAGCAGCGCGCCGACGTCACAGAACTTGGATACGGCGACGAGCCAGACGAAGAGGAGCAGACGGCCGGTCGCATCGACGGTATCGCCGGGTAGGGGCGTGACGATGCGCACGAGGTAGCCGAGCATGAATGCCACATACACGAGGCCGAAGCAGGACGAGGCGAGCGACTCGACGCGGTTCGTGCCATCGCGCTCGCCGAGGATGCGGATGGCGAAGGCGACGACGGCGAGGGCGAGCAGGTGCTCCGCCGGGAGGCCGAAGCGCGCTTGCAACCACGGGGCGAGGGTGATGATGCCGCCGAGGACCATGCCGAGCTTGTTGAACGGCGAAAGCCCCGCGCCCGCCATCAGCTGGTAGAACTCGCGCAGGGTGAGGACGGAGATGATCGTGATGAGCGCGAGGGCGCCTTCCGTCCGGAAAAACCAGAGTGCGCCGATGACGATGAGCCAGAGCAGGACGGTGCTGAAAATGCGTTTCGCCATGATGGATTATTTCTTAACGTTTTGGACCGGCGCGGGCTTGAGCTGTTCGCTGGTCAGGCCGAAGCGGCGCTCGCGGCGGTTGTACTCGGCGATGGCGGCGGCGAGGTCGGCCTTGGTGAAATCGGGCCAGTGCACCGGCGTGAAGACAAACTCGGCATACGCCGCCTGCATCAGGAGGAAATTGCTCACACGCGTCTCGCCCGAGGTGCGGATGACGAGGTCGGGGTCGGGCATGCCGGACGTGTAGAGGTAGCGGCTGATCGTGTCCCACGAGCTGTCGTTGAGCTTTTCGCGGCCGGCGGCGACGGCGGCGGCGTAGGCGCGGGCGGCGTCCACCATCTCGGTGCGCGCGCCGTAGTTGAGCGCGAGGACGAGGGTGTAGTCGTCGAAATGTTTCGTCTCCTCGATGGTGTGGCGGAGGACCTTTTGCACGCCGGCGGGCAGCTCGTCGGTGCGCCCGATGGTGCGCAGGCGCACGCGGTCGCGGATGAAGGTCTCGAGCTCCTTCTTCAGATAATACTCCAGCAGCCCCATGAGCGCGCCGACCTCGTCCTGCGGGCGCTTCCAGTTTTCGACGGAGAAGGCGTAGAGCGTGAGCATCTTCACGCCGAGATCGCGGGCGGCAAAGGTCGTGGTGCGGACCGTCTCGACGCCGCGGCGGTGGCCCTCGATGCGGGGGAGGCCGCGCTGCTTGGCCCAGCGGCCGTTGCCGTCCATGATGATGGCGATATGGGCGGGGACGACTGGCTCGGGACGGACGTCGGAAGGCGGCATGCTTAGGCGCGAGAGTTAGGGTGCCGGCGCGGGATTTGACAAGGGGGAAGGGCGGCCGATGGTAGTTCCATGGCTACCTCCACGACCAAGCCCCTCACCCAGAAGGAAATCAAGACGGCCCTGGCGCAGCTGCCCGGCTGGACTTACTCCGCCAACACGCTGGTGCGGGAGTTCACCTTTCACAGTTTCCGCGAGGCGCTGAGCTTCATGGTGCGGGCGGGTTTCGAGGCCGAGGCGATGGACCACCACCCGGATTGGACGAATGTTTACAACCGCGTGACGGTCCACCTCAGCACGCACGATGCCGGCGACAAGGTGACCATGAAGGACATCGAGCTGGCCGAGCGGTTCAGCCGGATCAGCTGGGTCAAGTAACCCGGGCGGCCTGCTTGCGCAGGAAGTTGGGGTTGATCACGAATTCGTACTTCAGGCCGTCGGGATCGAGGAAGAACGTGGCGTAGTAACCCTCGCCGTACTCGGGGCAGTCGCACGGCGCGTCCTCGATGGTGCAGTGCCCGTCGCGCGCGAGCGGCACGAGGACCTCGGCGTGGAAGCGGTCCACATCCGCGCGGTCGGCGGCGCAGAACGCCATATGGTGATGATGACCGACGGCGCCGCGCACGTACGGGATGGTGGCGTGGCGCGGGTCGGCTTCGACGAGGCTGATCTCGTGCGGCGTGCCGAACTCCCAGCGCTTCCAGTCCTCGAACGTGGCGCTGTGGTCGGCGCGTTCGTAGCCGAGGTAGCGGAACATCGCGCCGTAGAACGGAGCGGAGCGCGCCACCTTGGAGACGACGATGATCTGGTGGTGGAGCAGGCCGCGATGGTGGTTCATCGGGGGAAAGCTCTTACACGAATTGCACGAATGCGCACGAATGAACCGGCCTGAATTCATGCCGGTTTCGTGGCATTCGGGTCAAAGCGAGCGTTACAGCCCCAGCATGAAGTCGAAGGTGCGGTCGCTCTCGCCGGGGAGGCCCTCGTGGCCGTAGTCGGGGTAGATGACCGTGTTCTTCTTCGAGGTGATCTTGTTGTAGGCGGCGTACTGCGTGGAGGGCGGGCAGATGGTGTCCATCAGGCCCACATACATGAGGACCTCGGCCTTGATGCGCGGGGCGAGGTGCTGGCAGTCGATGTAGCCGAGCTTGGTGAAGATCTCGTCCTTGCGCTTGTGCAGCGGGTCGAACTGGCGGAGATAGCCGCGGATCTCGTCGTAGGCGTCTTTCGCGAGGTCCATTTCCCAGACGCGCTGGTAGTCGCAGAGGAAGGGGAAGACCGGCGCGGCGCGCTTGATGCGGGGCTCGAGCGCGGCGCAGGCGAGGGTGAGGGCGCCGCCTTGGGAGCCGCCCATCGCGCCGACGCGCGTGGCGTCCACCTCGGGGAAGCTCATCACGACGCGGGCGAGCTGGGCCGTATCGAGAAAGATCTGACGGAAGGCGAGCTTGCGGGGATCGGGGTCGTCGAGGCCGCGGATAATGTGGCCGCGGAAGGTGTTGCCCATGACTTTGCCCGAATCCTCGGAGCGGCCGCCCTGGCCGCGGCAGTCGAGCGCGGCGACGCAGAAGCCCTCGCCGGACCACGCGAGACGGCTGGAAAAGTCTCCGCCGTTGCCCGTGTAGCCGTGGAACTGGAGGACGGCGGGATTTTTGCCCGAGGATTTCTTCGGGCGGACGTACTTGGCGTACACGCGCGCACCGCCGACGCCGGTGAACCAGAGGTCGAAGGCCTCGCTGTGGCGCGGGTGGAGATCCTTGGTGGGGATGAGCTCGGGCTTGGGGTCGGTGGCGTCGAGCTCGCGCAGGGCGGCGTCCCAGTACGCGTCGAAATCGGCCGGCCGCGGGTTGCGACCTTGGTATTGGAGGAGCTCGGGCAGCGGTTTGTCGATCAGGGGCATGGGGATTTTCGATTTGGGATTCTCGATTTTCGATTTTGATACGGAGGGAAATTGCCGGGGAGGCAAGACAGGCGTGTGTCCAGCAGGGCGATTTCCGGTTGTCTCCGGCGGCGAACGGCGCGTGAGTCGGGGCATGAAAGTCGCATTCATCAGCGGGACGAGCATTGTGAACTCCACGCTTTTCTCGGCGTGGGACGTGAAGACGGTCGAGACGGAGTACGGCGCGGTCACCTACAAGACCAAGGGGGACTTCGCGCTGATCAACCGCCACGGCTACGCGTTTCCGCTGCCGCCGCACTCGATCAACTACCGCGCTAACATCCGCGCGCTGGCCAACCTCGGCTTCAAGGACGTGGTGTCGCTCAATTCGGTGGGCTCGCTCAAGAAGGATCTGCCCCCGGGCACGTTTGTCTCGTGCAGCGACTACGTGGGCCTGCAGCAGGGGCCGGCGACGTTTTTCGACAAGGAGCTGAAGGGCGGCGCCCCCGGCATCGCCAACAACCTCATCCCACTGCTGCTGGCGAAGCTCGCGCCGGAGTTCACGATCCATCCGGGCAAGGTCTATGTGCAGATGCGCGGGCCGCGCTTCGAGACGAAGGCGGAGATCCGCATCGTGCAGCACTGGGGCGACGTCATCGGCATGACCGCGTGCCATGAAGCCGACCTGTGCACGGAGGCCGGGCTCAACTACAACAGCCTCGCGCTGATCGACAACTACGGCAACGGCCTCGAAGGCACGGAGATCGACTTCGCGAAATTCAAGGACCTCGTGAAGGACAACCAGGCGAAGGTGAACCGGCTCTTCCAGCGCATGCTGGAGATCTTGGCCTGAGCATGAGGCGCGCGGTCTGGTGGCTGCTGCTGGTGGGACTGGCGCTGACCGCGCGGGCGGCTGCGCCGCTTGGTGCGCTGGCGGGATCGCCGCTCGCCCCGGCGGTGGCCGCGGCCTTCGCCGACGAGACGGCCGGCGACCCGGTGCGGGGCAACCGCGTGGCGATTCTTCCGGAGGGCAACGAGGCGCTCCTGCTGCGCGTGCATCTGATCCGGCAGGCGCGGACCTCGATCGAGATCCAGACCTTCATCTGGAGCGACGACGAGTGCGGGCGGCTGCTGATCTATGAGCTGATCGAGGCGGCGCGCCGCGGCGTGAAGGTGCGGATCATCGCCGACCACATGGTCTCGGACCAAAACCCGGCGACCGTGGCGTTTCTCGCGACGGTAAATCCGAATTTCGAAGTGCGGCACTACCGGCCGGCGATGGCGCGCCTCAAGCCATCGCTGATCCAGAAAGCCAAGGCCGCGCTCGGGTCGTTTCACGACCTCAACCAGCGCATGCACAACAAGGTGATGATCTTCGACGGCGCCGTGCTGATCACCGGCGGACGCAACATCGAGAACACCTACTTCGACCATTCCACGCACATGAACTTCCGCGACCGCGACGTGGTGGCGACCGGGCCGGTCGTGCGCACGGCGGCGGCCTCGTTTGAGCAGTTCTGGCAGTTCAAGCACGTGGTCGCGGGCCGCGACCTGCAGGACGTCGCAGCCGTGATCGCGTCGGGCAAATACCCGCGGTACGGGACGCGGGCCGACTACGATTTCGGGCCCTATTTCAAGGAGCTGGCGGGCGACGCCCCGGTGTTGCAGACGGTGGCCGAGCGGGTGGCGGCGCGGCTGCGACCGGTGGCGCGCGCGGAGTTCATCTGCGACGAGCCGGGCAAGCCGAGTGCGAAGATCTCGCAGGCGCTGCGGCAGACAGCCGCGCAGGCGCAGCGCGAGATCGTGATGCAGACGCCGTACCTGATCCTGAGCAAACCGGCCCAGCGCCTCGTGCGCGAGCTGCGCGCGAAGCATCCGGGCCTGAGCATCCGGATTTCGTCCAACAGCTTTGCGTCCACGGACAACCTCTTTGCCTACTCGGCCAACTACCGCCTGCGCGGCCTCTACGTGGACGACCTCAAGCTGGAGATCCACGAGTTCAAGCCGCAGCCGGCGGCGCTGCGCACGCTCTTCCCGGGCTACGATGCGATCGCCGCGGTGGCGCGGGCGCAGGATGCGAAGGCGCCGCCGCCCTTCCTGTGCATCCACGCGAAGTCCCTCGTGGTGGACGACCGGTATGCCTTCATCGGCTCCTACAACCTCGACCCGCGCTCGGAGAACCTGAACACGGAAGTCGGCCTGGTGATCGAGGACACGCCGCTGGCGCGCGAGCTGCGGGGCCAGATCGAGACCGACATGCGGCCGGAGAACAGCTGGGTGATCGGCAAGCGCGTGCTGCCGCTGCAGCTCAGCTCGGTCAATGCGCTAGTGGACGGCGTGCTGTCGAGCCTGCCGGTGGACGTGTGGCCGATCCAGAATACGACGAGCTTCGAACTGCGGCCGGGCGCGAAGGAAGTGCCGCCGGATGATCCGGCGTTCCCGGACAATTACCGCGAGGCCGGGTCGTTTCCCGGCGCGGACGGCCTGCTGACGCAGAAGGAAATCATCACGCGCCTCTACAAGGCGGTCGGCTCGCCGCTCACGCCGATCATGTAAGGCGGGGCAGGGGGCGGAAATTCGCAAGCCGCACTGGCCAAACGGCCGCGCGGGGCTTAGCTTCGCCGTCATCATGAGCAAAACCATCGGCGTCATCGGACTCGGTCTCATCGGCAGCGCATACGCGAAGAACTACGCGGCGGCAGGCGTGCTGGCCGGCACGTGGAATCGCACCCCGCAGCCCAGCTCGCCGCAGTGGCGCGACACGCCGGAGGCCGTGGCCAAGGCGGCCGACGTGGTGCAGATCGTGGTGTCGGACCCGGCGGCGGTGGAGTCGGTGCTGCAGCGCATCGCGCCGGTGCTCGGGCCGGGCAAGATCGTGGTGCAGTCGGCGACGATCGACCCAGCGAGCAGCACGAAGTTTTCCGCCCTCGTGACGGCGCGCGGCGCGCGCTACCTGGAGGCGCCCTTCACCGGCGGCAAGGCGGCGGCGGAGGCGAAGAAGACGGTGTTTTACCTCGGCGGCGATCCGGCGCTGATGGCGGAGGTCGATCCGTTGCTGGCGCTGACCTCGGAGTACCGCCTGCCTATCGGCACGATCGAGCAGGCGACCGCCGTGAAGCTCGCGATGAATGTGAACCTCGCGGTGCAGCTCCAGGGTACCTGCGAGGCGCTGACGCTGGCGCGCAAGGCGGGGATCTCGGACGAGATTTTCTTCAACGTGTTTTCGAAGAACTCGGGCTACTCGCTGCTCTCGAAAATGAAGGAGCCGAAGCTGCGCGCGGGGGATTTCTCCCCGCAGTTTTCCGTGAAGCACATGCTGAAGGACATGCGGCTGGCCTCGGCCATGAACGGCTGCGAGGACTTCCCCGCGCTCGACACCGTCCGCGAGCAGCTCGCCCGCGCCGAGCGCGCCGGCTACGGCGACGAAGACTACGTGGCGCTGATCAAGCTGATGGCGGTGTAATCGGCAGATAAATCCGTTGGCGGGCGGAGGCGAGGTAGGTTGCGTGCTGGCTCGCAACCACGGCAGAGCGGTGAGCGGAGAGGCACGACTGTTGCGCACGAACGCGCAACGGCTACCTGGCTTAGGTACCGGGAATTATATGGCGCTGATCAAGCTGACAGCGGGAAAATGTTTTTAACCGCGAATGGCCAACCCATTCATCGCGTGAGCGGGCGTGCATTCGCGGTTATTGTGCCCGGTCAGTGCGGTGTGCCTTGGATCTGAGCTTCCAAGGACCTGGCCGAAAACAGTCGGGGTGGGTTGCACGTTTGTGCTGGAGCGCCAGTGAAACTCGCCCAAAACACCTAGACTGGATATCACAAATGCCCCCTGACCAAATAGCGGCGGACGCGACCAAAACCGGAGGTCCCATGAAACGGACCAACGTACTAAATACGACCGTGGCGGGAAGCGGACGCAATCCGCGCATCGACGGCTTGCGCGGGTTGGCGATCGGACTGGTGCTGTACCATCATCTCCGGGTTTCGCTCGGAGTGGGCCCGCCGGTCTGGTTTCCCTTCGATGGTTTGCTGGGGGTTTGCCTTTTTTTCGTCATCAGCGGTTACCTGATCACCACGTTGCTTTTGCGGGAGCGGGCTGAAACAGGAACAATTTCACTCTGGCGATTTTATGGCCGGCGAGTCGTACGCATCTTCCCGGCCTTCTACTTTTTTCTTATAATGATGGTTGTGGCCCGAGCGATGGGCTGGGTGCAATTCGATCAGCGGGGATTGTTTGCGAGTCTGTTTTACTTCCGCAATGTCGGTAGTTACGGCGATACCGTTTTGCAGCATACTTGGTCTTTGGCCGTGGAGGAGCAGTTTTACCTGGTATGGCCGTTTTTGATCGCATGGTCGCCGCGACGTTTCTGGGGCGCGTGGATTGCGGTTGGCCTGCTGGCCAAACCGCTGCTCACCCTTGCCATTTCGGGTGGCTACCCCACTGCGGCAGTGGCGCTGAACTCGGCTAGCTTTGACGCGATATTCTGGGGCGTTGCCTTGGCCTTCTGGCTCAATGGTGCCGGCCACCGCTGGCTCAAAGCCGAATCCTCGCCCGGTCCGGCTCGCTTCGAAGCCGCGGCAGTGTTGGCAATGGTCGGTCTGTGGGGATTGTACCATACGGCCGGGCAGTGGACGGGGCCTATTACTGTCCTTGCCCCGGTGGCGCGGAACGCGTTGGTGGCTTATATGCTTTTGTACTGCTTGGCGCGGGGAGGAGCGTGGCTGACAGCGCGACCGCTCGTTACAGTCGGGTTGTTTTCCTACAGCCTTTACCTTTGGCAACAGCCTTTCTTGGTTGGCAAAATCGATTCGTTGGGTTCGTTGGCCGTTCGGGTGGGCGGGATGCTTGTGCTGGCCGGGATTTCATATTACATTATTGAGCGCACGACACTTCGCTGGCGGCGGCATTTTGCCAGGGCCTCGCACGCATGAATCATCTAGCCATTCCGTCTTTCGTCGTCGCCGTCTGATGAATTTGTTTGACGATTGCCGGCGTTGAACCGTCGCGGAATTCGCTGGGTAGGGCGGAAATGAAGACGGCCGAAATCACGCCACGGGGGTTCCGGCCAGCGCGAGATTAGGCATCGAGCAGAGCAGGTTACGGCGACGAGAATAATAGGGCGCTGACCAGCTGATGGCGGAGGAGTGATGGGGCGGAGGGTGGCTTGGGGTAGGAACGTGCTTGCACGCGATGAGCGGTCCGAGACCGAGAACGCGTGCAAGCACGCTCCTATCTTTGAAAACTGGCCTGAGGCTGGGGCTGAGGTCACGGGCATCCTCGAGCGACGCCCTTGCGTCGGAACGTAAATCCGTTTGCGCGCGGGGCGGGGTGGGGTAGCCTTGGCGGGCATGAGCGACTTCTTGCAGGCGGGGCGGATGGAGGAGGCGAAACGCGCGCTGGGTCGGTTGCGCACCGCCATGCGGACCACCATTCGCGGGAAGGACGATGTCATCGACCAGGTGCTGATCGCCCTCGTCGCGGGCGGGCACCTGCTCATCGAGGACCTGCCGGGCGTCGGCAAGACCACCCTCGCGTACTCGCTCGCGCGGGCCATGGACTGCTCGTTTTCGCGCATCCAGTTCACGAGCGACCTGCTGCCGGGCGACGTGACGGGTGTCGCGATCTATGACGAGACGGTGAAGGAGTTCGTTTTCAAGAAAGGCCCGGTCTTCGCCAACGTCGTGCTCGCGGACGAGATCAACCGTGCGACGCCGAAGACGCAGTCGGCCCTGCTCGAGGTGATGGACCGCGCGCGGGTGACGGTCGATGGCGAGCCGCACGCGGTGGGCGCTCCGTTCATGGTGCTGGCGACGCAGAACCCGGTGGACTATGAAGGGACGTTTCCGCTGCCGGAGAGCCAGATGGACCGGTTTTTGATGCGGCTGCAGATGGGTTATCCCAAGCCGGAGGATGAACTGGAGATCCTGCGGACGCAGCGCGGCGGCTACGACGCCATCACGGCGACCGCGGCGGTCACGGCCGAGGAGGTGATCCGGCTCCAGGCGATGGCGCACGAAGTGTTCATCGAGGAGAGCGTGCTCGATTATATTTTGAAGATCGTGACGGCGACGCGCACGGAGACAGAGTTCCGCTCCGGCGTGAGTGTGCGCGGCGGGCTCGCGCTGCGCACGGCGGTGCAGGCGCGGGCGCTGGTGCTCGGGCGGGATTTCGTACTGCCGGAGGATGTGGCCGAGCTGGCCGGGCCGGTGCTGGTGCACCGCCTCGGGCTGGTCCGCCAGACGAGCGATGCCCTTGAGGAACGTCGCACGGTGGCGGCTGCGCTGAAACGGATTTTGGCGGCGATCGCAATGCCGTGAGCGGACTTGGGCAGAGCGGGCGGAAAAAGCGGCGCTTCACCTGGAATGCGCTGCTCTGGGCGCTGGTTTATCCCAAGCGCCAGCACCAGACGCTGCCGACGATCTCCGGGGGGCTTCTGATCGGCCTCGCGCTGGGCATCGGCTCGGCCGCGTACAACTCGGCGAACAACATTTTGTTCATCACGCTCTCGCTGCTGCTGGCGTGCCTGATTCTGAGCGGGGTGCTGGCAATGATCAATTTCCGCCGGGTGGACTGGACGCTGCGGTGCGCGCCGCCGTTGCGCCTGGGGCAGGAGGCGGTGGTGACGCTCGAGCTGGCCAACGGGAAGAAATTCCTGCCGAGCTACGGCCTGTGGTTTGACCTCGCGGCGCGACCGGTGGACGCGGGCCCGCCGGCGAAGGTGGAGTCCACCATCACGGGCAAGGGCATCGACCTGAAGACGGAGCTGGCGAAGGCCGACAAATTCGTGACGCGCGAACGGCTCTGGCTGCCCGGGCGGCTGGAGCCGGTGGGGACGGCGCGGCTGGAATGGGTCTTCAGGCCGGTGCGGCGCGGACGGCTGCGGTTGGAGCTGGAGAGCGTGGGATCGCTGTTTCCCTTCGGGTTTTTGCGGAAGCAACTGCGGGCGGAGGAGAGCGCGGAGGTCGTGGTGTGGCCGGCGCCGACGGAGTACCGGCGGTTTGCCGCGCTCGGTGCGCAGCGGCCGGCGGCGGGCCTGCAGGCGGCGCGGGCCGGGCACGCGGGCGACCTGCACGCGCTGCGCCGGTACGCGCCGGGCGACTCGCACCGGCTGATCCACTGGAAGGCGAGCGCGCGGTCGCAGCAGCTGCTGGTGCGGCAGCTCTCCGCGGAGAGCGCGGAGGGCATGGCGCTGCAGGTGGACACAGATGCGGCCGTGTGGACGCGGCCGGAGCAGTTTGAACTGCTGGTGAGCCTGGCGGCGACGCTGGCGGAGGACCTGTTTCGCGCGGGCCTGCTGGTGAGCGTGGCGCTGGATGCCCAGCCGGTGGCGGTGGTACGGCGCGTGCGGGATTTGGAGCTGTTTCTGGACCGGCTGGCGGTGGTGGAACCGACGAAGCCGCTGGAGCGAACCCACGGGCCCGCGGGCCCGAAACGAAAAAACCTGATCACCTTCGCGCCCGACGGGACGCACGGCGTGGTCGCCCGGGCCGATGGAGAAAAAATCGCCGCCGCTTAACCACGAGGAGCTGTTGCAGCTCAAATGGCTGCTCGGCGGCGTGCTCACGCTGCTGGCGGCGTGGACGGCGTTTTACCTCGATGTCGAGGGCTGGCCGGTGGCGGTGACCTCGCTCGGCGTGGCGGTGGGCCTCGTGCGGCCGGCGCTGCTGGCGCGCATCCCGCGCCTCGTGCACAAACTCGCGTTCCCGGCGATCGTGGCGATCTTCGCGGGCGACCTGTGGCTTACCGGCGAGGTGCTGCCGGCCGTGGTGCGGCTCGACCTCGTGCTGCTGCTGTATCGCGGGATCACCTACCGCAAGAAGCGCGACGACCTGCAGGTGATCGTGCTCGGCCTGTTTCTTATCGTGGTGGCGGGCGTGCTCACGGTGTCGCTGGCGTTTGCGGTGCAGATTCTGTTGTTCACCGGCTTCGCGCTGGGGCTGCTGCTCACGATCACGCTCGTGGAGACGGGCGGAAAAAAAACGGCGGACGAAACCGGGCCCGACGGCGTGCCGGCGTGGGCCCGGGTCGACTGGGGGCGGCTGCTGCGGCGCGTGCGCGCGGTGGCGGACTGGCGCATCGTGACGCTGGGAGCGGGGCTGTTTGCGGGGGTGGTCGTGGTGTCGGGGCTGCTGTTTCTGGCGATCCCGCGTTTCCAGCTGGAGAACAGTTTGTTTCTCGACCGCCTGATGGCGAAGAAGGCGCGGACCGGTTTCACCGACACGGTGCGGTTTGGCGAGGTGACGGACATCCAGCAGGACACGAGCGTGGCGCTCAGCGTCGATGTGTCGGACCGCGCGCAGATCCCGGCGGTGCCGTACTGGCGGATGCTCGTGCTCGACGAGTATCACGAAGGCATGTTCCGGCTCTCGGCGGGGCTGCGGCTCAAGGCGTTTACCGCGGAGCGGACGGAGGCGGCGGTGCGCGGCCCGGCGCGGCCGAAGCTGGGCGAGCCCGTGTACTGGACGTTTTACCTGGAGTCGGGCGTGAGCCGGTACCTGCCGCTGCTCGGGGCGTTTGAGCTGTTGCGCTTCCGGGAGCCGCAGAATTTCCGCTACGCGCCGCAGTTGGGGATCATGGCGTTGCGCACGGAGCCCGCGACGATGCTGGCCTACCGGGCGGAAGGGATGGACGGGAACGGCGCGACGCGGCCGGACCCGGATTTTGCCGCACGGTGGCGCAACCGGCCGGACGACCGGGGCCCGCGGGAGGCGCAGGCGCTGATGGTGCGGTTGATGCCGGGCCAGGCCGACAACGACGCGTTGGCGCGGATGGTTGGCGAGATCAACGGCGGCGCGCCGCAGCCGGCCGGCGAATTCGCGCGCCGCGCGGTGGCGTGGCTGCGCGAGCGGCACGGGTACTCGATGTCGCCGCGCATCCCGGCAGGCGCCGGCGAGGCGCTGGTGCGCTGGATGGACTCGCGCGAAGGCGGGCACTGTGAACTGTTCGCCGGGTCGCTCGTGCTGCTGGCGCGGAGGGCGGGGCTGCCGGCGCGTCTGGTGGTGGGCTTCAAGGGCGGGACGTGGAACGCGTACTCCAACAACTTTACGATCCGCAACTCCGACGCCCACGCGTGGTGCGAGATCTTCGATGCGACGGCGGGCGCGTGGCTGCGCGCGGACCCGACGCCCGGCGTGCTGGACAACCTCGGGCCCGAGGCGAAGGGCGAGGCGGCGCTGGCGGGGCGCACGGACCGGAGCTGGTCCGCGCGCTTCGACAGCCTGCGGATCTTCTGGTACCGGCGCATCGTGAGCTTCGACCAGCGCTCGCAACTGGAGACGCTGAAGGCGGTGAAGGAAGTGACGACCCACACAGGCCAGCGCCTGCGCGCCGCGCTGGAGCGCGCGGTGCAGGCGGCGAAGACGTGGCTGGCCGGCCCCTGGGATACGCGGCGCATCGCGCTCACGCTGGCGGCGCTGGCCGGTGCGGGCGGCCTGATCCTGGTCGTCGTTAATTTTAGATACGTGATCCGCGCCCTGGGTAAGGGACGCGGGAGAAAGCCGGACCCCGTGCGGGCCGAGGCGGGACGTTGGCTGGGTAAACTGCGGGTGCCGGGCGCCGGAGGGTGGAGCGGGGAGGCGAACGCGGTGGTCGCGGAGCTGCAGCGGCTGAGATTCGGGCCGGTCGAAACCTGGCCGGAACCGCGAGCCGTGTTTCGGAGGGCAGGGCACGTCGCGCAA
>JAFEGO010000037.1 GCA_018239845.1 Verrucomicrobiota bacterium
CAGGGATTCAAAATCTGCGGCGAGGACGCCGCAGCCACTGTGCCTCAGTGCGACTGGAAGAGCTCGGCGATCACGTCCTCGAGGGGGATATCCTCGATCGTGATGTCGGCGACGGGGCCGGTGCCGAGGATCTCCTGGGAGAGGGCGACGACCTGGTCGCTGGGGGCGCGGACGGTGAACTTGCCCGTGTCGGCGTCGCGCTTTGTCTCGCCGTGCTGCGACTGCCACGTATCGGGAAACTCGGTACCGCCGGGGAGGAAGGTGATGATCTTCTTGCGCGCGCCGCCGGCGTTCTCAAGGCGGTCGAGGGCGCCGTCGTAGATCTTGGTGCCCTTGTGGATGACGATCACGCGGTCGCAGAGCTCCTTGATGTCGGCCATGTAGTGGCTCGTGAGGAGGATGGTGACGCGGTGCCGGCGGTTGTAGTCGCGGAGGAACTGGCGGACGGCGCGCTGCGAGATGACGTCGAGGCCGATGGTGGGCTCGTCGAGGAAGAGGACGCGCGGGCGGTGGAGCAGGGCGGCGATGAGCTCCATCTTCATGCGTTCGCCGAGGGAGAGCTCGCGGACCATGACGTTGAGCTTCTTGCCGACGTCGAGGAGGGCGACGAGCTCGTCGAGGGTGGCCTTGTAGGCGGCGGGATCGAGGCCGTAGATCGCGCGGATGAGGTTGAAGGACTCGATGGCGGGGAGGTCCCACCAGAGCTGGTTCTTCTGGCCGAGCACGAGGGCGAAGAGGCGGCGGTAGGCGTTCTCGCGCTTGGTGGGATCGTAGCCGGCGACGCGGGCCGTGCCGCTCGTCGGGTAGATGAGGCCCGAGAGCATCTTGAGCGTGGTGGTCTTGCCCGCGCCGTTGGGCCCGAGGAAGCCGACGAACTCGCCCTCGGCGATGTCGAAGGTGATGTCCTTCGCGGCGGCGGTCTCCTCGAACTCGCGCTTGAACAGGCCCTTCACGCCGCCCCAGAAGCCGGGCTGCTTCTTGTAGGTGCGGAAGACGCGGGTGAGGTTGCGGACTTCGATCATGGCTGGAAGGGTTCAGTGAGCAGCGAACCGGTCATTGTGCAAGCGCGGGCGGCGTCGCGCGGGCGAGGGCCGAGTGGAAATGCTCCAGCGGCTCGTAGTGGGCGACGAGCTGGGTGGCGCCGTGGGCCCGCATGCGTTCGGCATGGCCGCCCTCCGCGATGAGGACGAGCGGCCAGCCGAGTTCACGGCAGGCGCGGATGTCCCAGAGCGCGTCGCCGACGTACACGACGCGGTCGAACTCAGCGACGCCGTAGTGGGCCGCGGCGCGGGCGAGGGAGGTGCGCATGATCTCGGTGCGCACGTGCGAGTCGTCGCAGAACGCGGCGGGCAGGCCGTGGTAGGGGATCTTGGCCGTGGTGAGCTTGTGGCGCGCGGTGGCGGCCCAGTCGCCCGAGGCGATGGCGACGGCGTGGCCTTGGGCGCGCAGGGTCCGCAGGCAGGCGGCGGCGCCGCGGATCTCGGCGGTGTGGCGGTTGTTTCGCGCGCCGATCTCGGCCATGAGGGCGACCATGCGCTGCTGCACCGCCTCCGACTCCGCGGGCGTGACGGGCCGGCCGAGGTGGGCGCGCACGATGGCATCGAGGCAATACGAGGAGCTGGCGTGCGGGTAGCTCTCCCACTCGGGCATGACGAGGGGCAGGTCGAGCGCCTGCTGGATGGCGAGGACGTAGCAGTTTTCGTCGAACGAGAAGCTGTCGGTCAGCGTCCCGTCCATGTCGAACATGATGAGGTTCATGCCTGGCCGAGCTTCGTGTAGTCGAGGACGCTGTGGCTGATCTCGCCGCGCTCGACACAGGCGACGTCGGTGAGCAGGCCGGTGGGGGAGACGTCGCGGATCTTGCCCCAGCGCAGGCGGTGGTGGCCGTCGGCGTCGGCGGGGGAAAAGATGTTGGGCACGTGGACGTGCGCGGGCACGGTGCGGCGCACCGGCGTGTCGGCGCGGCAGTGCGCGGGGAAGTTGACGTTGTGCAGCACGAAGCTGTTGCGGCGCGTGCTCTCGAAAAACTGCGGCGCGAGCCGCGCGGCGTGGGCGGCGGAGTGCTTCACCGTGGCGAGCAGCTCGGGGCTCGGCTCGGCGCCGTGCTGCTTGAGTTTTTCATAGGTGTCGGCGGGGATCTCCTGCGACACGGCCATGGCGGGCAGGCCGTGGAGCACGCCCTCCCACGCGCCCGCGACGGTGCCGCTGGCGAGGATGAAGCCGAGCGTGCCGTTGCCGCCGACGTTGATGCCGCTGACCACGGCCTCGGGCTCGAAGTGGCCGGGCAGCAGGTGGGCGAGGGCGATGTTGACGGCGTCGCTCGGCGTGCCGTCGACGATCCACGTGGGGCACGCGAGGCCGCGGTCGGCGCGCGTGGCGTGGACGGAGCGATGGCGGGTCTTGGAAGCCCCCGTCCAGCTCTGCTCGGTCTTTGGGGCGACGACGCAGGTCTCGTGGCCGGCGGCGAGGAGGGCGCGGACGAGTTCGTGGAGAAACGGGCTTTCGATGCTGTCGTCGTTCGTGACCAGGAGCTTCATGGAAGGCGCGAGCGAACCACCAACCGGCCCCGGGTGTCAGCTATTATTCCCGGCCGCCTGCTGGCGGCGCGAATGGGCGAGGACGCGCACCATGTACACCACGATGAGCAGGTTGAAGACGAGGGCGGTGGCCTTGATCCAGGTGGCGTGGTGGGCGAGCTCGTAGCACTCGACCGGCACGTAGATCGCGCCGCTCAAGGCGGCGAACCACTCGGCCCAGCGCCGGCCGTGCCAGAGGCCGTAGGCCTCGAAGAAGCGCACCGTCGCGTAGAGCGCGGCGAGGCCGGCCATCATCCAGAGATGCGCGTCGGAAATCTCGTTCATCGCATGGATGAAGATCTGCGGGTAGTGGTTGGCGGGATCGAGGTGCATCCGGTGCACCATCCGCTCGGCGAGGTGGTTGGCGTCGTCGCCCAGAAAGGCCAGCAGGCCGAAGCCCGCGATGAGCACAATCGCGCCCTTGAACGCCTCGAAGACGGCGACGGAGCGGAGGATCTTCTGCGATGGGGCGGAGCCAGCGATCATGGCTGAGCGGGTACTCTCTTAAGGTCAGGAAAAGCCGCAGGTTGAGCCGCCGGCGGCAAATAAAAAAAGCCGCGACTCGCGTCGCGGCTTTGAAGTTGAAGCGGGCCTGGCTTACTGGGCGGCCGGAGCGTCGGCAGGGGCGGCTTCGCCACCGCCGGCCTTCTGGGCCTCGAGGTCCTTCATCGCGGCCTTGCGGCTGAGGCGGACCTTGCCGGAGCGCTCGTCGATGCCGATGCACTTCACGGTGATGGACTCGCCCATCTTGACCACGTCCTCGGTGCGGCGCACGCGGAAGTCGGCCAGCTCGCTGATGTGGCAGAGGCCTTCCTTGCCGGGCAGGCACTCGACGAAGCAGCCGAACTCCTTGATGCCGGTGACGCGACCGGTGTAGATCTTGCCGATCTCGATCGGGGCGCCGCCACCGCCGCCGCCGGAACCGCCGCCGCAGAGGCCGTCGATTTCCTGGATGGCGCGGGCCATGGCCTCGGCGTTGTTCGAGTAAACGAAGACCTTGCCGGAGTCGTCCTCGGCGATGTCGATCTGCGCGCCGGTCGTCTCGGTGATGCGGCGGATGGTCTTGCCACCGGGCCCGATGAGCAGGCCGATCTTCTCGGGATCGATCTGGATCGTCTGGATGCGGGGCGCGAACTTGGAGAGGTCGGTGCGGGGCGCCGGGAGGGAGGCGAGCATGACCTTGAGGATCTCGATGCGGGCGTCGCGCGCCTGGAAGATCGCGGTCTTGGCGATCTCGAAGGGCAGGCCGTTGATCTTGAGGTCGAGCTGGAAGCCCGTGATGCCCTTGGTGGTGCCGGCGACCTTGAAGTCCATGTCGCCGAAGTGATCTTCCTCACCGAGGATGTCGGTGATGGTGGTCCACTTCGTGATGGAGCCGTCGGCCGCCATCTCGGTCATGAGGCCGCAGGAGATGCCGGCGACGGGGGCGATGATCGGCACGCCCGCGTCCATGAGGGCGAGACAGCCGCCGCAGATCGAGGCCATCGAGGTCGAGCCGTTGGAGGCCATGATCTCGGAGACGACGCGGATGGAGTAGGGGAAGACGTCCTCCGGGGGGAGGATCGGCACGAGGGAGCGCTCGGCGAGCGCGCCGTGGCCGATTTCGCGGCGGCCGGGGCCGATGAAGCGGCCGGCCTCGCCGACGGAGAACGGCGGGAAGTTGTAGTGGAGGATGAAGGACTTGGAGGTCGCGCCGCCGGTGAGGCCGTCCATCTCCTGGGCTTCCTTGGTCGGCCCGAGGGTGACGATGGCGATGTTCTGGGTGTCGCCGCGCTGGAACATGGCGGAACCATGGACGCGGGGCAGCACGCCGACCTGCGCCTGCAGGGGGCGGAGGGACTTGGCGTCGCGGTGGTCGGAGCGCGTGCCCTTGGCGAGCACGGTCGAGCGGTAGGCCTTGTACTGGAGATCCTCGAAGACGACGTTGAGGTCGACATCGGTGAACTTGCCTTCGCCGAGCTCGGCGAGGAGGGCGGCCTTGGCCTCCTCCTTGAGGAGCTTCACGTTGGCGGAGCGGACGTTCTTCTCGAAGCCGAAGATGGCGGCGGAAACGCGCTCGGCGGGGACGACGCGCTCGATGATGGCGCGGGCCTCGGGCGTGGCGCCCACGAGCTTGAAGGTGGCCTTCGGCTTGCCGGCGAGCTTCACGAGCTCCTTGATCGCGGCGATGATGGGCTGGATGGCCTGCTGGCCGAACGCGAGCGCCTCGACGAACTTCTCCTCGGAGATCTGGTCGGCGGAGCCCTCGATCATCAGCATGTCCTTCTCATTGCCGACGTAGATGAGGTCGAGCGACGAGCTGAACATCTGCTCGATGGTGGGGTTGGCGACGAACTGGTCCTCGATCAGGGCGACGCGCACGCAGCCGATCGGGCCGGCCCACGGGATGTCGGAGATGGCGAGGGCGGCGCTGGCGCCGTTGACCATCGCGATGTCGGAGTCGTTGATCAGGTCGGCCGACATGAGCTGGCCGATGATCTGCACTTCATTGAGGAAACCCTCGGGGAAGAGCGGGCGGCAGGGACGGTCGCAGAGGCGGGAGATGAGGATCTCGCGCTCGGAGGGGCGGCCCTCGCGCTTGAAATAGCCGCCGGGGAAACGGCCGGCCGCGGCGTACTTGTCGCGGTAGTCGACGGTGAGGGGGAAGAAGTCCTGGCCGGGGCGCATGGTCTGCGCGACGCAGGCGGTGACGAAGACGTTGGTCTCGCCGACGTTGACGTTGACGGCGCCGCCCGCGAGCTGGGCGATGGAGCCGGTCGAGAACGTGAGGTTCAGGCCGGGGACGGTGACATTATGTTTCTGATTCATTTTCGGATACGGATTTCGGATGGAGTGTCTCGGATGAGGCGAGCGCGTTCAGCGACACAAGACGGAACGGACTCGTGGGCCCCTGATGATCAGGGGCGGTGAACGCCGAGAGGCGCTCACGTGGTGGGTTGGCGGATAACCAACTTGGTCTCCCCGTGCTTGACGCGAGAGATTCCCGTTTGGCGTCCGCGGTGAGGGCGGCAAACGGAAATGTCCCGATCGGGCAGCGAGTGTCAGTAAAGACAACGGGCGACCCGCGGATCGGGTCGCCCGTGTGACAAAGGGGGTTACTTGCGAAGGTTCAGCTTCTGCAGAAGTTCGGAGTACTTCGGCAGGTCGTGCTTCTTGAGGTAGTCAAGGAGCTTGCGACGGCGGCTGGCCATCTGGAGGAGGCCGCGGCGGGAGTGGAAGTCCTTGCGGTGCGTGCGGAGGTGCTCGGTCAGGTGATTGATCCGGGCGGTCAGCAGCGCGACCTGGACTTCGGACGAGCCGGTGTCCTTCTCGTGGGTTTTGTATTCTGCGATGATGGTGGGTTTAACGACGGTGGTAGACATGGTTTTATGGATGGTTACACGACTGTAGGGCCCCCTTGCAGGGACCGTGCCGCCCGCCCCGATCCGAAGGTAAATTCGGGTCCTGGCCGGCGTCACCGTTCCAATCCCGCGGGATGCGGGACCAGTCATGGTGGGAACCCGCAACCGACGGGCTCTCACTAACGCAAGGAGACAGCTTCTGAAACCGGGAGATTCGGGGCAAGCGTATAATTAACCGGACGCGGGAACGTCACGGAAGGCCTTAACCGGCCCGGAGATTGATCGACTTTACGTGTTCGCAGCCGGGGAGGGCGCGGATGCGCCGGGCGATCTCCTCGCGGTGGTGGAAGAGCTCGTTGCGGACCACGGAGTGGGCGGCGAGGACGAGGAGGCGGTTGCGCTCGATGCGCGCGGCGTGGGAGTGCTGGGCGTTGGCCGGGCCGACGATGGCCACCCAATTGTCGCGGATCGCCTGCTCGGGGGAGGGGCGGCCGATCTGGTGCTGGACCATCAGCTGCTCGACGAGCGCGGTGAGGGCCTGGGTCGGGCGCTTCTTGGTGCGGCGCGACTCCTCGAAGGGCAGTCCGCGGAAATCGCCGACGAGTTCCTCGGCGAGACGGCTCAGGGTGGATGGCTCTTCGCCGCTCATGACAGGGAGGGGGGCGCGCGGCGCTCGCTCTCGTAGAGCCGGCTGTAGCGCACGAAGGCGCCGAAGGCTGTGGCCCACGCGATGTAGAAACCGGGGAAGCCGTCGAGGAAGCCGAGCTTGATCACGTAGGCACGGAAGAAGCGCCAGAAGGGACGCACGATGGCGGCGGTGAGCGAGAAGCGTCCGTCGCGGGCCTGCTGCTGGCGGACGAAGAGATCGGCGAAGGGGTTGATCTTCGCCACATGGCTCGCGAGCGTGGGAAACGAATGGTGCAGGAGATCGCCGCGCAGCCTGGCCACGGGGCCGTCGCACTCGACCTTCTCATGCACGAAGGCATCGCCGCCCCAGCGGGCGCGATCGCGGTGAAGCAAGCGCAGGCTGAGGTCGGGGTACCAGTCGCCATGCGTGATCCAGCGGTCGATGAACCAGACCTTGCGGGGAAATTTCGCGCCGGCGAACGTCGCGAGATCGGGCCGGGCGAAAAAGGCGGCGAGGTCGGCGTGGAGCGCGGGCGAGACCTCCTCGTCGGCGTCGAGGGACAGCACCCATGTCTGCGCGGCGAGATCGAGGGCGGCGTTTTTCGTGTCGCGGTAGCCGAGCCAGGGCAGGTGGTGGACGAGGGCGCCGAAATTTTTCGCGACGGCCTCGCTGTCGTCCTTGGTGTCGTTGAGGACGACGACGATCTCCGCGACCCAGCCGCGCACGCTGGCGAGGCAGCGCGGGAGATTGTGCGCCTCGTTTTTCGCGACGATGACGACGGAGAGCGGGAGCGGAGCGGACACGAGGGCGGAGCTAGACAGGCGGGGACGCGTCGGGCGACTCAGATTTTTCCGAGCAGCGAACGCGGGATCTGGTAGAGGTAGCCGCAGGAGCGCCACGCGCGGACCAGGGCTTTCTTGGCGGGGCCGGGGCGGAAGAGAATGAAGTTGAGCAGCGAACCGAGAGCGAAGCCGAGGGCTTTCAGGATGTTGGCGAAAAAGCGGCCGGCGAGATAGCCCTTGGCGCCGGGCAGGCCGGCGCGGTCGATCACGCGCGAGCGGGCCGAGTCGAAGGCATGACGCGAGGCGTAGCGAAACGTGGTGCGGCTCGCCGGCATCTGGTGCTGCACCGCGGCGGCCGGGGAAAACCACACCTCGTAGCCGGCCTCGCGCACGCGGCGGATCATCTCGCTGTCGCCGCCGGAGAAATAGTTGCCCGCGGCGCGGTCGAGCGCGGTGTGAAACGGCCCGAGCTGCTCGAAGACCCACTTGGGAAACGCGAGGTTGGCGCCCATCGGCGAGTGCTGCTTCGAAATCGGCCCGGTGTCGGAGCGAAAGGCGAGAGGGGCGTGCCACTCGGCGACCCAGTCGGGCAGGCCATCGGGGAAAACGGGAATCACCTCACCGCCGACGGCGCCGACGCAGCGACTCTGATCGACCAACAGCGGCACCGCCATCTGCGCGATCCAGTCGGGCTTCACCAAAATGTCGTCATCGCCGAAGAGGATGATCTCGCCGCGGGCCTCGGCGATGGCGCGGTTGCGCGCGTAGTCGAGGCCCTGCTTGGTCTCGAGGATATAGCGCGGCGCGGGGTCGCAGTGGGCGAAGGACTCGACGACGGCGCGGGTGTCGTCGCGCGAGTTGTTGTCGATGACGAGCACCTCGAAGTGCTCGCGGGGAAACTGCTGCGCGGCGATGCCCTCCAGGGTCTGGCGCAGAAACGCCGCCCGGTTATAGGTCGGGAGGGCGACGGTGACTTTGATCGGCGGAGCTTCGGACATGCGCGAGGCGAGGATGGGCGGACCGCCGCGACCTGCGCAACGCTGTTACTTCCCGGCGCCGAGGGCCTGGGCGAAGCTCGCGTGCAGGCGGTCCTCGGTCGGCGTGTGCTTCGTCGTGGTCAGCGGGAGCTTTTGCTCGGTGTAAAACGTGACGCGGGTGTTGGCGTTGTCGAAACGCTCGACCCACGCGCCCATCACGGTGCCGATCGGCGCGAAATTGCCGTAGCTCGTCGTGGTCAGGTAGCGGCCGTTCTTGTCGTTGTGCTCCTCCACGGCGCGGCCGCCATCCTGGGCGAGGACGGTCTTGGCGAGGGCCCACGCGCGCTCGGGGGAGACGTGGTAGATCTTCGTGGTGCCCATGACGCCGTTGGCCTTGGCCGTGCGCACGTCGCGCGTCATCGCGCAACCGCCGACGAAGCCGGCGCCGACAGCCAGCGCAACAGCGAGAAGAACAGGGCGAACGAGGGAGCGGACGGTAGTCATGAAGCCGCTTTCTTGTGCAGGCTCAAAACGCGGGCGCAACGAGAAACGGGCGGTGGGGCCGCGCAGAAAGACGGCGAGAGCCAACGAGTTGCTTTTATCGGTCAGGCGGCCGCGGCGGCGAGCAGCCGGTCGGCCACCGGGGCCAGCTCCTCCCACTCGATGCTCGTCTGGCGGCCTTCGTCGAACTGGCGCAGCACCCACTCCTGGATGCGCTGCACGCGCGGGTCGTCCTTGGCCAGGTCGAGCTGCCGGTGTTGGCGCAGCAGGAAGATCACGCCGGCGAGGCCGGAGTCCTTGGTGAGCGAGACCTCCAGCGGCCGGCCGAGGAGCTTAGGCACGTCGAAGGGCGCGTACATCCACCAGAACTTGTTGAGCCCGTCGGCGTGGATGCCGGCGCGCGTGCGGTGGGCGTCGCGTCCATAAAGCGGATACTTGGGCGGCACGCCGTGGCCGATCTCCTCGTAGAAGGCGGCGAGGGGATTGAGCGCCGTGAAGTCGGGCCGGTTTTCTTGAAAATAGCCCATGCCGATGAGGTGCAGCAGCACGCCCTCGAGCGGGGCGTTGCCGGTGCGCTCGCCCTTGCCGAGCAGGGTGCCGTTGATGGCGCCGCAGCCGGCGCGGAGGGCGGCGAGGCAGTTGGGCACGATCATCCAGGTGTCGTTGTGCGGGTGAAACTCGAGGTCTTCCGGCGCGAGCCCTTGCGTGCGCAGGCGCGAGAAGATCTTCGGCACGCTCCGGGGGGCGGCGACATCGTCGTAGGGCAGGCCCACGCCCATCGTGTCGCACACGCGGAACTTCGGCCGCAGCGCCGCGGGGTAGCTGGCCGCGAGGGCCTGCACCGCTTCGACAAACCAGCTGATCACGTCGAGCGGCGCGCGGGTGGCGTCCTCGAGGTGCAGGCGCGGGCGGATGCCGGCGTCGAGGGTGGTGCGCACGGCGGCGAGGTAGTGCTCGACCGCGGCGCGGCGGCCGCCGGGGGTGAACTTGTGGAATGTGTGGTAGTCGGAGATCGACGCGAGCATGCCGGTCTCTCGCACGCCGAGCGACCGGATGAGGGCGACGTCCTTCGCCGTGGCGCGGATCCAGGTGGTCGGCTCGACCGGCGCGCCGTTTTTCCACCGCTCCAGCGCGCCGGTGAGCGCGTCGCGATCAGCGGGGCGGTACACGAAGAACTCGGCCTGACGCACTGCGCCGGACGACCCCGTGAAGGCGCACATCATCTCGTAGAGTTGGATGCTCTGTGCGGTGGTGAGCGGGAGCCCTCCCTGCTGGCCGTCGCGATGCGTGGTCTCCGTGGTCCACACGACCGGGGGCAACCCGGCGGGTCGCTCCGTCCAGTCATAGACGGGAAAATCGCCGCGCGGAAACGCGCGTTCGACATAATCCGGGCCGGCGTCCGCCAGCGTGGGCTCAGGCTTGGTCGTGGTCATGGTCCTGGAGAAAGGCGTAGAGCGGGTAACGTCGCTCGTCGGGGTAGGCGGGCAGGTCGGCCGTGCGCCAGCGTCCGGCGATCAGGCGCAGGGCGTCGGCGCCGGTGCGCTGGTGCTTTTGCGCAAAGCGGATGAAACGGTCGGCGAGGGCGAGCAGCTCGCGCTCGCCCCGGGCGCGGGGAAAGGGGCCGGGCGAGACGCGCGTGCCGCCCCGGCGGTGATGTGTGATCAACCCCTCGCGGCCGAGCGCGCGATAGACAGCGGCGACGGTGTTGGGGTTGAGCGACAGCTCGGCGGCGAGGGCCTTGACCGTCGGCAGGGGGTGATGCGCCCGAAAGGTGCCGGTGCAAATCGCGAGGCGCAGCTGAGACTTCAGCTGCTCGGCCGGCGACAAGGGCCAGGTGCGGTCGATTTTCATCATCACCATGCTACCGCGCGTTAAGCGCCGGAAGCAAAGCGACCGCGAGGGGAAACTGCCGATATGAACTAGGCTGCTAGTTCATATCGGCGGATTTTATCCCGGATGGGAAGGGCCTAAACAAAAAGCGTGAGTCGGTGGGATGGCCCACTCGCTCACGCTTGTAGCTACGGGAATAAGAATGACTTACTTCTTCGCAGCCTTGGCAGCCTCTAGGCGGGCATACTCGGCGTCGTCGAGCTTGCCGTCCTTGTTGGTGTCGTAGATCGCGAGCTCTTCCTTGCTGGCGACGATGGCGCGGGTCTTTTCCTTGGTGGCTTGCGCGGCTTCCTTGGTGGCATCGACGGTCTTGTGGTAGGCCTTCTTCGTGCCGTCCTTGGTGTCCTGCCACACTTCCTTGGATTTCTCCGCGGTCGCATGGGCGGCGTCCTTGGTGACCTCGGCTGTCTTGTCGTAGGCCTTCACGGTCGCGTCCTTGGTTTTGTCGTAAGCTTTGACCGTGGCGTCCTTGGTCTTGTTATAGGCCTCCTTGGTGGTCTCCTTGGCCTTTTCGTAAGTGCTGGGCTCCTCGGTGGCGCGCAGGGCGGTCAGGGAGCAAGCGAGGACGGCAAGGGGAAGCAGGATGCGGGTTTTCATATAATATAGTTGGTTTGGGTTGGATTGCGAAAGCCTCGGACAGCGGGAAAGACCCTGAGTTCGTGAGGGATGGGTTTTTTACGGCAGGGTGATCGCGCCGCCGGCATAGCCGGTGAGGAAACGCGCGGCGATCTGCGCGCGCTGGACGAGACTCGGGAGGTGGACGTACTCGTGGGGACTGTGGAGGTGGTCGCCGACGACGCCGAGGCCGTCGAGATTGGGGAGGCCGGCGGCGGAGAGGAGGTTGCCATCGGAGCCGCCGCCAACGTGCTGCCAGGAAAACTCCGCGCCGCACGCACGGCCACACTGCTGCCACGCGGCGAAGAGCGCGACCTCCACGGGCGTCTCGACCTTGGGGCCGCGGTTGAACTGGCCGGTGAGCTCGGCGCGGTAGCCCTCGCGGGCGTTGAGCGGGGCGAGGACGGCGTGGAGTTTTTCGAGGAAGACCTGGTCGTCGCCGGCACTGGTGACACGGGCGTTGAGATCCGCGCTGGCGAGGTCGGGCACGATGTTGACCGTGCCGCCGCCGCGGATCGCGCCGATGTTGAGCAGCACGCCGGGGATCTCGCCCGCGATGGCATCGATGCGCGGGAGGAGTTCGGCGAGGGCGAGGATGGCGTTGCGCCCGGCCGCGGGGTCGCGGCCGGCGTGCGCGGCGCGGCCGTGGACCGTGACGGTGAAGATGCCGGTGCCCTTGCGCGATTTCACGAGGTCGCCGTTGGCGCGGGCGGGCTCGAAGACGAGGGCGAAGGTGTGGCGGCGCGAGGCCGCGGTGCGCTCGAGCAGCGCGCGGGTTGCGGCCGAGCCGGTCTCCTCATCGGGCGTGAGGATGATCTCGTAGCCGAGCTGCGCCGCGTGCGGCGAGCGCTCGAATTCCCGCAGGGCCGCGAGCATGACGACGAGGCCGCCCTTCATGTCGGAGACGCCGGGACCGCGGAGCGTGTTGGCATCGAGCAGGGTGCAGCGCTGGAACGGGTGGTCGGCGGCGTACACCGTGTCGTAGTGGCCGCTCAGCAGGATCTGGCGTGGAGCCGTCGGGCGTTGGCGGATACGCAAGGCGCACGCCGCGGTGCCGGGCAGGGTGACTTCCTCGACCGTGACCCCGGGCAAGGTGGCGAACTCCGCGCGAAGGGCGGCGCGCATCCGGGCGAGGCCGGCGATGTTTTCGCTGCCGGAATTGATATCGGCCCACGAGATGAGCAGGTCGCGGAGGGCGGGGAAATCCATGCAACCGAGCATGGCTGGGGATCGGGGCGTGGCAAGCGGAGCGGAAACGCGGGGTTGCGCATCGCGGTGCGATGCGTGTGATGCACGGATGAAATTATTGCATCGATGGGGGTTGGCTCTGGCGGCGGTGTGGCTCGTGCTGGCGGGACCGCTGGCGGCGGCGGGGACGGTGCAGGGCTTCGACCCGGTGCGGCTGCAGCGGCTCGACGCGTTTTTCCAGGACTACGTGGACCGCCACCAGGTGGCCGGCTCGGTGCTGTTTGTGGCGCGCGACGGCCATATCGTGCGGCTGAAGGCCTTCGGCCAGCAGGACATTGCCACAGGCAAGCCGATGAAAACCGACACGATTTTCCGCGTCGCCTCGATGAGCAAGGCGGTGACGAGCGTCGCCGTGATGATGCTCTACGAGGAGGGCAAGTTCATGCTCCACGACCCGGTGGGGAAATACATCCCGGCCTTCGCGCACTCGGTGGTGGCGGTGCCGCCGCCGGCGGGCTCGCCCCCGGGCACGAAGTACACCACGGTGCCGGCCAAGCGCCCGATCCAGATCCGCGACCTGCTGTCGCAAACCTCGGGTCTGTCTTACGGCGGCGGCGTGGTCGCGGAGGCTTACAAGCGGGCGAACCTCTCCGGGTGGTTCTTTGCGAACCATGACGAGACGATCGGCGAGGCGATCGACCGCCTCGGCACGCTGCCGCTCAACGCGCAGCCCGGCGAGGCGTGGGTGTACGGGTTTTCGACGGATGTGCTCGGCCGCCTCGTCGAGGTCGTGTCAGGCATGCCGCTGGACAAGTTTGTCGAGGAGCGCATCTGCCGCCCGCTGGGGATGAAGGACACCAGTTTCTTTTTGCCGCCGGAGAAGGCCTCGCGGCTCGCGACCCTCTACGGCCTGGTGGACGGCAAGCTCGTGGCCGATACCACGGCCGAGCAGACCGCCTACGTGACGGGCCCGCGCAAGTGTTTCTCGGGCGGCGCCGGCCTGCTCACGACGGCGAACGACTACGGACGCTTTCTCCAGATGCTCCTCAACGGCGGCGAGCTCGATGGCGTGCGCCTGCTGAGCCCCAAGACCGTGGAGCTGATGCACGCGAACCACACCGGCGACAAGTACCACGGGCAGGGCAACGCCTTTGGCCTCGGCTTCTGGGTGAACAACAACCTCGGCGACCCGGGTGAGCTGAGCAGCGTGGGCACCTATGGCTGGGGCAGCGCGTATTATCCGCAGTACGCGGTCGATCCGCAGGAACGGCTCGTGATGTTTTTCCTCACGCAACTGAAACCGGCGGGCACTGTGGACCTGAATATGAAATACCGGGTGCTGACGTATCAGGCGCTGGTGAAGTGAGTGGGAAAGAATTTAACCCCGAATGGCCGCGAATTCCGAGTCCTGAAATAAGTTCTTCAGAATTCGCGCCTATTCGCGTGATTCGCGGGCAAAACTCAGGAGCGTTTCGCCTTTGAACGCGGGCCGCACTGGGACCAGTCCCAAGGCTTGAAGCCGAGTTTCAAGGCGGGGGAATTCTTGGCGATGTGCCAGGTCTTCTTGCCCTCGGTGAGCTTCGGATCGGCAACGGTCGAGAGGCTGTCGTGGCCGCCTTTTTTCCAGGCCGCCCAGCTGATGCGCTTCGGCGCAGTCGGGGTACTGCTGCGGGGATTGGCGCTGTCCGGCAACGGGCCGTCGGGATTCCAGAAGCAGTTGGCGTTTGAGACGAGCGCACCGTCGGCGATGTTGCCCTTGTAGCCGCCGCAGAAGAGCCGGCGGGACGGGCCGATCACGATGTTGTTAAAAAAGTTCGCGCTCCACTGGCCAGGCTCGACGCGCGAGACGGACACGAGGGCGTTCTGACCGCGGGCGAAAACGTTGTGGCGCACGACGGCCTCGCGGGCGAAGTGGATGTTGAACGGGGCGTCCTTGGTGTCGTGGACGAGGTTGTGCTCGACCAGCAGGTGCGAGGTGCCTTCGTCCAGATAGATGCCCCAGCCGCCGTAGTCCTGCGACCAGATGTCGTGCAGGTGGTTGCCGCGGACGACGGTGCCGGGCTGCACGCCGAGGGTGTAGATGCCGCCCATGTCGCTGAGCACGCCGGCGCCGATGTGGTGGATGAGATTGTGCTCGATGCGGTTGTTGCGCGAAGGCGTCTCGCGGTAACCCCAGGTCCAGCCGGTGGAAATGCCCGTGTAGCACGCATGGTGGATGTGGTTGTGTGCCACGTTACAGTCGAAAGCGTGGCCGAGGAACACGCCGACGCCCTGGTGGAAGATCCGGCCGAGGTGGTGGATGGTGTTGTCGGTGATCGTGAGGTGGCCGGTGCGGCCGTCGATATGGCCGTCCAGATCGGTACCGCCACCGCGGATACCGCCGGCGCCGAGGTCGTGGAGCTGGTTGCCCACGGCGGCGCAATCCCGGCAACCCTCGTCGAACTCGAGGCCGTAGAGGCCGACGTGCTCGATGGTGCAATCGCGCACGGCACAGCCGCGGGCGGCGCGGAATTTCACGGCGCCGGGCACGCAGTGGGCGGCCTGCACGCTGCCGCCGATCGGCAGTTCGTCCCCGTAGGCCGTGGCCTGGTGAAACTGGGGCGTGGTAGCGATCGGCGAGTACCAGTCGCCATGGCGGAAGGTGAGGCCGGTGAAATTCAGGCCACGGACGTGCGGCGTGGCATGGGCGTCGCCGGCCTCGCACGTGTCGTTAAAAAAAGTGCCGCTGGCGCGGACGAAGGTATCGAGGCGCGGAGCGGTGATGACGGTGCTGGCCGGCGTTTCGCCGGGACGCGGCAGGTAGTACAGGCGGCCGGTCTCGCGGTTGAGGTACCATTCGCCGGGCTCGGTGAGGGCCTCGAAGAGGTTGTCGATGTAGTAGCGGGCGAGGGCGCGGTTGCCGTAGGCGGCGGCGAAGGCCTCGTAGAGATTGAGCGCGGAGCGGCGGGCAAAGCGGAGCCAGCCGTTGCGGGGATTGAGCTGCGGGCGCGGTAGACGCTCCTCGACCCAGTAGTGCAGCAGGACGCACTCGGCGTCGGGCAGCGAGGCCCAGTCGGCGGAGACATCGCCGGGAGCGGGCTTGAAGGTGTCGCTGCCCGCGAAGAGCCCGCCCTTCTCGGGGTGCTTGATCTCGCCGATGTGAAAGACGTTTTTCGCGCCCTCGGCATCCGGGGAGAATTTCGGGAAACGGGCGCGCGGAGCGCGGCGGCCGTTGACGAACAGCGAGCGGAAAAACCAGCGGCTGGCCGCGACCTCAGGAAGATCGAGCGTCCACTCGGTACGGCCGTTGCGCGTGCCGACGGTCCAGCCGGTGAGGGGCTCGCCGCCGTCGAAGACCGGCTGCGCGCGGGGAGCCGCGGTGTAATGCGTGTGGGAGTCGGCCGGAGTGAAATCGACGGTCTGCGTGAGCGCGTAGCGGCCGTCGTGGACAAGGACCGTGGCCGGGCCGGTGAGTTTGCCCGCGGCGCGGAGCGCGCGGAGGTTGTCGCGCGCGCCAGCGAGCGTGGCCCAGGCCGTGGAGCGGGCGCGGCCGGAGCGTTTGTCATTACCTTGGGGCGAGAGGTGGAAGATATCCATATGGGGAAAGGGCGAAGAAAGCTCCGAACGCGTCAGTGGGCGTGTGGCGGAAAGGTCAGCTCTTCGTAAGAGCCGATGAAAGCGCGGCCAACGGCCTCAGCGACCCGCGCGACATGCGGCCGGATCACGGGCCAGCTCGTCGTGCGCAGGACGATGATCGCGAGCCTGCGGTCGGCGAGATTCTGCTGATAGCGCAGATTCTGGTCGGTCGTGATGATGAGCTCGAAACCGGCGGCCTCGGCGGTGCGCAGCAGGTCGCCGTTTTGCAACGTACCCCAGCCGCGTTCGTGGGCGGTCGTGATTTCGTGCGCAGACAGAAATCCTTTGAGCGGGACTGGCGTACCCTGATCAAAGAGGATGCGCACGATGCTTCAGGCTTCGACCAAGCTGCGCTGGGCGTGCTCCAGCACGGCCTCGACCTGCGCGCGGGTCACACCCGGAAACCAGGCGACGAATTCCTCGACCGTGGCGCCGCTTTCCAGATTTTCGAACAGGGCCCGCACCGGCACGCGCGTGCCCTTGAAAAGCCAGTCGTGACTGACTTTCCCGGGGATACGCTCCACCGCGGTGCACTTGGTCCAATCGAGCATTCTTTGTTATATATGCATTAGTGTGACAGGCGCAAGCCGGGGCTCGGGCTCCGAAATGGTTGTGCTGCGGAATCACGAGCAGACGATGGCCGCCGATGAAACCCGTGCCGCCGATGATCGCGATGTTCATGTCAGGCGCTTCTGCTCCACGTGTAGAGGATGTCGGGTTGCTTCTCCTCGTTATCGGCTCCGTCGGTCATGCGCGCGATGGTAAAACCGTGGCGCTCGTAGAAGGACCGGGCGGCTTGATTGCATTGGAAGGTCCAGAGCTGGAGCACGGGATTGGCGGCTTGGGCGAGGTGCAGCAGTTGCGTGCCATAGCCCCGGCGCTGGTGATCGGGGTGGATGTAGCACTGCTCGACCCAGCCGGGACGGAAGGCGATGAAACCGGCGACAGTATCGTCCTGCTCGATCAGCCAGAGCTCGGTGCCGGGGAAGACGATGCCGGTGTAGAAAGCCAGATCCTCCGCCGGCGTATGCAGCACGGGCATGTGCGGCATCGCGGCGAAGAACGCCTGCCGATGAATCCGGGCGATAGCCGGGAGATCGGCGGCGACAGCTCGGCGCACACGGGGCATGGCCGATGGATTACTTGCGGGCCTTCGCGGGCCGGATGCCGGCCTTCGACCAGTCCCACGGCTTGAAGCCGAGTTTCAGGGCGGGGGAGTTTTTCGCGACGGTCCACGTCTTTTTGCCCTCGGTGACTTTCGGGTCGGCGACAACGGAGAGTTCGTCGTGGCCGGCTTTTTGCCACTGGGCAAAACTGATCTTGGCCGGGATGGACTTGTCCTTGAGGGCGGTCTCGGGGTTGATGCTCGGGGCGAGTTTGCCGCCGGGGAACCAGAGGCAGTTGGCGTTGGCAACGAGGGCACCCTTCGCGATGTCGCCGAGGTAGCCGCTGCGGTAGAGCGCTTCGCTGGGCCCGAGGAGGATGTTGTTGAAAAAACTCGCGGCGTAGTGGCCGGGGTCGATGCGGCCGACCATCACGGTGGCGCGCTTCCCGCGGGCGAGGATGTTGTAGCGGCAGACGTTTTCGCGGCCGTAGTGGATCATAAACCCGGCGTCCTTCGTGTCGTGGACGAGGTTGTGCTCGACGAGGATGTGCGCGGTGCCTTCGTCGAGGTAGATGCCCCACCCGCCGTAGTCGTGCGACCAGATGTGGTGGAGGTGGTTGCCGCGGATCACGGTGCCGGGTTGCTCGCCGAGCGTGTAGATGCCGCCCATGTCGCTGAGGAGGCCGGCGCCGATGTGGTGGATGAGATTGTTTTCGACGCGGTTGTGGCTCGTGATCGTGTCGCGGTAACCCCAGGTCCAGCCGAGCGAGATGCCGGTGTAGCAGGTGTCGTGGATGTGGTTGTGCGCGATGGTGCAGTCGGCGGCGTTGGTGAGGAGGACGCCGATGCCCTGGTGGAAAATGCGGCCGATGTGGTGGATGTGGTTGTCGGTGACCGTGAGGCTGCCGGTGCGGCGCGCGCCGAGGCCGTCGAGGTCGGCGCCGCCCATGCGGATGCCGCCGGCGCCGAGGTCGTGGAGGTTGTTGCCGGTGGCGGCGCAGTCTCGGCAACCGTAGCCGAACTCCAGCGCGTACAGGCCGATGTGCTCGACCGTGCAGTCGCGCACGGCGCAGTCGCGCACGGCGCGGAAGAGCAGCGCGCCGGGCACGGCGATGGCAGCCTGCACGCTGCCGCCGATGGGCAGGTCCTGGCCCTCGAGGGAGTCGTGCGAGGGAATGTGTTTCTCCGTGAGCGGGGAGAACCAGTCGCCGTGACGGAAGGTGAGGCCGGTGAAGTTCAGGCCCTGGATGTGCTTTGTACCGTAAACATCGATACGGTCGCCCGACTCGCCGAAGACGCTGCCGACGGCCTTCACGAAGGTGTGGAGGCGCGGGGCGACGATCACGGTGTTTTCCGGCGTCTCGCCGGGGCGGGGCAGGTAGTACAGGCGGCCGGTTTCGCGGCTGAGGTACCACTCGCCGGGCTCGGTGAGGGCCTCGAAGAGATTGTCGATGTAGTAGCGGGCTTTGGCCTCGCCATGGGTCTCGTAGAGGCAGAAGGCCGAGCGGCGCGCGAAGCTGAGCCAGCCGGTGCGCGGGTTGAGCGCGGGTTTCGGCAGGCGCTCCTCGATCCAGAAATGCATGACGACAAACTCCGCGTCGGGCAGCGAGGCCCAGTCGGGCGAGACATCGCCGGGGACGGGCTTGAACGTGTCGCGGCCCTCGCCGAGGCCGTGCTTCTCGGGCTCGAGGATTTCGCCGACGCGCAGGATATTGCGGCCGCCCTCGGCGTCGGGCGTGAACTTCGGGAAACGCGCGCGCGGAGCGCGGCGGCCGTTGACAAAGAGGGAGCGGAAGAAGCGCTTGCCCGCGGTGACCTCGGGGAGATCGAGGGTCCACTCGGTGCGGCCGTTGCGCGTGCCAATCTTCCAACCGGTCAGAACCTCGCCGCCGTCGAAGACCGGCGCGGCGCCCGGCGCAGCCGCGTAGTGCGTGTGGGAGTCGGCGGGGGCGAAGGCGACGGTGGCAGCCTGCGCGTAGCGGCCGTCCTGCACGAGGACGGTGACAGGCTCGGTGACCTCGCCGCGGGCGCGGAGGGCGCGCAGGTTGTCGCGCGCGCCGGCGAGCGTGGCCCAGGGGCCGTCCTGCTGGTTGCGGGCCGGACGCGCGAGGCGGCCTGACCATTGGTCGTTACCCTGGGGCGAGAGGTGGTAGACGTGCATGGGGAAGCACGCGCAGGGAAAACGACCAACTCACGGCAGGCGAAGGGAAAACGAAGGACTCGGGCAGAAACCGATCAGCGGATACAGAGAGAGGACGTGCAATTAATTTTCAATATTCTCATATCCAATGCTTTAACTTGATTAGATATCTCACTGCGATGTTACTGAATATTAGTCCGCCGAACGCTCTTGGTGAGCTTTGGTCCGCTCAACTAACCCCACCCGTTACCTGCCATGAAAATCCGACTGAACGTCCTCCTCGCTTCGTTGTTTCTCACGCTCCTCTGCGGCCGCGCCCAAGCCCAGGTGGTGAACTTCAATTTTGCGTATGATGGCTACGGCTCGAATTACTCCGGCCAGGGCGCCTACAGCGATCCGGGCCACAATTACTGGAATCGGGTCGGCGCCAATACGGTCGATGACTACATTTATGATCCTGATACCGACGACTTCACCTTTGTAACCAATCCCGGACCTTATCCACAAAACCGTGCGACCATGTTCGCGTCCGATGGCACGACCCTGACCAGCATCCGGATCACGTTCAACGACGACAGTTTTGGCACGGGCGACACCCCGCTGTTCGCCAATGATCTGTATCATACTTATTATTACGCGCACACCTCCCCGCAGGCCTTCACCATCAGCGGCCTGACCGCGGGGCAGGCCTACGATTTTTATTTCTATACCGAGAGCGGCGACATCCCGCACGACCGCTCGGGCAGCTTCACCCTGGATGGCCAGACCCTGCCGTTTTCCGCGTTGGTGCTGAGCGCTTTCTCCGAGGGCAACAACTACGTCAAATTCACCCTGACGCCGAGCGGTACCACGCTGAACGGCAGCATGGTGGCGAGCCTGACCTCGAGCGGTGAGGCCAACTTCGCCGGCCTGCAGATCGTGGCGGTCACGGCGGTGCCCGAGCCGGCCACGTATGCGGCGATCGCCGGATGCGTCGCGCTGGCCGGCGGGCTGATCCGCCGCCGGTCCCGGCAGAGGTCGGGCTGAGCCGCAATTACCGCGCGGGCAGGGCGATCAGGTAGCCGCCGAAGGCATTAAGCGCGGCCGGTGAAGACGCGCTGGGCCGTGACGAGGGGTGAGCCCCAGTTCATGCCGCGGACGGGCGGTCAGTGAGCGACGGCGTAGAGGGAGTTTTAGCGCGAAGAAACGAAGCGATCAGGCCAAGAAGCAGAAACGCAAAAAAGCGTCGCGGGGGCATGGAGCCTAGATGGCGAAGCCGGCGACCGGGCGCAACCGCGATGCGAGGGACAGTAGGCGGTCAGCGACCGGCAGCAGTCATCGGATGCCGCGCAGTCTATTTAATTGGTCGTCCACACCTTGCATTCCGTCTCAGTATTTGGACGAAAAAAATGGGAAAGAGCACCGAGATGCCTACCAAGCCCAATGCCGCAAATTCATGCTTAGCGTCGGAGAGGTCATCGGCGGACTTTAAACCAGCAGCGATGAAGGCGGCGGTGATGAGCACGAATGCATAGGTGCGGAGCACCTGCCGGAGATGCAGAGGCATTCTACGCGCGACCCCGCCTGCTGCCAGACTGTCCTTATCGACGAAAAAGCTTCGGATCGGAAAGGTGGGGATAAAGAAGAAGCAAAACCACTGGGTCGTCCAATAGCCGGTATTTGGGGCGAATTCACGCCCGTAGCATATAAGTCCGCTTCCCTTCCATACCTGCGGGCGAACAGGACTCGGTGTCGCTTGGGCTTTTCCCTTGTTTTCCGCTCGAATCAAAGCCGGTGCGACAGTCTCGGCGGTTAATTTCCGGCGCGTCCATTCGGCCACAATAATCTCCATGGCTTCGGGGTATAGTCGGGAGCGGAGGCAATCGCTTGTGCCAACTGCGTATCAGAATAACCCGCGACTCGCTGTATGAATCCAGTGGGGACTGACATGGGTGGTTCGATTAATTAAGGCAGCGTGGCGGCTGAGAAGTCGAGCCGGACCTCTGCATCGAAGTTTCGAGTACTCACTCCAAGCTTGGGAGAAACTGTGAAGGATAACCTTTACCGCAATCTTGGCGGGGCGGTGGGGGCGGAGAAGACGACGAGGGCGATGCCGGTGACGACGATGGCGCTGGAAACGTAGAAGAGCGGCGCGGGCTGCTCGTGGAAGATGAAATAGGCGGCGATGCCTGAGAAGACGAACTGACCAACGTTGCAGAGGCTCACGATCTGGCCGCGGAAGTGGCGCATGGCCTGGTTGAGCAGCGAGTGACCCAGGATCGTCGGCACGCAAGCGAGGCCGAGGAGGAGCAGCCATTCGCGGGCCGGGGCACCGACGAGCGAGGAGGTGATCCACGGGGTGGAGAGAATGAGGCAGAGCAGGCCGGCCTGCAGGTAGATCGGCACGACGTAGAGCCAGATCGTCGGGAAATCGCGGTGCTTGCGGCCGAGGGCGAGGTACCACGCGAAGAGGAGCATCGAGCCGAAGCACACGCAGTTGCCCCAGACATCGCCGCCGCCCGTGAAGGCGTCGCGCGCGGTGAGCACGAGGACACCGATGACGGCGAGGATCGTGCCGAAGACCTCGGTGCGGTTGATCTTTTCGCCGACGATGGAGTGGAGGAAAAACGGGATCGCGATGGGCGCGAGGTTTACGATCAGGCTGGCCTGGACGGTGATCGTCAGGCGCGCGCCCCAGCTCCACGACATGAGGTGCAGGGCGAGGACGACGGCGGGGGCGTGGGTGCGGCGGAGGTGTTCGCGGGTGTAAACCGCGCGGTGGCGCCGCCAGTCACGGAAGAAGAGGGGCGCGAGGATCGCGCAGGCCATGAGCAGGCGCACGGCGGCCATGACGATGGGGTGCACATGGCTCGCCTTGATGAAGATGGGCGAGGCCGAGCACGCGAGGACACCGACGAGGAGCAGCACTTGTTGCCAGAGCATGAAGGGGCCGAGCCTGCGGCTCGGAATGACCAATGTCTAATGACTAATGGCCAATGACGCGGACGCCCGTGGGCTCCGACCGGGCAAAAGGTCGGCTCGTGGTTACGGGCGTCGTCGAGCGACGCCCCTACGTCGGAGTGAGGTAGGTTGCGCGCTGGCGCGCAACAACGGTGGAGCGGAGGGGCACGGCTGTTGCGCGCGAGCGCGCAACCTACCTTGGTGAGCTGAGCCGAGGGTGGACGCCTTTGCGGCGGATTACTTAGCCGGCGGGACGAGGCGGCTGCTGCGGTGGTTGTTGGCCGGGTTGGCGTCGGTCAGGCCGAAGGGCGTCACGAGGTCGGAGGTGAAGGTGAGGCTGCCGCTGGCGGCGAGGGCTTTCTGGTCCACGGGGATTTTTACGACATAGCTGGCCCCGGCGGTGAGATCGGGGATGCGGTAGCGGGTGGTCGCGCCGTTGGTGTCCACGTCGAGACCGAGGCCGCTGACGGCCTGGGCGCTGCGGTTTTGCACGATGAACTCCATCTGGCCGGTGGCCTGATCGTAATAATGCGCGGAGACGGCGGGGTCGGTGCGGCCGGGGGTGGCGACGTTCATGGCCCAGTCGAGGTTGAGGATGCCGTTGCCGTAGTCGGGGTCGGCGCCGGGGGCGCCGGCGTCGCTGGCGGTTTGGCGCACGACGGCCCAGGCCTCGTTGGCGGTGAAGCCGGGATTCTGCGACATCACGGCGGCGATGGCACCGGCGACGAGCGGGGCGCTGGCGGAGGTGCCGTCGATGTACACCCGCTGGCCGTCGAGCCACGCCGTCTGCACGCCGTAGCCGGGGGCGGAGATCTGGAGTTGCGGGCCGGAGTTGGAGAAGGCGACCTGCTGGCCGGCGGCGTCGACGGCGCCGACGGAGATCACGCGCGGATCGGCGGCGGGCCACGCGAGCTGGGCGGCCTGGTCGTTGCCGGCGGCGGCGACCAGCACGGTGCCGCGGTCCACGGCGTAGCCGATCGCGGCCTCGAGAAACGGGGTGGTCTGGTACCCGCCGAGGCTGAGGTTGATGATGCGGGCGCCGGCGTCGGTGGCGGCGAGGATGGCCTGCGCGACGGTGAAGAGGTCGCTCGTGCCATCAGTACCGGTCACCCGGATACTGAGAATCGAGGCCGCGGGGGCGACGCCGGCGGCATCAGCCGAAAGGCCGGCGGCCAGGGCGGCGACGGCGGTGCCGTGGCCATCCTCGGCGCCGTTGCCGGGGAGGGTGCCGGCGCCGACGTTGAGGTACTGGACGCGGCCGGCCCCGAAGGTGGGATCGGGGGCGACGCCGCTGTCGAGGACGGCGATGGTGGTGCCGCGACCCCAGGTGCTGCGGTCGGCGGCGGCGCCGAGGAAGGCGAGGGTGCCGTTGCGCAGGGGGATCTGGTTCACGGCGGCGCGCTCGGCCTTGGCGGGGATTTCCGGGACGCTGATGTAGTAGTTGGCCGTGATGTCGGCGTAGTCCGCGCCATTGGCCAGGAGATCGTTTTCGAGGGCGGTCAGCGAAGGGTAGCGGACGCGGACGGTGCGGAGGGCATCGACCTGACCGAGGACGGTGAGGCCGAGCTGCTGCGCGCGGTCGAGGAAACGGCGGTAGGCGTCGGCGTCCTTGAAGGTGAGCAACGCCTCCTGCGGGCGGGCGTCGCGGCGGGTGAGGATTTTTTTGAGCTGAGGGCGGAGCTGCCGGGCGGCGTCGGCCTTGGCTTGGGCGAGGGTATCAGGCGCTGCGTCCGGAGCGGCGGCGACCGGTGCGGCGGCGGAGCCGGGGACCGCGGCGGTCGGCGGGGGAACCGGCGGGGTGGCGACACGCACGACGAGCAAGAGCGCCGCGATGAAGGCGACGATCAGGAGGATGAGCGTGAGGCGGATGCGCGGAAACACGGAGCGAGGCGGAAGACTGAACTTTGAACGTCGAACTTCGAACGCTGAACGCTGAACTCGGAACTCAAAACCCGGAACCCCGATTGAAGGGCCGTGTTCTGGGACGCCCGGGAGCGGCGGAAGTTTCCGCGATTACGGCGTCTTGAGGCCGGCGAGGATCTGGTTGGCGCGGGCCACGGAGGCCTTGTAGGCCGTGACGTCCGCCTCGCTGTCGTTTTGGATGGCTAGACTGAGGTGCCGGTAGGCGTCGGCTTGGACGCGGACGTACTCAAGCAAGGCCAGCCGGCGGCGCTCCGTACGGAGGCCCGGGCTGAAGTGCAGGGCCACCAGCTTTTGCGCGGCCTTTTCATAGTAGGGCAAGACGTCGCTCCCGACCCAGGCGACGTATTTTTCCTGCGCCGCCGGGGTGGACAGAGCGGAGCGCGATTCCTGGTCCTGTTTGAGCAGCGCGGTCTCCGGCTCGAAAAGGTCCTTGGTGGCATCCTCCCAGGCGAGCTCCTCGGAAAGGCGGTAATTGAAACGCGGCAGCGCCGCGCCGGCGGCGACGAACACGATGAGGCAGGCACCGAGGCCTAGGCGGAAATTTTTGCGGATGAGGGCGGGACGGAGCGCAGGCTCGACGGGGATCGCGATCAGCCAGCCGAGGGCGAGGCCGGTGACGAGGCCGCCAATGTGCGCGGCGTTGTCGATGCCGGGGTGGATGGCGCCATAGATCAGGTTGTAGCCGGCAAAAGTGAGCGCGCTGTTTTGCAGCGGCTTCCAGACCGAGCGGGGCAACGCCTCCTTGTGGCGCAGCACGTAGCCGAGCAGGCCGCCGTAAACGCCGAAGACGGCGCCCGAGGCCCCGGCGCTCCAGAGCTTGTCACCATTCCAGGCGATGCTGAGGAGGCCGCCGCCGATGGCGCTGGCGAGGTAGAGCAAGAGATAGAGCGCGCGGCCGAGCAGGCGTTCGAGGAGCCCGCCGACGCTGAAGAGCGCCCACATGTTGAGCAGCAGATGGACCAGGCCGAAGTGCAGGAAGGCGCTGGTGAGCAGGCGCCACCATTCGCCGCCGGTGGTGGCGGCGCCGTTGTTGGCGCCGTAGCGGATGTACGCCATCATGCTGTCCACCTCGAACCAGCCGGCGTGGAAAAACGCGCCCATGACGATGAACACGGCGATGTTGGCCAATATGATGAGGCCGGTGACAGAGGTGGCCCACGACGAAGCGGCGGGCAGTTGCTGGAGCCGCGCGGCGAAGTCCTGCTCGGCGGTGAATTCGGCGTCGATGCGCGTGGGCAGCATCGCACGGACGGTCGTCGCGGCATCGGCGTCGGCGCAGAGGAACTCGAAACGCCGGCCGAGCCGGCCGCACTGGCCGACATCCGTGACGAAGGAGAGGAGCGCGCCGTTTTGCGTGACGTTGCGGATGTCAGCCGAGGTGAAGGTGAGCGTCTTGGGCTGGCCGGAGAAGAGACCGGGCTTCGTGCCGGTAAAACGGTAGGTGCTGAGATCGCTGCTGATGGTTAGTTCGCCGCTGCCCTTGAACTCGGGGTTGGCGGTGGCGTCGGCGGGAAGGTTGTAGCGGACCGGAAACGTCAGGTCCGAGGCCGGACTGACCGGGGTGGGGGTGTCGGGGTTCATGATCAGCTTTGGAAGAGCGCGGGGCGGGTGGCGGCGGCGACGTAGAGGGGGTGCTTGGGCTGGCCGCTGGCGTTGCGGCCGAGGCAGTAGGTTTTCTTCGGATCGAGGAGCTTCAGGAGGTGGGTGTGGCGGTCGAGGTGCGCGCCATGTTCGCCCCAGCCGAGCATCACGCGGTCCACGCGCGCGGCCCAGTGCTTGATCCATTTGTCGTTCTCCGGGCCGACGGGATCGGCGGAGGCCTTCATGTCGGCGGGGTCGGTCGCGCGGAAGGCAAAGGCGTTCAGCATCACGAAGTGCGAGTAACCCCAGTCCATCGAAAACCCGCGGATGCGGCGGAGCGTGGGGTCGAGCTGGTTTTCGTCGGCGGTGCTGGGGTTGAGGCAGATCCAGGCGATGCCGTGGTCGGGGTTGATCAGCTCGTCCCAGCGGTGGATGAGCGTGTAGCGGTGCAGGCGGTCCGGCGAGAAGACGCACGGGTTGACCATGGCGGGGGCGGATTTTTTCACGCGGAAAATCAGGCGGTGGCGGTGTGGCGGCGGCGGAGCTGGCCGCAGGCGGCGTCGATGTCGGGGCCGCGCGACTCGCGGAAATGC
>JAFEGO010000038.1 GCA_018239845.1 Verrucomicrobiota bacterium
ACGGCGGCTGGCGCTCCTCCTTCGACATCAACCAGGTCTTGAAGAAAAACACCCTGGCCATCCGCATCAACGGCCTGCAGCAGCACGATGACTTCGTGCGCAAGCCCACCGGTTTCGACACCAAGCGGCTCGACGTCGTCTTTAAGTATCGTCCCTTTAAGTACACCACCATCACCGGCTCCTTCCTGCATTACTACGGCGCCGGCAACCGCCCCAACAACACCACGCCCCGCGACTACGTCTCCGCCTGGGTCGCCGCCGGCAAGCCCGGCTGGGATCCGGTCACCCAGCTCATCACCCTCGGCGGCACCACTTACGGCGCCAATGCCGCCGGCACCGGCATCCAGGCCGGCTCCCTCACGCCCATCTCTGACGCCGCCTTGCCCAACTACTTCAGCCGCGCCGGTGGCGCCTTCCAGCGCAGCAACATCTTTGTGGACCGCACCGGCATCACCTACTGGACGGCCCCCACCTCCAACACCGGCGGCAATCCCACCGCCAACGCTGGCCTTGTGCGCCTCGTCGGCCCCAGCCCCTCCACGGCCTTCTCCTCCACGGTCCCCGGCCGCTTCGACAACCAGCCGCTCTTCACCACCACGCCCACCACCAGCAGCCAGGAGCTTTACGACTGGTCGAAGATCAACCTCTCCTCGATCGACCAGTTCGCCGACAAGACCGACACCTACATGGCGCAGATCGACCAGATCTTCTTCAACACCCCCCGCCAGCGCCTCTCCGGCATGGCCGCCATCTTTGTCGAGGATGCGGACCGCTACCGCCGCACCCCCGCCAGCAACTCCGGCACCAGCGGCCAGACCGGCCAGCTCTTCGTTGACGTCAATCTCCGCAACCTCGACGGCACGCCCAACCTCAATTTCGGCCGCCCCTACATCGGCGTCCTTGAGCCCCGCACCACGCTCTCCCCCGCCCGGTGGGAGACCTACCGCAGCTCGCTCGCCTACAACCTCGATTTCTCCCAGGAGAAGGGCCTCCTCAAGTGGTTCGGCACCCACACTATCAGCGCGTATGTGGATTATAAGTACCGTATCAACCGCAACTACTCCTACCGCGATGTCATGACCACCGACACCGCCTGGACCCAACCTGGCGTCGGCGGCGTCGTGAACAACTACGCGCGGGCCAACCAGCAGAACATCTCCGGCGGTCCCCAGGCCAGCCCCAACATCATGCGCGGCTTCTACCGCTACTACGTCGGCGACAACCAGGGCTCCAACGTTGATTACGCCCCCACGCCCTTCCGCTACGGCTCCTATCCCTTCGTCTGGGGCAACACCGGCGACTGGCACTACGACCCCATCACCCTCGGCCAGCTCCCCACCACCGACAACACCGGCGGCACCGCCAACCTCAAGCAGATCATCAAGACCCCCGGCGCCGTCATTCAGAGCCATTTCCTCGACCACGCCGTCGTCACCACCTTCGGCGCCCGCAAGGACCTCGTGTATTCGAAGAACGGCGCCACCCCGCAGCTGCTCACCAACAACAACACGGCCTTCGACTACGCCTCCATCGATCACTGGCAGGCCGACTGGCGCCCCAGCAGCGGCCGCACCACCACCGCCGGCGTCGTCGTCCGCGCCTTCCGCGATCTCCCGTTCGTCAACCGTTGGACCAACGACACCGGCGTGAAGGGCATCCTCGGCGACATCCTCCACGGCATGTCGATCACCTATAACAAGTCCAACAACTTCATCCCGCTGCCCCCCGCCACCGACCTCTACCTCCGGCCCCTCCCCAACAGCACCGGCAAGGGCACCGACTATGGCCTCTGGTTCAACCTAATGGAGGGCAAGCTCGTCATCCGCATCAACCGCTACACCAACACCCAGTTCGACGCCCGCGACAGCGATGCCAACACCATCGCCCAGCGCGTCCTCCGTCACGACATCGACGCCGGCCAGAGCGACGGCTTCAAGCTCTACACCCAGGCGACCAACTGGGTCACCGCCCTCAACCCCGCCTGGGATGCCCAGCAGGTCCAGACCGAGGTCCTCCGCGAGATCGGCTTCACCCCCGCGCGCTACCAAGGCCTCGTGGACGGCTTCACCAACGGCACCATCGCCGCCACCAACGACGTCACCGGCAAGGGCACCGAGATCGAGGTCAACTACAACCCCACCAAGTACTGGACCGTCGCCTTCAACGCCAACGACACCCAGGCCATCAACACCAACGTCTCCAGCTCCGTCCAGCAGTACATCGACGAGCGCATGCCCATCTGGACTTCCATCCAGGACCCCCGCTTCGCCAGCCTCCCGGCCGACAATCCCAACCGCTACTGGTGGACCAACACCACCTACGGCGGCTCGCAGACGGCCGCGGCCAACTACCTGAGCTTCGTCGATGCGCCCTATGCGGTCATCCGCGAGACCCTCGGCAAATCCCAGCCCGCCGTCCGCCGCTACGGCTTCAAGCTCAGCTCCAACCTCCAGCTCGCCGCCATCACGGACAATTCCATCATCAAGAAATTCAGCGTCGGCGGCGCCGTCCGCTGGGAGGACAAGGGCGCCATCGGGTATTACGGCGTCAACTACGCGTCGCTTCTCGCCAACAACCAGCCCATCACCCGGCTCGACGCCAACAACCCCGTGTGGGATCCCGGCCATTTCTACTTCGACGCCTTCATCGGCTATAAGACCAAGCTCTACGACAAGTGGAGCATGACCGTCCGCCTGAATGTGAAGAACATCCAGGAGTCCGGGGGGCTGAAACCCATCCGCGCCTTCCCCGACGGCACCCCCAGTGCCTACCGAATAGTGGATCCACGCCAGTTCATCCTGACGACCAGCTTCGACCTGTAGCGGTCGGGCAAGGGAGTGAAAGCTTCGGGCCGGTCTCCGACCGGCCCTTTTTGTGTCCGCTTGCCGGTTCGCTCCGCCACAAGCTGCGGCCGGCCGCTGCCTCTGACCGGGCGGGTTATCAGGCGCGATTCGCGCCGGGGATCTTGCGGCGGCGCCAGGCCACCACCGCGCCCGCGAGCAAGGCCGTGCAGCCAAACCAAAGGGTCGTCGTGGAAGCTTCCGGGATAGGTGAGGCGGTCTGGCCGACCGCGATGGGCGCACCGGAGTTGTCATAGGCCCACTCCAATACCGTGACGGCCGGCGTGGTTGCGGTGGGGGTGGCATACAGAAACTTCATCCAGCCATAGTCCGTCGAGCCGTCCTGGGCCTTGAAGGAAATTCCGAAGTAGGATTCGCCGAGGGGCAGCTTGGCCGCGGCATTCGTCGTCTGCATCGTGCCCGGTCCCGGTCCCAGATAAATCGAATCCGGGCCCACGATGTCGCCCAGTGCGAGGCCGTTGCTCGCCACATCGAGCGGCTTTCCGGTGGACACAAAATTCAGCAGGTTGGTCGGTGCGACGATGCCCAGGGTCGGGATGAAAGAGAAGGGCCCCGGGATGGCTTGGATGAAAAAGTCGGTCGGTCCGTTGCCGTCGATATCGAAACTCAGGCTGGGGCTGTTTGTCTTGCCGGTCGAAGCCACCCCCCAGCCCGGGCTGGAGTTGTGGACGATCGTGCCGTCGATGATGACGGTGGCGGACGTGCGGCCCGCGACGGCCAGGACGAGCGCGAGCAGGGCGCCGGAGCGCAACGGGCGGAGCACCCGCGCGGAAAGGGAGGATAAGTTCATGATGGAGCGAGGGCGCCCAGCTATGGCGGAGTATCCACGCCGGAGAAGGCGGAGTGCACCAAACAGCCGCCCGGCTTCACGAATCGGCCTGCCGCGGCGCTGCGGCTGAGCGCGGCCGCGGCGTTTTCGATCCCCTCCCGGTTACACCGCGAGCGCGGCCCGCAGGCGCGCGGAGGCGACACGGCCGAGCCGGAGCGGGTTTCCGCCCGCCATGAGGCTGAGCTCCGTGAGACTGCGGGATTGGAGATTGAGCGACCGCACCCGGGCGAGGTTGACGATCAGCGAGCGATCGACGCGGAGAAACCCCGGCGCAGGCAATTGGGCCGCCCAGCTCGCGATCCCCCGCTGCACGAACATCGGCGGTTCGTCGGCCAGGTAAACGCGCGCGTAATGTCCGTCCGCCTCGATCGCCGCGATCTCCGCCAGGGCCACCCGCCGCACGCGCTGGCGGTCGCGCAGGACCAGCGTGTCGTCGGGCCGCAGGGGCGCAGGCGCCGTCGGCGCGCGGTGGCGGATCCGCTGGATCGCGGCCGCGAGGCGGGCGGGCGAGAGCGGTTTCAGCAGATAGTCGGCGGCGCTCACCTCGAAGGCCCGCACCGCATGGGAGTCGTGCGCAGTGACGAAGATGATCGCCGGCGGCGGGGAGAGCAGCGGCAGCAGGTCGAAGCCCGTGCCCGGCGGCATCTGCACATCGAGGAAAATGAGGTCCACCGGCTGTCCGGCCGCCACGGCGGCGGCCTCGGCGACCGTGGCGGCCTCGCCGACGATCGCCACTTCCGGATGCGCGGCGAGCAACGAGCGCAGCGCCCGGCGGGCGAGGCGTTCGTCGTCAACGAGGAGCGTGCGCAGCGGAGCCGTCATGCGGCGGCCTGCCGGAGCGGCACGCGGACCTCGACCCGCACAAAGCCGGGAGGAGTGGAGATGGCGACGCCGGCCGATTGGCCGCAAAGGAGTTCCAGCCGTCGCCGGAGATTCGCCAGCCCGATATGGGTGGAGCGGCCGGCCTCCGGGTCCGGCTCGATCCAGTGGCCGGAGTTTTCCACGGTGGCGGTGACGATGCCGTCGCGCAGCTCGGCGCCGATCCGGAGCTCGAGGCCCTGGGGACTCGTGCGGAGGCCGAACTTGACCGCGTTCTCGACCAGCGGGAGCAGCAGGGCGCAGGGCACATGCGCCGCGCAGGCGGCGGGGGAGGCGGCGACCTGCCATTTCAGCCGCTCTTCAAACCGCGCGCGCTCGATGTGCAGGTAGTTGTCGATCACCGCGAGCTCCTCGCCGAGCACGCCGAAGTGCCCGGGCTGGCGGAGCGAAAATCGGAGCAGATCCGACAGGCCGAGCGTGATCGCCTTGGCGCGCGGATTGTCCTCGGACTCGGCGATGATGGAGTTGAGCGCGTTGAACAGAAAGTGCGGGTTCAGCTGCGCGCGCAGCATCTGCAGCTCGGCGTCGCGCGCCGCGATTTCCAACCCGGCGACCTGGAGCATGCGGTCGCGCACATCGAGCACCTGCTGAAACGTGAGGAAGAGCACGCTCCAGCTGAGGTAGAGCGCCAGCCGCCCCACCGAGGCGCCAAACAGGACCAGCGAGGAGACATCGGCGCCGAAATTCAGGTGCAGCGTCGAGTGCAGCAGCTCGAAAACGCCCAGATCCGCCGCCGTGGCGCCCAGCGAAAAGGCGAGGACCGTCGCCGCGTAGCGCCATGGCGACTCCGCGCGAAACGACCAGTGCCGGTAGATCCGCCAGAGCACGAGCGTGAGCAGAAAGCCGACCGTCTGGCGGAAAATGCCGTTGAGCAGGGCAAAGCCCGGCGGGAAGCCCGCCACGAGGTTCATGCCGGTGAACGGCAGGATGAGCACCAGCCAGCCGCCGATCTGAAGTCGCCAGAAAAAAACCGACCGGTTGGAAGCAAACGCGAGCACAGGTCAGCCTACCACGCCCGTCGGCGACCGGCGATGTTAAACGGTATCCGAAGGGAAAAGACCGCGAAAAAATCGCGGCGCCGCGACGCGCGCGGCGATTTTCGACATCAGGCCAACCTCAGCCTGCCGTCGTCGGCTTGGGCTGGCGCCGAAAGCGACGGTGGCCGGCGACCGCCAACACCGCGAGGCCGACCGCAAAGGCCGCCACGGAAGGCTCCGGAATCGCGGCCGGGGCATACTGGATGTTGTCTAGGACGACCAGGATGTCGTTGCCCGTTGCGCTGAAAACAAACCGGTCGATGTTGGTCCAATCGGAGCCGGAAAAAACCAGGTTCAGCCCGTACGCGCTGCCATCCCCGGGGCCGATGTCCGTGGCGAAAATCTCGCTCGAGGTGGCGCTCCCGTAGGTACCGGCGGCCTCGAGGTCGATGTCGGCGATCTGCGCCACTTGCGTCAGCCCGCGGTAGCCCGTGATCGTGTAGATCGTCGGCGGTCCGCCGTTTCCGGTCGCCCAGTCCAGCGAGCTCAAGGCGAAGGCGCTGCCGTTACCCGAGGCCACGGTGAAGGTATGGACGTTGTTGGAGGTGTCCCCCGTCCAAGTATAGTCGCCGATGACCCCGAGTCCGTCGATGTTGGCGAAGGGCGTGGAGGGGCCGATAAAAGGATTCACGTTATACAAGGCGATGACGCCGTTGCCATCGACGCTGTAGTCAAACCCGTTGAAGCTCAGCGAGCCGGAGGCCGGAGTCGAATTGTAGCCTTCGGAGCCGGAGCTGAAATCCTCGGTGAAAGGCAGGCCGATAGAGGCCTGCGCCACCGCGCCAAACCAGCAGATGATCGCGACGAGGGCGGCAGTGCGGCATAGTTGCATGATGCGACATGGTGGAGCGGTGGCGCCTTCATGGCGAGCACGTATTCAATGGGTGATGCGCTTCTTTTAAATCGCGCGCGGGAGTGTCACCTCGCTGGGGCGGTTGCCGCCCGCGCATTCCGTTTGCGCCATTAATAATGTATCCGTAAAATAAATTCAAAATTGGCATGATCCCTTCCATCCGTCGGTGACCGGTGGCGGCAGGAGAGGGACGGAACAAGGCGCGGGCGCAGGCGGGATGCATGCTTGTCCGGGCGGAAATTTCGCGCAAATCTAGCGTACCCATGGAAAATCCCACCACGATGTATGACGCCGTGACTTGGTTCGGCCGGCTCAGCGTGCACCAGGATTTTTTCTGGTTCTTCTCCCTGCTGGCGTGGAGCCTGGCCCTGATCGTCTGGTGGCGGCATCCGCAGCGTCGGGCGGTCTGGGGCTGGCTGCCCGGCGCCGGCGGGGCGGCGCTGGCCACGGCCCTGATCCAATTCGGGATGTTCAACCCGACCTTCGATTTTTTCCAAGACCGGCTCATCCCCGGCACCGTGTCGAGCTACCGGCCCGCGCTGATCGACCCTTACTGGCTAAGCGATGTGCTGCAGGGCTTGGTGCTGGCCGCCATGGTGGCGGCGTGGGGCTGGCTCGCCGCCCGGCGCACCGGCCGCGCGCACCTGCGCTGGGTGCCGGCGGGCCTGCTGGCCATCATCGCGGGTCTGCAGGCCATCGATCCGGCGGCCGGCGGGCGCCTGCTGGCCGCGGCCGCCGCCCTGGCGGGGCTGGCCCTGTGGCCTCTGATCCGTGCCGACCGGGCGGCACGGCGGCGTCTGGCCCTCGCCGCGCTCCTGCCCGTGTTCTCGACCGTTGGGCCGATCGCCGTGGCGTTGCACGTCGGGCAACGCCACGGTCCGCCGACCCCGATGGGCTTGGTCGCCGCGGCGTTCCAACTGCTGCTCGGGGTGCTTGTCCTCGCCAGCCTGTTGCGCGGTTTCTGGTCGCGCATTCCGGCCGACACCCACTCCGCCCTGCGGAGGGACTTGCGGTATTTCCTGGCCGTCTCGGGCCTGCTGTTGGCGGCGGGTTTGATTATCGCGATCCAGACGGGCCGCGACAACCGGCTGGAGATCCAGCAGAACCGGCTGCGTACCGCGGCCGCACATGCGCGGGTGTTTGATCCCGCGCTGCTTGCGCCGCTCAGCAGTCCGCAGTTCACGATCGAATGGCAATCGGCCCAGGGCGAAGCCCCGCCGGCTTCCTCCCCCTGGCTGGCCAGCGGCGCGGCGGAACGCGCGTGGCGCCGCTTGGAGGAGGTGGTCGTCGCCACCCCGTTCCTCGTTTCCGCGCGGCTCATCATCCTGCGCGATGGCTGGCTCGTCGCCGTGCTCTCCTCCGACCGCAGGGCGGCCCCCGGCGTCGTGGAAGTGCTGCGCCGCGCTACGCCGGAGGATTATGCCCGCTGGGAGGAGAAAGCTCCCTACGTCGAGGAGTCGCCCGTGACGGAGATCGGTTACGCCTACTACTGCCGTGCGCCCATCCTCTCCGCCGACGGCCGGATGCTCGCGTGGCTTGATTGCGTGCGCCACGAATATTACCTGAGCGTCGAGCGCCGGTGGCGGGCCGCGCCTTTTCTCGTCACGGCGTTGGGTCTCGTGCTGCTGTCGCTCGTGCTCGGGCAGCGCCAGGGCACCCGCGAACGCGAAAACGCCCTGCGGGCCGCCTCCGCCGCGGCGGAGGGCAGCCGCATCAAGAGTGCCTTCCTCGCCAACGTCAGCCATGAGCTGCGCACGCCGCTCCAAAACATCCTGGGCTATGGCGAACTCCTGCAATACGACGCAGACCCGGAGCGCCGCGACGCCCACCTCGCCGCCCTGCGCCAGCAGGGCGAGCTGATGCTCCGCCTCGTCAACGATCTCATCGACCTCAGCGCCGTCGAGGCGGGGGCCTTCCAGCTCGCGCCGCGGCCTTTCGCCCCCGCCGAGCTCGTGCGCGACACCGTCGAGGGCCTGCGTGCGCGCGCCGAGGCCAAGGGCCTGACCCTGCAGCATGCGATCGATCCCGGCGTGCCCGCCTGGGTGAGCGCCGACGCGGAACGCCTGCGCCAGGTGCTGCTCAACCTGGCGGGCAACGCGCTCAAGTTCACCGATCGCGGCGGCGTGCGCGTCGCATTGTCGGCGACCTCCGCGCCGGACGGTCGCGCCCAGCTGGTTCTGGCCGTGAGCGACACCGGGCCGGGCATCCCGCCCGCCGCGCACGACCGGTTGTTCAGCGCCTTTTCCCGTCTCGCGCAGACGTCCGCCAAGGAGGGCTCGGGCCTGGGTCTGGCGGTTTCGGCCGCGCTGTGCCGGGCCATGGGCGGGACGCTCCGGGTGGAGAGCGACGGCGTGAACGGCAGCCGCTTCATCGCCACGTTGGATGCCGCCCCCGCCGCGGCTCCGGTCAACGCCGCGCCCGCCGCCAGCCCGCGGCCCGCGGTTGCCCCGCGCGTATTGGTGGTGGACGACAATCCCCTCGTGCGGGAGCTGTTTGCCTTCGGCCTCGCCGCGCGCGGAGCGATCTGCCGCTGCGCGTCTCACGGTGCGGCTGCGCTGGCCGAGGTCGCGCGCGAGAAGCCGGATGTCGTCGTGCTCGACCTCGCGCTGCCCGATGGCGATGGCGCCGACTTCGCGCCCCGCCTGCGCCGGCTCGCGTCCGGCCTCCGCCTCATCGGCGCCAGCGCGCATGCCGGCCGCGCCGACCGGGAGCGCGCGCTCGCCGCTGGCATGGACGCCTTTCTGGTCAAGCCCGTGTCGCTCGACGCGCTGTGGGCGGCGGTCGCCGGCGAGGCAGTGACGTCGGTTCCCGCCGCCACCTTCTTCGATCCGCCCGAGCCGCTGCGCGAAAAGATGATGGAGATTTTCCTTCGCGACCTGCCGGACCGGGAGCGCGCGCTGGCCGCCGCCGTGCAGCGCCGGGACTGGCCGGCGGTGCGCGCGGGCGCCCATTACCTGCGGAACAGCGCACTGGTGATCCGGGCTCCCGGCCTGTTTGAAGCTTGCTCGGTGTTGGAGGCCCTCGCGGCGGAGGCGCGCGGCCGTGAGGTGGGCGAACACTGGCCGCTCTGTATGGCGGAGCTCGATTCCCTCCGCGCCGAGGCAACCGCCCGGTCCTGACGACTATCCCGGCCGACGTCGGGGCCTTTTCCAGGTGGTACGATGAAGGCCAGAAACCGCTTGTCCGGGCCGTTATTCTAAACTCACTCCGATCATCGAAACCAATCCTGCATCCCCCCAGTTCCGCGTGCTGGTGGTCGACGACCACCCGCTGTTTCGCGCCGGCATCGTGGCGGCCCTGCAAAGCGATCCCGCCTTCACCGTCTGCGCCGAGGCCGACAACGCCCTGGAGGCCCGCGCGCTGGCCGGCCGGCTCCGCCCCGACGCGGCGGTGGTGGACCTGCTGCTGGAGGACGACGACGGCCTGAAACTCGTGCGCGAACTCCGGCAGGATCTGCCCGGTATGCGGCTCGTGGTGCTCTCGATGCTGGACGAAACGGTTTACAAGCCAAAGGCCCTGCAGGCCGGCGCCAGCGTGTTCGTGTCCAAGCTCGCCGGCCCGGCGGCCATCGTCACCGCCCTGCGCCAGGCCGGGGGCGGCCGACCGGCTCGCGTCGGCGCGGCGGACCACGAACTGGCGGCGCTCACCGAGCGCGAGTTGCAGGTCTTCATGCAGCTCGGCTTGGGCCGCTCGACCCAAGAGATTGCGGCAGCGCTCGGGGTGAGCGCCAAGACGGTCGAATCGCACCGGGAGAACATCAAGGCCAAGCTCGACCTGCCCCACGCCAACGCCCTGGTGGCCCGCGCGGTGCTCTGGGCGCACGCCCAGGGTTTGGTGCGCTGAGGGTTCCCTCGCCGGGAAAAAATCAGGGATTCTCCTAGGCCGGGCGCCTTGCGGCTCGCTCGGCCGGCGCAAAAGAGTGGCGGCACACCACCGCACACCATGAAAAAATCCGCGTTGCTCCTCACACTGGCCCTCGCCGGCCTGCTGGCCAAATCCGCCTCCGCCCAAGTCTTCGTCGGCTCGGACGATTTCAACAGCGGCCTCGTGACCGCCAACTGGGACTATTCCTACCGCCTCTACGGTGCGACCCAGGGCGATCTCTCCTTCACCAACAACCGCCTGGACTTCACCAAGTCGTCCGGCCAGGGCAACCAGTTCCGCCTCTGGAACAGCGACGGCACGGGCGCGCCCAACGTGACTCCCGCCAGCTACGGCACCAGCTGGAGCATGACCCTCTCGACCACCAACCTGCTGACGGGATTTGGCGTGGGCGAATACACCACCATCGGCCTCCAGGTGTTCAACGATGCCTCCAGTTACGCCGCCGTGATGCTGAGCGCGGGCAGCGACGGCCTCTTTGCGCGCACCGAGGGCACTGGTATTTCGTCGGTCAATACTCCGCTGACCGGCAACACGGACGTGTACCTGCGGCTATCCTGGGACGCGGGCGCCAAGACGCTCGGCGCCGCCTACAGCCTGGACAACGGCAACTACACCACGCTCGCCCTGTTCCTGCCCGTCACCCAGTGGGATAACTCCAATCCCTCGCTGGCCGTCAGCAACGGCTTCAACTTTGGCGTGTTCGGCAACAGCAACATGGCGGCCGCCATTTCCGTCGGCTCGGTCTATGCCGACAACTTCAGCGTCTCCGCCGTCCCGGAGCCTTCGACCTACGCCGCACTCGCCGGCCTCGGCGCCCTCGGGCTGGCGTACTGGCGCCGCCGAGCTGCCTCCCGGGCCTGAGCCGGGCAGTCCTGCTTCCGCTTCAACCGCAGCCTCACCGCTGCGGTTTTTTTGTGCGCGGAGCCCTTCGGCGGGGAAATGCCTTGAGGGGAGAGAACGCGTTGAGCGACGCGAGTGGCCGGACGGAGTTTAAAGCGCGTGGGATTCAACGCGCTCCGCTCGCCCAAAAAATTTCCCGCACCCGCACTCAGTCGACACCACTCGACAGCACTCGACACGAATCGACATCACTAGACATCAGCAGGTTTCCCACGGGGCCTCCGGGCTGGCATAATCAGGGCCTAAATACCCCGACCCATGAGACTGAAAACCCGCAGCAACAGCTTCGCCGCCCGCCTCACCGCCGCACAACGCGAGGAACTCTTCACCGCCCTCGGCGACGGCCTCAGCTACAAGGACGCCGCCCTGAGGATTCAGGAATGGTACCAAGCCAATGCCGCCGCCGGGCACCCCGGCTTTCGCACCGGCAGCGCGCTCAAGGCCCCGTGCCCGACCTGCATCTGCGCCTGGTACCGCGCCGCCCTGACCAAGCAGCGCTACGCCGTGGCGAAGGAAGTCGCCGCGGCCAGCCAGGCCGACTGCCCCGCGGATTTCGACGAGCAGGCGAGCCTCGCCCTCGGCCAGGCGCGCTACCTCGCCACCTTGGAAGGTCTCAGCGTCTCCGCCCTCACCGCCCTCGAGCGCAACGAACTCACCCGGAAGAAACTCGCGCTGGAGGAGGAGAGGCTGGCCCTCCACGCCTACCACCAACGCAGCGCCGCCATGCTCGCCCGCGCCGAGGAGCTGCTGAAAAACGCGCCGACCCGGGAGACGAGCGAGCGCAAGGCGGAGGCCTTTCGGAACACCGTCGCCCTCGCGCTCGAGGAGATCGAGCGCATGAAGTACGGCGACAACTACAAGGCGCTCTCACCGGAATACTTCATTGGCCCGCGCGCGCCCGTCCTGTTCATGCAAGAGTTCAATCGTTCCTAGGCGCTCCACCTGATGGCAGCCTCAACCTGACATCCTGTGGCTGCTCCCCGGATGCGTCCGAGGTAGGTTGCGCGCTCGCGCGCAACAACGTGTCCACTGGTCCACCCCTTGAGAGCACCGCAGAGCAGTGCGATCTCAGACAGCGCCACGCGCAGCACCTTTATCCACCTCGTAGCGCAGCTCCGCGATACCGGAGCCCATCTGGCGCACGGACATCAGGCGCAAAGCCGGATTTAGCACCCGGCGGGGAAAGAGCGGTTTGCCCCGACCGAGCGTGGCCGAGCCGATCTGGATGATGAGTTCGTCCAGCAGACCCGCATCGTGGAATTGTCCGGCGAGATCGCCGCCGCCTACGATCCAGATGTTTTTGCCGCCGGCGGCCGCCTGCATCTCGGCGTGCACGCGACGCACATCGCCTTGGGCGAAGCGGATGTCGGCTCCCTCGATCGGAGGCAGCTTGCGCCGGGAAAAGACCCAAGCGGGTTGATGATAGGGCCACGCCGAGCCGGTTTCAGCGGCCACCTTGTCCGCATGGCGCAACATCCACTCGTACGTGGCCGAGCCCATGGCCAGGGCGCCGACGCCCGCCATGAATTCCGGATAGCTGGAGTGGTTCAGATCGCCGAGCGGGAAGAGCCAGTCCAGCGAGTCGTCTTCCGTGGCGATGAAGCCATCAAGGCTGGTGGCCGTGTAGTATTGCGTTTTCATAAGCTCGCTGCGCGCCGACGGATCTGTTCGGTCCCCCGCGAAAGGTAAAGCCCTACCTACACTCAGAACCCGATGCCGACGGATACGACGATCACTGGAGGGTTTGAGCCCTGGAAGCGCAGGCCGCTGGCCCGCATTCGTCACTGGAGCGGGCGAGCCGCCTGCACTCCATCGGCCGCCGCGCATTGGCTGGTTGCAGTGCTTTCGGCTAATCCTGTAGGAACCCAGAGCGAGCATCAAAAGGCCGCCCTCCAGTTCCAGATCGAGTTAGTCCTCGAGGAGATCGAGCACATGAAATATGGCGACGATTACCTGACGCGTTCGCCCGAAATGAGGGAGAAATACACCGACAAAAACATCCCGCCCCCATCCGTCCGACTGGGGCCTGACTACGGGATCTCCGACGCCGAGCTCGACGCTTAGCGGTGGCAGGCAGACCGATGCGAACATCCCTCTCGGTCGTGGAAAATCAGCAAGGTCAGCTCCAAGGCGCGAACCAAGCCCTGCAAGCGCTCTACCACGTGCTCATGCCCCTCGGTGCCGCCGCCATCTACACCTACAGCCACAGCGCCGTGTTCGGACCCGCCTCAGTCCTGCTGCTGATGCAGGCGGTGCTGCAGCGGCAGTTGGGTGAGGGCTTTCGAGTCGAGAGCGCGGGGATCATCCAGGAGCTGGCGGGGCGTCCGGTCAATCATCGCTCCGTCACCTGTCTGCAGGAACGTGGGATTGATCTGAGTGGACATGTCAGCCGCTGGATCGGGAGCCTGGACCTCAATCAATATCGCTGGATCGTCTGCGTCGGCCCCGCCGAGGCTGAGCAGGTCCGCGCGCGGTTGGGTGAGAGCGCGTCTGGGGTGATCGTCGCGAATGCGGAGCGGGGTGGCATACCTGATCCCTACGAACACGGG
>JAFEGO010000039.1 GCA_018239845.1 Verrucomicrobiota bacterium
ATTGATGGCCCGGGCGCCGGGTCAGAACTTGTACTGCACGCTCAGCTGACCGTAGGCCGCGGACTTGCCGTCCAGCTTGAAGCTGCGGTCGTAGTAGTCGAAGCGGCGGTCGAGCGTCGTGCCGCCGTCGAGGACGGCCGAGAAGCTTTTGGTGAATTGGTATTCCGCGCCCACGCCGGCGCGGAACTCGCGGTAATCCAGGTAGGTGTGGCCGAGACCGGCGGCGGGGGCGTGGGAGAGATAGTAGGTGCCGCCTTGTACCTGCACGCCGGCGTTCAGGCGGAGGGCTTCGGTGACTTTGTAAGATACACCGGTTCGGGGAAAGCCGACGGACAGCTCCCAGTCGGGGGCGAAGCCCCAGCGGAGGCCGATCATCGGCAGCACCTTGATGTCGCCGCGCGTCATGCCGACGAGGCCGGCCTGCCACGACAGGGTCGGGCTGACTTTCTTGCCGAGGGCGGCGAGGCCGAAGAGGCTGAAGCTGTCGCCCGAGACGGTGCCGTCGTCGGAGGAAAAGCTCGGGCTGAGGCGCGCGAAGGCGGTCCAGCCCGGCCCGATCTCGCTGGAGAGATCCTTCAGCGCCACAAGGCCGAGGCCGAAGCGCTCGAGTTTCTCCGGCAGCGGCACGGGGCCGGTCAGGTCGAGGTCGTTGCGGCTCCAGTAGAGCTCGGAGGAGAGCCGCCACGTCGCCGGCGCGGGCAGGGCGAAGGACGTCGCGAACTCGAACTGGCCGATGGCCACGGAGCCCAGCTTGCCGTTGCGCTCGACGTCGCTCTTCGACGAGTAGGAGTAGGCCGTGGTGACGCTATCGAGCGCGAAGCCCTGGGGCGGACCGCCGGGCCCGCTGGGCTGCGCGGCGAGGCGTGGCGCCAGGAGGCTCAGGGCCAGCGCCAGCGCGCCGGGGAGGAGGCGGAAGGCAGCACGCGGGGGCGTGGTGCCGGAGGGGAGGGGGGAGGCAGGGTGGTGCATGCGGCCGGTTGGTCAGCCAAACGCGGAAAATGGTCCCATCGATTTTGCAAAAATCGGCTGAGCCACGGACTTGGGGCGGGTGGCGGGGGCGCCGGTGGCAGGTTGCGGGAATTTCCATTGACCCGCGCGGCGCGATCTTCCTTATCTGTGCCCCTTACACAGCAGCCGGGGCCTTGCGCACCGGTCGCTGAGACCAATCGGAGAGGTGGCAGAGTGGTCGAATGCGCGCGCTTGGAAAGCGCGTGAACTCGAAAGGGTTCCGGGGGTTCGAATCCCTCCCTCTCCGCCAGTTTTTCCTGTCTTCGCCGGCCACACGGCGGGCGGGCCCGCCCAATACCCCTTTCGTCGCTCCATGAAGCATAGATCCGAGGCCATTTTGATCGCCGGCTTTTCGTTGTTGGTGGGCTGGATGGGGGCGATGACCGGGTGCTCCACGACCGAAACGGCATCCTCCGGGGCGCAGCATGCCTCCTCCTTGGGGCCGCGCACGCAAACCATCACGATGCCTCTCGTCGTGTTGCCGGCCGTCCCATTGAAGTATAACGGCCCGGCCACATATGCCACGAACCCCGGCGGCATGCGGCTATCGGCCAAAAAGCTGGAGGCTTTCCGGGATGACGGCCTGAGGACGGCTCCCACCAAGCAGGTTCCTTTTCCCGAGCTCCGGATGGACAGCATCCCGGATATGTTGATCGATAAGTATTTGCAGGCGGGCGATTGCAACGCGGCGGTGGTCATCAGCATCGCTCCGCGTATTTTGGTCGCGGCTTACTCGGAGGAGCTGGATTGCGTGGTCCTGCTGGGCTTCGATCCGAAGTTGCTGGAGGGTTGCCACCTCAAGGTGGGCGACCGCCTGGTGGCGGCAGACATGTATCTCCATGAGGCGCAGGCCGATGATGTGGTCTTCGGGTCGGGCTACCGGCACCGCTGGCTGAATTTTTATCCGTTCATCGCCGAATTTCTCTCCGATGACGGGGCGGCGATCGCCCAGGCGAAAAGCCGTATCCCTGAGGCGCAGTGGGAGCGCACGTGGCAGCTGGTGGAGAAATATCTGGCCCGTTTCGGCCGGGTGGCGCGCAACGGCAATCCCTACTTCGTTTCCTTTTCCGCGGAGGTACCGGCCAGCCTCTCCACCCGCTGGAAATATCATGATCCCAGGACGCAGGCTTCGAATCCCGGCGGGGTAAGTCTGTCGGACAAAAAACTGTCGCGGTTCAAGGCCGACCTGCTCAAGGGCGATCATCTGATTGCGATTCCTTCCCCGGAATACCGGAGGGCGGAATCCCTGATGATGAAGCGCCCGGATGACATGATCGACGAGCATTTGAGGGCGGGGGATAGCTCCCCGGCCTTGGTCATCAGCACCTCGCCGCGTCTCTTGGTGGCGGTGCAGAGCGACGAGTTGGATTGCGTGGTCTTGCTGAGCTTTGATGCGAAGTTCGCCGAAGACTATCACCTCAAGGAGGGCGATCGGCTGGTCTCCGTAAATACCTACGAATGGAAGCCGCTGGCGGCGGACATCGTCATGGGGCCGAACAATCTCCATCGGTATCAGAACATCTACCCGCTCATCGCCGAATTTCTGTCGGATGATCTGGATGGAATTGCCCGCGCGCGCAGTCGGATCAGTGCGGCGGAATGGGTGCAGTTGGAAAAACACGCCAAGGAGTACGTCGCCCGATACGGTCACGCTGCGCGGGATGGCAGCCCGTACTTCAGCTCCTCGGCGGCAAACGTATCGCGGCATTGAGGGACCGCGCAGCGGTATTTGGGAGGGATATGGGCAAAGCCGCCAATTTTGGGGCGAAGCCCTGAGCGCAGCGAATCAATCCCTCCCTATCCGCCAGTTTGCTCCCGTGAGGGACTGCAGGTTATAGCAAAACCGGCCTCGCATTGCCTGAGGGTGCTGAGGTTTGAGCGGCTCACGGCTCCATCCGCGCCGCCCAACGCCCACTGTTTCGATCGGATCAGGCGACGTGGCGTTTCCGCCGACGCCAGGCGGCCAAGCCCAAGGCAGCTGCGCCCAAGAGGGCCGCGTAGGTCGACGGCTCGGGGATGGGGGCACCGGTGTAAAGGTCGCCGGTGGTTTGGTCAAAGGTCAACGTTTGCAGGCCGCTGACGAGCGTCCACACGCCGTTGTAGTTAGTGAACTGGCCGTTGTAGCTGCCGCTCGCGACAATGGAGGAGAAACTGCCGCCGGCACCCGCATCCGATAGATGGAAAAGACCGAGCGTGAGACCGCGCGAGATCGTGGAAGTGAAATCCAGGTTGAGCGTGCCGCCGTAGGCCAACCAACCCGTCGAGAGATCGACTGCATCGAAAGTGGTGCCGAGGCCGGTGCCGTCGATCTGGAAATTAGATATGCTTCCGTCGGCCAGCGTGACGTTGCTGCCAAAGGTGAGCCGGCCGGGTCCGTCTCCCGGGGTCAGAATCCCGCCGGATGCGATGACGGTCGCGCCATTGATCGTGCCGGTGCCGCCCAGCTTCGCACCTGAGTTCACCGTCACCTCACTGCCGGCCAGCGAGCCGGTGACGAGCAGCGTGCCGGCGTTCACCGCGGTTGCGCCATTGTAGAGGTTGGCGCCTCCGAGGACGAGCGTGCCGGCACCGTTCTTGGTGATGCCGCCGCCGTCGCTGATGGCACCGCCCACGGTGAGGGTGCTGCCGTTGACGGTGATCGTCCGGGAACTGAGCATCGTGATGGCCCCGGTGCCGAGATTGAGGCTGTTCGTGCCGATGAAGGTGAAGTTGGAGTTCCAGATCTGGGCGTTATTGGTCGTAAGGGTGATCGCGGCGCCGCTGGTATTGTCGATTTTCGGACTGGTGGTGAAGGCGAGCGAGCCGGTGCCGAGAGCGGAGGCGTGGTTGATGTTGAGCGTCGCGGCGGTATTGACGATGTTCTGGCCCGTCCGCGTGCTGGGTCCGTTGAGCGTGACGGTACCGCCGGAGACGGTCAGCGCGCCGCCAAAACTGGTGGCGCCGTTGAGGACGAGGGTACCGATTCCCATTTTTCTGAGGCCCGCCGTGCCGCTGATGTCGCCGCCCAGGGTGAGGGTGCTGGCGGAAACGGTAAACGTCTTGACGATGGTGCCGCTGTTGGCGCTGAGCGTGACGGCGCCGGTGCCGAGGTTGAGGGGATTGGTGCCAGTGAAGGTGAGGTTGGAACTGCCGCCGTTGAAGCCAAGGGGGTTGTTGGTCGAGAGGGTCAGCGCTGCACCCGAGGTGTTGTCGAGGGTGAGGGTGGCCGCGGCGAAGTTGAACGTGCCGGAGCCGACGGCGGAGGCATGACCGAGGTTGAGCGTGCCAACGGAGAGCGTCGTGCCGCCCGAGTAGGTGTTGGCGCCGGAGAGGGTGAGCGTGCCGCCACCGGATTTCGTGAGCAAGGCGGTCCCCGCCAGCGGTGCGCTGATGCTGACGGTGCCTGACGCATTCGAGACGGCAATATTCGAAGCCCCGACCGTGAGGCCTGCGCCGTTCGTGGCACTGAAGGTGGTCGCCGTGCTAATCGCGAGGCCGGCGACGCTCTGACTGGCGGTGAGGACAGGATTGGCTAGGCTTCCCGTCGAGAAAGTAGCGATGTGGGAAGTGAGGTCGTTCGCGGGCGCGCCGTTGTTCCAGTTGGCGCCCGTCGCGAATGTCGTATCGCTCGACGATGTCCAAGTCGTGGTGGTCTGCGCGAAAGCGGAGGAACCGATGCCCGCGAGGAATCCGGCGAGGATGGCCCGGCCGGTTTTGGCGCAGCAGCGGCCTGGGACGGCGCGAGCCGCAGTTCGAAAAAAGGCAAAGCAGGAGGTGGCGATCATGAAGGTGTAGTGGAACGATCAATTCACCACCCGAGGATGAACCGGAACGCCCCGGGTGGGTATCGGTCTTGTCCGAAGCCGTAAAGCGCAATCCCACGAAACGGGTGGGGCCATGGGTGAGACTGCCGTCGTGGCGCCTGATCGGGTTTCAAATCGGAGAGGGAAGTCGTCTTCTCGTGAAGGCCAAGGGACGCCAACACCGATGAGGGCGGGTGCTTTGCAGGCCAATACAACGACGGTTTTAGATCGATTCCTTCCATGAGGACATCACGGCCGTCGGCGGTTATTTCCATAGCCCCGGCTTCTCCGCAGAGCGGGTCGAAGGGGTGGATGGGGATGGCGAGCGGGTGCCGGTCTATCTGGATATCGTCGTGCTGTTCTAGAGCGGATACTACGATATCTTCACCCTCCGCCGCGGCGGATTTGCCGGCTCGGTGGGCGATGAAGAGATCACCGCCTTTCAATTTTACTGTGCCGACCACAACAGCCCGGCCAACCTGGATGGCGCCATCGATGGCATCTCCCCGGGGTTCACGGAGCTTGCTGCGCTCACGGGAGGGAGGCCCGTGCCATTACCATCGTAGCGCTGCAAGTCTGCGATAGCTGCGCTATTATCGATCTTTCTCGGACCCATTCCCGCTGTTTATTCGCGCACAAAACGAGACCGAGTCTCTGCTGTCGCGAATTTCTCAAAACCTCCTTGCGCGACCTTGGTGGGGGCGTAGGGTGGAAAGGAATTTTTGGTTTCCAAACCGTCTGTCCACACCATGGCTTCTCCTAACACCGAAATCGCCTTTGACAGCAAAGTTGAGGGCGAGGTCATCGTCTCCCGCTTGGATACGGTGGTGAACTGGATCCGCACCAATTCCGTGTGGCCCATGCCCATGGGTCTCGCCTGCTGCGCCATCGAGCTCATGGCGGTCGGCAACGGCCGGTTCGACATCGCGCGCTTCGGCGCCGAGGTCATGCGCTTCTCCCCCCGCCAGGCCGACTGCATGATCGTCGCCGGCACCGTCACTTACAAGATGGCCCCGCACGTCCGCCGCATCTATGATCAGATGGCGTCGCCGAAGTGGGTCATCGCCATGGGCGCCTGCGCCAGCTCGGGCGGCATGTATCGCAGCTATGCGACGCTCCAGGGCGTGGACCGCATCATCCCGGTGGACGTGTACGTCAGCGGCTGCCCTCCGCGCCCCGAGGCGCTGCTGGATGCCTTGATCAAGCTCCAGAACAAGATCAAGCGCGAGCCCGCCACCAAGAACCTCTTCGTGGCCTGACGTTTCAACCCGCCCGCCTTTCCATGCCCGACTCTCCCGCCGCGACCGCCCTGAAGGCCCAGTTTCCGCAGGCCACCGACCGCGCCAGCAGCGACCACGCTGCGGTTCATCTGCCCGCCGCCGACGTCGTCGCCGCGCTCCGCTTCCTGCGCGATACGCAGGGCTTCGACCACCTGGCCGACGTCACCGCCATTGACTGGGCCGAGGGTGCCTCGCCGCGTTTCACCGCGGTGTACCACCTCCACTCGACCACCTCGCACGACTATATCCGCGTGACGGCCGACTGCACCGGCGACGATGCGAGCCCCGCGGTACCGAGCGTCGTGAGCCTCTGGCCCGGCGCCAACTGGCACGAGCGCGAGTGCTACGACATGTTTGGCATCAAGTTCGAGGGGCACCCCGACCTGCGCCGCATCCTCATGTGGGACGGCTATCCGTATCACCCGCTGCGCAAGGAGTTCCCGCTGGCCGGCATCGAGACGGCGTTGCCCGATATCGAGGTCGCCGAGGAGACCAACGCCAAGGTGATCCCCGCGCCGATGGCCGGCGGTCCCTTCGTCGCCTCCTCCGGCGAGATGAACCTCACCGAGGCCGAGCCGCGCGCCAAGGATGAGAGCTGGAATGAGCGGAAGGAGAAACCGGAGTAAGCCTGCCGAGCTTTAAGCGGTAAGCTTTAAGCTCCAAGCCCAAGCCTTTAAAAACGATGGCCACCGAAATGACTTTTCCCGACAGCGCCGCCAAGGGGGCGAACGCTGAGCAGGAGTTCTCGCCCGAAAAGATGTCTCTTTCCATGGGGCCGTCGCATCCGTCGACCCACGGCGTGCTGCGTCTCCAGATGGAGATCGACGGCGAGGTGCTAACGAAGTGCGACCCGATCGTCGGCTACCTGCACCGCGGCGACGAGAAGATCGCCGAGAACATGACTTACAACCAGTTCGTGCCCTACACGGACCGGTTGGACTACCTCGCCCCGCTCGCGAACAACATGGCCTACGCCATCGCGGTCGAGCGCCTCGTGAAGCTCGAGGTGCCGGCGCGCTGCCAGGCGATCCGCGTGCTCACCGCCGAGATGGCCCGCATCTCCGCGCACCTGATGGGCCTCGGCGCCTTCGGCCTCGATGTCGGCGCGTGGACCGTCCTCGTCCACTCGCTCAACCAGCGCGAGCACCTCTACAAGCTCTTCGAGGAGCTGACAGGCGCGCGTTTCACCACGAGCTACACCCGCATCGGCGGCGTCTCGCGCGACGTGCCGGCCGGCTGGCTCGACGGCGTGAAGGCGTTCTGCGACCAGTTCGAGCCCGCGCTGGAGGAGATCCTCGCGCTGCTCACCCGCAACAAGATCTTCCTCGACCGCACCGTCGGCGTGGGCGTCATCACCAAGGCCGACGCGCTCGCGTACGGCCTCACCGGCCCCAACCTCCGCGGCTCCGGCGTCGCGCTCGACCTCCGCAAGGACAAGCCGTACTCCGGCTACGAGCAGTACGAGTTCGACGTGCCCGTCGGCTCCACGGGCGATTCCTACGACCGTTATCTTTGCCGTGGCGAGGAGATGCGCCAGTCGGTGCGCATCATCCGCCAGGTCCTCGCCAAGTTCCCCGGCGGCGACTGGTACGCGAAGGATGCGCGCAAGATCTTCGCGCCGCCGAAGGACAAGATCCTCACCTCCATGGAGGAGCTGATCCAGAATTTCATGATCGTCACCGAGGGTCCGCAGATCCCGGCCGGCGAAGTGTATTTCGAGGCGGAAAACCCGAAGGGCGTCCTCGGCTTCTTCATCGTGAGCAAGGGCGGCGGCGTGCCGTGGCGCATGAAGATCCGCTCCCCCTCGTTCTGCAATCTCTCCATCCTCCCCAAGGTCTGCGCCGGCGCGATGATCTCCGACGTCGTCACGCTCCTCGGCTCCCTCGACTTCGTCATGGGCGAGTGCGACCGGTGATCCGGATTTTTTAACCACGAAACACACGAAATACACGAAAATGCCTGACGTCAGCCACACCTCATCCACGGAATTTCTTTCGTGTATTTCGTGTGTTTCGTGGTGAACCCTTTTTTCCGAGTTCGATGAATCTCAAGCCCGCCACTCTCACCCAGATCGACGAGGTGATCACCCATTACCCGGTGAAGCGCAGCGCCACGCTGCCGCTCCTGCATCTCATCCAGGAGGACATCGGCTACATCCCCGAGGAAGCCATCACGTGGATCGCGCAGAAGCTCGAGCTCCAGCCGATCAACGTGTACGAGGTCGTGACGTTCTACCCGATGTTCCGCCGCAAGCCCATCGGCCGGCGCCACATCAAGGTCTGCCGCACGCTCTCCTGCGCGCTCATGGGCGGCTACAAGACCTGCGAGGCCTTTGAGAAGGAATTCAACACCCACCGCGGCGAGGTCTCGCCCGATGGCGAGGTGACGGTCGATTTCGTCGAGTGCCTCGCGAGCTGCGGCACCGCCCCCGTCGTCCTGATCGACGACGACCTCCACGAGAAGGTCGACGCCGCCAAGGCGAAGCAGATCAGCGACCAGATCAAAGCCGAAGCGGCCAAACGCCGCTGAGAAAACCATCCGCAATCCGAAATCGCCAATCCGCAATTTCAAATGCCCGCTCCCGAACAACGCCGCATCATTTTCCAGCACATCGATGAGCCCGGCTACTCAAACGACATCGGCTGCTACGTGCGCAACGGCGGTTACGAGGTCCTGAAGAAGGCCGTCACCCGCAAGCCCGAGGAGCTGATCGACGAGGTCAAGAAGTCCGGCCTGCGCGGCCGCGGCGGCGCGGGTTTCCCCTGCGGCGTGAAGTGGGGCCTTGTGGACCGCAAGAGCGGCAAGCCCATCTACCTCATCGTCAATGCCGACGAGTCCGAGCCCGGCACATTCAAGGATCGATACATCATCCACCAGGATCCGCACCAGCTGATCGAGGGCACGATGATCTCCTGTTTCGCGAACAACGTGAAGCAGGCCTACATCTACATCCGCGGCGAGATGCCGCACGGCGCGCGCATCCTTGAGCAGGCGCTCGCCGAGGCCCGCGCAGCGGGTTTCGTCGGCAAGAATATCTGCGGCTCCACGTACTCCTGCGATATCTTCGTGCACCGCGGCGCCGGCGCCTACATCTGCGGCGAGGAGACCGGCCTGATCGAGTCGCTAGAGGGCAAGCGCGCCAACCCGCGCATCAAGCCCCCGTATTTCCCCGCCGTCCTCGGCCTCTACCAGTGCCCGACGATCGTCAACAATGTCGAGACGCTCTGCCACGTGAAGTTCATCGCGGAGCACGGCGGCGCCGAGTACGCGAAGATCGGCACGCCCAATAATACGGGCACGCGCATCTTCTGCGTCTCGGGCCATGTGCAGCGCCCCGGTTACTACGAGTTTCCCGCGGGCACGATCACGCTCGGCCAGTTGCTCAACGAGGTCTGCGGCGGCCCGCTCCCGGGTCGTAAGTTCAAGGCCGTGATCCCCGGCGGTTCGTCCGCGAAGATCCTGCGCTTTGGCGAACGCTTCAAGGGCAAGCGCAAGGTCGGCGCCGACATGGTTGATTACGACTGGGGCGTCGAGGATGTGCCGATGGATTTCGATTCGCTCGGCATGATCGGCACGATGGGCGGCTCCGGCGGCGTCATCGTGATGGACGACTCGGTCAACATGGTCGAGGCCCTCGCCAACATCAACGCATTCTACTCCCACGAGAGCTGCGGCCAGTGCACGCCCTGCCGCGAAGGCTCGCTGTGGATGAAGAAGATCACCACCCGCATGGTCCACGGCAACGCCCGTGCCGAGGATGCCGCGCTGCTCAAGGGCGTGGCCGACCAGATCCCCGGCCGCACCATCTGCGCCTTCGGCGAAGCCTGCTCGTGGCCCACCCAGAGCTTCCTCGCGAAGTTCGGCGACGAGTTCAAAGCCTATCCCGAGACCAAGAAAACCAAAGCGGCCGGTACGACCGCCCTCGTTTAAGTTTCCTCCTTCCGCAATGATCGCCTCTCCCAAACCCGACCTCGTCACCGTCAACATCGACGGCAAGGAGATCGCCGTGCCGAAGGGCACCAACGTCATCGAGGCCGCCCGCCTCCTGAACGTCGACGTCCCGCATTATTGCTACCACCCGAAGCTCTCGGTCGTGGGCAACTGCCGCATGTGCCTCATCGAAATGGGCATGCCCGCCGTCGATCCCGCCACCAAGGCGCCGATCATGGACCCGGCCACCGGCAAGCAGAAGATCAACTGGATCCCGCGCCCCCAGATCGGCTGCGGCACCAACGTCTCGCCCGGCCTCCACGTCAAGACGCTCTCCCCGATGGTGAAGGACGCCCGCGAGGGCGTGATGGAGTTCCTCCTCATCAACCACCCACTCGATTGCCCGATCTGCGACCAGGCCGGCGAGTGCAAGCTCCAGGAGCAGTCCACCGGCTACGGCCGCGGCTACTCGCGCTTCATTGAGCAGAAGAACGTGAAGCCCAAGCGCACCCAGCTCGGGCCGCGCGTCACGCTCGACGACGAGCGCTGCATCCTCTGCTCGCGCTGCATCCGTTTCTCCAAGGAGGTCGCCAAGGACGATGTCCTCGGCTTCATCGACCGCGGCAGCTACAGCACGCTCACCTGCTACCCGGGCAAGGAGCTGAAGAACAACTATTCGCTCAACACCGTCGACATCTGCCCCGTCGGCGCGCTCACGAGCACGGATTTCCGCTTCAAGATGCGCGTCTGGTTCCTCAAGCAGACCAACAGCATCGACACCGAGACCTCCACCGGCGCCAACACCGTCGTCTGGTCCCGCGAGGGCGTCATTTACCGCATCACCCCGCGCCGCAACGACGAGGTGAACGACACCTGGATGGCCGACTCCGGCCGCGTATTGTATAAACAGGTACAGGCCGCCGACCGCGTCTCCGCCGTCAAGGTGGGCGGCGCCGACAGCGCCCTCGACATCGCGGTCAACGCCGCCGCCGAGCTCTTCAAGGCCGGTTCCGTCGCCATCGTCGGCTCGGGCCGCAGCTCGGTTGAAGAGCAACTTCTCACGAAGCAGCTCGCCACCGCGCTCAAGGCTTCGACGCACCTCGTCAGCCGGGTAGGCGAGGGGGACAAGCTTCTCGTCTCCGCCGACCGCAACCCGAATGTCCGCGGCGCGCTCGTCACCGGCCTCATCGCCGCGCTGCCGTCTGCCAAGCTCACCGACCTCGCCGCCGCCATCGACGCCGGCAAGATCAAGACCATCGTCTCCGTGGGCGAAGACCTCACCGCCGCCGGCCTCACCGCCGCGCAGCTCGCGAAGGTCGCCATCGTTTACCTCGGCACGCATGCCAACGCCACCAGCGCCGCCGCCAAGGTGGTGCTGCCGACGCTGACCGTCTTCGAGAAGAGCGGCACGTTTGTGAACCAGCAGTTCCGCATCCAGAAATTCCTCAAGGCCATCCCTGGTGCCGCCGGCGCGACCGACGACCTCGTCGTCCTCGCCAAGCTGGTTTCCGCCGCCACCGGCACCTTGGTCTCGGGCGACCTCTCCACCGTGTGGAAGGTCCTCTCCGCCGCGGTCCCCGCGCTCGGTCCCGTGACCTTCGCGAATCTCCCCGAGACCGGCCTGCTGCTCGACAGCACGCCGTTCGCCGCCTTGCCCTTTGTCGAGGGCGAGACGCTCCACTACAAACCCGCCGCGCCGGCCGCTGCCGCCACCGCCTGACCTGACGCGCCGCCATGTTCGACTTCTTCTTCAACCTCCCGATCTTCGTCCAGGCCCTGATCAAGGGCCTCGCGGTGATCATGGTCATCTTCCCGATCGCCGGCGCGTGTTCGCTCGCCGAGCGCAAGGTCGCCGCGTGGATCCAGGACCGCCCCGGTCCCAATCGCGCCGTCGTGCCGTGGATCGCGTGGATTCCCTTCCTCGGCAAGTTCCTCCAGCGCCTCGGCGTGTTCCACGTCATGGCCGACGGCGGCAAGATGCTCTTCAAGGAAGACTCGCTGCCGGGCCACGTGAACAAGTTCTACTTCATCGCGGCGCCGATCCTCGCGATGATCCCCGCGCTCACGACCGTCACCGTCGTGCCCTTCGGCGCGTACATCACGGGCAACACCGTGGTGCCGCTCGCGCTCGCGCCGCTCGACATCGGCATCCTCTCCGTCTTCGCCATCGGCTCCCTCGGCGTGTATTCGCTGATCCTCGCCGGCTGGGCGTCGAACTCCAAGTATCCCTTCCTCGGCAGCGTCCGCGCCTCCGCGCAGCTCATCTCGTATGAGCTTTCCATGACGCTCTCCGTCATCCCGGTTTTCCTGTGGGTCAATGCGCCCGGCCGCGAGGCCACGCTCGGCTTCGCCCGCGTGGTGGAGTTCCAGAGCCAGCCCGGTTTCTGGGGCGGCGCGTGGTTCGGCTTCCTGATGCCGGTCTCGGCCTTCATCTTCCTCGTCGCGCTCTTCGCCGAGACGAACCGCCAGCCGTTCGACACCGTGGAGTCCGAGTCCGACCTCGTCGGCAGCTTCCACACGGAGTACGGCGCGTTCAAGTGGGGCCTGTTCTTCGTCGCCGAGTACTCGCACATGATCGTGGGCTCCGCGGTCTTCATCCTCCTCTTCTTCGGCGGCTGGAATCCGCTCCCGTGGGTGCCGCTCTCCGACGTCGCCGTCTGGCTGCATCTCGTGGACCAGCCCGTGATCCTCGGCATTCTCTCCATCGCGATCTTCCTCGGGAAGGTCCTCGGCATGATCTTCTTCTTCATGTGGGTGCGCTGGACCGTCCCGCGCTTCCGTTATGACCAGGTCATGAAGCTCGGCTGGCAGAAGCTCCTGCCGCTCGCCGTCATCAACCTCCTCTTCTACGCGGTCGTGATCGCGTTCCTGCAGAAATAACCAACCGCCATGGCTGTCATCACTGTCGAACGCAAACCGCTCACCTTCGCCGAGCGCACCTACATCCCGCAGATCGTCGGCGGCCTGAAGACGACGTTTAAGCACCTCGTCCGCAAGAAGCAGACGCTCGAGTATCCCGAGCAGCGTCCCGCGATCCCGGCCGGCTACCGCGGCGTCCCCACGCTCGTGAAGGATCCCAACGGTCGCGAGAAATGCGTCTCCTGCCAGCTCTGCGAATTCGTCTGCCCGCCCAAGGCCATCCGCATCACGCCCGGCGAGATCCCTGCCGACCAGCCCGACCGCGCGCACGTTGAAAAAGGCCCGCAGGCCTTCGACATCGACATGCTGCGCTGCATCTACTGCGGCCTGTGCCAGGAAGTCTGCCCCGAGGAGGCGATCTTTCTGCAGAACCAGTTCTCCATGTCCGGCTACACCCGCGCCGAGATGGTCAACCACAAGGACCGCCTCTACGAGCTCGGCGGCACGCTCCCCGACCAGCATTTCAAGTGGGACCACAAGAAGGCCGCCGCCGAGCACGGCAACGCCCACTGAGCCGCCCGCTCCTTTCTTCATGAGCCAATTCATGTTCAACCTTTTCGCGCTGCTGGTGGTCTTCGGGGCCATCGGCGTCGTCGTGAGCAAGAACGTCGTGCACGGCGCGATGAGCCTGCTCGTCAGCCTGCTCGGCGTCACCGGTCTCTTCGTGCTGCTCGACGCCTACCTCCTGGCCTTCGTGCTGCTGCTGGTGTACGCGGGCGCGGTCGTCGCGCTGTTCCTCTTCATCGTCATGCTGCTCGATACGCACGGTGACCAGCGCCCCGGCGTGAAGCACCTGCCGTTGATCGCCTCCGTGATCACCGGCGCGCTTGTCGTGGTCGGCGCGGCCTCGTTCATCATGCACGCGCGTCTGCCCGAGCCCATCCTGGCCAACGTCCCGGTGGTCGGCGACTCGCTCAAGCATTACGCCTACCAGCTCTTCACCACCTACCTGCTGCCCGTGCAGGTGATCGGCTTTTTGCTCCTCATCGCCATGATCGGCGTGATCGTGCTCAGCCGCAAACACGAGGAGGCCGCCTCATGATCTCCGTCAGCCTCAACAGCTACATCGCCCTCAGCGTGATCCTCTTCGCGCTCGGCTTCCTCGGCGTCCTGATCCGCCGCAACACGATCGTGATCTTCATGTGCCTCGAGCTCATGCTCATCGCCTCGACCATCGCCCTCGTCGCCTTCTCGCGCTACAACGGCACCCTCGACGGCAACGTCTTCGTCTTCTTCATCCTCACCGTCGCCGCCGCGGAGGTCGCGGTCGGCCTCGCCATCATCGTGGCGCTCTTCCGCCGCCGCCAGACCATCCAGGTCGACGCGCTCAACTCCCTGAAAGACTGACGCGCCCATGCACTTTGTGCCTCCGATGCTCCTGCCCGCCCTTTGGGTTCTCCTGCTGCCGCTCGCCTCGGCCGCGCTGATCGCACTCTTCCTGCGCCGCTCTGGCGGGGCCGCTGCCGCGCTCTCGACACTGGTCGCCGCGGCCATCGCCGGCCTCGCGCTGACCCTCGCCCTGCAGGGCGACCGCTTCGAGTACGCCTGCGAATGGCTCAAACTCGGGAATTTCTCCCTGTCGCTCGGCATCAAGTTCGACGACCTCGCCGCGCTGATGCTCACCATCGTCGGCATCGTCGGCCTCTGCGTGCATGTCTTCTCGCTCGGCTACCTGCACGACGACGCGGCCAAGGCCCGCTACTTCGGCGGTCTCTCGATCTTCATGTTTTCGATGATCGGCATCGTCCTCGCGGACAATCTCTTCATGCTTTTCATCTTCTGGGAGCTCGTCGGTTTCAGCTCCTACCTGCTGATCGGCCACTGGCATGAGAAGCAGTCCGCGGCCGACGCCGCCAAGAAGGCCTTCATCGTCAACCGCGTGGGCGACTTCGGTTTCCTCCTCGGCATTGTGATGTGCTACTGGGCCAACGGCACCGTCAACCTGACCGAGCTCGGCGCGCACCACGTCTTCAGCACCGCGATCCCGCTGCTCCTTTTCTGCGGCGCGGTCGGCAAGTCCGCCCAGCTCCCGCTGCAGGTCTGGCTCCCCGACGCGATGGAGGGTCCGACGCCCGTCTCCGCCCTGATCCACGCCGCCACGATGGTGGCCGCCGGTATCTACATGCTCTGCCGCATCAACGTCCTGATGGTCCCCGAGGCCCTCAACGTCATCATGTGGGTCGGCACCGTCACGGCGCTCTACGCCGCCCTCTGCGCGATCACGCAGCGCGACATCAAGAAGGTCCTCGCTTACTCCACGCTCTCGCAGCTCGGCTACATGGTCGCGGCCTTCGGCCTCGGCTCCACCGAGGCGCTGAACGGGGAGGGTAAGGTCGTCCTCGTCGCCACCGGCGTCGGCGCGGCGATGTTCCACCTGACCACGCACGCCTTCTTCAAGGCCCTGATGTTCCTCGGCTCCGGCTCCGTCATCCACGGCTGCCACCACGAGCAGGACATTTTCAAGATGGGCGGCCTGCGGAAGAAGATGCCGCTGACGTTCATCACCTTCACCATCGGCGTCCTGGCCATCATCGGCTTCCCGTACCTTGCCGGCTTCTTCTCGAAGGACGCCATCCTGTATCTTTCGTTTGAGCACAACAAGGCGGTCTTCGCCGTCCTCGCTTTCACCGCCGTGCTCACCTCGTTCTACATGGTGCGCCTCTGGAAGCTCACCTTCCTCGGCGAGCCCCGCAGCGCGGAAGCCTCCCACGCGCACGAAGGCGGCATTACGCTCACCGCGCCGTTGCTGGTGCTCGCGGTCCTTGCGGTGCTCGGCGGCTACATCGGCCTCTACCCTCACGCCTACGCCGGCGTGCTGGAGCTCGTTCCCGAGGCCCACGGCTCGGCCCACACCACGATTTTCATCACCAGCCTCGCGGTCATGCTCATCGGCGCCCTTGGCGCCTACGGTTTCTACCGCACGGCCGCGACCGACACGCTTCAGGAAAAGTCCCCCGGCGTCTTCGGCCTGCTCGTCGCGCTCAAGGAGTCCTTCGACGCGGTGTACAATTACTACGTCGCCAAGATCCAGCAGCGCTTTGCGCTGCTGCTCAACCTCATTGAGCAGCTGTTCATCTCCGGCCTGATCATCCGCGGCCTCGCCGGTTTGGTCGCCGGCGTCGGCATCGGCGCCCGCATGCTGCAGGTCGGCAACCTCAACGTTTACGTGTACTGGTTCCTCTTCGGACTGGTGCTGTTCCTCGCCTGCGTCCTGGGCGTTTCCTGATTTCGCGATGAGCCAACTTCCCTTCGATCCCCTCCTGTTGTCGGTTGTCGCGCCGCTGGCCGTCGCCGCCGCCATCGCCTTCGGCCTGCCGAAGCGCTGGTCCGTGCTCCTCGCTTACGCCGGCTTCGGCGTGCCGGCGCTGATCGCCCTCTGGGCCTGGATTGACTACTCGTCCGCCGCGCAGGCGCACGGCTACGCTTACCTCGTCCGGCACTCCACCGGCCTCGACGGTCTCGGCATCTCGCTCACCCTCGGCCTCAACGGCATCTCGCTCCCGCTCTTCGTGCTCGCCGGTTTCGTCGGCCTCGCGGCCGGCTTGTACGCGATCCGGTCCGGCGCCGAACGCCTGAAGCTCTACCTCATGCTGCTCCTCATCATGCAGGGCGGCCTGATGGGCGTGTTCGCGAGCGTCGATATCTTCTTCTTCTACTTCTTCCACGAACTCGCGCTTATCCCCACCTTCATCATGATCGGGGTCTGGGGCGGCCGCGACCGCAACTACGCCGCGATGAAGGTCACGATCTACCTCACCGCCGGTGCGATGCTGTCCCTCATCGGTCTGATCGCCCTTTACGTGAAGAGCGGCGCGGACTCCTTCGACCTCATCACCCTGCGCGCCTACCTCGCGGCCCATCCGCTCGGCGCGACGGTGCAGCACAATATCTTCGGCCTGCTGCTCTTCGGCTTCGGCATCCTCGTTTCGCTCTGGCCCCTGCACACGTGGGCGCCCCTCGGCTACGGCGCCGCGCCCAGCTCGGCCGCGATGCTCCACGCCGGCGTCCTCAAGAAGTTCGGCTTGTACGGCCTGATCCAGGTGGCCCTGCCGCTGCTCCCGCTCGGCGTCGGCGGTTGGGCGCATACGCTCGCTTGGCTCGCCGTCATCGGCAACGTCCTCGTCGTCGGCTTCATCACCATCGCGCAGCGCGATCTCAAGCAGATGATCGGTTACAGCTCCGTGATGCACATGGGCTATGCCTTCCTCGGCATCGCCTGCTACTCGGCGGTCGGCGCCGGTGGCGTCGTCCTCATGATGGTCGCCCACGGCTTCTCCGTCGCGCTGCTCTTCCTGCTCGCCACCTCGATCCACCACCGCACGCACACCTTTGATATGGGTGAGATGGGCGGCCTCGCGCAGAAGACTCCCGTCCTCGCGGCGTTTTTCGTCGCGGCCACCTTGGCGAGCATCGGTCTCCCGGGCTTCGCCAATTTCTGGGGCGAGCTTTCCATTTTCGTCGCCCTCTGGAAATTCTCCCCGCTCATCACCGCGCTGGCGGTCGCGGGTGTGATCATTTCCGCGATCTACGGTCTCCGCTCCGTGGCCCGCGTCTTCTTTGGTCCTGCGACCGATGAACTCAACCGCGTCACGACGGCCAATCCGCCCGCCGACCTGAGCTGGAGCGAAAAGCTCCCCGCGCTCATCCTCCTTGCCGCGCTCCTCTTCGTCGGCTTCTGGCCGAAGTCCATTTCCACGCCGCTCAACGCCACGCTGGACGCCGTTTACTCGGCCCCCGCCCGCAGCGCCGCCCCGTAAGCCATGCCCATCGACCTCCTCCATCAGGCACACTCGGCCGCCACGTCCAACCAGTGGGCCGCCATCTTCCCCGAGCTCGCGCTCGGCTGCCTCGCGCTGCTCCTGCTGCTGCTTGAGATCGTGCTGCCCAAGGCCGCGCACCGGCACATCCCCCTCGTCGCCCTCCTCGGCCAGGCCGGCCTGCTGGTCGGCCTGCTGTGCAACTTCGACTCCGTCACGCTCGGCGCGACGTCGTTCAACGGCCTTCTGATCCACTCGCATCAGGGCCAGGTCATGCGGGCGTTTTTCCTGCTGTCCTCGCTGCTCGTCACCGTGCTGTCGATGATCAGCCTCGCGAAGCAGTCGGTGCCCCGCGTGGAATTCACCCACATCGTCCTCATCATCACCGCGGCGATGATGCTGCTCGCGCAGAGCAACCACTTCGTGACGCTCTTCGTCACACTCGAGACCGTCACGATCGGCTTCTACATTCTCGTGAGCTACTACCGCACGAGCCCGTTCTCGCTCGAGGCCGGCCTCAAGTACCTCATCATGGGTGCGCTCAGCTCCGGCATGCTGCTCTTCGGCATCACGCTGCTCTACGGTGTGGCCGGCCGCACGGTCGGCGCCGATGGCGTCGTGCACACCGGCTTCGAATTCGCCGTGCTCGGCGATTTCCTCACCGCGCATCCCGGCAACTTCCTCGCTTCCGCGGGCATCCTCCTCGTGCTCGCCGGCATCGCCTTCAAGATCGGCGCGTTTCCCTTCCAGATCTGGATCCCCGATGTTTACCAGGGGGCGCCGACGCCCGTCACCGCCTTCCTCGCGGTGGCCTCTAAGGGTGCCGGCTTCGCCGTCCTCCTCAGCGTGCTGCACGTGTTTTCCTCCTACCATGAGCTGCTGATGCCGGTGCTCACGGTGATGGCCGCGGCCACGATCCTCTTCGGCAACCTCGCCGCCCTCACGCAGCAGAACGTCAAGCGCCTCATCGGCCTCTCCGGCGTCTCGCACGCGGGCTTCCTCCTCCTCGGCGTGCTCGCCTCTGCGTACGTGCCGATGGCCCTGGGCGCGGTGAATTTCTACCTCTTCGCCTACCTGCTCGCTTCCTTCACGGTCTTCGGCGTCATGGCCCACGTGGCCGGCCCCAACGATGCCGAGCAGGAGCTCGACCACTACAACGGGCTCATGAAGAGCAATCCCTTCCTCGCCACCGTCCTTGCGGTCGGCCTCGGCTCGCTCGCGGGCATCCCGCCGCTCGCGGGTTTCATGGGCAAGCTCTTCATCTTCATCTCCGCCTATAAGGCCGGTTTCTACGGCCTGCTCGGCATCGCGATCTGCGGCGTGGTGATCTCGATCTACTACTACTTCGGCTGGATCAAGGCGGCCTTCTTCGCGTCCGCCGATCCCTCGCCGGCCCCGGAGGTCAAGGCCATCTCCATTAACTGGGGCGCTCGCCTCGTGCTCACCGCGCTTGCCGTGCTGACGATCGCCCTCGGTTTCTACCAAGGCCCGCTCGGTGCCTGGGTTTCCAACCGCTGACCGGTTTTTATTTCTCGCAACAAAAAGCCCGCGGATTGCTCCGCGGGCTTTTTGCTATCCGAAAATCGGTTCGATCTCAGTGCCAGCGGCCGCGCACGAAGATGTAGCCCCGGCCACGATGTTCCCAGCGCGGCGCGTCCCAGTGATGAAAGCCCGCCGGCGGGCGCTGCCACGAACCGGCGATCCAGACGTGACGGCCCGCGTTCCAACCCCAGTAGCCGGAGACCCAGATAAAATCGGGGCCGGGCGAGGCGACGATGACCTCGGTCTGCGGCGGCGGCGGCGCGGCCTCGACATAGACCTCAGTCGCAGGCGGGGGCGGGGGCCCGGGTTGCGCGACGACAACCGGTGCCATGACCTCCCAATGGCCCTCGACCCACTGGCGATGGTGGCCTTCCCAGCGGCCCGCGACCCACACGGCGCCGGGCTGCGGCGGTACGACCCACGCGCCGGGCACCCAGGCCCACGCGCCGTTGAGCCACGTATAGTGGCCGGCGACCCAGACATAGCCCGGGCCGGGCGACACGACCACCGTCTCGACCACCGGGCGGGGTGGCGCATGGTGGACCACGATCGGGGCGGGCACCCCGATGTTGAGACTCACGCCGATGTGCGCGGCTTCCATTGAGGCCGTGCCGCCGACGGCGAGGGCGGCGCAGAGAATCAGGGCTTGGGTTTTCATAGTGGCGATGGGTTCAGTCCTTAAGACGTGGGCCTCGGCACCGGGTTACGGACCTCGGCCTGCTCCTTGGTTGGACCCCGGCCCATAAAGTTTGTTTCTGGCCTCAGCGCCCTTGCACTTTGGGAACCTTTTTGCGGCCATCTAGGCCTTGATGAGAATCACCGGCCTCGCCCTCGTCCCGCCTCCGACCGCCGCCGATCTGCCCAAGGTCACGCCGGAGCTGCTGGCCTCCGTCTTCGCCCGCTACTCCCGCAGCAACCAGGGCATCGGCGCCATCCTCGCCAAGGTCGATCTCGCCAACCCCGACGCCTCGATCGACCGCATCCTCAACTTCGTCGATTACGGCCATGCCTCCATTGGCGGCCTCACCGGCGGCCTGGCCATTGCGCTCGACGACGTGTCGATGTGGCTCGCGTACAAAATTTTTGAGATCGCCCAGATGGCCGACGGCCAGGAGTCGAGCACGCGCTACATCACGATGGACGCGGCCAACCTCCCCGGCGCCGCCGAGCTCGGCATCCCCGACGACCTTGCGCCGCGCTGGAGCGCGCTGATGGCCCGCGCCTTCGCGGCCTATAATTCCGAATACGCCCGCCTCGACGCCGCGGCCCTCGCCGATCCCGGCCTCGTGCGCCTGCCGCCCGACGCCAAGCCCGCTGTTGTCACGCGCCTCCGCAAGAACTACGCGCTCGACCGCGCGCGCTACTTCATCCCGCTCGCCACGCGGACCAACCTCGGCCTCGTCCAATCCTCGCGCATGTGGGCCACGACGGTGAAGCACCTCGACTCGCTCCCGCACCCCGAGGCCCGCGCCGCTGCCAAGCTTATCCGCGACGAACTCCTTAAACAGTCCCCGCGTCTCATGCGGCACAGCTTCGCGGAAAAATCCTACGCGGCCCAGGCCACGCAGGAACTCGCGGCGTCGCTCCGCCTCGGCCTCGAGCGCCTGTCCGCCGCGCCGCTGGCCGACGAGGTCTGGGTGCACACCGACCGCTCGGCGCCGCCGTGGCTCGCGGAGACGCAGCCCGTCGCCGAGGCGCTCCGCCACCGCGCCAACCGCTACGGCTACCAGGGCACCGCCACGCGCCGCATGCGCGTGACCTTCGCGTGGAACAACATGGCGCTCGCCGAGCTGCGCGACCTCAATCGCCACCGCACCGGCCACCGCTACACGCCGTTTATCCAGGCCGGTTTTTACCTGCCGCCCGAGATCACGCACGCGGCCCACGCCGGCCTGCTCGCCGACCAGCTCGCGCTTACCCGCGAGCTCATGCAGCGCGGCTCGCCCGCCTACGTTTACTCGCTGCTGCTTGGCGCGCAGACCCCTTTCGAGCACAGCACGCACGCCGACAAGTTCATCTACGAGGCCGAGCTCCGCACGGGCATGGGCGCGCACTTCCGCTACGCCGAGCACCTGAGCGCCGTGCTGCGGGAATTTTTCCGCCAAGTCCCCGAGGCGCGCGACTGGGTCGTCGAGGGCACCGCCGAGCCGGAATAATGCAGGTAATAAACGAGAATAAATTTGCCGCGTTGAACCTCACTTGCATCTAATTTCAGGCATGAAGGCTTCCAGCGCACTTCACGCTTTTGCCGGGATTTTGCGCAGCACCTTTGCGGTTCGAGCCTTTGTCTCCGTCCCATGAAGAACCGCTTCCGCGTCCTCCAGTTCAACATGCAGTTTGGCCAGATCTGGGACGAGTCGGACCCCGATCACGCCCCGATCCGGCTGGAGGAGACGCTCAAGGAAATCCGCCGGCACGACGCCGACGTGATTCTCCTTCAGGAAGTGGAACACGCGCAGGGTGGGGGCACGCAGGTCCAGCCGCCGCCCAACTACACGCGCCTTCGGCAGGAGCTCGCGGGCTACGACAGCTATTTTTCCTATCCGAAGTCCGATCCGCGCGAGCTGCCCTTTGGCATCGGCCTCGCGATCTTTTCCCGCACGCCGCTGCGCGACACCATGCGGCTCGACCTGCCGTCACCGCCGATCGAGTTCGATTTCTACGGCAAGAAGACGACGCCCACCGACCGCGTGCTGATCGGAGCCAAGACCACCATCATGGGCCGCGAGGTGCAGCTCTTCAACACGCACCTCCTTGCGTTCTTCATGCTCGGCTCCACGAGCACGGCCAATCCCTTCCAGCGCAACCGCGTCGCCGAGCTGCTCTCGACCGTGAAGGCAACCCCGACGATCCTGACCGGCGACTTCAACGTCAGCCGCCATCAGTCGCTCATCGAGCAGTTCGGCCGCATCGGTTTCAACCCGGTGCAGCAAAACGAGGTCACCTGGCGCCGCCGGCCCTACGTGCTCGATCATATCTTCCACAACGCCTGGCTGTGGCGTGTGAGCTGCACCGTGCAGCCGACCCCGGCCTCCGACCACCACGCGCTGGTGGCGGATTTCGAGTTCGTTTAACGAACCCAAAAAATTTTACACCAAGCACGCAAAGATCGCCAAGCCGTGCTGGGTGCGGTCTTTGCTCCCTTTGCTATCTTGGTGTAAAATAATGGGGCTGTCAGGCTCTCCCACGCCGCACGCGCTCTTTTTCGTCCTCGCGCTCTTCCTCGATGCGCGCCTTCTCGCTGGCGAGCTGTTGCTGGAGTTTTTCGACCTCGTCGGCCTGCTGCGCGACCAGCGCGTCGTTGAGCTGCTTCTTCAGAAAGATCTCCCGCTCGGCCAGCTTGCCCTTGTACACGCGGTCGATCTCGGCGAGGCGGCCCTTCTGCTCGGCCGTGAGCGGACGGCTGGCATCGGGGTCGGATTTGGCGAGGCGTTCCATCGCGAGTTCGTAGGCGCTTTTCATGGCCGTCACCTTGGGCTCGGGCGCGCCAAACCTCACGCCGAAAATCAGCGTCAGCGCCACCACCGCAAACGGTGCCCAGTACCCGCGCCACCAACCGTGCCACTGCCGCGCATAGCCCGCGATGAGCACGGCCACGAGCGCCGCGAGGGCCACCGGCCCGACCCACGGAGCGGTGAACTGCGCGGGCATGAACGCGCCCGGCAGGTGTACGCTCAGCCGCACGAGCCCTTCGATCCCGAGCAGCACGAGCGCCGCGGCGTGGTTGAAGAGCACCGCGCCTTTTACGAACCCGACGAGGCCGCATAGCAGGGAGAGAAAGCCGCCGAGCGTCGCTATCATCGCGGCGGGCAGGAGGAGCAGGTTGGCCACGAGCGAGCCGGGCGTGAGGAGCTGGAAAAACAGCACGCCCGTCAGCAGGCTCACGAGCGTGGTGGCGAGGCCGATGGCCAGCGCCCCGGCGAGCGTCCGCCACAGCCAGTGCCCCGCGTGGTGCCACCAGCGCCAGGTCACCTGCGGCAGGTCGCGCCACGGGCTCCACCATTCCAGCCACGCCTCGCTCATCGGCAGGCCGAGCACCAGCAGCGCCGCCACGATCGCGTAGCTCATGAGGAAGCTCGCGCTAAAGACCTGCAGGGGCGCCACCAGCAGGATCACAAACGCCGAGGCAACGAGCGCGGCGAGGGGATTCGACGGCAGGCGCAGCAGGAAACCCGCCTGGAAAAAGACCGCCATCGCAAACGCCCGCACCGCCGAGGGTGACGTGCCCGTGATGTCCACAAACAGCCACAGCAGCGCCACGCTCAGGAAAAACCGCGCCACCTTGGGCAGCCGGAGCAGCGCCAGGATCGCCTGCAGCGTCGCCGCGACCACGCCGATGTTGAGGCCGCTGATCGCAAAGAGGTGCATCGTCCCGCTCTGCATGAAGAGCGTGTGCTGCTCCTCGCTCAGCTCGTGCGTCTCGCCGAGCATCATCGCCCGCAGCAGCCCCGCGAGCGCCGGCCGTTTTTCCGCGATGCCGAGCCCAAGGGTGGCCATGAACTGTCCCGAGACCCGCGCGCAGAACCGGTAGTAGGCGTTGGCCGGCTTTTCCTCGGCCAGCAGCTGCCCGCGCTTGAGGCGGAAATTCACGCCTGCGCCGGCAAGGTAGCCGTCAAACGTATCCACCGGCGGATCGCGCGGGATCGAGGCCAGCACGCCCACCGCGGCGATCACCGAGCTGCGGATCGGCGGCGCTTCGCCTTTCTTCAGGTTGAGCGAAAAATAGACCCGCTGGCCCGCCAGCTCGCGCAAGGGTTCGCTGGCGCCCATGATGGTCGCGAGACCGCTCACGCGCTTCGCGTCCGCCTGCGGAAACACCCGGTCGAGCCGCAGGCTCACGTGCGCCTCGCGCGGTGGCAGGGCATCCCACGCCGGCAGACGCTGCCGCTCCAACGTGTAACAGGCGGCCCCGGCCAGGAGCAGGGCGAGGCAGATCGCCCACGCCCAGAGGCGTGGCGCGCGCTTCACCGCCCAAGCGGCCACGGCCACGCCAGCCACCGCCCCGAGGAGCAGGCCGAGGGGCGGGAGGTTGAGTCCGACTTTGCCGGCGACGAGTCCGCCGATAAACGGCAGCACGAGCCACAGCAGGGGGGCGCGGTGTCCGAGGCTGCGGAGACTCATGACCCGAGCTTGAAACTGCGGAGGAGGCGGACGACATTAATTTTTCCGCACCGCATGCCCGACCAGTCCGACCTCTTTGGCGAACCCGCCCCGCCGGCTCCGCTGCCAGCCGCGAAATCCACGGCCCACCAGCCGCTCGCCGCGCGCATGCGCCCGCGCCGCCTGAGCGAGGTCGTCGGGCAGGACCATCTGCTGAAGCCCGGCAGCCTCCTCCCGCGGCTCGTCGCGCAAAACCGCTTCGGCTCGCTGCTCTTCTACGGCCCGCCCGGCTGCGGCAAGACGAGCATCACCGAGGCCATCGCGCGCGAGACGGGCAGCCGCTTCGTCCGGATCAACGCCGTCATGTCCAACGTCGCCGAGCTGCGCGAGATCCTCGCCACCGCGCGCCGCCAGCCCGAGGCCGCGACGATCCTCTTCATCGACGAGCTGCACCGCTTCAACAAATCGCAGCAGGACCTCCTTCTGCCCGACGTCGAGGAGGGCAATGTCCGCCTGATCGGCGCGACCACCCACAACCCGGGTTTTTACGTCAACCCGCCGCTGCTCTCCCGCAGCCACCTCTTCCGCCTCGAACCGCTCGCGACCTCGGCCGTCGCCGGCGTGCTTAAAAACGCGCTGAGCGACAAGGAGCGCGGCCTCGGCTCGCGCAACGTCACCGCCGATGAGAAGCTTCTCACCGACCTCGCCGTGCTCTGCGACGGCGACCTCCGCCGCGCGCTCAACGCCCTCGAGGTCCTCGTGCTCGGCCTGCCGGAGAATGCCGCGCTGACCGAGGCCGACCTTGAGGTCTTCGCCCGTGAGCGCCGCATCCGCTACGACGCCGACGAGGACGAGCACTACGACACGATCTCGGCCTTCATCAAGAGCTGCCGCGGCAGCGACCCCGACGCCGCGATGTACTGGTGGAGGAGAACAACAATGTTTGGAAACGGCCTACTAAGTCTGAAAATGACAGGTATGGTTTGGAAACGTGTAATTTTCAAATTCACCACATGCCGTTACACCGTGTTCAATTGGAGAGCCCGGGCCAGGACCCTAGGATAGGCACAAAACCCGTTTAAATCGAAAACAAGAAATGGATGATCTTTTCAGTAGTGCGAAAAAGGCTCACGCCCCTCTAGCCGCTAGGATGCGGCCCACCTCGCTTGCAGAGGTGGTCGGTCAGAAGCATCTGACGGGCGATGGAGCGCTTCTTCCAAAGCTGGTAAAGCGAAAGCAATTCGGGAGCTTGATTTTTATTGGTCCCCCAGGGTGTGGGAAAACCAGTTTAGCTGAAGCTATCGCCCACGAAACTAAGACTAGGATCGCTCGGATTAACGCCACGACAGATGGCATTAAGGAAGTTCGTCAGGCAATCGATCAAGCCAAGCTCTACCCAGATCAGGTAACGATTCTGTTCGTAGATGAACTACATCGTTTCAACAAAGCACAACAGGATCAGCTATTGCCTGCGGTCGAGGACGGGACCGTGCGCTTGATTGGAGCGACAACGCACAACCCAGCATTCTACGTTGTTCCACCTCTGCTTTCTCGCTCGCATCTTTTCCGCCTCAATCCAGTAGCGGCGGATGACTTGGTCGCATTGTTGGAGCATGCGCTCATTGACGAAAAAAAAGGGCTGGGATCGCTAAGGGTTAAGGCCGAACCGGCTGTTCTGCGTAGTGTGGCGGCTTATGCCAACGGTGATGTCCGCCAAGCCCTGAATTCGTTGGAAGCGATTGCAGTTGTTAAGGAACCAGGCGAAACGATCACCGAGTCCGATCTAGCTTCATTCGCTCGCGAGCGGAATTTCCGATACGACAGAGACGAAGATACCCATTATGACATTTCGTCTGGCCTGATTAAATCGATTCGGGGGTCCGACGCTGACGCAACCATCTACTGGTTGAAACGCATGCTCTCTGGTGGTGAAGATCCACGCTTCATTGCTAGACGGCTCGTAATTCTTGCGTCTGAAGACGTTGGCCTAGCTGATCCACGGGCGCTTCCCCTTGCGATGGCAGCGGCTCAAGCCGTAGATTTCGTAGGCCTGCCTGAGGCAGAGTTCGCACTCTCGCATGTCGCCATATTTTTAGCGTTATGTCCAAAGAGTAACTCGATTACACGAGCAATGGGAATCGCTGACGGGTTTCTCTTAAAGCACCCGGATCTACCAGTGCCAGAAACGATTCGGGACGGCCATTACAAGCGTCCGACGTATGCGGGAGAAAAGGCACCGGAGAGCTACAAATACTCTCACGACTACCCTCTCAATGTTTCGGGTCAGGATTACCTCCCAATTCCGGCGCAACTGGTGAGCTTGAAAGAGGGTGGGGATGAGACTCGCTTGCTAGAACTTGCAAAGAGACGTGCCGAGCTGAAAGCGACGCTACGAGCGAAATGACCCCAGCGTTCGTTGAGAACCCAGCTCGGCACTAACCATATCGGCTGAAATCCATGAAAGACTTCGCGGACAGCTTAATCAAATTCATTACCTCGCTATACCTGAGCTTGGTGATGGCTTCGCTCGGATGGGCAGTGCTTCTCACGCCAATCCCGCTGGCCGAACAACTCGGCTTTACGCACATCAGGAACAATCGGTTCGTGCTCTTCGACACCCCGGTGAGGACCATTCTGGGTCTCGTCACCGTCGTCTTCACAATATCTACCTTCTATCTCCTGATCAGGGAACCGATTGGAAGACCGTGCTTCCTCCAAACGAATGCAGCTACATTTTGGGAAACCCTCCATTTGTGGGTCAGACCTACCAGTCTGAGGAGCAAAAGAAGGATCAAGCGTTCGTTCTGGCGGACTTATCAGCAAAGGGCGTCCTCGACTTCGTCTGCAACTGGTATGTCTTGGCCGCCCAATACATCCAAGGTAGCGGCATTCGCTGCGCTTTCGTCTCCACGAATTCCATCACACAGGGCGAACAAGTCGGTATATTGTGGAGTTATCTCTTCAGCAGATACCAAGTAAAGATACACTTCGGCTTCCGCACATTTCCCTGGAGCAACGAAGCCGCGGGAAAGGCTGCGGTCCACGTCGTGATCGTCGGCTTCGGATACCAATCTGTCGCAAAAAAACGAATTTTCGAGAGCGCCCCCTACTCCTGTCAGGAAACACCGATGTCCATCAGCCCATACCTGGTCATTGGGTCGGAAACGGTTATCGGCAATCGGACAACACCGCTGAACGATGTGCCAAAAATGTCATGGGGCAATAAACCTACCGACGGTGGCCATTTCATAATGTCCCCAGACGAGCGTCGCGAACTATTAGATCGGGAGCCACAAGCTGCTCCGCTTGTTCGTCGATACATGGGGGGTGGAGACTTCATAAACGACATAGTCCGCTACTGCCTATGGCTTGTGGATGCCGACCCTGCACTCATCCGTAAGTGCCCGACTGTGCTGTCACGAATCGAAAAGGTTCGAGAGTTCCGTCTGCAAAGCGAGGCGAAGTCTACTCAAGCTTACGCATCAAAGCCGACTCTGTTTCGGCAGATCGCGCAACCGAACAGCGCTTACCTGGCTATCCCGGAAGTTTCGTCAGAAAATCGGGACTACATCCCAATGGCGTTCCTCGATAAGGACGTCATTTGCAGCAACACGCTGCAATTCGTGCCCGCCGCAACAGCGTATCATTTCGGGATACTCACCTCCTGTATGCACATGGCATGGGTGAGAACAGTATGCGGTCGCCTGAAGTCGGACTACCGATACTCAAATTCTCTCGTCTACAACAACTACCCGTGGCCAGAGCCATCCGATAATCAAAGAGAGGCCATCGAAACTGCTGCTCAAAATGTCCTCGACGCTAGGAAGCCCCATCTCGCCGGAGGAGCTTCACTCGCGGATCTTTACTCCTCGGCCATGCCTCCAGCCCTTATCACTGCGCACCAAGCACTCGATCGCGCCGTGGAAAAAGCATATCGTCCGAAGCCCTTCATTAACGACCGTGAGCGCGTAGAATTTCTCTTCGCCCTTTACGAAAAAATTTCATCCCCACTCGCCCCCACCGCCGGCGCCAAAGCGCGTGGCCGGAAAATGGCGTAGCCATGCCGCCCGACCCTGCGCAATTCCAGCACTTCACCCAAGCAAAGTATCTATACAAGTGGACTGGGTCGGGCGGTAAGCTGGGAGTCTTTGATAAAGCCTCTAGGCGCCCAATACGAGGACGCACCCACCGAAACTCGTGCGGGGCCAGGAATTGGCAATCTGCCGAATGGGAAAAGGCTTTTCACTTTGTTGAGTCGAAGGTTTCGCAAATTACAGGACTGAATGCAGAGGTCTCAGGATCAGACGCAGATCTGCTCACAGGTTGGCTTGCGCTTCATCACGTTCGCACCCCGCGCAACCGTGAAGCCCTCGCGAAAGGCTACGATGTAGAGGTGAAGAGATTTCAACACTGGCTCTCAGGATGCGGCGCGTTCGTCCAAATTTTCGATGGCAGATGTCTTATGACCAGTGATAGCCCCGTATGCGTTCTCGATAGTCAAGACGAACACGGACCGCTCGATTTCGTCATAGCACCGCTTTCCCCAAACAAGGCGATCTACATCACTCCTAACGATAGGCTGCCCGGTTTGAAGACCAGCAGGGCTCCCCTGTTCAACCCGGAAACGCTAAACCAGATCATCGCGCACCACGCATGGAAGGAGATCGTTTCATTCGACAATCGGCTCCATTTGCCGTAACGAGTAAGATTGCGATCTCGTCGCTCACCGTGGTTCAGGTAACGACTTTTACCTGCTTCTTCGTAGAATGCGGGCTCCGATATTGTCGTATCCAACTTCAATACCCTCTCGGTTAGTTGAGAGGATTCCCGAACTGATCCTCAGTTGGCGTCGGCTTGCTCAATGGCCTGACTCTTCGTTCACGCGCAGGATCGATTTCTTCAAGCTCCGGCGTAGGGATGCGAGTATACGAGATCCGCATGGGCGCATTCTTAGTCACGCCAAATGCTCCACCGAGATAAACCGTCCCATGGCCAAAGGTCTGATTTACCACATCTATGGCTTGTTGCAGGCGCTCCTTGGCCATTTGCCTCTCCCCTTCGAATAGATCAGGGGTATGACCGCTCATCGCGATTAAACGGCTTAGAACGACACCCACCTGCATGGGGGTCATGCCGCGAATATCCTTAGGTCTGCGAGCCCACGCCACATTGAGAGCCTTGGTAAGCGCAAACATGTCCTGAGTCTCATTGAACCGGACTTCCTCCGACCATTTCGGCCCATTCCTGTAGCCCACGAAGATAGAGATGCTACCGGCATAGTGATTGATGTGACGAAGGCGCATTGCCGCCTTCTGAGTGAGTCGATGCAAGACGGGGTCGTTTCAGAAAACGGAAAATAAAGCACGCTAAGGATCAGCCAATAAGCAAAAAGGAGTCTCAGCTCCCTCTTGCTCCGTGTTACAGATGCAATTTGCCGAGCCTATGGCAAGGATGGATCAATACTGTATGTCTTCGAGCAGAGCACCGCCCGCATCAGGCGAGAGTCAGGCGCAGTGCCAGCGCAGCCAGGGTCGCCGCGAGTACGGGGACGGTTAGCACAATGCCCACCTTGAAGTAATACCCCCAAGTGATCGTTATTCCCTTGCGCGCCAGTACATGCAGCCAGAGCAGCGTCGCCAGCGAGCCAATAGGGGTGATCTTCGGCCCGAGGTCACTGCCGATCACATTGGCATAGATCATTGCCTCTTTCACCACGCCGGTTGCGCTTGTGGCATCAATGGAAAGTGCGCCCACCAGTACCGTAGGCATGTTGTTCATGGCCGAAGACAGCAGCGCTGTGAGGAAGCCCGTCCCAAAGGCGGCACCCCATACGCCGCCTTGTGCGCAGTAATCCAGCAGCCTTGCGATATGCTCGGTCAGGCCTTGGTTACGCAACCCATAGACCACGAGATACATCCCCAGCGAGAAAACGACAATTTGCCAAGGCGCTTCACGGATCACTTTGCGGGTGCTGATGACATGCCCGCGCGCAGCGACTGCGAGCAACAGCAGGGCGCCTGCGGCAGCCACGGCGCTAACCGGCACGCCTAGCGGCTCAAGGCCGAAGAATCCGACCAACAGCAGGACAAGAACCACCCAGCCGAAACGGAACGTGGCCGCATCGCGAATGGCCTCATTCGGCTGTTTCAACTGATTCACGTCGTAGTGTGCGGGGATGCTGCGGCGAAAATAGATCGAAAGTACGACCAGAGAGGCAATGATGGCGACAATGTTCACCGGAATCATCACCGCAGCGTAGTCATTGAACCCGATATTGAAAAAGTCGGCAGAGACGATGTTGACCAGGTTGGATACGACGAGCGGCAGGCTGGCGGCATCCGCGATGAAACCCGCTGCCATGACGAACGCGAGCGTCGCAGCCGGACTGAACCCCAGTGCCAACAACATCGCCATGACGATTGGCGTGAGAATCAGTGCCGCGCCGTCGTTGGCAAAAAGCGCGGCGACGGCCGCACCTAGCAGGACGATCAGTGCAAACAGCATGCGTCCTTTCCCGCCGCCCCAGCGTGCGACGTGCAAGGCTGCCCATTCGAAAAAGCCGGCCTCATCCAGCAACAGGCTAATGATGATGATGGCAATGAACGCGGCAGTGGCGTTCCAGACGATCTGCCAGACAACAGGAATATCGCCGAGGTGAACGACACCGGACAGTAGCGCCACGACAGCGCCAAGCGTCGCACTCCAGCCGATGCCCAGCCCGCGCGGCTGCCAGATCACCAGCACGATAGTGGCAAGAAAAATCAGTAGGGCAGCAAGCACGTCAATTCTCTCTTTTCAGCGGGTTTTCGAGTTCTTTAAGGAGGCTTAAGAGGTCAATGCGGGAGATGACGCCGATCACTTTCCCATCTTCCACTACGGGAAGGGACGTCAAGTGATGATCCACCATCAGCCGGGCTGCCACGGAGGGATGCATGGCAGGTGCGACGCCGTGCACTTCGGTGGTCATTACCTCTGCGGCAGTACGCCCCTCGGCCTTGTCGCGCTGTGTTCCCTTTGGGCCCAGGAAGGAAACCCAGAAATTCTCCTTCCAGACCGATTCGCGGGGTTCAAGCCGTTCGTCCGCTCCCCGGTGGATCAAGTCCTCCGCAGTCACGACGCCGAGCAGCCGGCCTGCCTCATCGACCACGGGCACCCCGTTGATGCGGTGCTTCAGCAGCAGATTCGCGATGTCCTCAACCGGTGTTTCAGGTTGAACGGTCACCGGATCGGGAGTCATAAAATTTCGGATCAACATGGTCGACCTCCTATGCTTGGGGATGGATGAGCGCACGCAGGCGTTCTGCACCAATCGGTTCTTCTTTCAGAAGCGGGACTCCAGCGGGGTGGGTCGGGGATTTTCCGTTACACGGCTGCAAAAACTCACACCCAAAGCAGGCAGGGACATTTCCGGCCCGGCTTCGCGCGCCGCGAATTCACAGAGCGCCGAAGCAAACCTTCACGGTCGCCTTGAGGTGGCTCAGGCCGCCCCCGGGGAATTACGCGCCGAGCGCAGCACCCAGTAGATCACTGGCCAGGTCAGCGCGGGGACGAGCAGGCTCAGCGCCAGGGCCCAGCCCTCGCTCTGAAGCGCGCTGGCGCCAATCGCCGCGTACGCAAACCCCGTCGGCACACTCCCGGCGGCAAGGCTGCCAAAAAAGCTGCGCGCCGGCATTTCCGTCAGACCTGCGAGACACGCGGTGGCCTCCTGCACCACCGGCACCGAGCGGGTCACGGCGATGGTCAGCGGTCCCAAGCGCCGCATGCCCTCCCGCACGCGCTCGAGGCCTGCCTCGCCCGCGATTCGGCGCGCCAACGCCACCCCGAAACGGCGGCAGCAGAGATAGGCGATGGTGCCGGAGAGAAAAATCCCGACGGAAGCAAGCACTCCGCCCCAGAACTGCGTAACGGTCCGCGTGCTGATTAACCACGGCGTTTCAGGCCAGGGACCTTGGCCCAGAGTAGCAACGTGGAACTGAGAACCACGGTGACGCAACCGGCTTCCTGGAAAATAACGGCCATAACGGGCGTCAGGTGTCCAAGCATCGCCAGGGTCAGACCGATAACGTTATAGATGATGGAAAAAAAGATATTGATCTTGATCCGCCGCAGCACCTTTCGGGACATCTGCACGAATTCGACCAGACGCGAGAGGTTACCGTCCATGAGCGTGACATCAGCCGCCTCAATGGCGACGTCCGCGCCGGTCCCTCCCATCACGATGCCGACATCAGCAAGCGCCAGGGCAGGCGCGTCGTTGATGCCGTCACCGACCATGGCGACGATCCGGCCTTTGTTTTTCATCTCGTTGATGGCGGACTGCTTGTCCTGCGGCAAGAGATCGGCCCGGAATTCATCCACGCCGATCTGGGATGCTACAGCCTGCGCAATTTTGAAGTTATCACCGGTCAACATGGTGATTTTGCCCACGCCAAGAGACCTCATCGAGGCAATCGCATCCACTGTCTCGGCCCTGACTTCATCGGCGATGGCCAGAAGTCCGATGGCTTCGCGGCTTCGTACAACCAGGATCACCGTTCTTCCGAGGTCGGATTGGTCCGTCACGGCCTGCTCGATCCGGGCGGGAATGACGATTCCCTGTTCCCTCAGAAAAACATCCCTTCCCACCACGATCTGCTGCCCGGCATAAGACGACACAACACCCTTGCCGATCTCGATTCTGAACTCATCGGGGTCCGGAATCTCAAGCGCTTTTTCACCGGCAAGCGCCATGACCGCTTTTGCCAAAGGATGCTCTGAGTACTTTTCAGCGATGGCGGCCAGCCTAAGCACCTCGTCTTTCGGCACGCCATCGCCGCTGATTACCTCCAGGACTTTCGGGCGGCCCAGGGTGAGGGTGCCGGTTTTGTCAACTACCAGGGAGTCGATCCTGCCTGCGATCTCGAAGAAAATGCCCCCCTTGATGAGTACGGCTCGTCGGGCCATGTTGGCAATGCCGGCGGCCACGGCCGAGGGTGTCGCGATGGCGAAAGCGCACGGGCATGCCACGAGCAGAATGGCGACGGCCACCTTCACATCACCCGAAGTCAGATACCCGATAACCGCCAGGACGAGGACCGCAGGGAGGAACCACACGGTGAAGCGGTCAGCAACCCCCTGGATGGGCGCTTTGGACTCCTGCGCCTCCTCGACCAGGTGAACGATTCTGGCAAGGGTGGTATCCGCGCCGATCTTGGTTGTTCGAATTTCAAGGCGGCCATCCTCATTCAGGGTGCCGGCGAACACCTCGTGTCCCTTGAGCTTTTCCACCGGCATGGATTCACCGGTAATGGGGGCTTGATTGACGGCGGCGGCACCCGCGGTCACCACGCCGTCCACCGGAATGCGCTCACCCGGCCGTACGATCACGATATCTCCGTACTGAAGCTCGGCCACGGCAACGGGGACTTCCTCATCGCCGCGCCGCACGTTTGCCATTGGCGGGGTGAGATCTAGCAGGCCGCGGATACTCCGGCGCGTACTGTCAAGCGTGTAAGACTCCAAAGCCCCGACCACGGCCATAATCAGAATGATTACCGCAGCAGGCAAGAACTCCCCGGCAGCTATCGAGACAAAAATCGCCAACGTTACGAAGACGTTGACCGTGATTCTTCGATTTGCGACGTCCCGGAAGCCTGCCCAAAACCGCTGCCATCCGCCGAAAAAGGTTGCGACCAGGGCAAGTCCCGCAGCCAGAGTTCCCGGCCCGATCTGCCAGGGACCCAAGAGCAGCCAAGGCCCGACCTGCCAGCGGCCCAGGAGCCAAGAGGCCAGTGTCAACGCTCCAACTATTACCGGGACAAGCGCAAAGATCAGTATTTCTTGCAAGTTTCGCGAATTATTTGGTCGAGCCATCATGCCTTCCCGTTGTCCTTTGCCGGATTCTCCGGCACATCCTTCCGCTGGTTTTTGCTGTCCTGATTCTCGACATGGCAGCCGCACCCAGGGCCGCAACCGCTGCTCGCCTTGTTCATGGACTCCTTGAGGATGGTCCAAAGACCTTTTTTGCCTGATTTCACTTCGCTGTTTTTCTTTTCCATGATTGGTCCTCCTTCTGTTTGGGGCGTGAACAAGGCACTCCCAGCATTTGCCCCGATCCAGTCCGTCAGCTCGTCGCGGCCAGGATAGCGTCCTGCCAGGACTTGCTGTCCGTCCACCAGGATTAGTGGTAACCCGTCCTGACCGTTTTTTTCCAGAGAGGCCCTTACCGTCGCGTTGTCCGCGAAGGCTTGTGGCTGCTGCGCCAGATTGAAGCGCTCGATCTGCGCCCCGTTCTGCTTCGCCCAATTAACATCGGCAGCAAAATTGACGAGGGCTTGGTCAATATCCACCCCACACACGCCAGTGCTACAGCACAACGACGGGTCAAAGACTTCGATCTTATTCATTTAAAACCTCCATCAAGTATTGAAATGTATGTCAAATAAAAACTACTCTGAAAGCGTTCCGATCCGATCCAGTTCCACCTTCAACTGTGCTCGGTCATGCTCAAGCTGCGCCAGGGGTAGCGCGATGAACGCTTCAATGCGATGACGCAAAATCCGGTAAGCGTTCGTGAAGGCGGCTTCGATTTCCTCGTCGCTTCCCGTCGTATGAGCGGGGTCGTCAACGCCCCAATGCGCCCGCACTACCTGGCCAAGGTAAGCCGGACAGGTTTCTCCCGCGGCGTTCGAGCAGACAGTGATGACCACATCCGGGACCAGCGGCAAGTTCTCCCACGACTTGCTGCGCAGTCCATCTGTGGCGATGCCTTCACGCGCCAACAGCGCCAGAGAGCGCGGGTGAACAATCCCGGTCGGCTGACTACCTGCGCTCATCGCTTCCCACTCTGTGGGTGCCAGGTGGTTGAAGGTCGCCTCGGCCAGGATGGAACGGCAGGAGTTACCGGTGCAAAGAAAAAGAATTTTCATATCGTCGCTTTCGTTGGGGTGGGTGACAGAGGCGGCAATAGTTCCTCGACACATTTCGAGGTAGCACGCATGTCAATGCATTGCACGGGGTTGCCCGAACAGCATTCTTCGGTGAGGTACGCGATCAAATCCAGCATCAACGGGATATCCGCGCGGTAGCGCTGGAAGCGACCCTCCTGCTCTACTGTCACCAAGCGAGCTTGTGACAACGCCTTCAGGTGAAAGGAGAGGTTGGCCGGAGGCACGTCCAGCGCGCTGGCGATTTCGCCCGCTACCATGCCTTCCGGCCCCTTCTTGACTAGCAGTCTGAACACATCCAGACGCAGCCCCGATGAGAGGGATTCAAAAATTGATGTTGCGGTTTGCTTTTCCATATTAAGATACTACAACAACTATTTAAATGAAGTCAACCGAAGTGTGGTGCGTCCGGCTAGGCTATACCCTATCCTGATGTCAGGATAGGCCACACTGCAACGTCAGAATAGAGTTGGCTTTCACGTTTATTGACACCTGCGGCGAAAGGTCATAGATTTCTTCCTGACACTTTCGTGTTTGGAGGCACCATGCAGGGTCAACGCATCGGCTAACTTCCTAGGATCTCATGCAGCCTTGGGGTGGACAATGCCGTGTAACGCTAGAAAAATTCAAGAAGCGTTCGTTGAGGTATCGCGCCCGACAGACGGAGACATTGTCGACGGTTCGCTTTATCATCTGATGAGCCCGCTGATCTCGGAAGACGAACAGCGCTTGCTCTGGAAAAGTATTTTCAGTGGAGAAACAGGTCGTCGAGCAGTCGTCGGAGGATATCGTGCCCTAAAATATTGTCCGGTCTGCGCGCAGCAAGATCGCATTCGGGGGGTGCCTCCATACTGGCGTGTCGTCGAAAACTACCCTGCGACGACCTGCTGCACCAAACATGAGGTCTTGCTGAAAATAAGCGGGGCAGACTATACGAGGAATTGGCTTCCATCGCCGGAGAAATGGATAGCTCCCAACGCCGCGATAGAGGCTGCTTCGCCAGTGGAGATTCGGATAGCTCGGATGCTGGCTTGGATAAACGACCAGAAGTCTCAGACGCCCATTCCGATAAGGGGTATAATAAGAACCCTACAAGAGGCTGCACTCTTTAAAAGGGGACGAAAGCACACAAATCCGTCCGACTTTCTGAAAGAAATGCGGGAGCGATATGGCAGCGCAGTTGTGAGAGTCGATCCCGCGCTTTCCCGGATTGAGCCAGACGGTTTCTGGCAACGCATTCCGCTCGGTCGATGCCTACTCTTAGCCCACTTTCTTGATTTCGAAATGGAAGAATTGGTAACGGAAGCCCAATTTGCTGAGAAGGCCTCGATGAGAGAGGTGAAGGAACGGTGGGCTCGGCGATCTATTCAAGGCTGTCTGCGCCTTCGACCTTCTTCAAGCCGGCTTGAAATTAGAGCCGCATGCAGCTCCGCGTATGACTTTCTCAGAAAAGGGAGAAACGATGAATTCCGTGATATCGTTCCTGGGCGGAGAAACGTGGGTAATCGTATCGATTGGTTGGCGAGAGACGAAGAATTGCATCGGACGATCACGCACTATGCGGCAGCCGGAGGTCCGTCGTTTCGTGAAGCACTATTTCGTATCGCGAACTTGAGAAGCCAGACTTTCTACCGGAACAGGCACCGGCTCCCAAAGACGGCCGAAGCGATTAAAAAATTGTCCAGTGCCAAACGGCGGCCACCAAGGGAGTATAAAAGGTTTGGTTCTGCCGAAGAAGCGAAGGCTTGGGCGGAAAACCGTCTGCATTCTGTTCAGGCTGTTTATCCTGGCATTACGGCTGTGCAGTTCCGGTCTTTAGAATCTTCTGCTTATAACCTCCTCAGGAAGCATTCTCCCTGGCTGATACCGAGAAGGAAAGCAGTCGACTGGGGAAAGCGGGATCTGGAGCTGTCGTCTCGCCTCGCGAAAGCAATAGCTCAATTACACCCTAGACAGAGAATCATTTCCGCGAAGCTTTTGTCAGAAATTGGCGAACCAGAACAGTTGATGAGGTTCGCAAATGGTCGGCTTCCATTGTGCGAAGCGGTGCTCAAGCAGGGCGGAAAAGCCCATAAGATTAGTGGGGTCGAGGTAGATAAGACAAATCGGAAGCCGTCCGGCGGCCTCTCTGTCGATTGGGAGGCCAGAGATTTAGATTACTGCATGCGAATTCGAGATGCTGTTCCCAAGATGACTGGTAAATCCCGGGCAAGTGCTACGTTAATTCTTCGAGCGGCCGGCATTTCACATTTTGCGTTTCGGCTAGCTCAGGGGCGACTCCCCAAGACAAGCGAGCTGGCAGACTCGTTGTTGATCCCATTCGATTTTGCTGAAGATAAAAGGATGCGGCTTCGGCGGTTGATCGAAGCGAACCCGAACTCTGGGCGGTGGGCCCTTGAGAAGATCGATCGTCATACCGTAGGTTGGATTCGGAAAAACGATAAGGCGTATTTTGATCGAGTCATGCCCGAGGCGCGCAGATCGACGCTTCAGGCAGAGTGAAGGTCACTCGATCCGATTCCGCATTTATGAAGAAGATCAAATGGAGCATGACTGAGATGAGGTTTCCGCTCAAACGACTGTCGGCATCAGGCGGCCCGTTGATGAAGAGGACGCAGGCCATAAACCTGGTCTTCTCTCGATGCCCATTAAGCGCGCCAGTGGAGTTACCCGTCGAAGCCTCGGCTAAGTTGAGAGTCGTCCCCAGTCTTAGTTGTGTTGAGCTTTGATTCAAACACCGGGGGACGAAATCTTCGATCTCATCTCCCGGTATTTTGGGTCAACCTACTGCGCCGGTAGGTTGGCTGAACCTCATACCTGAATTCTTTCCAAACTTACGTGTTCTCCAAACAGTGAACGGAGAGAGGATTTCCAATCCGCTACGGGTCCTAACCTTTTCCAAACTTAGTCGGAGGCGTCCAACTGGCTCGCCAAGATGCTCGCCGGCGGCGAGGACCCGCGCTTCATCGCGCGGCGCCTCGTGATCCTCGCGAGCGAGGACGTCGGCCTCGCCGACCCGCAGGCGCTGCCGCTCACGGTGGCGGCGCACCATGCGTGCGACTTCATCGGCCTGCCCGAAGCGGAGCTGACCCTGGCCCACGCGACGCTCTACATCGCGACCGCGCCGAAGAGTAACTCCGCCACGCTCGCCCTCGGCGAGGCGCACCGAGTGCTCAAGGAGCAGCCCGTGCAGACGATCCCCTCCGCGCTGCGCAGCAAGAGCGGCGGGGCCAACAAGCGCCTCGGCCAGGGCAAAGGCTACGACTACTCGCACGATTTCCCGGAAAACATCTCCGGCCAGGACTACCTCGAAAAACCGGTGACGATCTACACGCCCAAAACCGCCGGCTGGGAGTCAAAGATCGCCGACCGCCTCGCCCGCTGGAAAGACCTCAAGGCGCAGCTGCGGAAAAAATAGGGGCGTCCCTACCTATGCTTTCCGGTGGACCACCTGCGGGGCGGTCTCCATCTGGCCACGGGTGACGCCGAGCTGGTTCAGGAGTTTCAACTCGCGCCAGAGGTCGGCGCCGGTGATCTCGCCGCGGAGCAGCTGGCCGTAGCGGGTGAGCGTGCGGGTGACCTCGTCGGCGCTCTCGTTGACGAACTCGACGCGGAAGCTCCGCGCGCCGAGCTCGATGAGCCGCGCGATGTACTCGGCACCGGTCTGGGCGCGGTTGTTGAAGACGGTGTTGCGGCAGCCGGCGTCGGCCTTCAGCGGCAGCTCCGCGCCCACGCGGTCGCGCAGGGCGACGCGGTGCTTGTCGCAGGGGCGGCCGCAGTCGCGGTAGTCCTTGCCCGACGAGAGAAACGCGCAGAACACGCAGTGCTCCATGTGAAACATCGGCATGTGCTGGTGCACCGTGATGTCGAACCAGTGGCCCGGCGCACCCTGCAGGAGCGCCTCAAGCTGCGTGATGTTGAGATCGTAGCTGGCCGTGACGCGCTCCAGGCCGTGGTGGTGGAGCAGGTAGTCGGCGGTGAGGGGATTGGCGACGTTGAGCGAGAAATCGCCGCGGCGGCGGTCGTCTTTGAAAAAGGCGAGGTGGTCGTGATTGCGGACGAGGTAACCGTCGGCGTTGGAGGAGCGGACCTGTTTTAGAATCCACTCTTCGCCGGGCTTGAAGATGCGCGGGGCGGCGACCCAGATGGAGGCGCTCGCGGCTTCGGCGGGCGGGACGGATTGCTGGAGTTCGCGGAAGCGCGCGACGGCGTCGCGGTAGTGCTTCGGGTTTTCGAACTCGCAGTAGATCGTGCGCGCCCCGGCGGCCCACGCGGCATCGAGCTGCTCCAGCAGGCGGATGACGGCGATCAGCTCGGGGGGAGCTGAAGTTGAGGGTTGAGCGTTGAGGGTTGAGAGGCCGGAAGCGGTGGAGAGTTGCCAGCGCTGGGGTTGGGCGCGGAGTTCGTCGAGGGCGGCGGCGGTTTCGCGGCGAAGGCGGTTGAGTTCGCTGAGGGGAACGATCACGTCACCTTCGAGATGCGAGTTCAGCGCGCCGAGCTTGAAGGGCGTGCCGCCGAGACGGCCGAGCTGTTCGCGCAGGCGCTCGGGCGTGAGCGGCTGTTTCTCGGCGGGGGCGAGCGCGACAGTGGAGGCGAGCTGCACGACGTGGCCGTGGCCGTCGTTGGCGATGAGGGTAAGCGGCGTGCCGGCGCGGCCGTGGACCTCGAGCGTGATGGGGCGCTGGAAGCGGATCTGCTCGCCTTCGAAGGTGGTGCGGACCTCGCGGTCGAGGGCGGGGTCGTTGGTTTTCCAGACGAGCTGGCCGGGGCGGACGCGGCTCCAGTTGATGTCGCCGTGGCCGAAGCGCAGGGTGGTCTCGCCGCCGGTGGTGCGGGAAGGTTCGACTTGGTACACGCGTCCACCTTGTTCGCGTTCTTCCGGTTTTCCGGCGTCGAAGACGAGGCCGTCGCCGGGCTTGAGCGGGGCGGTGAGGCGGAGGGAGACGGACTCGTTTTGCACGCGCGTGACCTCGCCGAGGAACACGCCGCGCTTGGTGCCGAAGCGCGCGTGGGCGAGCTCCTGGTTGTTGATGCCGCGAAACCAGCCGGTGTAGAGCCCGCGCGAAAAACTCATCTCCAGCTCGTAGCGCGCCGCGGCCGGGTCGAAGGCGGGCGTGGGCACGCCGGTGAGCTCGGCCATGGCCTTGTCCAAGGCTTGGCGATACACGCGGGTGATGCTGGCGACGTACTCGGGGGATTTGAGGCGGCCCTCGATCTTGAGGGAGGAGACGCCGGCGCGGATGAGATCGGGGAGGACGGGCAGACCGGAGAGATCCTGCGGGCTGAGGAGGTAGCGCCGGTCGCCGAGATCGACCTGCTGGCCGTCGGCGATCAGGTCATACGGGAGACGGCAGGCCTGGGCGCATTCGCCGCGGTTGGCGGAGCGGCCGCCGAGGGATTCGCTGGTGAGGCACTGGCCGGAGTAGGCGACGCAGAGGGCGCCGTGCACGAAGACCTCGAGCGGCAGGGCGGCGGAGGTGGCGGCGTTGATCTTCGCGATGTCGTCGAGGGAGTTTTCACGGGCGAGGACGACGAGTTGCGCGCCGAGGTCCTGGGCAAAGGCGACGCCGGCGGCACTCGTGACCGTCATCTGCGTGGAGCAGTGGATCGGGAAATCCGGCGAGAGGCGGCGGATGAGCCGGCAGATACCCACGTCCTGCACGATCGCGGCATCGACGCCGCTCGCGATGATCGTGCGCAGGTAGTCCTCGGCGGAGGCGAGCTCGTTGGTGAAGACGAGCGTGTTGAAGGTGACGTAGCCCCGCACGCCGCGGCGGTGGAGAAACGCCATGAGCGCGGGCAGGTCGGCCTGCGTGAAGTTCTTCGCGCGCATGCGGGCGTTGAACCGCTCGAGGCCGAAGTAGATCGCGTCGGCGCCGTTCTCGACGGCGGCGCGCACGCACTCCCAGTCGCCCGCAGGCGCGAGCAACTCCGGGCGCTTGAGCGCGGAGGCAGCGGGCGTGGCGGTGGGAGCGGACATGGCTAAAATAAACAACAAGACCCCGGGCGGCGCAACGCCTTAGCCGATGGCCTCCACGGGCTCGACGGCGACAGGTGTCGGAGCCGGGCCGGGCGCGACGCGGAGGCGGCGGGAGAGCAGCACGGCGGCGACGATGAGGACGAGGGAGAGCAGGCCGGCGCGGTAGTAGCCGGTGAGGTGACCGGCCGCGTCGTTGCTCACGAGCAGGCTCGCGCCGGCGGTGGCCAGGCCGGCGGCGATCTGCTGGATGGCGGAGTTGACGCTCATGAAGCCCCCGCGGTAGCGCGCCTCGACGCTGGAGGTGATCATCGCCATGCCGGGCACGAAGCGCCCGGAGGTGAGCACCATGAAGAGCGTGGTCACGATCAGGATCGCCCACACGGGCATCGGCACCATGAGCGTCACTGCGAGGGTCGGGATCGCGGAGAGATACGCGAGCCAGGCGAACACCCGCGGCTTGCCGAGCCGGTCGGAGAGCAGGCCGAACCACCGCGACGTGAAGAACGCCGCCGCGCCGCCGAAGATGTAGATGAACATCAGGTGCTTCTCGGGCAGGCCGGCATTGCTGACCATCGACGGGCTGAGGAAGGGGTAGATGAGCGCACCCGCGGCGGTGAGCACGGCGACGAGCGTGAAGGCGCGGACGTGGTTGGAGTGCGTGAGGATCACGCGCATGTTTTCCCACGCATCGTGCGTCGAGGTGTGCGCGTGCGCCGGGAGCTTGGGCAGCAGGCGGGAGGCGGTGAGCAAAATCACCGCGCTCATCAGGCCCAGCAGGAAAAACGGCGCGTGCCAGCCGAACCATTCCGCGAGCTGCAGGCCGACGGGCAGGCCGAGGATCGAGGCCAGCGAGAACGCCGTCATGATCACGCCCATGGCCTGGCCGCGCCGCTCGTGCGGGATGACGTCGCCGACGATCGCCATGACGACCGAGCCGGCCACGCCGCCGAAGCCGCCCGCGAGGGTGCGCGCGATGAGCAGCGTCCAGTAATTGGGCGCGAGTGCGCAGCAGAGCGTGCCGAGGCCGAAGCCCGCGTAGAGAAAGAGCAGCGCGCGCTTGCGGTCAAAGCGGTCCATCCAAAAGCCCGCGAGGAAACCGGTCGCGCCCGCGGCAAACGAGTAGGTCGAGACCAGCAGCCCGAACTGCGTCGGCGTGATGCCGAAGGCGCGCATGAACTGCGGCCCCAGCGGCATCATGATCATGAAGTCCATGATGTGCGTGAACTGGACCGCGGCCAGGACGGCGAGGATGGCGGATTCGCCGGACTTGCGGGGAGCGGCGGTTGAAACGGACGAAGACATAAATGGCAGGCCCGGAAGATTTCGGCCTTTGGGGAAAGCGCAACCTCCGGGGCGGACTATTCGGCCGGCGTTTAGGCCTACGAGTCGAAGCCGGCGGCGGCGGTCTCGCGCAGGACGGCGAGGAACTGCTCGGCGCCGCGGCTTTGGTAGCGCTGGAGATGGCGGATGATGCCGAGTTCACGCTGAGGCGAGCTGCCCTTGAGGCGGAGATAGAGCAGAGTCGCATTGTCGTCTTTCGTCCGTGCGACCTGCGGTAAAATCGAAATACCCAAGCCCATGGAAACAAAAGACTTGAGCGTGGCGATCTGGGCGCAGCGGTAGCCGATCTTCGGCACGACATGGTGGTCGCCGAAGAAAGCCTGGATCTGCGCGGCCAGCGTGCTGGAGTCGCCCATCGTCACAAACGTCTCGTCCGTAAGATCTTCCAGACTGATCTCCGAGCGCTTGGCGAACGGATGATTCTTCCCCACGACGAGCAACAGCGGCTCGGTCAGCAAAGGCTCGACGGAGATGCGGTGATCCTTGGCGGGCAGGGAAGTGATGGCGAGATCGAGGTCGCCATCGATCACTCGCTGGATCAAATCCTTGCGAAAATCCTCGCGGACGTGGACGGCGAGATTCGGGTGCTTTTCGCGGCAGCGTTCAATGAGCTGGGGCAGGAGATACGGGGCGACGGTTGGGATGGCACCAACGGTGATGCGACGGTCAAGTGACGGATTATCAGCGAGTTGCTTAGTGACGTTTTCGACCTCGAAGAGGATTTTTCGCGCCTGCTCGAGGAAGACCGCGCCTGCTTCGGTGGGCACAGCCTTGCGGCCGAGCCGATGGAAAAGCTTATGGCCGACCTCTTGTTCGAGATTAATAATCTGCTGACTGAGTGATGGTTGGGTGATATTGTAGCGCTCGGAAGCACGGGTAAAATTACCGGTGTCGGCGACGGCGACGGCATAGCGGAGTTGGCTCAGTTCCATAGTTTAAAACGATAATAAATATAGGAAGACACAATTTCAACTATTGAAGAGTGGGTGTATTATTCTCCCGTCCAATTCAACCGAAGTGGACACACGAAAGACCAAACATGAATAAGAACATCATCCTCCTCGCGGTTATCCCCGGCGTCATCGCTGCCACCGCCATCACGCTTTCTGTTCGCTCCCAAGTGAATGCAGACTCCATCGTCGGTTTCGGCTGCGTGCTCATGCTCGCCGCCATCACCGCGCTGGAGTACCGCGCACAAGGCCGTCGGACGTTGAGCCGCCGCTAAGGCGAGCCCAACAGTAACATCCCAACAAGGGGCCCGGAACACCGGGCCCCTTTTTATTTTCGGAAGGCGGTAACCGCCGGAGCCGGGCGCCAGTTGGCAGGGCGACGGAATTTTTTTGCGGTGATTTAGACAAACCAGCCGGGCCATGACGCTTCTCAGGCAAACGACGCACCCCCAGCCGATGGAGGATGTTCCCGCTCATGATTCTTGGAAAACCTGGTTTGAGCTCTACGGCCCGAAACTGCTGCTCTGCGCCCGGCAGTGGACGCGCTCCGCGGCCGATGCCGAGGATGCTGTGCAGGAAGGCTTCGTCCGCTACTGGCGGCACCAGCGCAGCCTTGGTGGTGAACCGCTCCCTCTCCTCATCACGTCCGTACGCCGCGCCGCCCTCGACCTCGCCCGGCGCGATGCCCGCCGCACGGCCCGGGAGCAGCGGGCCGAGGCCGACGCGGACGGCGTGGTCCCGGTTTTTGCCACGCCGCTCGCCGGGGATGAGCGCCGCGCAGCCATCGAGTCGGCCCTGCGCCGCCTCCCGCCCGAGCAGCGCGATGTGCTCGTCCTCAAGATATGGGGCGAACTCACCTTCGAACAAATCGCCGCGCAACTCGGGCTTTCGCCCAACACCGCCGCCTCGCGCTACCGCTACGCGCTGGCCGCGCTGCGCCAGGAAATGAGCGTGGCCGACTGCCATGGATGACGAACTCCAACAATTCGAAGCGGAATTGAAACAGCTCCGCCCCGTCACGCCCTCGCGCGAGCTCAAGCTGCGTATCGAGGCTGAGCTCACCGCGTCCGCCGGCGAGTCCGCCGAAAATCCGCGCCCGTTCTGGTGGGCATGGATCGCGCTGCCGGCGGTGATGGCGACCGCCGCCGCGCTGGCACTGGTGGTTTTCATGAGTTCTCCGGTAAGCGCGCCGCCGACCGGCGCCCCCGCCGTGGCCGTGAGCCCCGGCGGCCCGGCCTTCAAGCCCGTGAGCGCCGAGAATGTGCTGCTCGAGGCGAAGGACGAAGGCCTCGTGACCCTCGCCGATGGCTCGGCCGCGCGCCGGGTGCGCCAGTCCTACATCGACACGATCGTATGGAAGGACCCCGCCGGCCGCGCCTCGCTGCGCTGGAGCGTGCCGCGCCAGGAAGAGCGCGTCGTGCCCGTCGTTTTCCAGTGACGTTTAACCCGCCTGAGAATCCAAAAATTAACTCCGTACCCATCATGAAAAAATCCCTCCTCCACCTCCTGCCCCTCGCGGGCCTCGCCGCGGCGCTGCCGCTCACGGCCCAGGAAACGGCCGCCCCCGCCACGCCCCCGCCGCCGGGCGAACCCCGCGAACTGCGCGTGCTCTCCGACGACGGTCCCGGCGCGCCGGGCGGCCCCCACGGCAACATGCGGTTTTTCCGCCATCCCGGCCCGGGGGAAATGGAGACCGTGGCCTACCTCGGCGTCGAGACGAGCCCGGTCGGCGGGGCGCTCGCGGCGCAGCTCAACCTCGCGGCCGGCACCGGCCTCGTGGTCGGCCACGTCTCGCCCGACAGCCCGGCGGCCTCGGTATTCAAAAAATATGACGTTCTGCTGAAGCTCGGCGACCAACAGCTGATCGAGCCGCGGCAGTTCGCCGTGCTGGTGCGCCAGCACCAGGAGGGCGACACGGTCACGCTGACCTACCTCCGTGGCGGCAAGGAGGCGACGGCCACGGTAAAGCTCGCGAAGCACGACGTGCCAAAGTTCGCACTGGCCGAGGGCCCCGGCGGTTTCCCCGGCATGGCGTTCGGCTTCGGGGACGGCGACGGTCCGGGCCCGGAGATCGGGCGCGCCGACATGGACCGCATGCTCTCCCTGATGGACGGCAATGGGATGCCCGGCCTGCGCCGGATGAACCTCACGCGCGAGGCCGGCCCCGGCGACCGTATGCTCTCCGTCACGGTCAACACCGGCGACAGCAACATGGCCTTTAGCGACGAGCAGGGCTCGCTCGATCTCAAGATCGCCGACGGCAAGAAGACCCTCACGGCCAAGGACCCGAAGGGCGCCGTCGTCTTCTCCGGCCCGGTCAATACCCCGGAGGAGCGCAAGAAACTCCCCGCTGACGTGCGCGAACGGCTCGAGAAGATCGAGTCGATGAATGAATTCAGCTTCAAGACCGACGGCGATTTCCAACCCGGCCCGGTGAAGGTCGCGAAGCCGGCCGGCACGAAGATCATCTACGTTGGGCCGCGGGATGCGCCCGTGCGCGTGCTCCTCCGGCGTTCTGAGCCGCGGTGAAAAACAAAAACGCGAGGCGGCATGCCTCGCGTTTTTTGCCCACGGGATGGCGGGAGATCAGGCGGCCTGCACCGGCGGCACCTTGCCGCTGTCGGAGCGCTTCAGGAAGGCCGAGGTGATGAGGGCGATGATCACGCTGAAGATGAAGCCGAAGATCATGCTGAAGGCGCTCGAGATGAGCGGGCTGATGAAGAAACGGGTGACCTTTTCCGCCTGCTCGATCTGCGCGCTGCTCATGCCCTTGGCTTCCAGGTCGGCGGCCTGCGCCTGGAGGATGATGTCGCCGAAGCCCGGGTTGATGAAGGCCATGTAAACATAGTTGGTGACGAAGCCGAGGAGGCAGCTGAAGAGCGCCACCATCACGCCGGCGCCGAGCGCGCGGCCGTAGCCGAAGGGTTCGCTCTCGGGGGTTTCGGCGCGGCGGGCCCTGGTGCCGAGGGAAATGCCGACGAAGCCGATCGCGATGCCGACCACCATGCCGATCCGCTGCGCGGTCTGCAGTTTGGCCGGGTCGTTGTGGTAACCCATGAAGAAGAGCGCGAGGGTGAGCAGCGCGCCCGCGAGGGCCATGGCGAAGCCGTAGGTGAGGTAGGTTTTCATGCAGCGACGAACATGCGGGATTCTGCGACGAAAACAATGCCCCCGTGACCGGCGGCAGGCGGACGGGATGAGTGGCGCGGGGCGGCGGTTTGAATCGTGGCTGCGGCGTCCCCGCCGCCGGGATCGGAGAATCTGCGGCGGGGACGCCGCAGCCACTCAGGCGTCGGCCGGCGACACTCCCTATGCTTATCGCCGGTTGTCGCCGTCGATCAGGCGGCCGAGGCCGCCGAGGACGGAGCCTTCCTCGCGGTTGCCGCGGCCGGTCTGCGGCGCGGCGGCGATCACGCGGCCGGCGAGGCGGGAAAAGGGCAGCGACTGCAGCCAGACCTTGCCCGGCCCGCGCAGCGTGGCGAAGAAGAGGCCCTCGCCGCCGAAGAGTGCGTTTTTGATGCCGCCGACAAACTGGATGTCGTAGTCCACCGTGCGCTCGAAGGCGGTGATGCAGCCGGTGTCCACCTTGAGCAGTTCGCCGGGGGCGAGGGTGCGTTCGTAGAGGGCACCGCCGGCGTAGATGAAGACAAGGCCGTCGCCCGTGAGGCGCTCGAGGATGAAGCCCTCGCCACCGAAGAGGCCGACGCCGAGGCGCTTTTGAAAGGCGATGCCGATGCTCACGCCCTTGGCGGCGCAGAGAAAGGACTCCTTCTGTGTGATCAGCTCGCCGCCAAAATCGCGGAGGCTCACCGGGATGATGCGGCCGGGGATCGGCGCGCCGAACGCGACGCGGCGCTTCATGGCGGCCTGGTTCTGATAGACGGTCATGAACAGCGACTCACCCGTGAGGATGCGCTTGCCCGCGCCGAGCAGCGCGCCCATGAGGCCGGAGTGCTGGGCGGAGCCGTCGCCGAAGATCGCCTCCATCGCGATGCCGTCGTCCATGAACATCATCGCGCCCGACTCGGCGAGGACGGCCTCGGCGGGATCGAGCTCGATCTCGACGAACTGCGTTTCGTTGCCGTGGATCTGGTAGTCAACTTCGTGCATGGTGTTCATGGTGGCGAGCAATGGGGGCGGGACGGGAGGATTCAAGGGAGGAGAGGTTACGAAACGGGGCGGTGTTTCCACGTTTGCTTGTCATGGCGGGGAGGTGCGTCCCGCTGCGGCGGGCCTCCCCGCCATGACAGTTAAAATCAGGCGGCGAGTTTCATCGCCTCGGTCGCGCGGCCCACGCGGGCGGCGCGGGTGCGGGGCGTCCAGAGCGGGCGGCGCGGCGCGTAGTCGCGGGCGGCGACGAGCAGGAACAGCGCGAGCGCGGTGGCGGAAGCGACGCCCGCAGCCGGGAGGCCGAAGAACGGGGCGAGGATGGAGAGGCCGAGGCCGGTGACGGCGGTGGCGGAGAGGAGGGCGATGAGTTTCATGGCGAATTGGTTTACGCCTATAAAACCCGGCACCGCGCGAAAAGTTGCAGCCCTTGGAGGAACGGATGCGCGGCGGGATGAACGGTGAGCGGAAGAAGGGTCTCGCGACGCCCGCGACGGACGCGACGAAAGACCAAGGGGACGGAGAGCGAAACGTGGTTCGGGACGTCGCGCTCGTCGCGGACGTCGCGAGACAAAATCCGCTTACTTCAGGAACGCCTTCACCAAGCGCTGGTCGCCGTCGTTGGGGGCGGGCTTCAGCTGCAGGGCGGCGCAGAGGAGATTGTAGATGTGCACGTTTTCGACGGGGGCGACCACGGTGCCGTCGTGTTTGAAGGATGGGCCGTTGGCGATGAGGATGCCGCGCATGTTGATGAGATCGGGGTCGTAGCCGTGCTGGCCCTTGAGGAACTTCGCGCCGTACTGCTTGAGCGTGGCGCGGCGCAGGACATTCCAGCCGTCGGCGGGGATGATCCAGACCGGCGGGTTGCGCGGGTTCTTCGGATCGACGTGCAGGCGCGCGGGCAGGTCGGCCACGCGGTAGGCCTTGGCCTGGTTGGCGGGGATTTTTTCGAGGGCGCGCATGATGCCATCCACGGTCTGGCCGGGCAGGGGGCGGAGGCCGCCGCAGGTCTCGTCGAAATCCACCTGCACGGTGGAGAGGTCGAGGTAGTCGTCGAGCACCACGACGCGGTCAGGGCCGCAGGAGGTCATGCCGTGGTCGGAGACAATCACGACATTCATGGTGATGCCCTCGGCCTTGAGGCGGTCGAGGATGGCGCCGATGCGGCCGTCGAGGAGCTTGATCGCGGCGGTGATTTCCGGGGAATCCGGGCCGAAGGGATGGCCCGCGCCATTGGCCTCCTCGAAGTAGAACGAAACGACGGCGGGGCGCTCGGCGGGGTTGGGCTTTTTCAGCCAGCCGATCATCTCGTCGAGCCGGGTCTGGAACGGGATCTTGTAGTCATACGGCCGCCAATACGTGGGGCGCACGCCGTGGTTCTGCACCTCGGAGCCGGGCCAGAAGGCGCAGCCGCTCGCGCGGCCCTGCAGCACGGCGGTGGTCCAGATGGGCTCGCCGCCCCACCAGCGGTCGTCGCGGTTGGAGGCGGCGCGGTTGTAGTGGAAAAATTCGCCGACGGCCGGGTCGAAGATGTGGTTGTTGATCAGGCCGTGGTGCGAGGGGTAGAGGCCGGTGACGATGGAGTAGTGGTTGGGAAAGGTGTTGGAGGGGAAGACGGGGATGAGGTTGCGCGCGGAGACGCCGGTGCGGATGAGCTCGCGCAGGCGGGGCGTCTCGGCGGGGTGCAGCGCGCAGTAGTCCCAACGGAAACCATCGAGCGAGATCAGCAGGAGCGGCGGTGGCGGCGCGGAGGTCTGCGAGGTGGAGGCGCAACTGGCGAAAAGGAAGACCAGCGCGAGCGCGAGGACGGAGGCACAGAGCTGCGGGAGACGTTTCATGGGATGGTTAGAGAAGGGAGACGAGGGTGGCGCCCCAGGAGCCGGTGTGTTCGTCGCCGAGGCGGAACGAGCGCACCAGCGGGGAACGACGCAGCAGCGCGTGGACGGTTTCACGCAATGTGCCGGTGCCCTTGCCGTGGATAATGCGCACCGCGGTGATGCCGCGGGCGCGGCACTCGGCGAGATAGGCCGGGATCAGTTCCCCCAGGTCGGACGGGCGGAACGTATGCAGATCGAGCTCCCACGTGATCGGCAGCGCGACGGGCGCATCGTCGGGCTGGGGGGCAGGGTTCACGAGCGGGGGGTATCGCCGGACGCAGGCGGGGCCGGCGGGGGCGGAGGCGTGGTACGGGGAACCGGGGCGGCGGGCGCGGCGGATTTCGGAGCGGCGGGGCCGGCTGGGGGCGCGGGCGGATTGAGGAGGTCCTTCGCGAGATTGGGGATGTTGGGGATCTTGGGCACGTCGGGGCCGTCGGGGACCTCGTCGATCGCACGCTTGATCTCACGCTCGACGTCGCCGGCGGCGCGCTTGAACTCGCGGATGGACTTGCCGATGCCCTTGGCGAGCTGGGGCATCTTGTCGCCGCCGAAAAGGAGGAGGATGACGAAGAGCAGCAGCATCACCTCGCCTCCGCCCACGTCGGGCAGGAGCGCAAAGATGGGCACAAAAGGACTCATGCCCCAATGTGGCCCCAAATGCGGAAAAAAGTAACGGGAAAAATTTCACCGATGGTTGGGTGGAAGGATTTACACCAAGGTCGCAAAGGCCGCGAAGAAAACCCAGGGACTTCGCGATCTTTGCGTCCTTGGTGTAAAAATGAATTGGGTGACCGGGCTGGTGTTACCGTTTTCGCGCGGCGCGCCAGGCGCGGGGGCTCGCGCCGCTGTGGCGGCGGAAACGCAGCGTGAAGTAAAAGGGGTTCTCGAAACCCACGGCGCGGGCGATACTGGCGACCGGCTCCTGAGTGAACTCCAGGAGCTGGCGCGCGCGGTTGAGCCGCTGGAGCTCGAGGTAGCGCTGGGGCGTCTCGCCGGTCTGCGCGCGGAAGAGGTGGGCAAAGCGCGAGGGCGAGAGGCCGCAGTGCGCGGCGATGGCGCCGACGGTGAGCGGCTCGTGAAAACGCTCCCAGATGAAGTCGAGCGAACGGCGGATGCGGTCGTCGAGCCCGGCCGGCGCGCTGCGGGGGTTGATCGACTCACCGCCTAGCAGAATCTCTTCGAGTGCGTTAAGGGCCATGGCCTCGCGCAGACGGTGGGAGCCGCGGTTCAGCCGGATGACATCGCGGAAGCGCCGGACGAGCCGCGGTTGCAGCTCATGGCCGGCGAGCTTAAGGTGGAGCAGGCCGGGCGCGACCTCGGGCCATTGCAGCCAGGCGAGCCACTCGGGCTTGGGGATGAAGTGGGCCCACAGCGGCTCCCAGCCGGCGGCGCCGCGGGCGGTGCCGTAGTCGTGGAGCGTGCCGGGCTTGAGCAGCACGAGGTCGCCCGGGCGCGTGACGAAGTCCCCCGCGCCGCGACCGAGGCCGAAGCGGCCGCTGCCGCTCAGGGTGTAAACAAGCAGCCAGTCGCGCGTGCCGTGCTCGCGGTAGGTGGCGTAGCGCGGGCCCTTGGAAAAATGCCCGGTGATGAGCGGCCCGGGGGGCGGGGAAGGGGTGTCGGAGCGGGGGCGCAAGGCAGGAGGATATTATAGGTTTTTACCGGCCCGTTTTATGGCGAAAACGCCGGCAACATGCTAGGTTTATCGCATGGTCATCGATACCTCTGCCCCGCTCTCCGCCCAGGAGTCCCTTTCCGAGTTCTTTGCCCGCGAAGGCTACGCCGTCGCGCGCGGCCTTTTCTCCCCCACCGAGGTGGAGGAGATCCGCGAGCTCTTCGCCAAGATGCACAAGGACGGCGTCCCCGGCCACTACGAGCCGCGCAAGGCGGCCGACGGCGTGGATAACCCCGACGATCCGCTCTTCCAGTACCCGCGCGTGATGATGCCGCACCGCTTCAACGAGCGCGCGAAGCACTACATGCTGCACCCGGGTGTGGCGAAGCACCTCCGGAGCTTCTTCGGCCAGGAGCCGGTGGCGACGCAGAGCATGTTTTACTTCAAGCCCCCGGGCGCACGCGGCCAGGCGCTGCATCAGGACCAGTTTTACCTCCTCGTCGAGCCGGGCACCTGCATCGCGGCGTGGACGGCGATCGACGATTGCGACGCCGAGAACGGCGGCATGATGATCGTGCCCAAGACCAAAGACCTCGCCATCGCCTGCCCCGACACGGCGGACCGCAAGCTGAGCTACACCTCGCACTTCGTGCCGGTGCCGAAGGGCAACAAGCCGCAGCTCATCGAGATGAAGGCGGGCGACACGATGTTTTTCAACGGCAGCATCATCCATGGTTCCGGCCCGAACCGCTCGAAGACGCGTTTCCGCCGTTCCTTCATCGCGCACTACGCCGCGGGCAACGTGGAAAAGATCTCCGGCGGCTACCGCCCGCTCACGCGCCTCGACGGCTCGACCTACGATGTGACGCCCCAGACCTCCGGCGGCCCCTGCGGCGAAGGCTGGAAGGGCTCGCTGCACTGAGCCGGAGTAGCGCAGGCGTCCCGCCTGCTAATTTCTTAACTAAGACGC
>JAFEGO010000003.1 GCA_018239845.1 Verrucomicrobiota bacterium
CGCGCAACAACGGTGGAGCGGGGAGGCACGGCTGTTGCGCGCGAGCGCGCAACCTACCTCGTTGTCGGAATTTCACACCAAGGCCGCCAAGGGCGCAAAGACCGACGCAAACTCGCTGGGCCTTTGCGACCTTGGCGAGCTTGGTGTAAAAAAATCAGGCCGATACGCGGCCAGCCTGACCCGCTTTCTTCCGCTCGCCGGCCTGGAACCAGTGGAAGAAGGCCAGGCCGAAGGCGAACATCGCCACGCTCAGGCTGATGAGCTGCATGCCGACGCCGGCGAGCAGCTGGTCGTCCGCGGGCGAGAAGTCCGGGAAGAGCCGCGGCGCGTACTCGTAGGTGGCGTAGAGGATGTTGTCCGAAAACGTGATGTACGCGTAGATCGGCATCATCAGGAGCAGCATGAAGAAGAAGAAGAGCATCTGCGCCGCGTAGCTCGCGCGCGGCAGCGCCCGCGAGGGGCTCAGCATGGACCACCAGTAAAACAGCGCCGCGCCGAAGAACATCAGGTGCTCGATGACGTGGACCGTCTTGTCCTGCAGCGCCCAGTCGTAGAGGTAGGGCATGTGCCACAGCGAGGTGACGAGCGAGTAGGTGAAGGCGCAGACAAAGGGGTGGAAGAAGAAGCGGACCGGCTTGAGCGAGCTGAGGGGCCGGAGGAAGACATCGATCATCCAGTGGGGCAGGCCGAGGAGAAAGAGGATCGCCACCGGATGGACCAAGATCAGGTGCTGCAGCATGTGCACGCTGAAGAGGAAACGCTCGCCGATCTGATCCAGGGGCGAGCCCACGGCGAGGTAGAAGAGGACGAGGGAGGAGTAGAAAAACCACGCCTGCCGGCGCGGGAAGGGCTCGCCGGGGGCGAGGCGCGCGCGCAGCGGGCCCGCAAGGATGGCCCACAGCCAGCCGAAGAAGACGAGGCCGCCCATGAGGAACGGCTCGTTGTGCCAGTGGCGCCAGTCGATCATTGGAAAGTAAAACGGCGGCCTTTGAGGGGCCGCCGAAGGGTTTTGTTCCTATCGATATTTAAACCGCCGGCTCAGGCCGGCTGGACCAGGGCGGCCGGGGCGTCGTTGAGGACGACCGGGCGGCTGGCCTCGGCGCCAAAGAGGTGGAGCAGGGCCCACATCGTGCCGCCGGCCAGGATCAGGCCGATGAAGAACAGGATCGTGCAGAAGGGCTTATCCCAGCGCAGGTGCATGAAGTAGAAGATGACGAACATGAACTTCACGACGGAGAGGGCGACGAGGCCGGCGACGATGATCCACTTGGGGAAGGGGATGAAGACGCCGACGATCTCGACGCCGGTGATCACGGCGAGGAGGAGGGCGATCTGCACGTAGATCCAGAATTTGCTTTCCTCGTGCCCGTGGTCGTGGGCCGAGGCGACGGTGGCGGTGGCGCTCATGGTAATCAGATAAATTCGAGGAGGTAGACGGCGGTGAAGATGACGATCCAGACGATGTCGACGAAGTGCCAGTAGAGGCCCATCGACTCGACATCGATGGCGTTCTTCTCGCTGAAATCGACCGGGCCGGAGGGGCGGGCGAACCAGAAGCAGAGGCCGTAGCTGACGACCGCGCCGACGAAGGTGAGGACCTCGCGGCTGGCGTAGGTGGCCATCGAGTAGCCGTTGAAACCGTGGAGGGACCAGACGAGCTCGATCACGATCTTCATCGTGCAGACGACGGCGCCGATGAGGGCGGCGACGTGGAAGAGGTTGGAGATCCACGGATGGCGGCCGGTGGCGTCGCCCGCGGGCTTGAAGGAGCGGACGTACATCAGCGCGAGCCAGAGGACGCCGATGGCGACGTGCGTGCCGTGCGTACCCGTGAGGGTGAAGAACGTGGTGCCGAGGATGCTGTTGCTCAGCGTGAGGTGCTTCTCGATGACGAAGTCGTTGAACTCATACACCTGGCAGCCGAGGAAGATCGCGCCGAAGACGATCGTCGCCAGCAGCGAGAGGCGCATGCTCTTGAGATTGTTCTTCTGCGCGGCGGTGACGGCGAGGGCCATCATGAGCGACGACATCAGGAGGATGAACGTCGAGAACGACGTCAGCGGGATGTCGAAGAGCTGCTTCGGCGAGAGCGCATCGGACGGCGGGTGGAGCCGGTAGATGAGGTGCGTCGAGATCAGGGTGCCGAAGAACATGCAGTCCGAGGCCAGGAAAGCCCACATCAGGAGCTTCTTGTTCGGGATGCCCGTCGCGGTCGTGTGATCGTGATGGTGATCGATGGTGGCGGTGGCGCCTTGGCTGCTCATGGATGAGTAAAAGTTAGGAGCTGAGGGTGGAGCAGGGCGGCTTAGTGCTTGCCGTGGCCGTCATCGACCGGCTTGCCGTCCGCATCGAGGTGCAGGTGGTAGCCATCCGCGCCCTCGAGGGACCAGAGGTAGATGCCGATGAACATGATGACACCGCCGATGAGGGCGGGGATGAGATGGTGGTAGGAGGCGCCGATGGCACCGATCAGCACGCCGACGCTGGCGATGAACGGCATGATGGACTGGTGCGGCATGTGGAGGCCGCCATGGGCGTCCTCGGCCTTGGCATGCTCGGCCTTTTCCTTGGCGATCTCTTCCTGGTGGTGCTTCTCGTACCAGAAGGCATCGCGGGCGTGGACGGTCGGGATGACCGCGTAGTTGTACTCCGGCGGCGGATTCGGGAGGGACCACTCGAGGGTGCGCGCATCCCACGGATCGCGGCCGACCTTCTTGCCCTTGAAGTAGGTGTAAACCATGACCGCGAAGTAAACCGCGATGCCGACGCCGAGGATGAGGGCGCCGATGGTGGAAATGAAGTTGGCGGTGTTCCAACCCATGTTGGTGTCGTAGGTGAACGTGCGGCGGGGCATGCCGTTCAGGCCGAGGAAGTGCATCGGGAAGAACGTGATATTGAAGCCGGCGAAGATGACCCAGAAGGAGAGCTTGCCCCAGAAGTCGCTGACCTGGCGGCCGAACATCAGGGGGAACCAGTAGTGGATGCCGCCGAGCAGCGCGAAGATCGAGCCGCCGATGAGCACGTAGTGGAAGTGGGCGACGACGAAGTAGCTGTCCTGCTGCTGGGCGTCGGCCGGGGCCGCGGAGTGCATGACGCCGGAGAAGCCGCCGATCATGAACATCCAGATGAAGCCGAGGGCGAACATCATGGGCGTGCGCATCTTCAGGTGGCCGCCCCAGAGGGTGCCGATCCAGTTGAAGATCTTGACGCCGGTCGGGACGGCGATGGCCATGGTGGCCATGGCGAAGGCCGCGGTGGCGACGGTGCCCATGCCGGTGGTGAACATGTGGTGGCTCCAGACGCCGAAGCCGAGGAAGCCGATGCTCGCGCCGGAGAAGACCACGATCGGGTAGCCGAAGAGGGGCTTGCGGGAGAAGGTCGGGAGGATCTCGGAGACGATGCCCATGGCGGGCAGGATGAGGATGTACACCTCAGGGTGACCGAAGACCCAGAAGAGATGCTGCCAGAGGATGGGCATGCCGCCGTTGGAGACTTCGAAGAAGTTCGTGTCGAACGTGCGGTCCATCATCAGCTCGACCAGCGCGATCGTGATCGCGGGGAAGGAGAGGACGATGAGGAAGGAGGTGATCAGCGTCATCCACGTGAAGACGGGGAGGCGCATCATCGTCATGCCCGGGGCGCGGAGATTGATGATGGTGACGATGAAGTTCAGCGCCGCCGCGATGGAGGCCACGCCGAGGAGCTGGAGGCCGAGCACCCAGAAATCGATCGAGTGCAGCGGGATGAACTCCTTGGAGGTGAGGGGAGCGTAGCCGAACCAGCCGCCGTTGGGGGCGCCCTCGGGGGAGAACCAGCCGATGTTGAGGATGATCGCGCCGGCGACGAAGGTCCACAGCGAGAAGGCGTTGAGGCGGGGGAAGGCCACGTCGCGCGCACCGATCTGGAGCGGCATGATGAAGTTGAAGAACGCGGCGCCCATGGGCATGACGGCGAGGAAGATCATCGTCGTCGCGTGCATGGTGAACATCGTGTTGTACTGCTGGGCAGTGAGCACGGTGTTGTTCGGCACCATGAGCTGGAGGCGGATGAGGAGGGCCTCAACGCCGCCGACGAGGAAGAAGAAGAGCGCGAAGACTCCGTAGAGGAAGCCGATCTTCTTATGGTCCACCGTGGTGAGCCAGCTCATCAGGCCGGTCTTGGCGGTGGGCGTCCAAAGCACGAATGATTTGGAGGGTGCAGCGGCCCCGTGTTCGGTGAAGGAGGATTTAACCGTGGCGTCCATGGTCTTAAATTATTTGAGGCTTTGCAGGTAGGCGACGAGGGCAACGACCTCGTCGGGCTTCAGGGAAATGTTCGTCTTCAGGACCTTGCCGTACTTGTCCTTGTCGACGTAGCCCTTCATGGCGCCGATGCCGCCATACATGTGGTTGCCGGGCTTCACGACGTCGGGATGGCTGATCCAGCGGGCGAGCTGGTCGGCGTTGTTCTCTAGGAGGCCACCCGCGATGGTGCTGCGGGCGCCGATGTGGGTGAGATTGGGGGCGGTGGTGCCGACGCCGTCATGGCCGCGGATGGTGTGGCAGGTGACGCAGTTGTGCTCCTTGAACTTGGCGCGGCCCTGCGCGATGAGCGCGGGGTCCTCGTTGGTCTCGGGCTGCTGCTTGTCGCGCCAGGCCTGGAGGGGATTGGCGTCGAGTTTGCCGGTGTAGCCGTACTCGTTTTTCTTCCAGTCGGTCTTGAGCTGGAGCGAGGCGAACTTGGCGGTGGCGGCGGCCGGGGCGACGTCGCGGGCGGCGGTCTTCTGGTGGGCGAGCCACGCGGCGAATTCCTTCTCCTCGAGGGCGATGACGCGGAAGCGCATCACGGCATGGGAGTCGCCGCAGTACTCGGCGCACTGGCCCCAGAAGTAACCGGGGGCGTCCGCCTTGAACCAGAGGGAGTTGCCGCGGTTGGGGATCATGTCCACCTTGCCGGCGAGCTTGGGGATCCAGAAGCTGTGGATGACGTCGTTGGTGCGGAGATTGACGTGGACCGGGCGGCCGGCGGGGACGACGAGCTCGTTGGCGGTGACGAGCGGGCCGACGTTGTCGATCTGCTCATTGGGATACTCGAAGCGGAACCACCACTGGTAACCGGTGGCGTTGACCGTGTAGGTGTGGGCCTTGTCCGCCTCGGGGACATCGTAGGTGTACCAGATGGCCTTGAGGGTGGGGACGGCGATGAAGACGAGGGCGAGGACCGAGGCGCCGATGAGGCCGAGCTCGATCAGGGGGTTGCCATGGCCCTGCTCGGGCGGGACGGCTTCCTCTTCCGCCTGGGTGCGGGCCTTGAACTTGATCGTCGTGTAGGCGAGGACGGAGGCGACGATGACGAAGATGACGAAGGTGACCCAGCAGGTGACGTAAAACACCTTCAGCTGCTCGCGGGCGACGGGGCCGGCGACCTCGATGGTGGACTGGGGTCCGTCCATCTTGAAGAAGTTCAGGTCACAGCCCGCGAAGAGGGCGAGGCTGCCGAGCGCCAGGGCGGCGCGGCTCCAGCGGGCGGAGGTGGTGAGGAGTGAGTTCAAACTCATTGGATCAGTCTGGGAAATGGGAAGCTGGCTGACGGACGCGAGCAATCAGTCGAAGAGACTTCTCGTTCGCCCCGGCATTTCAAGCCCGAATCAGTGTCTTTTGTCGCGCCAAACGCCGGAATGGCCAGCGGATTATGTGCCAGAAACCGGTTATTAAGCGCGACGGGACCGGAGCATTAGCTGAGGATGAATATTTCCTTCGCATTTGCATGGGACGGCAAAGGGGATCAGGTTGAGGACGCTATGAAAAACACCCTCACGCTCGCCCTCGCCCTCCTCGCCCTCGTAGCCACCACCGGTTGCGGTCCGAAGGACTCCTCGTCCTCCGGCACCACCGCGGCCGCCCCCGCGCCCCAGTCGGGGCCGCGCACCATTGAAATCACCGCCGGTGACGACATGAAGTACAGCGTCACCGCCATCGAGGCCAAGCCCGGTGAGGAAATCACCGTCATATTGACCAACAAGGGCACCCAGCCGAAGGAAGTCATGGGCCACAACTGGATCCTCCTGAAGGCCGGCGTGGACGCCGCGGCCTTCGATGCGGCGGCCGTGCAGGCGGGCGCGACCAAGGACTACTTCCCGGCCGACAAGGCCGACCAGGTGCTCCAGCACATCCCGCTGATGGGGCCGCGCAAGTCCGGCCAGGTCACCTTCAAGGTCCCGACCGAGCCCGGCGAGTACACCTTCCTCTGCAGCTTCCCCGCCCACTTCCAGGTCGGCATGAAGGGCACGCTGACGGTGAAGTAAGCGACGCCTCTGCTAAAACTTTCGGCGCTGCCGGCGAGCAATCGCGGCAGCGCTTTTTTGTGACCGGAGAGAGGGAAGGTAGGGGTGGAACTCCGCTCCGACGGCGGTCGCCGGGCGGTGAGACGACCGGATCAGCCGATCACACACCCTATATGGGCGCGCCTCGTGCTCGCCTGCCTGGTGCACGGCCCTCACGCCACTGCGCGCCGCTCACGCTTCGCTGAGGAACCGGTTTAAGCCGGGCATGAACGCATCGGTCTGCTCTTGGAACGCCACATGGCCTGCGAAGGGTAAATTTGAGAGCTTTGCCTTTGGGATGCGACGCACGTAGTCAAAAATTTCCTCCCGGGCCGTCAGGTGATCGTCGTCTCCCCGGACTACGAGGGTGGGGCACGTGATCGCCGAAAGCTGTTCCAGAGGGTAGTTGCTGGGATTTGAATTGAGCCACATGGCAACCACGGCCGGCACCAGCCGACCAAAATCAGGCGTGGGGTTCAGCCGTTGGTAGATCTCATAGGTGGCCGGGAACTTCTCTTGCCAGCCGCTCGCGGTGGTCTTCCGGAAAATTGCCGCGGCGCCGGGCTGCAACGCCGCACGCGCGCCAATGGTCACGAGCCGTCGAATCTTCGGGTCCTTGCGGGCGGCGAGCCGGTAGGCGGCGATGCCGCCATCGCTGAAACCGACCAGTGAGATGCTCTGCAAGCCGAGATGGTCGATAACACGCCAGGCATCCTGGGCGAGAAGCGCATAGGACAATTCCCGATCGCCTAATGTGGATCGCCCGTGCCCGCGGGTATCGATGCCCACGACGTGAAAAGTTTCGGTCAGTCGCGGCAGAAGCACGTTGAAACCCTCGATCGTGCCCAGGCCGCCGTGTAGAAAAACCAATGCAGGGGCACTTGGGGCACCATGCGTCTCGAAATAGAGCCGTGCGCCATCGATTTCCACTTCGCTGCCGCGCTTATGGTCGAACGCATTCATGTTCCGGAAGTCCGTGCTGCCTTAGGACCGCGGCCATGGTTATCCGGTTCCGAAACGGATCGCGTCCGGAGCGCACTGGGAAGCAACCGATACCTGTCTTGGGCGGAAGGCGCCTGAGGCGGAACAGGATATCTCGCTGAACTTTTTTGCGCCTTTGTGCTTTCGGTGGGCAGCTCTCCGGTCACTTCACCGCCGGCCACCAGCGGTAGAGGAAGAAATACACGAGCACGCCGGTCACGGAAACGTAGTACCAGATGGGGAAGGTCCATTTGGCCCAGGCCTTGTGGCGCTCGTAGTTGCCCTTGATCGCGAAGAGGAAGGTGCGCGGCACGAGATACGCGATGCTCATCGCGAGAAGGATGTGCGTGATCAGCATCGTATAATACACCGCGCGGATCGCGCCTTCGCCGCCGAAGGGCGTGTGCACGCCGCGGATCAGGACCTTGTGCGTCACGTAGCCGACGAGGAACACGGCCGACACGATGCACGCGGTGATCATAACCTTGCGGTGCGCGTCGCGCTTGCCCTGCTTGATCAGGACGAAGCCGATGGAGAGGAGGACCGTGGCAACGGCGTTGAGCGAGGCGTTGAGCGCCGGGATGTCGTTGATCGTCATGGGAAGATGAGCCGGTCGGCCACGAGCGAGGCGAGGAGGAGCGGCAGGTAGGCGATGGAGACGAGGAAGAGCTTGCGCGCCGCGAGGTCGCGGCCCGCCGGCCGCAGGAAGACAATCGCGCGCCAGAGGAACCAGACGCCGAAGACCGCCGCCGCGCCGAAGTACCACCACGTCGTGAGACCGAGCCACGTCGGCAGGAGCGTCACGACCACGAGGGCGAGGGTGTTGATGAGCGACCACGCGGCGACCCACGCGCCGGACTGGTCGCGCACGGGGAGCATCGGGAAGTTGACGCCCGAGTAGTCGCGGCGGTGCGTCCACGCCACGGCCATGAAGTGCGGGATCTGCCAGAAGAAGAGGATGCCGAAGAGGATCCAGCCGAGCGCCGTGACGCGGCTCTCGCCCGCGGACCAGCCGATGAGCGGGGGAAACGCGCCGGCGATGGCGCCGATCTCCGTGCTCCAGCGCGACCAGCGCTTGGCCGGCGTGTACCAGCAAAGGTAGGACACGATGGTCAGCAGCGTGAAGAGCGCGGCGAGCGGGTGGACCTTGGCGAAGAGCAGAAACAGCGCGGCGATGCACATCAGCATGCCGAGCACGAAGGCGGAGCCGGTCGGGACCTTGCCGGAGGGGATCGGGCGCTGCGCGGTGCGGGTCATGCGCGCATCGGTGTCGTGCTCCATCCACTGGTTGAGCGCGGCGACGCCGCCGGCGGCGAGGGAGGTACCGACGACCACGCAGATGAGCTTCAGCGGCTGGTGACCCGGACGCGCGGCCGCATAGCCGACGAGCGCGGTGATCACCGACAGCATGCTGAGCCGCGGCTTGGTCAGCTCGAGATAGTCGCCGAAGCGGGCGGGCGCGGGGGCGGTGGGCGCGGACTCGTTCATGCGGCGGGCTTGGCCTCGATCACGTCGCGGTGGGCGAGGAGGGTGAGGCCGAAGGTCGTGACGAGGAGCAGCGCGCCGCAGACGACGTGGCCGGTCGTGATGTGCGGCTGGCGGAGCTGCCAGATCACATGCGCGCCGAGCAGTACCTGCAGCGCGAGCAGCGCGATCATCACGGAGGCGCCGCAGCGCATGACCAGCGAGGTCCCTTTGCCAAACCACAGGCCGATGGCGAAGGCGATGAGCGCGATCGAAAGCAGCAGCGCCATGACGCGGTGAGCAAAGTGGATCGCCACGCGGAAATCCCACGCGGCCGGCACCAGGCTGTGGTCGGCGGTGGCGTAGGGGAAGGTGGGGATGGCGAGGCCGGCGGCGTTGTGCCGCATGATGGCGGCCACGGTGAGTTGGATGAGCAGCAGCGCGACGCAGGTGAAGCCGAGCCGGCGCACGAGGTTACTGACCGGGCGGGCGCGTTCGATCCAGCCGCGGGAGCTGCCGATGGCGATGGCGATGAGGAGGCAGGCGTAGATTTGCGCGAGCACGCCGTGCGGGATGCGCAACATCTGGCCGAGCGTCATGGCGAAGCCCGGCACGTGCACGTGGTCGAGCAGCACGCGGGTGCCGCCGAGCACGCCCTGGATGACGACGATGGCGAGCGCCCACCATGCCAGTTTACGCAGCCACGCGCGCGACTCGCGCCGTGCGAGCCAGACCACGAGGCCGATGGTGATGAGCCCCATCGTCATGGCCGAGAGCCGGTGCGAGTGCTCGGCAAACATCGAGAGGTTGGTCAGCCAGCCGTGGGGGTTGACCGAGCCGTTGGAGAGCGGCCAGTCGGGAAACGCCATGCCGGCGCCGATGCTGGTGGTGAAGGCCCCGAGCGTCACGAGCAGGAACACCCAGACGCCACCCGCCGCCGCGAAGAGCGCGAGGGCGGGTTTGTAATGGCTGGTGCGGCCGGTGGCGGCGTTCTGGTCCATGAGCATTAAGAACAGGCAGCAGAAGCGGCCTTGCTGTCATCCGCAAACCCTTTGACAATTTTTTCCTCCGGCGAATCCGTAGTGTGATGAAATCTTATGCCCTCGCCCTCCTCGGCGCCTGCCTGCTGGCGGGCACGGCCGCCTGCCAGAAGCAGTCCACGGACACGGCGGCGAGCCCGGCCCCGCAGGAGAAGCGCCACCCCCTGACCGGCGAGGTGATCTCGGCCGACACCACGAGGAATATCCTGGTAGTCCGCCACAACGACATCCCCGGCGTCATGCCGGCGATGACGATGGAGTTTGCCGTGAGTGCGGGCGATGCGGCGGTGGCCAAGCCCGGGCAGCACATCCGCGCCGACCTGATCCCCTCCGACAAGGGCCCGTGGCGCCTGGAAAAAATCTGGCCCGACGACGCCGCGACCAGCGCCGAGATCGACGCGCAGGCCAAGGCCCTGCGGCAGGACACCCTGATCCGCGGCCAGGGCGCGTACCGCGAGATCGGCGAGCAGCTGCCCACCTTCGCCTTGCTCGACCAGGAGGGCCGCGTGGTCGAGAGCGCGCGTTTCCGCGGCAAGCAGGTCATGCTCAACTTCATCTTCTCGCGCTGCCCGGTCGCCACGATGTGCCCGGCCTCGACGATGAAGATGATGAGCACGCAGAAACTCGCCCGCGAGGCCGGCGTGAAAAACCTCGAGCTCGTCTCCATCACGCTCGATCCTGCCTACGACACGCCCGGCGTGCTCAAGGACTACGCCGCCGTGCGGCACATCGACACGAGCAACTTTTCGTTTCTCACCGGCCCGGAGAGCGCGATCAAGGATCTGCTCACGCAGTTCGGCGTGCTCGCGGAGTTCAAGGGCGACCTGCTCACGCACACGCTGACGACGCTGCTCATCGATGAAAACGGCAAGATCATCCACCGCGCCGACGGCAGCGTGTGGGAGCCGAAGGAATTCGTGGCGAAGATGACGCACTGATGAGCACGCTCACCCAGAAGCTCAGCCGCCCGCAGTGGCGGCAGGCGGCGTGGATCACCGGCACGGCCGTCGCGATCTTCCTGACCTTCCGCTGGCTGCCGACGGGCACGAATCTGAACCACATGGATTTCCGCGTGGACGCGCGCAACTCCATCGACTTCTGCGACCCGGCCAACCCGCAGTTCGTCCCGGTGGTGACGGCTGTCTCGCCCGTGACGATGACGCTCAGCTTCGCCACGCCGCCCGTGACCGGCCAGCCCGCCGAGGGCACGCTCGTGCTGCGCACCTCCAGCGGCAAGGTCATCGAGCCGGTGGACCTGCTCGTGGCGCACACGAAGCTGCTGCACCTGCTGATCGCCGACCCGACGCTGACCGACTACCAGCACGTGCACCCCGAGCCGGGCCGCACGCGCGGGGAGTGGACATTTTCCTTCACGCCGCGGCTCAACGGCGTCTACCGCATCTTCGCCGACTTCACGCCGGTGGCGACGGCGCGCAGCCTGTATTCATTTGTTGATGTCACACCGAGCGGATCGGTGCCCGGCGCCGCGAAGGCGCCCGCGCCCGCGTGGATTGTGGCGCAGGAGGGCTACCGCTTCATGCTGGAGCCGGCGGTGCTGCCGGTGCGCGCGGGCAAGGTGGCGGACCTCACGTTTTCCATCGTGCGGGCCGACGGCGGCCCGGTGGCGATGGGGCCGGTGATGGGCGCTTACGCGCACCTCGTGGCCTTCGATGACCAGCGCAGCGGCTTTGCGCACCTGCACCCGATGGAGACGGACCTCGCGCAGCTGCCCGATGCGAAGCAGCCGGTGTTGCATTTCAAGATCACGATCCCGCGCGCGGGCCGCTATGTGATCTGGGCGCAGGTGGTGCTCGCCGACAAGGAGACCTTCGTGCCCTTCTGGTTCGACGTCGCGCCCTGAGCGCGGTGCAGCGTTCCGGCGTCAGCCGACCGCGGGCAGCCGGATCACGAAGGAGGAGCCTTGGCCGAGTCCGGCGCTTTGCGCCCTGACGGAGCCATCCATGCGGGTGACGAGGTTTCGCGTCAGCAGAAGGCCCAGGCCATAGCCGCGCTGGGCGCGGCCGACGGCGGGGCTGACGGAAGCGAAACGGTCGAAAACGCGGGGCAGGTAATCTGGTGCGATGCCCTGGCCGTTGTCCGTCACGCGGATTTCAACCTCGGCGCCGCGGCGCTCCAGCGTCAGCGCGATCCGGCCTTTACGCGGCGTGAATTTCAGGGCGTTCTCCAACAGTTGCGCGACGGCCTGCTGCAACCGGCGATCGTCGGCCCGCACGGCCCCGACGCCTGCGCCCACGGCAAACTCGAGCTGGATGCCGGCTTCCTCGGCCGTGGGGCGGGCGGCCTCGATCGCGCGCTGCAGCGCGGGCTGCGGGTCGATTTCATGGAGATCGAGCTGGGCCCGGCCGGAGATGATCTCGGCGATGTCCACGAGCCCGTCGATCACGGCCTGCTGCTCGCGGATCGACTCCTCGATGGCATCGAGCCCCTCGCGCAGGCGCTCCGCATCAGGCGGGGCATCGGGGGTGTTGAGAATACGGGCCCAGAGCAGGGCGGAGGAGAGGGGAGTGCGCAGCTCGTGCGCCATGTGGGCGATCAGCCGCTCGGTCGCGGCGTCAACGAGTTCGCTTTCCGGCGGCACGGGAGGAGTGGCGGGGGCCGTTTTCATGAGTTTGAATCGCGCGGCATGGCGTTGAACATGGCAGGTATCCGGCGACGGTAAAGAAAGCTTAGCCGCGCCCGGCAACCAGACAGGGAAACACCGGGCGGGTTCGCGAGGACGGAACCTTCGCCGGCCGAATGAAACTATCGCAGCGTTTTCCTTGCCCATGAATCCATCCACCACCTGGCCCCACCGCGCCGTTGAACTGATGCACGAACTGTGGGACGCGATCTTGGAAGAGGAAGCGATCCTCGAGGAATCCGGTTGGGAGCCGGGTGAAGGCGAGCCCGGCCTGGAGGATACTTCCTCGTCCGGACCGTCCTTGGGTTAGCGAACATCATGGTGGGGCGATGCCCCATGGGTCTGAGCGTAATCAGCCCCATTTCGGGTGGTGAGAGGATGGGCTATCCTGCCTGTACCCGGAAAAATCCGGGCCAACAAAACAACCCAAGGATATCACCATGAATATGAATGCCACCACGATGAAGCTGAAGGGAAACTGGAACGTCACCAAGGGTAAGCTGAAGCAGAAGTACGCGAACCTCACCGACAGCGACCTCCTCTACGAGGAAGGCCGCGAGGACGAGCTGATCGGTCGCATCGAGAAACGCACCGGCGCGGCCCGCGCGGAGATCGACCGTTTTCTGAAGGAAGACTGCGGCTGCGTCTGAGCGCCATAGCCTTTTCCCGCGTCCGTTTTTTTTAACTCCGAATCCCTCCGACGATGTTTAACCACAAAATCCACAATCTTAACGATCTCCTCATCGAGGAGCTGAAAGATCTCTACAGTGCCGAGGAGCAGATGGAAAAAGCCCTGCCTCGCATGGCCAAGGCCGCCCACGATGGCGCGCTCCGCCAGGCCTTCGAAAGCCACCACGAGGAAACGATCCGCCACCGCGAGCGCCTTGAGCAGGTGTTCGCGCTGCTCAATGTGCCGGCCAAAAAGCGGCACTGCCAGGCCATGGAAGGCCTTGTGGCCGAGGGCAAGGAAGCCATCGGCGAAGATGCGGCTCCCGCCGTCCGCGATGCCGCGCTGATCGTGGCCGCGCAGAAGGCCGAGCACTACGAGATCGCCAGCTATGGCAGCGTCCGCACCTTTGCGGATCTGCTCGGGCACCTCGAAGTCGGCCGGCTGCTCCAGGCCACGCTCGAGGAGGAAGCGGCGACGGACAAACACCTGACCACGCTCTCCCAGTCGCTGAACGTGCGGGCACAGACCGAAGTCCATGCCTAAGTCGCGTCCAGTCGTAAGGCCCACGGCCACCCCGGCGCCGGTCGAGCGGCCCAACCGGGACTTGCAGGCAGAGATCACGCATCAGGCCCAACAGTTGTGGCGCAGCTACGGCCAGCCCCACGGCCGAGACCTCGATATCTGGCTCGAAGCCGAGCGGCAGGTACTCGGGGCGGATCCCTTGGTCCGCCTTGATCAAGGCGGAGGTGCGGTGTCGGCGGCGGAATTCGCCGCCGGCAGCGCACCCATCGCGCCGCCGCCGGGTCGGCGGAACGGGTGAGTTTTTATCCAACGGCGAGCGCCGTCAGGAGATGGCCTCGCTCTTGACCCACTGGATGGCGTAGCGGACGAGGTCCGCTCCGGAGGTGAGCTGGAGCTTCAGCTTCAGGTGCTCGCGGTAGGAATCGATTGTCTTCACGCTGAGGTTGAGCCGCGTGGCGATTTCCCGGGTGCTGAAGCCGTTGCCGATCAGCTGGAATACCTCCATCTCGCGGTCGCTCAGCGATTCGACGGGCGAGGCGGCGAGCTCGGGCCGGCGGTGGCCGATGGTCTGCTGCAGCATGCGGGTCTTGATCTGGTCGCTGATGAAAAAATCGCCCTTCAGCACCGTGCGGATGGCGGTCAGCACCTTGGCGCTCGCATCCTGTTTCATCACGTAGCCCATGGCGCCGGCGCGCAGCGCGCGTTCGGCGTACAGGGTCTCGTCGTGCATCGACATCACCAAGATGCTGAGGTCGGCCAGCAGGGCCTTCAGGTTCTTGATCAGCTCCAAGCCGCTGCTCGCCTTGAGCGAGATGTCGATGATGGCGAGATCGGGCTTGAGCTTCTGGATGAGGTCGAGCGCGCCCGCCGCGCTGGCGGCCTCGCCGCAGACCATGAGGTCGGGCTCCTGATTGATGAGGACCGCGATGCCTTGGCGCGTGATCGGGTGATCGTCCGCCAGGAAGATTTTTTTCTTGGCCGGATCGGCGGCAGCGGGTGCGGGTGCTATAGGAGAGGCTACGGCGACGTTCTTTTTCATAGGGGAGCGATACGGGAAAGAAGAATTCTGGACCGAAAGATTCGCGCGCAGTGCCCCGCCGGCCGGTTTTTATTTGAAAAGAATCCCGGGCCGTTTGGCGGATGAAATCCATAAGTGCATCAGCGTATGCTGCATCCCGGCCGGGTTGTAGTGCCCGTCTGGGTATGGTGACTTCCGCTTCCTCGCGGTGCCGCCATGAATTTCAGGTCGGGCCGGCACCATCATGGTCAACGCCGGACTATGGCACAGCAACCCGCGTTTCCGATGCTGCTCGATCTCCTGCCGACCCGCTATCTGATCACCCGCGCCGCCCGGGCCTATGGTTTCATGGACCCGATCAGCCTGATGGCCAAGCTGCGGAGCTTTGCCCAGCCGTCCGAGGTGGGCGAACCCATCGAGCTGTTGCGCGCCGGGGTGGTTTTCCATGCCCGCGGCCTCGTAAACACGAAGGCGATCCAAAACAACCTCGACTGGGTCTGGCCTTATTGGGTGGAGCGGCAGTTCAACCCCGCGGACGACTCCTTCATCCCCCGCGCGTTTTCCTTCAGCCACATCAACCTCACGCACCGCAACTGGACCGCCGTCGGCCTGCCCGATGTCGGCTACTATCCGATCGTGGACCCGCGCGGGCTCGTCACGCCGCTCTACAATGGCTGGTCGCTCGATTTCTGGTTTGTCCCGGCCGAGGGGCCCGTGCTGCTGCCGTCGAAACTGGAGGCGTTTCAACAATCACTCGAGTGCTCCGCGGAAAAACTCGAGGTCAGCTCGCTGGCGCAGTGGCCGCAGGCCGTGATCGCGAGCCGGGTCGGGATGGAGCTGGTGGCGGGCGCGCCGGTTTGCCGCATCGACGTCAGCCTGCCGGGAGGCGAAGCCGGGTGGCTGGCCGTGGCGCTCCGGCCCTACAATCCCGAGGGCATCAGCTTCGTGGATCGGGTAGGGCTGCTGGACGCGGAGCCCGGCTGGCGCGTGAATGGGCGCAATCCCGTGAAATTCGACCGCCGGCCTTTCCGGCAGGTGCTCTCGACCTATCAGGATGGCGATGCCATCCAGCGCCGGGATGAGGCCGGCGGAGCGGAGTCCGTCTCGTGTCCGGTGGGCATGGCGACTGCGCTCGCGCTTTTCCCGGCGGAGGAGATCCGCGAACGCCCCTTGCAGGTGTGCGTGCCCATCTTCGACGACTTCGAGCCGAAGCGGCAGCCGGTGTTTGCCGTGACGCCGGGCTGGTCCACCGCGCTCGCCCCGCTCGCGCGTCTGAGCTTGGCGGACGGCGCGATCCAGCGGCTCTACGACCTCGCGCTCTCGACGCTGGTGCTCCTCACGCCGGGCGAGGTGTATCCGGGACCCTATACGTACAAACGCTTCTGGTTTCGCGACGCAGCCTTCATCCTCAACGCCCTGCTTTCGGTCGGCGGCGTCGGCCGCACGCGCCGCGCGCTGGCTGAGTTTGCCCCGCGCCAGCGGCGCGACGGCTATTTCCTCTCGCAGGAAGGCGAGTGGGATGCGAACGGCGAAGCGCTCTGGATGTACCACCGCTTCGCGGCGCTGACCGGCGAAACCCTGCCGGAGGAATGGATGGAGGCCGTGCGGAAAGGCGCGCGTTGGATCGGGAAGAAGCGCCTGCCGCGCGACGCGAAAAGTCCGGGCGCGGGGCTCTTCCCGGCGGGTTTCAGCGCCGAGCATCTGGGGCCGAATGATTTTTACTACTGGGATGATTTCTGGGGCGTGGCGGGTCTGCGCTGCGCGGCCGAGCTCGTGGCAGCCACCGAGCCGGCGCTCGCGGCGCAGTGGCGGCGCGAAGCCGACGATTTTTTCGCCGTGATCGAGCGCTCCGTGCCCAGCGGGCCGCACCGCCGCTTCCCGGGCGCGATCCCGGCCGCGCCGACGCGCCGGATGGACTCCGGGGCGGTCGGGTCGCTGGTGGCGGATTATCCGCTGCAACTGGTGGCCCCGGCGGACGAGCGCATGGTGCGCACGGCGAAATACCTCGGCGAATACAGCAGCCACGCCGGGGGATTTTTCCAGCACATGATCCACTCTGGCATCAACCCGTACCTGACGATGCACCTCGCGCAGGTCTGGCTGCGGGCGGGCGAGCCGGAGCGCGCGTGGGCGCTGATTGACTGTGTGCTCCGCACGGCCTCGCCCACCGGCCAGTGGCCCGAGGCGGTCCATCCGCGCACGGGCGGCGGCTGCATGGGCGACGGCCAGCACACCTGGGCCGCGGCGGAGTGGGTGATGCTGGTCCGCAACTGCTTTGTCCGCGAGGAAGGCGGCGGGCTCGTGATCGCCGCCGGCGTTCGCCCCGAGTGGTGGCGCTACATGCCGGCCAGCCTCGGGCCGGTGCTCACGCCGCACGGCCCCGTGACGGTGCAGGTGGCCGCGACCAGCGGCGGCGCGATGGTGTGGGTGCAGGGCGAGTGGCGCGCGGGTCCGCCGCGCCTGCGGGTGTGCCTGCCGGGATTTTCTCCGCAGGAATGCGTGCCGGCGGGAACGAAGGCCGGGTTTCAGCTTACCTTCGTTGCGTGAAAATTTGCATGATGACCAATACCTACCTGCCCCACGTCGGCGGGGTGGCGCGGTCGGTCAGCACCTTTGCCGACGAGTATCGCAAGCGCGGCCACCAGGTGCTCGTCGTCGCGCCGACCTTTGAGGGCACACCGCCGCCGCGCCGGCACGAACGCATCGTCGAGCGCGTCGCGGCGGTGCAGAATTTCAACGGCAGCGACTTCTCCGTGCGCCTGCCGCTCGCCGCGACGCTGTCGTCGCGGCTCGATGCCTTCGAGACCGATGTGATCCACGCGCACCATCCCTTTCTCCTCGGCGACACGGCGCTGCGGGTCGGCGCCTCGCGCAACGTGCCGGTGATCTTCACCCACCACACGCGCTACGAGGACTACACGCACTACGTGCCGTTCGATTCGCCGGCGCTGAAGGAAATCGCGATCAACCTCTCGACGCAGTTCGCCAACCTCTGCGAAGGCGTCATCGCGCCGAGCGAGAGCATCGCCCGGCTGATCCGGCAGCGCGGCGTGGTCTCGCCCATCGCGGTCGTGCCCACGGGCATCGACCTCGCGGCGTTTGCCGGGGGCGACGGCGCGCGGGCGCGGCGGCGCTTCCGGATCCCGGCACGGGCCTTCGTCGTCGGCCACACCGGCCGCCTGGCGCCGGAGAAGAACCTCGGCTACCTCGCGAAGGCGGTGGCGCTGTTTTTGCAGAAGACGCCGGAAGCCGTCTTCCTCGTGATCGGCGGCGGGCCGTCGGAGGAGAAGATCCGCGCCGTTTTCGCGAAGCACGGCGTGGAGCACCGCCTGATCCTGGCGGGCAAGCAGACCGGGGCCGAACTGCACGATGCGTTTGCGGCGATGGATGTGTTTGCGTTCGCGTCGTTCAGCGAGACGCAGGGCATGGTGCTCGCGGAGGCGATGGCGGCGGGCGTGCCCGTCGTGGCGCTCAAGGCCAACGGCGTGGCCGAGGTCGTGCGCGATGGTGTCAACGGCCGGCTGCTCCCGGCCCGCACCACGGCGCCGAAATTCGCCGCGTGCCTCACCGAGGTGCGCGCGGCGCCGGCGGTGCGGCGCAAGTTCTCCCGGGCGGCGCGGGCCACGGCGCAGGAGTTTTCGAAGGAGCACTGCGCGGAACTCGCGCTCAATTTCTACACGGAGATCCGGAAGGCGACGCGCAAGGAGCGCGAGCTGACCGAACAAAGCGTGTGGGGTACGCTGGGCCAGCGCCTCGCGATGGAGTGGGAACTGTTGAGCCGGAAAACCCAGTCCATCGTGACCGCATTGCGCAGCGAACCGGAGGCGAAGGCTTCCTGACGCCGCCATGTTCGCGCATCTCGAAGCCATGGCCCACCGGCTCCGCCGCCGGCTCAGCCGCAGCGAGTGGGCCATCCGCCACCTCGGCCTCACCCCGTCGGAGGGCACCGGCGAGGAGCCGGGCCTGCTGCTGATCCAGATCGACGGCCTGGCCCGCAGCCAGCTGGAGCGGGCGATCGCGAAGGGCCGCATGCCGTTTCTCAAGCGCCTGCTGGAGAGCCGCAGCAGCGAGCTGCACACATTTTATCCCGGTCTTCCGACGACAACGGCGGCGGTGCAGGCGGAGCTGTTTTACGGGCTGCGGAGCGCGGTGCCGGCCTTCAGCTTTTTCCGCCGCGACAAGCAGGAGCTCGGCCGGATGCTCTACCCGGCGTGGGCGAAGGATTACGAAGCCGGCTACGCGGAGCGCGCCGAGGGCCTGCTGCGGGGCGGCAGCTCCTGGTCGAACATCTACACCGGCGGGGCGGGGCAGGCGGATGCGCATTTCTGCGCGGCGAGCAACGGCCTCGGCGACATGTGGCAGACGGGGAAGATCAGGAACATCTTCGTCTTCCTGCTGCTGCATTTCATGAGCTCGTTGCGCATCGCCGGCCTGCTGGTGCGTGAGACGTGCATCGCGCTGTGGGATGCGGCCAAGGGCATCTGGCACGGCCAGCCGCCCGGGCACGAGCTGTTTGTCGCCGCCTCGCGAATCTTCGTCAGCGTGGGCCTGCGCGAGCTGGTGACCATCGGGGCGTCCGTCGACCTGGCGCGCGGGTTGCCGGTCATCCATGTGAATTTCCTCGGCTATGATGAACAGTCGCACGGCCGCGGTCCTGGCTCCCTCTTCGCGCACTGGTGCCTGCGCGGCATCGATCGGTCGATCAAGTCGCTGCACCGGGCGGCGCACCGCTCCACGCGCCGCGACTACGCGGTGTGGATTTTTTCCGACCACGGGCAGGAGCGGACGCGTTCGTTCGCCACGGAGTTTCCCGGCGGCATCGAAGGAATCGTGCGGGATTGCTACGATGCCTCGCGCCAGCGAGACCGGGCCTGGCGGGCGCGCTCGCAGCGGCGGGACCAGTCGGTCTGGCTGGGGCGCGGCCCTTGGTCGGACCGGCGGATGGAGCAGCTGCGCGCCCGCGACGCGCTCACAGCCGAAGAGAAGGCGACCTTCACCGTGGTGGCGGTCGGACCGGTGGGGCATGTGTATTTTGAAAAATCCTTGGACGACGCGCAGCGGATCGCGCTCGCCCAGCGACTGGTGAAGCAGGGCGGGGTGCCCGGCGTGCTCGTGAAGCGGAAGGACGGCGCGATCACCTGGTACCACGCGCAGGGCGAGACGGCTGTGCCAGACGAAGTACCGGCGATGTTGCCGCACCCGGAGCCGATGCGCGCCGAGATGGCGAAGGACCTCGCGGAATTTTGCGCCCACCGCGATGCGGGCGACCTCATCTTGCTGGGCTGGTCGCCGGGCAGCGGCACGTGGACCTTTGCCCCGGAGCGCGGCGCGCACGCCGGGCTGGCGCCGGAGGAGACGCAGGGTTTTGTGCTGCTGCCGGTGCGCACGCCGCTGCCGCCGGGGACCAAGGACTTCATCCGCCCCGCCGCGCTCCGGCAGGCGGCGCTGTACCACATCGGCCGGGAAAAGCTCGTGCGGCCGCCGCGCCGGCCGGTCGCAGCGCCCGATCCCGTGGCGCGCATCATGACCTACAATGTCCACGGTTGCAGCGGGACCGACGGGCGCATCTCACCGCGCCGCATCGCGCGGATCATCGCGACGCAGATGCCGGACGTGGTGGCGTTGCAGGAGATCGACCTGGGCCGGCGGCGTTCGCGCGCGGAGGATCAGGCCAAGCTGATCGCGCAGCTGTTGGAGATGAACCATGAGTTCTGTCCCACGGTGACGCACGACCAGGAGCACTACGGGCACGCGCTCTTCAGCCCGTGGCCGATGGAGGTGATCAAGCGCGCGCGCCTGCCCGCGGCCCCGGGCCGGAGGGAAGGCGAGCCGCGCGCGGCCCTCTGGGTGCGCATCAATATCGCGGGACGGGCCCTTAACGTCGTGACGACCCATCTCGGTCTGGGCTGGAACGAAGGCGCGACGCAGGTGCGCGCCTTGCTCGGCGACGAATGGCTCGGGGCGATCCCGCCGGACGAGCCGGTGGTCCTGTGCGGCGATTTCAACCTGTCGCCGCGGGGCGCAGGCTACCGGTTGCTCGTCTCGCGCCTGCGGGACGCCCAGGTCGGTTTGAAGGGGCACGCGCCGCTGCGCACGTTCAGCACGATCCGGCCGTTTGCGCGCATTGACCACATCATGCTCTCACCGCATTTCGAGGTGAAGGGCGTCTCCGTGCCGCGCAACGATCTTACGCGGGTTGCTTCCGACCACTTCCCCCTGGTGGTTGATCTCCAAGTGCGCCCCGAATCCGCCCGTACGCCCACCACGAAACCGACAGCAGCACCGCGGCATAAGCCAGCATCCCCAGTATCCACCCAAGGGTGAGCTGGTGGCTCTCGCCGCCAAGGGCGACGGCGATAATCGAGCGGGCGGCGTGGATCGGCAGGCAGATCGCGAGATAGACGCGCAGCGGCACGCCCAGGAGCGGCGGGGTGTAGAGCTGCGCGAAGTACGGCGTGCCGGGAATGAGCATGATGAAAATCGTGACGGGCACGTGCGCTCCCGGCGGAATGCGGTCGCGGATGGCCTTGAAACGCCGCTCGAAAAAACGCCGCCGCCAATGCACGAGCCCGTAGCTGGCGAGCAATTGCAGCAGGATCGACAGCCACACGAGCGCCACGCCGAGCGGTACGCCGAAGCGCACGCCTGCGACGACATCCAGCGCGCTGACGGGAAAGCCGCAGAGCGGCAGCAGCACGAGCAGCCCGAAGGCGAGGCCGCCGTTGAGGTGACGCGCTTTTTCCCGGAGGGCGTCGAGATCGATCTGGCAATACAGCGCGACGAGGCCCGCGGCGACGAGCCCGACGATCACCCAGAAACGGACGGACCGATAAAACGGTTTCGAGGCTTCCTTTTCCTTCCGGGATCGTGCTGAGCGAGCGCGCATCCGGAATGGACTACGCGGGACGCCCGCGGTTCGCCGCCAACCGCGCGGAGGCTTATTTTTCGCGCACCTTGTCGGCGCGGATGTTGACCGGGGCGCGCGGGTGCGGGCTGTTGGGCGTGAGCGGCTCGCCGGGCGCGGGCTTGGGCGGGGCAATCACGGGTTCGGGCGGCGGAGCGAAATCCTTCGCCTTCGGTTTGCCGGGGCGCGGCGGGGTGGGGCGGGACGCAGCCATGATTAAAACTTGGACACACCCTTTGCGGGTCGGTTCTCCGGCGAAATCCATGTCCGGGGCCGAACCGCGCCGCGGCCGCGCGGTCGGAAGCAGCATGACTTTTCCTCGCGCGGTTTCCTACCTCGCCCTGTTGCTCCTCTGCCTGCCCCTGAGGGCGGAAACGCCACCTCTGCTCCAGGCCGCGGTGGACAACTGGATCGCCGGCAAACAGGAGGTCGCCTTCACCCAGCGCACGCGCACGCTGACCGATGCCGGTGCGGTGAAGGAAGAGCGCGTCGAGCGCTACGATCCCTCGCTGCCCGATGACCGCCGCTGGCGCCTGCTCGAGGTGGATGGCCAGCCGCCGACCGACGCCCAGCGCGCGGACATCGAGCAGGCGCGTAACAAGAAACCCCGCAAACACGCCAACAAACCGCCCGCGGAGGTCCTGGATTTTCCCAGCGCCACCGTCCGCGCCCAGACGAAGGATACGGTCACTTACGAGGTGCCGATGCGCGCCAATGCGGCGTGGCTGGTGCAGACGGAAAACATCGCGGTGCTGGTCACCGTGGGCCGGCAGAGCAGGGCGGTGGAGCACGTGGCGGTGTCGTTGCGCTCAACGGTGCGCGTGGCCCTCGGCCTCGCCAAGATCACCGACGTGGACTTCGACCTGTCGTTTGACGAAGGCGCGAAGAAAAGCGGCGCGGACGACGAGGCCGCCGGCAAGGCCAGCGCCTCCATCACGAAACTCGGCCGGCGGATGGAGTACGGGTGGTCGGACTTCAAGCGCGTCGAAGCCTACGGTGCGAAAGAACCGGCGCGCTAACTGGCTGTCGGTGAACCTGACCCTCCAGCTCCCATGAAAATCACCGCCGGCCACCTCAAGCGTTACCACCAGATCGCCCGCCTCCTCTGGAAGTACGGGCGCTCCGATCTCGTCAAGGAAATGGACCTGCCCGCCGAGGAGACGGGCGTAACGGAGCAAACCGTGCGTGAGGACGGTGCGCCCGAGCAATTGGCCGACGACCTCGAGGCCATGGGCCCGACCTTCATCAAGCTCGGCCAGGTGCTGGCGGGAAGGCCGGATCTGTTGCCGGAGGCCTACACCGCGGCGCTGGCCCGGCTGCAGGACAGCGTGAAGCCGTTCCCCTACGCCGACGTCGAGCAGATTGTGATGAACGAACTCGGCGTCCGCATCTCGAAGGCCTTTTCCTATTTCAATGCGGAGCCGCTGGCCGCCGCCTCGCTGGGTCAGGTGCACGTGGCGGCCTTGCGCGATGGCCGCCCGGTGGTTGTGAAGGTGCAGCGCCCGGGCATCCGCCGGCAGATCGCGGAGGATTTCGACGTGCTGGAGGAGATCGCGCAATTTCTCGATGCACACACCGAGGCGGGCCGGCGCTACCGCTTTGCCAACGTGCTGGCGGAATTCCGCACAACGATCCAGCAGGAGCTCAACTACGAGTTGGAGGCCAACAACCTCGTGACCGTCGGCGAAAACCTGAAGGAATTTGAGCTGATCCAGATCCCGCAGCCGGTGGCCGATTACAGCACCCGCTCCGTGCTCACGATGGATTACGTGAAGGGCCGCAAGATCACCAAGCTCGGTCCGCTCGCCCGGCTGGAGATCGACAGCGACCCGCTGATTGAGCAGCTGTTCAAGGCCTATCTGAAGCAGGTCATCATCGACGGGCTCTTCCACGCCGATCCGCATCCGGGCAATGTCTTCCTCACGGACGACGGCCGGATCGCGCTGCTGGACCTGGGCATGGTGGGGCACACGGCGCCCAACATGCAGGAAAACCTTTTGAAACTCCTGCTGGCCGTCAGCGAAGGCCAGAGCGACGTGGCGGCCGAGATCGTCATCCACCTCAGCGAGAAACGGGCGGAGCCGGATCTCGCGGATTTCCGCCGCCGCGTGGCCCAGGTGCTGGTGCAGACCAAGGACGCCTCGCTGCAGCAGATGAAGGTCGGCGGATCGCTGATCGCCATGAACCGCGCCGCCAGCCAGTGCGGGCTGTATGTGCCGAGCGAGCTGGCCCTGCTGGGCAAGACGCTCCTGCAGCTCGACGAGGTGGGCCTGACGCTCAATCCCGACTTCGATCCCAATGCCGCGATCCGGCGCAACGCCACCGAGCTGATGTCGCGCCGCGTGGCCCACAGCGCCGCGCAAGGCGGCACGCTCCGCTCGCTCCTGGAGATGAAGCACTTCATGGGCGCGCTGCCGACGCGGCTGAACCACATCATGGACGCGGTCACCGAGGGCGGCATCGAGGTCAAGGTGAAGGCCGTGGATGCCAAGATGGTGGTCGATGGCATGCACAAGATCGCCAATCGCATCACTGCCGGCGTCATCCTCGCCGCGCTGATCATCGGCGCCTCGCTGCTCATGCGGATCCAGACCTCGTTCCAGATCTTCGGCTACCCGGGCCTCGCGATCCTCTGTTTCCTCGCGGCGGCCGCCGGAGGTTTCTGGCTGGTCCTGACCATTTTCTTCCACGACGACAAGGTGCTGCGGAAACCGCCGCGCTAAAAACCTCCAACCCCTTTCCTTCATGTTTTCCGCCGCCAAAGACGCCCTCGCCAGCAAGGCCGCGCGCACCTACGCCAACAACCTGATCGGCCGCTACGCCGAGCTGCAGGATCTGCGCATCGATTCGCAGAAGAAAACCATCGAGCTGGTCTGCGCGCTGCGGGGTGAAACCGAGCCGGTCACCGTGCGCGTGGGCCGTTACACCGTGGAGCATCAGGGCGACAAGACCTTCATGCGGGTCGCGCAGTGCACCTGTTCGCGGCCGTGGATTCAGGGGCTGGTGGAAGACTTTGTCCAAGACCACCCGATCCCGGTCCCGCCGTGGGCGGCGGTGGCGCTCTAAGCGCGCCGTTCTCCGCGTTCAGATTTCCGGCGAAGGCAGGCGCTCGAGCGGCTTTTCGGCAGGACCAGAGATCACTGCGCCGGTGGGCTTGAAGCGGGAGCCGTGGCAGGGGCAGTCCCACGTCTGCTCCGCATCGTTCCAACCGACAATGCACTTCAGGTGCGGACAGACCGGCGAACAGAGCGTGAGTTTGCCCGCGGCATCGCGGTAGGCGGCGACCTTGCGGCCGTCGAGGTTGAGAATCTTGCCCTCGCCGGCGCCGACCGCGTCGGTGGTGTGGGCCTCGGCGCCGGCGAGCCAGTTGCGCAGCATGTGATAGGGGTAGTCCTTGTTTTCCCGCAGGTAATTCCAAGTGCCGCCGAGGATCTTGCTGCGGTGCACGTCGAAGAGCTCCTGCCAGGGATTTTTCCGGTGCATGACGGCATCTACCGCCATCATGGCGGCGAGCGTGCCGAAGGTGAGGCCGTTGCCGGAGAATCCCGTGGCGATGAACTGCCGCTCGGCCGATTCACCGATGAAGGGCAGGCCGTCGTTGGTCTCGATGACCTGGCCCGACCAGCGATGCTCGATCTGGGCGTCGGGCACGAAACGGCGGAAGCATTCTTCGAGCTTGCCGTACATGTCCACCGGGTGCGCGGCCTGCCCGGTCTTGTGATCCTCGCCGCCGAAGATGGCGTAGTCATAGCCGCTCCGCCGATCCACGCGCAGATAATAATACGGGTCGCTCGTGTCCCAATAGCACGCCTCGGGGATGGCTCCCGTCGGTATCCGAGCGCCGAGCACATAGGTGGTGTAGAGGGAGAGTTTGCTCTGAAACAGTGTCGCCCGGAGAAGGTTGGTGTGGCCGGTGAGCGGATTGTGCGTGGCGATGACCACGTAGTCGCCCTCGATGAGGAAATCGCCGACCTTCACGGCCGGCGAGCCGTCCTCGACGGACTCGGCGAAGGCGTTTTCGAAAACGTGGCTGCCGTTGCCGGGGATCAGGCGCAACAGCTCGGCGAGGTAGCGCCGCGGATGAAACCGCGCCTGGTGGGGAAACATCACGCCGGGCATCCCGAAGAAGGGCACGGATGGCATGAACTCCGCCTCGATACCCAGGTCGCGGGCGAGGGCGGCCTCGGCGGCAAACTCCTTCGCGTCGGGGCCGTGGGGATCGCGCAACGACTGGAACAGGTAGCCGGGGACCCATTTGAAGTCGCAATCGATATCCTCGGCGCGGATGAACGAGACGATCCGGTCGATGGCCGCGCTGCCCGCGTCCCAAACTGCGCCGGCCGCATCGTGGCCGAAGACCTGGGCGAGCTCGCGCAGGCGCTGGTCGGTCACAGCGGTCAGGTGGGCGCTGGTGTGGCCGGTGTCCATCGTGACGCAGCGTTCGCGCTCGACGAGGGCGACGGTCTTGCCCGCGCGCTTGAGCAGGTAGGCGGCCGTGATGCCGGTGATGCCGCCGCCGACCACCACGACATCGACCTTGTGGTTCTTGTGCGGCTTCGGGTAGCGGGGCAGGGGCGCGCTATCGATCCAGTACGAGGAGGTGTTGAGCGGCGGGGGAGCGTACGGAAATTCGGGCGAAGTTTTCATGGTGGAGAGGGCTCGATCTCCACGGACCGCGCCCGCTGCGGATGGTTCGGGCCGCAAGCCGCAGCGCGGATTTTCCCCCACGCCTAGAACTGCGAGCGGAAGACACCGCAGACGTGGTCCGTGAGGCGGATGTACCACGGGCGCGCGCTAAACGCCTCGAGCGTGATCGGGCGCGAGTGGCGCACGTCATCCTCGAAGATCTTCAGGTGCTCTTTGGCTACGGCGGGATCGAGGATGTTGAGCGCATCCTCGTCGTTGATGCTGAAGGACCGGTTGTCGAAATTCGCCGAGCCGACCGTAACAAGCACGTCGTCCACCACCATGGTCTTCGCGTGATACATGGCCGGCAGGTATTCGTAAAACTCCACGCCGGCGGCGAGCAGACCGCCCCAGCGGGAGCGGGAGACCGAGCGGCCGAAGCGGGAATCGTTGATCGCGGGGACGACGACGCGCACCCGCACGCCGCGGTTGCGGGCCTGGATGAGCGTCTCGATCGCGAGGTCGTCGGGCACAAAATAGGCGTTGCCGATCTCGATGGATTTGCGCGCGGCGGCGATGGCGCAGAGGTAGGCCATGCGGATATCCTCCGCGCCCTCGCCGGGCCCGCTCTTGATGCACTGGGCGCGGCTGTCGCCCTTGCGCTCGGGCTTGGGAAAATACTCGGGCCCGAGCAACAGGCTCGAGGTGGTCTGCAGCCAGTTGGCGGCGAACACCGCCTGCATCTGGAGCACCACCGGGCCCTCGACGCGCACCTGGGTCTCGCGCCAGCAGTCGGGCGAGTCGGCGTTGCCCTGCCACCGGTCGTCGATGCACATGCCGCCGGCGAAGCCGATGCGGCCGTCGATGATCAGGAGCTTGCGATGCGTGCGGTGGCTGAGGTTGGGCTTGATCTGGTACCAGTGCTCGCGGCCATAGGTGAGGATCTGCACGCCGGCGGCGGTCAGGCGGGCGCGGTCGGCCCCACGAAACTTGAGCGTGCCCATGCCGTCGATCAGCACGTGGACCTTTACGCCCGCGCCTGCCCGCTCGCACAACGCCGCGATGAACTCGTCGCTGATCCGGCCCGGGGCCCAGATGTAGGTCTCAAGCGTGATCGTGTGCTTCGCCTCGCGGATGGCCTTGAGCATCGCGGGGAAAAACCGGTCGCCGTTCACGAGCGTCTCGATGGTGTTGCCGCCGGTGAAGTTTGCGCCCAGCAACGGCCCGATGGTGTCGACAAACGCCGGGGAATCCACGCCGTAGCCCACGACCTTGACCGGCACTTGCAGGCGCCGCGCCGAGCTGAGCCAGAACCAGCCGCCCAGCAAAAGCACGACCCAGAATAGAATCCACCACCGCGAACGGCGCGCGCGGCGGGTGCGGACCGTCGGGGCGGGACGAAAGGGGACGTCTTCCGAGGCGAGCGGCGGGGTTTCCATGATGGCGCCAATCTGGACCGAGATCGGACCGGGTGGTTCCGGGCGCACCACGGGCGATTTTGGCGGTCTGTGCCGACGCAGCCTGGCTGCTCCAGCATGAATAAATTTCTGACCAAGGCGCCGCTGGTCTCGGCGGTCCGGGCCCGCGCCTCGCGCCGTTTGAAACGTCTGTCGCGCAAGGAGGTTTTCGGCCTGGTCTTCTGCCTTGTCCTCCTCGCGACCGCAGTGGTCGTCGCGATCTTTGTGTCAGATGAGGTGGACTGGCGGGCGCTGAGTCGGAGCATGGGCGAGTTTGACCCGGTGATCGCGGTGATCCTCATGGCACTGCTGCCGCTGATGGGATTTCCCATCAGCGTCGTTTACCTCGCGATCGGGGCGCGCTTCGGGCCGGTGGCGGGCTTTCCCATCGTGGCGGGCATCACGGCGTTTCACCTGGGGGCGACGTATTGGATCACGCGCAGTTTCCTGCGAAAACCGCTCGACCGGTTCATCGCACGGCGGGGGTATCATCTGCCGGAGGTGCAGCCGGGCGAGGAGGCGGCGGTGGGGCTGCTGGCCGCATTGGTGCCGGGGCTGCCCTATTTTGTGCGCAACTACCTCCTCGCGCTCACCGATATCCGGCTGCGCGTGATTTTTGGCGTCTGCCTGCCGGTGTATGTGGCGCGATCCTACGTCACGATTATGATCGGGGATCTCGCGAACGATCCCAGGAGCGGCCAGTTTTTCCTGCTGGCGGGGGTCTATGTGATCAAGCTGGGCATCTGCGCCTGGATTGTATGGCGCTTGCGCCGTCACCGTCATCCGAAAGCGGCGAAATGATGTTTCGCAGCGCACTGGAGGAGGAATTGTCGGTCAAGGAGGTGGCACACTTTTCTGTCCCATGTCGCACGCCATCACGCTTCATTCCCGGCCCCACGCGCGCCGCCCGAGAAAATCCTGGTTCGCTGCGCTGAAGAAAAAATGGCGGAGCCTGGCAGACCGTCCGGCAGGTGAGCGCTTCAAGCAGATCTACGCCAATGCCCGCCGGCGCCGCCGGTCCACGCCGCTGTGGGAGCGCGCCATGCGGGTGATGCTGGCGGGGGTTGCCTTCGTGTTGGGCTTGATTTTCGCGGTCCTGCCGGGACCAGCCTTCATTTTCTTCATCATTGCCGGGGCCCTGCTGGCCACGGAATCGCGCGGGGTGGCCGTCCTGCTGGACTGGAGCGAGCTGCGGTTGCGCGCCCTCTGGAAGTGGGCGAAACGCCAGTGGCGGAAAATGAACCTCGCGGGCCGCATCGTCGTGGCCACGACCGGCGCGGTTGGCGTGCTGGGCGTGGCGGCCCTCATGGGTTGGATGATTTTGATGCGGTGAGCCCGCGCGAGCCTATCCGGTGATCCCATGGACCTGCTTTCTCCGGAACCCTTCTGGCCGCGGCGCGACGGCTTGCCGGCCACGTATGCGCCGCTGGAACGCGATGCGCGGTGCGAGGTGGCCATCATCGGGGCCGGCATCACGGGTGCCTTGGTCGCATGGGAGCTGGCGGATGCAGGCATTGATACGATCGTGCTCGATCGACGGGAGACGGCGCACGGCAGCACGGCGGGCAGCACGAGCCTGCTGCAATACGAGATCGACGAACCGTTGCACCGGCTGATGCGGCAGGTCGGGACCGACCGTGCCGTCCGCAGTTATCAGCGGTGTCGCGATGCAGTCGATGACATCGCGGCACTCGTGGCCCGGCTCGGGCTTGATTGTGGCTTTCGGCGGAGAACCAGCCTGTTGCTGGCCAGCCGGGCGGCGCACCTGCCGCAGCTGCGTCGCGAGTTTGAGGCGCGGCGCGACGCCGGATTCCTCGTCGATTGGTGGCCGCGCAGCCAGCTCACGCGGTGCAGCACGCTTTCGCAGCCCGCGGCGATCCTCTCCCACGATGCCGCCGAGGTGGACTCGTACCGGCTGGCCCACGGCTTGCTGGGCGCGGCGCACCGGCGGGGCGTGCGTATCCATGAACGCACCGCGGTGACGCGAACCCGTTTCACCGCGGGGGGCGTGGAGTTGAAAACCGCGCGTGGCGGCACGGTGCGCGCCCGCCGGCTGGTGATCGCGGCCGGCTACGAGGCGGGAATGTTTCTGCCGGAGACCCTCACGGCGCTGCACAGCACCTACGCCATCGTCACGCATCCGGTGAAAACCTTCTCCGGCTGGCCGGCGGACCGCTGCCTGATTTGGGAAACCGCGCGCCCGTACCTTTACCTGCGCACGACGGAGGATGACCGGATGATCGTTGGTGGCTACGACGAGCCGTTTCGTGACCCCGTCGCGCGCGACCGGCTGCTCGGGGCGAAACGCGCGGCGCTGCACCGCCGGTTGAAGCAGCTCTTCCCGCGCATCGCTTTTGAGGTGGCCGGAGCTTGGGCGGGCACGTTTGCCGTCACGGCCCACGGATTGCCCTACATCGGCCGCCACCCGGCGGTACCGCACACGTGGTTCGCACTCGGTTTTGGCGGCAACGGCGTGGTCTTCAGCCAGCTCGGCGCACAAATGATCCGCGACCAGATCCAAGGCCGGGCGAATGCGGACGAGGCGCTCTTCGGCTTCGGCCCGCGCCGAGGCGGTGGCTGATGAATCGAGACCGGCGGCTCACTCCTCGTCCTGCACGAGACCCGCGGGCGAAAACTCGCCGAGCGCGGCGTTGCACTTCTCCTGACAGCTGCGGCAAGTGCGCGCGCAGACCGCGCAGTGCTCGTGGTGGGTCGCGTGGGCCGAGCAGACATCGGCGCAGGTCTGGCAGGCCAGCACGCACGCGTGGAGCTGGGCGTGCAGCACCGCGGCGCCCGAGGACGTGCGGCGCACGAGGAGGCTGGCGGTCGCGGCGCAGATGGCGGCGCAGTCGAGGTCCTGCCGGATGCAGGTGCGGAGCGTCTCGGGCGACTCCTCGGCGAGGCAGGCGTCGGCACAGGTGAGGCAGACCTGTTCACAGAGGGCGAGGGCGTGGAGCGCTTCGGAAATGACGGTGAGGTTTTCGGAAGCCTGCGGGTGCGATTGAAGCATGGAATGAAGGGTGTTCATGGAGCGAGGGGTGACGGATGCAGGATAGTTTTTCGACGCCCCGCTGCCTATCAGGCGACCCGCTGGAAGCCGCATCGGGCGGGGCGGCCAAGGCTATCGGGGATTTCCCGGTAGGCCGCGAAGCGTGGCGCCGGATGGCTGCGGCTCGGCTTGCCAGGCACAAACGAAAAAAGGCGCGTCGAGTCCGACGCGCCTGCACTGAATCCGAATTTAACTACGCGGCCCGGGCTCAGGGCTTCCGGTTGAAGCTGATGCCGACGCTTTCCGCCAGATAGAGGATGCCGGCGACCAAGGCGAGGATGCCGGGGACCCAGTTGGGGATGCTGGTGCCGAACGTGATGTTGAGGCCGAAGACGATCAGGAACAGGGCAAGGAAGATACGAGCCATGGTGGGGTGGAGTTGAGTTAGTTTGCAGCCGGTCCAACCCGTGGCGGGTGTGAACCTTGCAACAGATACAGTCCGGAAAAGCGCGGGGCGGTTCCCCGGCGCGGTGGGGCGTGCCGGGGGGCTTGGTGAATGACGCAACTTTCGACTTCCGTTTTCCTAGGCGCGCCCTACGGTCTGCCGTTCCTGATCCGGAGAGGTGGCAGAGTGGTCTATCGTACCTGACTCGAAATCAGGCGTGCCCGAAAGGGTACCGTGGGTTCGAATCCCACCCTCTCCGCCAGTTTTGCCCTCTGATGACCGCCCGTGCGAAATACCTGGCCAAGGTGCTGCTCACCCGCATGGCCACCCTCGAAAACGCTGCGCGCAAAGACGCGGCCCGCCGGCAGGAACTGGTGGCCAAGGTCCTCCTGGCTGAAGTGGGAGTCAGCGATTTTTCGCTCTCGAACCTCGTAATGGTGGCCATGCCGGACATCGTGGAAGGCCGGGCGACGACCACACGGGAACTCGACGAGCTGGCGCGTTTTCTCGACCAGCACGTCGCTGTGCTGCGCGATTAGCGGTAGCGGCCGTCAGAGGTTGTTATCCTCGCCGGCGCGGCCGGTGCCGCCGTTGGCGGGGAGGTGATGCGGCAGCACGAGGTAGTAGTTCATCAGGAACCAGCTGCGCGTGGAGCGGTAGAGGAGGACCGGCACGAGCAGCGCGCCGATGGCGGCGAGGATCGCGGCGGGGGTGTCGCCCAGCACCTTGAAATACCAGAGCAGCGCGACGGGGAGGAGGAAGAAGACACACGTCACGCCGTAGTTGAGCGACATGGAGCCGAGGAAGAAGCCCTCGTCGTTGCCGCGCTCGATGCCGAAGCCGCAGTGCGGGCACTCCTTGTTCACCTTGAAGAGGCTGCCGGGCTGGAAGAGCGTGTGCTCGCCGCAGTTGGGGCAGCGGTTGGTGAGGCCTCGGGCGAGGATTTGGACGCGGGTGACTTTCATAAAAGAAAAAGGCGCTTCGCCCAAGTGAGCGAAGCGCCTCGAAAACGGCAATCGATTTGGTAAATCAGGCGCCGAGCTGATAGCGGACAAAACGGCGGATGATGATGTTCTCGCCGATGTGCGCGATCTGGCTCGCGAGGAGATCCTTGATGGACTTGTCGTTCTGCTTCACGAACGGCATGTCGAGGAGGCACACGGTGGAGTAGTAGTTCTCCAGCTTGCCCTCGACGATCTTCTGGACGACCGCGGGCGGCTTGCCGGCGACGGAGGCCGCGGCGATCTCGCGCTCCTTGGCGAGGTCGGCCTCGGGGACCTGGTCGCGGGAGACGACGAGCGGATTTGTCGCGGCGATCTGGAGACAGAGGTCCTTCACGAAGGCGCGGAACGCCTCGTTGCGCGCGACGAAGTCCGTCTCGCAGTTGACCTCGATCAGGACGCCCACCTTGCCGCCGACATGGATGTAGCTCTCGATGACGCCTTCCTTGGTGGAGCGGCTGGAGAGCTTGTCGATCTTGTTGCCAAGCTTCTTGCGGAGGATGGTGGTGGCCGCGGCGACGTCGCCGTTGGACTCGGTGAGGGCCTTCTTGCAGTCAAGCAGGCCGGCGCCGGTGGCGGCGCGCAGCTCGTTGACCATTTGAGCGGTGATTGCAGTGCTCATTAATGATGAGTGGGAGGAGTGGTTGGGAGAAAACCGGCGGGCTTACTCGGCCTTGACGGCGGGTTTCTTGGCGCGGACGGTCTTCTTCTTCACGACGACCGGCTCGGTCTCGCCCTCGACGACGGCGGCGACATCGGCGGGGAGCTCGACCTTGGAGAGGTCGACCTCACCGGTGGCGGGCGTCGCGGACTCACCGGCCTTGGCGGCCGCGGCGGCGGCGGCATCCGCACCGCGCTGGGCACGGCGGCTGTCGCGCTGGGCGAGGCCATTCTGCACGGCGGCGAGGATGGCCTCGACGATGATGCGGATGGACTTCACGGCGTCGTCGTTGCCGGGGATCGGGTGGGAGAGGGTGGTGGGGTCGGAGTTGGTGTCGACCAGACCGACGCAGGGGATGCCGCAGCGGGCGGCCTCGGCGACGGCGATCTTCTCGTGGTTGACGTCCACGACGAACATCGCGGAGGGCAGGCCGCCCATCTCGACGATGCCGCTGAAATTGCGGTTCATGCGGACCATCTCGCGCTTGATCGCGGCGCCTTCCTTGGAGGAAAGCTTGGTGATCTCGCCGCTGGTCTCCAGCTGCTGGTACTTCTTGTACTTGGCGATGGATTTCTTGACGGTCTCGTAGTTGGTGAGCGTGCCGCCGAGCCAGCGGTCGACGCAGAAGGGCATGTTGGTGGCCGTGGCGGCCTCGCGGATGATCTCCTTCGCCTGGCGCTTGGTGCCGACGAAGAGGATGTTGCCGCCGTTGGCGACGGTGTCCTCGACGAAGGCGGTGGCCTTCTCAAGGGCGGCGTGGGTCTTGCCGAGGTCGATGATGCTGACACCCTGGCGGTGGTCGAAGACGAAGGGCTTCGAGCGCGGGTTCCAACGCTTGGTCTGATGGCCGAAATGCACGCCGGCATCCAGCAGGTCTTTGGGAGTTACGTTCATGGGATCTTCTGATGTTTCCTCTGAAACACAGGTCGGCCAGTGGGCCGCCTTGGGATCGGGAGGGAGTTATGGTTGTTGTTTAGTTAACTGACAGAGCGGTTCAAAACAGAGATGGGGGAGGGGTGAGGCAAGAGGAAATTCGGGGATATTTGTAAAAAGGCGTTGACAGAGGGGGAGTAGCGCCGGACTTTCCGCCTCCCACTTATTGCAGGGTGGAGCAGCCCGGTAGCTCGTCAGGCTCATAACCTGAAGGTCGTTGGTTCGAATCCAACCCCTGCACCCAATTTAACCCGTTCTCATTGCCCAAGAACGGATGGTTTGTAATCCCGCTTAGCGGGATGCGGTTCAAATCCAGCCTCGGCCACCAGATATTCAAGCGCGCTCACTGTCGGGAGGGCTTTTTTTGGGCCTGGATGACGGTCTGGGTTATCCAAAACCTTGCGATATGCGAAATGGCAAAGTCTCATCCCTCGTACCCATGAAAAAGCTCCTGCTCTGCCTCTGTCTCGTCGCCAGCCTGTGCTCCCTGCACGCCGCCCCTGCCACCATGCCCGCCGAACTCATCGAGCGCGCGGTGCGGTTGAAGGCACCACGGTGGAAGTTTGTCGATAAGGCGGTGATGCGCGAGATCCCCGAGACCTTCGCCCTGCAGGTCACGGCGGTCGCGGCGTTTCAGGAGCCGGATCGGGTCGTCGAGGGCAAGACCCTCGCCACCCATCTCGCGGAAAAACTCCGCTACATCCTCGTCACGCCCCGGCCTTCGCCGCAGAAGGACGGCAGCACCAACGAGCCCGAGTCGCTCGGCGGCATCGGCGGCTGGACCCACCATGTCCCGGCGCACGTGCTGCTGCTGGCCAAGCGCACGCCGGCTGTCTGGTCGCAGCTCTCCGCCGATGAAAAAGGCCGGGCCGACCTGCTCATGCAGGCCCTCGCGCTCGCGGCGCACTTCTGCCTCGACGATGACAACGACTACTATGTTCGCCTCGACGGCGCGTCGCTCAACCACAAGTCGTGGAATCCCAACATCGCCGAGGGCTATGCCGACATCATCGTCGTGGCCTCGCTCTACTTCGGCGCCGACGAGCTGAACGCGTTCTTCAAGTCCTTCGACTTCGACAAGTTCATCGCCCGGCTCGAGGCCGCCAATTTCCAGAACATCAAGCGCGGCTGGACGTGGACGCCCGCGATCAAGGGCCTGATGATGAACGGCGGCTCGATCGCCGTGCCCTCCGATGCCTTGCTCGCGCAGGGTATCCTCTCGCACGGTGCGGGCGTGCGCAATGACTTCACGCTGAACGGCGATTCGCTGCATGAGCCGTGGCTGATTTTCCGCGGGCAGGCCCTGCGCATGTTCTCCAAAGTCGTGCGCACGCGCGTCGAGGTCGGCGACGGCCCGGTCACCACTTCGCGTCTGCTGCACGACGCGTCCAACGCCGAAACCTCGCCCTGGGAAGGCCAGATGGGCATGTTCTGCGAGTTCGAGTCCTCGGATTGGAACGGCATGCGTACGAGCCTGCAGTACGCCTACGAAGGCTCCATGATCATCATCCCCACGGCCGTCACCTTGAAGCTGGTCGGCGCCTGGGATGACAAGCGCGGCGGTGATGTCATCGAACGCCGCATGGGCGTCGGCATGAGCGACCTGATCTTCAAGGCCCGGGAAGGCTACATGAGCTACTCGCAGGCGAAGTTCTACGAGACCCACTTCGACAAGAACCTCGCGCCGATGGGGGCCGATTTCATCTTCGGGCTCTGGAAAACCTATTTCGCCGCGCCGGCGAAACCTTAAAACTTCGCGGTTTTTTTGGCCAAGGCTTCCGGGATTGTCGAAAACCGGCCGCTGCGTTCGACTAGAGGTAACACGTTTTCCCCATGTCCAAACTTCTTGTCCGCGGTTTCGGTGTCTCGCTCGACGGCTATAGCGCCGGTCCCAATCAGGACCTGCAGAATCCGCTCGGGGTCGGCGGACACGCCATGTTCCAGTGGTTCTTCCCCACGCGCACGTTCAAGGCCATGATCGGCGCGGAGGGCGGCACGACGGATATCAACGACGAGTTTGCGCGGCGGGGCTTCGACAACATCGGGGCCTCGATCATGGGGCGCAATATGTTCGGCCCGATCCGCGGCGCGTGGCCGGACGACCAGTGGAAAGGGTGGTGGGGGGACGAGCCGCCGTATCACACGCCGGTCTTTGTGCTCACGCACCACGCCCGCGCGCCGCTCGTCATGGCCGGCGGCACGACGTTTTATTTTGTGACCGAGGGCATCGAGGTGGCGCTGCAACGCGCCCGTGAGGCCGCGGGCGGCAAGGACGTGCGCCTCGGCGGCGGCGTCTCGACCGTGCGGCAGTACCTGGCGAAAAGCCTGATCGACGAACTGCACCTCGCGGTGGCGCCGGTGCTGATGGGGCGCGGGGAAAATCTTTTCGCCGGCCTCGATCTCGCGGCGCTGGGCTATCAGGTCGCCGAACACGTCGCCGGCGCCGGGGCGATGCACGTCACGGTGAAGCGGAAGTGATGGGCTGATCGTCCGGGAAACCAAGGTTTGCGGACAATAAAAAGCCCGTCGCTTGATGCGGCGGGCTGGGCAAGGGACAGAGGCTTGCTTCAGGCCGTCTTGCGGCGGCGATACTGGATGGCCAGGCCTAGGGCGGCGAGGCCGGCGAGGGCGGCGTAGGTCGCGGGCTCCGGGACCGGGGTCGTGGGCGAGACCAGGCTGAAGCCGTTGCTGATGGATTCGTCGGCGGTGAAGATGATCATACCCTTGCTGTCGGCCACGAGCGAGACGAAGCGCACGTAGTTGATGCTCTCGTCGAAGCTTGAGACGGAGCCATCGTAGGACGTGGTGAGCGTGGTGCTGCCGACGGTGAAGGCGCTCGATCCGGGCCCGACCAGGATGTCGGGATCGTCGGTGCGGCGGGCGCCGTAGATGTAAAGGTCATGGACGGAGTACTCCGCCAGACCACTGATCGTGACGGTCAGCGTGCCGAGGCCACTGAGATGCCAGTAGGAGTCGAAGAGTGTGATCGCATTGCCGGGGATGCCGCCGTTCCAGAGCTGATCGGTCGTGCTGCGCGCCTCGCCCTCGACGAGCGTGGCGGCGCCGGTCGCATCGACGAGCGCGCCGGAGAGCCAGGAGCCGTCAACCGCGCCGTTGGGAGCGCTCCAGAGATTCCAAACATCGCTGCTGGTCGAGCCCGGCACCGCGCTGAGGCCGGTGTAAGGCGTGGAGCCGAAGGCGACGTTGATCACCGTCTGGGCGGAGGCGACTGCGGCGGAAAAAAGCGCGAGGGCGCAGGTGAGCAGGCGGAAGCGGGAGTTCATCGCCGACGGAGTGTGCGGCCCGCGGGAGGCCTGACACGATCAAACCGGCGGCGGCACCCCCTACTTTGGGAGGGGGGCGGCGGCGACGGTGGAGGCGCGGCGCGAAGTGGGCTGGGCCCGCGGGAGCTTCGGGCGGATCAGCTCCTGCGCCCGCGCGGTGGCGGCGTGGCGGTTATCTACGCCGAGCTTGTCGAAGACGGAGACGACGTGGCCCTTCACCGTGGGGAGCGAGATGCCGAGGATGGCGGCGATCTCGGCGTTGGCCTTGCCGGCGGCGATGAGGCAGAGCGTCTCGGATTCGCGCGGGCTCAGGCCGAGCCGGGCGAAGACGCCGGGATCGGTGGCCGCCTCCTCCAGCGTGGTGAAGGACTGGGCCAGCAGGCGGGCGTTGGCGAGGTGCGGCTGGAGCGCGAGCATCCGGTCGCGGTGCGCGGGGACAAACCTTGAGCCGTCGCGCTTCTCCAGTCCGAGGAAGAAGATGGTGCCGTCATTCGAGGGGAGCAAAATCGCCGCATGGTCGGAAATGCCGGCGACCTTGAAGCCCTCCAGGTAAACCGGCGCGCGGAAGAACTCCTTGTCACTCAAAAAGTCCCCGCGCAGGAAAGGCTTCCCGCCGTTGACCGACGGATCGAAGTTAAAACACGGATACTTGGCCATGTGCCGGCCGAAGCCCTCGAGGCCGGGGGCCATCTCGGGGAAGAAGGGGTCGAAGTCGATGTCGAGCTTGCGCGTGCGCGGGTCGAAGATCGCGAAGGAGACCTGGTGGCAGTCGATCGCCTCGCGCAGGATCTGCGCGGCGCGGGTGCGAAAGGTCACGGGGCCGAGGCCGGGCGCAAAGAGCGCGGCCAGATACGCGGAAAGCCGGGGGAGCTCGGAGGACAGCATGGGCTGGAGGCCGCGGAGATAGCGGACCCGGTTCGCGGAGGGCAAGCCCGCGAATGGCGAAGACGTTGGCCGGCGGATCAGGCGGTGGCCGGAGGCGCGGTTTGGCCAAGGCCGGCGGCGGCAAAGCGGGCGAGGAGGGCGCGCTCGTATTCAGTGAAGACCGTGCGCCGGCCGTCGAGCGTGGCGAGCAGGGCGCGCGCTGAGTCGTCCAGCGGCACGATCTCGTGCCAGGCGTTGGCCACGGGCAGGCCCTGGGCGGCCATCAGGCGGGTCAGGGGATGAACCCACGGCGCGGCTGACGGAGTCGGGACGCAGGTGATGCCGGTGGTGCTCAGGCAATCCACGAACCTGCGGCCGGTCGCCTCAAGCAGCCGGCTGAGCAGGGCGTGCTCAAGATCCGCGGGCAGTGTGACGCGGGCATGGCTGAGGAGGCGTTGGACGGCCGGCAGGAGCTCGGCGAAAGGGACACGTTGCGGCCACGCGGCGGCGAGCACGCAGAACAGCGCCTTCACCACGGGATCCTTGGTCTCGAAGGATTGCGCCGAATTCGCGCCAAAGCGCACGGGCGTGTCGGCATCGAGCGGCGGCACGGCGACGGGCGGGCGCAGATGGGCGGCGAAGGCGCAGGTGCGCAATGCCGCCGGATCAGGGTGGGTGACGGCCGGGCCGCCCGTGCGGGTGAGCAGGCTGCAGCGGAACGTGCGGTTGCGCAGGAAATCGAGCTGCTGCTCCAGCTGGAGGCGGTCGCCGCTGAACCGGGCGAACTGGGCCCGAGCGGCCTCGGGCAGCAATTCGGGAAACATCGTTTCCCACTCCGCCTCGGCGAGGTAGGCGAGCCCGTGTTCGGCGGCCCAGGCGGCGAATTGCAGGAAGTAGCAAGGGTCGTTCACCCCGTCGAGATCGTCGTGGTAGAAGTGCCCGGACTGCTTACGTCGCATGCTGGCGATGATGCCGCGCGTCAGCTCCGCGTGGCTCTCGGTCCGGCCGGCGAACAGCTTGTCCAAATCGTCGAGGGTGGCGTGGGCGGCGGCCAGGCGGCCGGCGGGGGTGTCGATCCCACCGAGCCGCATGAGCATGAGTTCGCGTACGGCTTCGCGCTGTTTCCAGCCGGGGTAGGTGTTGTAGCTGATGTACGCGAGGCCATCGGGTGAGAGGGCGCGGGCGCACAGCGCGAAGAGCGCGGATTTCACGTCGTCCGGCACCCACGAGAGCACGCCGTGCGCGATGATGAAGTCAAAGGAGCCGGCGGGCGGCGCGTAAGTGCGGAGGTCAGCGCAGACGAACTCCACGTTGGTCAGCCCGGCCGCGTCGGACAGGGCCCGCCCGCGGGCGAGTTCCTGGTCGGAGAAATCCACGCCGACGAAGTGCGCCTGCGGCAGCTGCGCGGCGAGCGGCAGGAGATTGTAGCCCTGCGCGCAGCCGACCTCGAGGATGCGCGCCTTGCGGACATCGGCCGCCGGCCGGCCGAGCAGCCGGGCGATCGCGGCATGCCGGGCGGGATGCGTCTGGGCAAACGCGCTGCCGGGGTACGAGACCTCGGCGTAAAGCTCGCGGACCGGATCGGCGCTCACGCGGCGCGGACGGAGCGCCGGCGTTTCCGCCAGATGGCCGCGCCGGCGGCGACGGCGCCGAGCAGCGCGGCGTAAGTGGCGGGCTCGGGGATCGCGGAGGTCTGCCCCGCGGTGATCGACGCGCCCGACACGCTGTTGTAGGCCCATTGGACCAGGGTGCCCGCGGACCGGTCGGCGTTGAAGTTGAGTTCCATCCAGCCGTAGTAGGGGCCGCCGTCGGCCTGATACGCGAAGGCGTAGTAATGGTTGCTGCCGTCCGCCGGCACCAGATCGCCCGGATGCTCGCCGATGTAGCTAAAGCTCGCGTCAATGGTAGCGTTCAAGGCGACCGGCGTGTCGTTGTAGAGGAATGCGATCGAGGGGTCGGTCTTGGCGCTGGCATAGCCGAAAACCGAGAGGGTCGGGTCGCTTTTGCCGTCCGAGTACCACTGGAGCGCGGCCTCGGGATTGTCCGGGCTCAGGTTGGAGTTGAAGTCGAGCAGGGTGGTGCTGGTGCCCGCGTCCACGGTGTGGTTGAGCGTGCCGCTCCAGACGATCTGGGCCTGGATCAGCGACGGGGCGGCCAGGGCGCCCAGCGTGGCGACAGAAGCGAGCGCGGAGCGGGACCGGAAACGATTCGAGGCGGCGGGGGCGGAGCTAAGCGATTGTTTCATAAACGCGGGTGATAGGGCGCGCGGGATGCGCGATGGCGGTAGCTTAGCCGATGCGCCCGCGGCCGCCTACCCCCACGGGTGGGGGACTCACTTGCCGGCCAGATGGCGCAGGGCGAAGACCGTGGCGGCGTGGCGGTTTTCCTGGCCGAGCTTGCGGATGATGTTGCCGACGTGCTCCTGCACGGTGCCGAGGCTGCGGCCAACGATCGTGGCGATCTCACGATTTTGCTTCCCCTCGGTCATCCAGAAAAGGACGTCCGTCTCGCGCGGAGTCAGGCCGAGCTGTCCGAGGCGCCCGCGGGCATTGGGGGTCTGAGGCGCAGCCTGGCCCCACGGGTCGCGGTGCCGGCTCCAAGCCAGGCGGAAGTGCGGCGCGAAGGCGTCGAGCAGGGCGCAGTGGCGGTCGGTGAAATCGCGTCCGCGCCGGGAGAAACTGACGGCCGCGACCGTGCCGGCGTCCACCTTGATCGGCAGCGAGAGGTGATAGTCAAAGCCCAGACGCATGAGGACGCGCCGGTACATCTCGGTGGACCGCCAGCGGGCGGTTGTAGTTATATCCGTCATACGACGGGCGCGCTGGTCGCCGGTGCGCGCGTAGTAGGCGACGACCGGGTGCTCGGCCGAGTGCTGCTGATAATAGGCGATCTCCTCCGGGGTGAAAAGCACGTCGGGCAGCATGGCGTAGGCCAGGCGGTTGTTCCGCGCGTCGAGGGCGTGCACACTGTAGTGGTCGGCTGGGATGAGCCGGGCCAGCCCGGCGGCCACGGCGGACAGGAAGCCCGCATGATCCGGCGCGGTGTTCATCTCGTAAATGGCGTCCGCGAGCGAACGCCAGTGGCGGGAGGGGATGGTGGGCATGCGGGCGACTGGAAATGGGCTGGGGCCAGCGTGCCGGATTTTGACCGCAGGTAACGTCGAAAATGCGTTTGAGTGTCAGCGGTCCGAGGCATCGAGGGTGCGCCGCATATCGGAGACAAACCGTGGGGGGATCAGGGGGAAATACTATGGTCCGGCCAGGGGAACGGGCCGGGGGTGGGCGGGTCCGCGCTCAGCAGCAACCGAATCATCGGGCGAATGAGCCGCGACTCCGTCGTGCGCTTCTTCGCAGTAAACCAAACGCCTGCGTAAAATCCATCCTGCCATGTCCTCGAAACCATCCCAAATTGTCCGTCGCGTCCTCGCCCTGAGCCTGGCGCTTTTTTGCCTTGTTCAAGCCCATGCTGATACCCGCCTCGTGAATATCTCCAGCCGCGGAGTCGTCGGCAGCGGCGAAGGCCAGGTCATCGCCGGCTTCGTGATCCCCGGCGGTCCGAGCAAGACGCTACTGATCCGCGCCGCGGGTCCCGCCCTCGTTAGCCTCGGCCTCAATGGCGCGCTGACGAACCCCAAGATCACGGTCGTCGATTCCACCGGCGCCACGGTGGCGCAAAACGACGACTGGAGCCTGACGCTCAGCGCGACGTTCTCGGCGGTGGGCGCCTTCTCGTTTGCGGCTGGGTCGGCGGATTCCGCCTTGGTTGCGACGCTCGCACCCGGGGCCTACACCGTGGTTGTCACCGGCGCCACCAGCACCACGGGGCTGGGGCTCGTGGAAGTCTATGAGATGGATACGAACAACGTGCTCTTGAACCTCTCGACCCGTGGCAATGTGGGCACCGGGGATCAGGTGCTGATCGCGGGCTTTGTCGTCGCCGGGTCGGGCGCACCGCGCCAGGTGCTGCTGCGCGGCGTCGGCCCCGGTCTGGCCAACAAGGGGGTGAGTTCCCCGATGGCCGACCCGAAGATCGTCCTCTACAACAGCCTCGGCGTGGCCATGGCCTCGAACGATGACTGGGGCACGCCGGCCACGGCCAACGACGTTTCCGCGAGCGTGCTGTCGTCGGCCGCCACCCAGATCGGCGCCTCCTCCCTCAACGCGGGCTCGAAGGACTCCGCGATGATCGCGACCCTCGCCCCCGGGGCCTACTCGGTGCAGCTCTCGGGCGCGAACTCCACGACCGGCGTGGCCCTCGCCGAGATCTACGACGTCACGAGCCTGAATCTTAACCTCCCGGCTCCGGCCATCACGACCCAGCCCAGCTCCGTCACGGTGAATGCCGGCGCCAGCGTGACGTTTAACGTGGCGGTCTCGGGCACCGCGGTGGCCTACCAATGGTACAAGAACGGCGTGGCGATCTCCGGCGCGACCACGGCCTCGTTCACGATCAACGCCGCCGCCTCGGCCAACGCCGGCAACTACACGGTGACCGTCACCAACGCAGCGGGCGTGGTGACCAGCAACGCCGCGACGCTGACTGTGAACTGACCCGCCCTCAGCTCCCTCAGCCGAAGCCACCTCGTGCGCCCCACGGGGTGGCTTTTTTGTGACTGGCGGAGCGAAGGCAAAGTTTCCCCGTTCGGTTTTTCTGCCGGCGGGGATTATAGGGTAGATCATGAGGGATGATGCCCGGCTCCTGTGCGGGCTTGCATTGAGGAAAAAGCGCATTAGGTTGAATCAACCTTTTATGCCCAACCAACTCGCCAAGACCAAGTCGCGCCAAAGCGTGGCGGAGCACCGGGCCGTGCTGGCGGCGCTGGAGGCGATCGCGCGGCGGGAGCAGAAGCCTGTCGTGGCGCTCATGCGGGAGGCGCTGCGGGCCTTGATCCGGGAGCGGGCGACGAATCCCGCGGAGCAGGCGCGGTTGCGCCCCGTGGTCTGGTCCCTGGCTCCGCGTCCACCTGACCGGCTGCGCACCGCCGCCCAAGTCCGGCGCTTCAAACGCGAACAGCGTGACTTCGACCGGGTGCTCATGGACCTGCAGCTCGCCGCGCCGAGCGAGATCCAGGCGCGCAACTCGCTCGTGCGGTCTGACCAGCCGGTCCGGATGATCGATTTCGCCCGCGCCCATGCCAAAGCCTGAGGCGCCGCCGCGGACGCCGGCGGATTTCGCGGCGTTTCTCGCCACCGCAAAGCCGGTGCTGGTGGTCGGCGGACAGGCGGTGAACCTGTGGGCACTCTACTACAAGGACCGGACGACCGATCTGGCTCCCTTTGTTTCCCGCGATGCCGATGTGCTGGGCGATCGCGAGACGCTGGCCGAAATCGGCCGGGTCATCGGCGTGAAGCCGCAGTTCTTTCCCTTGCGACCGCCGACGAATGAAATTGGCGTGGTCGTTGCCCGGGATGTGGAGGGGCATCCACTCATGGTGGAGGTGTTGCGGTCGGTGCATGGCGCGACCAATGCCGAACTACGGGAGCCGGCGTACACCCTGACCGTGGGGGAGAAACCGGTAGCCATCCAAGTGCCCGGACCGATCGCGCTGCTGAAAGCCAAGATTGCGAATGTCGCGGGCCTTCATCAGGAGGGCCGTCAGGATGGCCGGCATGTTGTAATTCTAGCGCGGTTGATGCCCGCTTACTTGCACGAATTGCAGACCATAACCTTGGCGGGTCAGCTGGCGGAGCGACGGTTGCTCGACTATCTGGAGAACTTGCTGGCGGTCGTCGCGGCTCCTTCCGCGCGAAAGATTTTTGCGCAACTGAAGCTCGATCCAATCAAACTGTTCGACGAGCTCGATGGCGCGAAACTGCCCAAGGTGAAATTATTCCTCAGGGAACGGCTGCCGAGACGCTTTCCCAGCGGCCATCGTTCACCCAAACCAGCGCGCAAGCGCAGCTAAAACTTCATATCCGCAGCAGCCCGCGGAAGCCGCGGCCGCTGTAGTAGGAGTCGGCGCCGTTGTGGTAGATGAAGACGCGGTTGAAGCGGCGGTCGCCGAAAATCGCGCCGCCGAGCGCGCGGATTTCGGGCGGCGTTTTCAGCCAGCTGGAGGACTTGGTGTCGAATTCGCCGAGCTGCTGGAGTTCGTGGTACTGCGCTTCGTCGAGGATCTCGACCCCCATGGCCTCGGCGAGCTCGGTGGCGCAGCCTTTGGGCGGGAACTTCTTGCGGCCGTCGAGGGCGGCGCGGTCGTAGCAGAGGCTGGCGCGGGGCTCGGGGCTTTGAGGGGAGCAGTCGATGAAGGTGTACTCGCCCGTTTTCTTATCGAAGCTCGTCACGTCGGGCTCGCCACCGGTGCGCTCCATCTCGCTGAGCGACCAGAGTTTTGCCGGTGCGGCGATGAGCTTCGCCTGCACCTTGGCCCAGTCGAGGCCGGGGTGGCGCTGCGCGTTTTTGGCAAAGCGCGCGGCAAGGGTTTGGAGCAGCGCATCGCGCTGCTGGGCGGTCAGGCTTTTTTTCCCGGCGGCAGCCTTCATGAGGCGGCAAGGGCGGGGGCGGACTTTTTGCCCTTGGGCGCGGAGACGGCGATGGTTTCGCGGCGGGGCGGGAGCATGCAGTCCTCGTGCCACTCGCCGGTGAGGAGGACCTCGTGCTGCACGGAGGGCACTCCGGTCTCGTTGCGGTGCATGAGGCCGACGAGCATTTCCACGGCGAGGGCGCCGATCTTCGCGGGGTCGTAGTACACGCCGGTGCAGGTCAGGTCGCGGCGGTGCTCGAGGGCGACGATGCCGACGTCGCGCGGGACCTGCAGGCCGAGGTTCTTCAGCCACTCGATCGGCAGGCGGGCGTTGTTCACAAGGAGGCAGTCGGGCTTGTAGCGCTGGAACCACGCGCGGAACTCGGCCTCGTCGGTCGGCTCCTTGGGGCAGATCGGGATGCGGTCCTCGGGCGGGTAGCTGAGCTGGAAGCGCAGGAAGGCGCCGAGCCAGCGGTCGCCGACGCGGGGGCTGTCCTGCCGGTCGGAGAAGAGGAAGCCGATGCGCTTGTAGCCGCGCTCGCGGCAGCGCTCCATCGTCTGCGCCACGGTGTCGTAGTGGTTTTCCGTGACGTGGTGGAGGATGGGGGCGCGGAGCGTCATGCCGAGGGCGACGCAGGAGAAGCGGTCCCACTCGAGATCGAGGGCGTGCTGGCCGGCGGGGAGACGGCCGATGATGAGGCCGTTGATGCCGCGGGCGGAAAGGATGTCGCAGAAGCGGCGGGGCGTCATGCCCGGCTCGGCGAGCCAGAAGTGCTCGAGCTTGTAGCCGAAGTCCTCGGCGCGGGCGCTGGCGCCGGGGAAGAAGTCGGGGCGGTCGTGGTGCTCGGGCCGCCAGCCGTAGCGGGTGGGGTAGTTGGTGACGTACGCCATGGAGGCGTGCTTCACGGGCTTGCCCAAGCGGCGGACCTGCATGAGGGCCGACACGAGGGGATTGGTGCGGTAACCGAGTTCGCGGGCGATGGCCTTCACGCGGTCGCGCGTGGCCTGGGGGATGCGGGGATTGTCACGCAGCGAAAGGGAAACCGTGGTGCGGTGCACGCCGGCGGCCTTGGCTACGTCTTGGAGTGTCGTATCGGTTTGCAAGGAGGGTCCTCAAAAGTGGCGGAAAGCCCGGGCCTTGTCAAAGGGTTGGATGCGCTCATCGCAGACTGCCCGCGGAGCGTCGAAACCGGCGTCGGATCAGCGATTGGCTCCGCCAAGCCGCTGGGCCTCAAGGTAATGGTGCTGCGCCTCTTCCTTTTGACCGGCTTGGCGGAGGGCAACCGCGAGGGCGTAGTGGGTGACGGCTGAGTCGGGATCGAGCCGCAGCGCGGCGCGAAATTGGCCGATCGCCTCGTCGGTGAGGCCGTGCTCGGCGAGCGCCCGGCCGTAGGTGAGGTAGGGCGCAGGGTTGTTGAAATCGAGGGCGATCGCGCGTTCGAAGTGCGGGCGCGACTCGGCGAAGCGATCGGTGAGCATCAGGCCGATGGCGAGGTTGAGCTCGGCCATGGCGTAATCGGGCTGGAGCTCCAATGCGGTCTGGAACTGCTTGATCGCCTCTGCGGTGCGACCGAGGCGGGCGAGGGCGAGGCCGAGGTTGGCGTGCGCGCCGGCGTAGCCGGGGTTGGCGGCGAGGGAATCGCGGAAGGCGGCGAGACCCTCGTTGGTACGGCCGAGGGCCATGAGGGTGGCACCGAGGTTGTTGGCGGCGACGGCGTATTTCGGCTGGAGGCGGAGGGCTGTGCGGTAATGGGGCTCGGCTTCGGCGTGGCGGTCGAGGCGAGCAAGGGCGTAGCCGAGGTTGTTCTCCGCCTCGGGATTGTCGGGCTGGAGGCGGATGGCCCGTTCGTAGTGCGGGATCGCGTCGGCGGGGTTGCCGGCGTCCGTCAGGGCCATGCCAAGGTTGTTGTGGGCCATCCAACAGGCGGGATTGCGCTCCAGGGTCCTGTAGTAAAGTACAAATACATCGCGGTACATGCCGCACTGCGATCTAACGAGGGTCCCGAGTGTCAGCAGCAGGGAGACGACGATGGAGGGAAGGAGGGCGCGCGGCCAGCGGGTGCCGGTGGTGGCCAGCCACGCGGAGACGGCCGCGAGCGGGCCGAGCATCGCGAGGTATTGAAAATGATCCGCGACGAAGGAGTAGCGGAAGGGAAAGACATTGATGAAGCCGAGGCCGGGGAAAAGCGTGCCGGCGAAAAACAGCGCGGCGGCCAGCGGCCCGCGGTGCGCGCGCCACCTCCACAGCAGGGCGAAGGCGCCGAGGGCGGCGAGGGGGAAGAGCCATTGCCACCAGACGGCGGGGTCGGGCGTCCAGCGCGGGTAGATGAAGACGAGGTCGGCGGGCCAGACGAGCTTGCCGAGGTAGAACCACAGCGCACGCCCCGCGACGAGCACCCGCGCGGCGGGGCTCAACGCGAAGTCCGCGCCCTGCGCGCCGATCAGCGTATGCTCGAAGATCGCGGTCGTGAGGCCGGCGGCGAGCGCCAGGACGAACCACGGCAGGAGCGGCCGCACGTCGGATTTCCAGGCGAGCCGGCCGCGCTGCCACCAGAAGATCACGAGGAGCGCGGCGGGGAGTGAGGCGGTGACGGTCTTGGTGAGGAGGGCCAGGACAAAGAGGACGGTGGCGAGCGCGTAGGCTTTGCCGCGGCGGTTGTGATCAAAATTAAGATACGCCAGCAGAGCGAGCAGGTAGAGGACGGCGGAGAGCGTGTTTTTCTGCTCGGAGATCCAGGCGACGGACTCGACGCAGACGGGATGCAGCGCGAAGAGCGCCACGGCCAGCCACGCACCCGGCACGGCGAGCCGGCGCAGCGCCACGCCCGCGAGGCACGCGGCGGAGGCGTGGAGGAAAATGTTTACGAGGTGATAGCCGAGCGGGGCGTCCCCCCAGAGCTTGTGCTCGAGCCAGAAGGCGGAGTGCAGCAGCGGGTAGTATTGCTGCGTCGCGCCGAGCTCGGTCCAGATACGTACCAGTCCGGTGAACGAGCGCAGGTCCGGGCGGGTGACGTGGCCGGAATCGTCCCAGAGGAACGTGCCGTGCAAGGCGGGCCAGTAGGCGAGCAGCACGGCGAGGAAAATCCCCGCGCACATCCACGGGGTGGAGAGGACCGGCCACGCCGAGGCGGGCGCAGGGGAGGGCGGGGCGTTTCGCGGGCGCGCGGCGCTCACAGGGTGCGGTTGAGTTTGGCGAGGAAGCGCGTCACGTCCGGGCGCGCGGACCAGCCGGCGGGTGCGAGGGCGAGGGCGCGGTCCAGGTCGGAGCGGGCGGCGGCGGGTTTGCCCGTCGCGAGCTGGGCCTGCGCGCGCATGAACCACGCGTCGGGGTTGGTAGGATCGTACTCCACCATCGTGGAGAAATCGCGCAGCGCATCGGCCCAGCGGCCCTGGCTGGCGAGGAGGATGCCGCGCTGTTTGGCGGGCGAGGCGGGATTGGCGGAGAGCTTGATCGCGAGGGTGAGGTCGGCCTCGGCGGCGGCGTACTCGCCGCGCTCCATTTCGTGGATGGCCTGCAGCTCATGGATCTCCGGCATCGCGACGCGTGGCGGGATGTCGAGCGCGGCGAGTTCGCGGTAGAGGTAGAAGATGGGATTCACCCGGTCGTTCATCACATGGTGCGCGGGCAGCAACAGGGCCGCGGCGGCCGCGATTGCCAGCGCATGCGAGAGCCAGCGGGTCTGGGCGGCGAAGCGAAACGCCAGCAGCAACCCCAGCACCGCCACGGGCAGTACCATCGTCATGGAGCGGCTGTAATCCTGCGCCGTGGCGAGGCCGGCGGCGATGATAACGAGCACAACTCCAGCTAGCAGCCACGCGGCGGGGCGGAGTACCGCGGGTCCATGGCGCCAGAGGAGAAACACCGCGGCGCCGACCCAGAGCCACGCTGCCCGCAGACCATCCCAGACGCCGAGGACGATGCGGGAGAGAGGGGCGTTGAGAAAGTCCTGGCTGCCGAGGTAGCCGGTGAGCGTGGCGCCGGAGGTGGATTGGTGCGCGAGCACACCGAGGCGCACCCCGGCAAACGCCGCCAGCAGCACGCCGGGCACGAGGAATTCGCGCACCCAGTCGAAGCGCTGCGTGGGCTCCTCCGTGTATGCGAGGATCCAGCGGCAGAGCAGGGCGAGCGGCGCGGCGAGGACGAAACGCTCGTCGGCCCACGGCGCCCACAGGCAGGCGGCCCACATCCACCGGCGGTCCCGCGCAAAGGCCGTGACGAGGAGGCCGAGCGCGAGCCACGCATCCCAGTATCCGAGCCAGCCGGTCGAGACAAAGACCCATGAGCCCGCGCCCAGCGCCACGGTCGCGAAAGCGCAGTCGCGCCACGCGACGCCGCGGCGTCGCAGAAGGGTCACGACAAACGCCAGCGCTGCCAGGACCCCCGCATAGGCGAGACCGAAAAACAGCGGCACGGGCAGGTGGAGCACATGGCCGACCAGCGGGAAAAGCAGGCGCCATTGGATGACGCGATGGAGCGGGTCGGCGATCTCCGCCCCGGGGTGGGCGACCTGTTCCAGGACACTCACGCCCCGGCGTACCTCGAGCATGCCGGACATCTCCGGCACGCGCGACCAGAGGGAAAACGCGCCCCAGGACGGGCTGAAGAAAAAGAGCAGAACGGCGAAAATGCCTCCAGCCAGGAGCCAGCGATGGAGGGTTTCGCGGGCGGGCTGGGGTGGGGCGGGCGTGGGTGGGCGGGACATGGGATGACGGCGCGCGAAAAAATCACCAGCCGTAGGGACTGCTTGCGAAGAGCACGCAATCGCGCCCGCTGCACAATCCGAAAATTCCCGGCATCGTTGCGCAGGCAGAAGAGAACGCCTTCCGGACGAGAGGAAACCCCCTTGGTCTAAGATGCTGCGCAGTTGCAACAAGCGCCCTGTTTGGGTTTTGTCGTTTCAACCCCATTTTGAGCCGGTTCCCCACCATTAATCACCGCGCGAATTACCCGGCTTCTTTAGTCAACGATGCGCGC
>JAFEGO010000040.1 GCA_018239845.1 Verrucomicrobiota bacterium
GAAGATCTGGAACTCCCACTGGCCCTTGGCGACCTCGGCGTTGATGCCCTCGAGGTTGATGCCGGCATCGAGGCAGATATCGATGTGCTTCTCGACGATCTCGCGGGCGACCGCGCCGACGTTCTTGTAGCCGACGCCGGTGTAGTACGGGCCCTGCGGAGAGGGGAAGCCGCCGGCGGGGAAGCCGAGGGGCGCGCCGTCTTTCCAGAAGAAATACTCCTGCTCGAAGCCGAACCAAGTGTCCGGATCATCCGGGATCGTGGCGCGGGAATTGGAGGGGCTGGCCACGCCGGTGTGCTGGTAGCACTCGCACATGACGAGCACGCCGTTCTTGCGGGTGCTGTCGGGGAAGGAGGCGACCGGCTTCAGCACGATGTCCGAGCTCTTGCCTTCGGCCTGTTGGGTCGAGCTGCCGTCAAAGCCCCAGGCGGGGAGCTCGGCGAGCGTCGGGAAGGAGGCGAACTCCTTGATTTGGGTCTTGCTGCGCAGGCTGGCGAGCGGCGTGTAGCCATCGAGCCAGATGTATTCCAGTTTGTATTTGGCCATAGGTGAGTGGTTTGGAGTCCGAAGAGGTTTTTTGTGACCAGAAGGTGCGCATCGTCAAGGTCAGGAAGACCCCGGCAAGGCACGCCTGCTAGGCATGACACACTTAAGCACCTCCCATGCCAACCCGCCTGTCCGATTGTCAGGTGACGCATAATTTCGACCCTCTTTCCTATGCTCCACAACACCCGCAGCTTGCCAGCAAGCTTCTCCCGCCAATTGTCTGCGCATCCGCCATGCAAGAAGTGAAAGACACCGCCCGCGCCCTCGTGCGCATCGGCTACGATGGACGCGTCCACAAGACCTTCCGCGGCCACCTCGCGCAGGAGCGTTTCAACCACGAGGTCCGCGTCCTCCGCCACCTCGAGGAGCGCGGTTGCACCTTTGTCCCCCGCCTCCTTGAGGTCGACCCCGAGCAGCTGAAGATCGTCACCACTCACTGCGGCAACCGCGTCGACCAACTCAACCCCGAGCGCCAGCGCGAGCTCTTCGCCGAGCTCGAGCAATACGGCGTGCGCCACGAGGACCGCGAGCTGCGCAACATCACCTACCGTGTCTCCGACGGGCGTTTCTGCATCATCGACTTCGAGTTCGCCACCTTGCTCGACGCCGAGGGCGGCCCCGTCTCCCTGAAACCCGATCCCGGCAAATGAGTTCTCCGGACGTTCCCGCCACGCCCCCTCCCACCCTGCCCGGCCTCTCCTGGTCCGGCCTCACCGACGTCGGCCGCTACCGCAAGAACAACGAGGACACCTTTCTCGCCCTCACCTTCAACGGCCACGATGTCCGCTACCTCGGCAAAACCGGGGAGGCCGCCTTCGGTGGCTCCGACTTCCTCTTCGCCGTGAGCGACGGCATGGGCGGCGCCCAGTCCGGCGAATTCGCCAGCCGCATCACCATCGACCGCGTCACCCGCCTCCTCCCCCGCGGCTTCCGCCTCGCCGCCTCGGGCCTCGACAGCGGCTTCCAGGACATCCTCACCGAACTTTTCTCCGCCGTCCACGCCGACCTCATCAAGCTCGGCCGCTCCTACGAAGAGTGCGCCGGCATGGGCTGCACGCTCAGCCTCGCGTGGTTCACCCCCGAGTGGATGTACTTCGGCCACATCGGCGACAGCCGCATCTACTACCTGCCGCCCGGCGGCCCCCTCACCCAGCTGACCCACGACCACAGCTACGTCGGCAAACTCCGCCGCGAGGGCAAAATCAACGAGCGCCAGCAACGCTCCGACCCCCGCCGCAACGCCCTCTCCCAAGCCCTCGGCGCGAGCAACCAGTTTATCGAACCCCAGATCGGCGCCATCCGCCACCAACCCGGCGAACGCTTCCTCATCTGCTCCGACGGCCTCGTCGACGGCCTCTGGGACCGCCAGATCGAGGAACACCTCACCACGCCCACCGCGCCCGACGTCTCCACCGCCCAACGCCTCGTGGCCGACGCCGTGCAATCCTCCGGCCGCGACAACACCACCGCCGTCGTGATCGAGGTCGGCGGCTCCCCGCGCCCATGACGCTCGTCTTCGTGTACGGCACGCTGAAGCGCGGCGGCTCCAACCACGGCTTCCTCATGGGCGAGTGTTTCCTGGGCCATGCCCGCACCGTCCCCGGCTACACCCTCTACACCCTCGACGGCTACCCCGGCATGGTGCCTGACGCCAGCGCCGAAGGCGTGCTCGGCGAACTCTGGTCAGTCGACGCCAAATGTCTCGCCGCTCTCGACGACCTCGAAGGCGTATCCGAAAACCTCTACCGCCGAGCCCCGATCCAGTTGGAAGCCCCCTTCGCTACCGTGGCCGCCGAGACCTACCTCTACGCCCGCCCCATCGCCGGCCGCCCCCACCTCGGCCCCACCTGGCCCGTGCAGTAACAGGGGGTAGTGGCTGCGGCGTCCCGCCGCAGATCGAACACAATCGAACACAATCGGACAATTCGGCCTGTTTTTTACAGGAGGCAACGAAGGGAACAGAGAGGGCAGAAAAACCCTCGAAGACCCACGCACCTTATCCCGAACTATCACGTACTAACCCGAAGCCATTTCGCTACCCCCTCTTCTCCCGCCTTTTGCGTAAAATCCATTAAGTAGAAAAAGCTCGCCCATAGTATCTGA